>CAZNFW010000045.1:0-13762 GCA_964572725.1 uncultured Melioribacter sp.
TTATATGCTTTTTTTTATTAAGTATAATTATTAATGCCCAAACAGACACATCAAAAACTTATGAATTAAAACAAATAACAATTACAGCAACTAAATATGAACAATTATTAAGAACTTTCACTCCATCATTTACAATTATACCTGAACAAGAATTAAAACAAAGTATTAAACCGGCTTTGTTTGCATCAATAAGTGGCAGAGTACCATCATTATTTGTAACAGAAAATGGATTAAGTGGTTTTGGAATTGGTTCACAGGCACCGAGCAAAATTTCAATTCGAGGAATTAATGGAATACAGCAAACACTTGTTGTAGTAGATGGCAGACCAGAATTTGCCGGAATATTTGGACATCCAATTTCTGATGTTTATCAATCTTCAGAAATTGCTGCAGTTGATGTCATTCGCGGGCCGGCATCTGTTTTATTTGGCACAAATGCTATGGGCGGTGTTATAAATATTACAACAAAAAAGAAACAAAATGATGGTTTAGGTATTTCTGCAAATATAAATTATGGTTCTTTTGATACATATAAAATTAAAGGTGGTATTGATTATAAAAAAGCTAAATTCATAAGCAGCATTTCAATAAGTAAAGATTATTCAGATGATAATCGCCCATCTTCGAGTTCTAATTCTATCTCTGGAATTTATAATGCTTCATATTTATTTAATCCTTATTGGTCATTAGATTTTAATACTTACATTAACTCAACTAAAGTATATAATCCAGGCCCTGTTACTAATCCTTATTTAAATAATTCGGTATGGACAAATGTTACTCGTGCAAATTCTTCATTATCATTGAAAAATAAATTTAATAGTTATGAGGGTTTTGCTTTGATTTATTTTAATAATGGAGTTCATGATGTTTATGATGGCTTTCATTCGAATGATAATATATTGGGTTTATCTTTAAATGAAAGTTTTCAATTTTTTGATAATAATATTTCTTCTTTAGGAATTGAATTAAAAAGATATGGTGGTAAAGCAAGAACAAAAATTGAATTAATTAATAAATTTGTTACAGAAAAAGCTATTTACTTTATAACGAGTCAAAAATTAACTAAAGATTTTTCTTTCAGTGGAGGAATAAGGTTAAATAATCATTCGGAATATGGGATTTTATTAATACCGCAGTTTAATCTGAACTATAATGTTAATAATCAAATGTCAGTTTATGTATCAATTGAAGAAGGTTTTAGAAGTCCTACATTGAATGAACTTTTTCTTTTTGGTGCTAATATAGATTTGAAGCCGGAAAAAATCTGGAATTATGAAATTGGGTTTAAGAGCATGTTGTTGCAAAATAAACTTCTATTTAATGGTGCATTATATTTAATAGATGGAAAAGATTTTATTAATATGGTTGGAGTTTATCCGAATATTAAAAACCAGAACATAAATAAATTGACAAACAGAGGATTCGAAATTGAAGCAAGTTATGTTTTATCAAAAAGTTTTACGATAAATAGCAATTACAGTTACATTAAAAGTTCAGCAAAATTAATTGGTGTACCGCAGCAGCAATTTTTTACAGAAGTTAATTATGTTTATAAAATTATCAGTTTTAATTTGGGATTAAAATCAATTACAAATATTTACACTTCAGTAAAAACAAATAATTCTGAAGAAAGAAAGCAGAGCTATGCTTTACTAAATTCATCAATATGGATTAATTTATTTCGATCACTCTCAATTTATTTAAAGCTTGATAATTTATTGAACAGACAATATGAAATAATTGATGGTTATCCAATGCCCGGCAGAACATTTTTATTTGGTTTTAGTTTTGACGGGAGCTTGTGAATTCACTTAAAATAATTTTATAAATGAATAAATAAAAGGAGAGACTGCAATGTTTATTAACATGTATAGAACATTCACAAAGGTTGCAGCATTTCTGATACTTATATTAACATTTGTGAATCAACTTTATGCAAATGATGATAATTGTAAAAAAAGAGAATCCTGTTGCAATAATACAGAAAATAATATAAGATTTGAACACATCGGTATAAATGTAAAAGACCCTGTTGCAGCAGCAAAGTGGTATTCAGAAAATTTAAATATGAAAATTGTAAGGGAAGGAACAGCTCCAAATTATTCTACATTTATAGCCGATTCATCATTACACATGATGATTGAATTTAATTACAACAAAGATTATCCAACTATAGATTCACTTAATTTTAATTATGATTCTTTTCATCTTGCTTTTAGTGTATTAAATATTAATTTGATGAAAGATAAGCTTTTAAATGCAGGAGCTACTATTTTGAGTGATTTAAGGAAAACTGATTCTGGTGACCAAGTTCTGGTTTTGAAAGATCCTTGGGGTTTGCCAATTCAATTTGTTCAAAGAGTAAAGCCAATGATAAAAGCTGAAGGAATTTTTATAGAACATATTGCTTTTAATGTTTTTGATTCACCTGCAAAATCTAAATGGTATGTTGATAACTTAAATATGACTATTATGAGAGAAGGTAAAGCTCCTTCATTTGGAATGTTTGTAGCAGACGAAAATAAAAATGTTATGTTTGAATTCTATCAGCATAAAGATTCACCTGTAATAAATTTTAATGACATTACCCATTCATCACTGCACATTGCTTTTGTTGTTCAGGATATAAAAGCACTAAAAGAAAAATTGTTAAAGAACGAAGCTGAACTTGTTAATGATATTTATCAAACACCATCTGGAGATTATGTAATGAATTTTAAGGATACTTCTGGATTACCACTTCAATTTGTAAGTCGTGTTAAACCTATGCTGAAATAATTTAAAATAATTATAAAAATCTTAAAGGGGGAAAATGAAAACGTTAATAAATTTATTTCTGATATTTATTATTCCTATGCTGAATTTATTATCTCAAGAAAAAGATGCCCACAAACCAGAAAGAGAGTTTACAATTGAAAATTGTGTTAATGAATTCAATCCTGAAAAAGTTGTTAAGACAGAAGTGGGTTATCAATACTGGTTTGTTGATAAAAATTTTCTAGATGGGAGAACACTCAAATTGAGTGTTGTAGCTCCTCATTCTGCAACACATCCACCTCATAAACATTCCGAAGACGAATTCTTTTTTGTTCTGGAAGGCACTGCAGAATTTTATCTCGATGGTAAAACAAAGGTTGGAAAAGCTTACTCAAGTTTTTACTGCCCGCCTAATAGTATGCATGGCATAAGAAACATTGGAGATACTGAATTAAAATATCTTGTAATAAAAAAATATGAAAAGTAATTAAATAATAAATAAGAGGAAAACTATGTTTAACACAATTGGTAAATCAAAAAAAGTAGTTACATTCGGTGAAATTATGTTGAGACTATCAACTCCAGGGTTTACAAGATTTGTTCAGGCACAAAGTTTTGATGTTACATTTGGAGGTGGCGAGGCAAATGTAGCTGTTTCATTAGCAAATTATGGACTGGAATCTTACTATGTTACTAAACTACCCAAACACGAAATTGGTCAAGCAGCAGTTAATCATTTGAGAAGATTTGGTGTTAAAGATGATTTTATTGTTCGAGGCGGTGACAGAATTGGAATATATTTTTTAGAAACAGGTGCAAGTCAAAGAGCTTCAAAAGTAATTTATGATAGAGCTAATTCAGCAGTTGCATTAATGAAGAAAGGGGAAGTAGATTGGAATAAAGTTTTTGAAAATGCAATTTGGTTCCATTGGACAGGCATTACTCCAGCTTTAGGTAAAAATGCTCAGGAAGTTTTGTCAGAAGCATGCCAAACAGCAAAAGCAAAAAATGTTATAGTTAGCTGTGACCTGAACTTTAGAGCAAAAATGTGGACAACTGAAGAAGCTCAAGCAGTTATGAAACCTTTAATGAAATTTGTAGATGTTTGTATAGCAAATGAAGAAGATGCAGAAAAGAGTCTGGGAATTAAAGCAGAAGCAACAGATATAGAATCTGGAAAGTTAAGTGAAGAAGGATACTTTAATGTTGCAAAAAAATTAAAAGAAATTTATGGATTTAAGGCAGTTGCAATTACATTGAGAGAAAGTTATTCTGCATCAAGAAATGGATGGAGTGCGATTTTACTTGATGATAAAGATTGTAAAACACCTTATCGTTCAAAAAAGTATGATATAGAAATTGTTGACAGAGTTGGTGCTGGTGATTCATTTGCCAGTGGTTTAATTTATGGATTATTAACAAAAGAAAATACGAAAGATGCATTAGAATTTGCAGTAGCTGCATCATGTCTCAAACATTCAATCCCGGGTGATTTTAATTTAGTATCTATTGATGAAGTAGAAAAATTGGTTAAAAGTGGTGGTTCTGGCAGAGTTGAAAGATAATTATTTAGTAGTTGTTAAATTAGCTTTAATTAATCAATTATAATTTTCTTTTTCTCTGCGGTTTTTTAGTTAACCGCAGAGAATTAATTTTTTAATTTATCGAACAAGCCGCTTAAAACTATTTCTTTCAATGAATTAATTTTTACAAGCAGCACTCAATTCGCCGATAATTTTTAGTGTATCATCTAATTTATCACCGTTAAGAATTGATTTGATAATTCTGCTCCCAACTATTACTCCATCACAATAAGGTGAAAAATTTTTTATATCATCAGACTTTGATATTCCAAAACCAATCAACATTTTATTTTTTTTAATTAATGAATAAGTTCTTTTTAGATTTTCAAATGTTTCATTATCAAAGGAATCTTTTATTCCGGTTGTTCCTGTGACACTTACGCAATATACAAATCCATTGCATTTATTATCGATTGATATTATCCTTTCGTTTGTAGAAGTTGGGGTAGTGAGTAATATAATATCTAAATTTTTTGTGTCACAATCATAAAAAGAGTCATATTCTTCAAGTGGAACATCTGGTACAATTAAACCTTTTACACCTGCATTTACAGCATCTTTGAAAAAAATTGATTTCTTGTATTTATTGATTGGATTAGCATAACCCATTAAGATAATAGGTTTGTCTGAATACTTCGAAATTGCTTCTGCAAATTTTAATACATCGTTAACAGTAATATTATTGTTGAGTGCAATATTTGATGATGTTTGAATAATTGGTCCATCAGCTAATGGGTCGCTAAATGGAATTCCTAATTCAAGCACATCAGCACCAGCATCTAAAACAGCTTTTGCTAATTCAATAAAATTATTTTTATTCGGGAAGCCCGCGGTAAGAAAAATTGATAATGCTTTTCTTTTTTGCTTGTTTAATTTTTCGATATAATTGTGAATGTAACTCATTATAATTCTTCCTTAAAATTATTCATATAAGTTGAAAGATCCTTATCACCTCTGCCGCTTAAATTAATAACAATAATTTCATCAGGATTTGTTTTATCAATAAATTTTTCAAGATAAGCAATTGCATGGGCACTTTCTAATGCCGGTAAAATTCCTTCAAGTCGAGTAAGAAGATATGCAGCTTTCAAAGCTTCAAAATCTGTGACAGAAAAATATTTTACTCGAGAAATATCTTTAAGTAATGAGTGTTCAGGTCCCACACCGGGATAATCAAGTCCTGCAGAAATTGAATGAACTTCTGAAACCTGCCCATCTTCATTTTGCAAAAGATATGTAAGCATTCCTTGAAAGATACCAGGAGAACCAAGACTTAAAGTTGCGCAATGTTTGTCTGTATTTATTCCATAACCTGCTGCTTCTACTCCAATCAGCTTTACATTTTTATCGTTAATGAAAGGATAAAAAATGCCTATAGCATTTGAACCGCCTCCAACACATGCAATAATATAATCTGGCAGTCGTTTCTCTACTGATAAGATTTGTTCTTTTGTTTCTTTCCCAATTATTGATTGAAAATCTCTAACTATCATTGGATAGGGATGAGGACCCACAACAGAACCAATTATGTAGTGTGTATTTTTTACATTTGTAACCCAGTCTCTTATTGCTTCATTTGTAGCATCTTTAAGAGTTTTGCTTCCAGAAGAAACAGGAATAACATCAGCTCCAAGAAGTTTCATTCTAAAAACATTTGGTTCCTGTCTTTCAATATCTTTTTCTCCCATATAAACAACACACTTAATACCAAATTTTGCACATACAGTGGCAGTAGCAACTCCATGTTGACCTGCTCCTGTTTCGGCAATAATTCTTTTCTTACCCAATTTTTTTGCAATTAATATTTGTCCCAATGCGTTGTTTAGTTTGTGTGCGCCAGTGTGGCATAAGTCTTCCCGTTTTAAATAAATTTTTGCTCTGCCATAATATTCTGTTAATCTGCTGGCGAATGTTAGGGGTGTAGGTCTGCCGTTATATTCTTTTTGTAATTGATGATATTCGCTAATAAATTCAGAATCATTTTTTAATTGGTTATAAATTGATTCAAGTTCGTAAAGGGCTGGAATTAAAGTTTCAGGGACATACCGTCCACCATAAATTCCAAATTTGCCGTGTGAATCAGGATAATTGTAATTATTCATTTTTTCACTCATTATTTTTTCATTGGGATTTTAAAATTTACTCGAGCCCTTAAGACTTCCATTTTGTGGAAGCTCAGAGGGCTCGAGAGGAGTGTATGCACCGGGTCATAAATATGTGTTTTATTTAGTTTATTAATGTCTATTAAAAATTTTTGCATGCATACCTGAGATTATTTACTACTTTAAAAAAATCTTTCAACTTCTTATGACTTTTTTTACCGGGTCTGGTTTCAACTGATGAAGAAAGATCAACAGCTTGTGGTTTTATATTTTTGTAAATGTATTCAATATTATTAATTGAAATACCACCTGCTAAAATTATTTTATTCCTTAAACTTTCAGGAATTAAATTCCAGTTAAAAGTCTTTCCAGTTCCTCCAAAAGATTTAGGCGAATATGTATCCAATAAGAATTCGCATTTTTTAAACATACGCAGTTTTGCAAAATCAAATTGTTCGTCAATTAGAAAACTTTTAATTACAGGCAAAGTTATTTGAGAAACAAAATTGGAATCTTGATTTCCATGCAGCTGAATGTGTGTTAATCCAATTTTTTTAGAAATACTATTAATGTCCTTCACATTTTTATCTACGAACACTCCAACCTTGGATATAAATGCAGGAAGTTGTTTTATAATCTTTTCTGCAGAAGAATAGTTGATGAATCGTTTACTTTTTTTATAAAATACAAAACCAATTGCATCTGCTCCTAATTCGCAGCAAAGCAATGCATCATCAATATTTGTAATACCGCAAATTTTTACTCTCATATTTTAGTTCTCTTTAGATTTACAAAACTGAATAAATTCTTTAACAGTATCTTTAATATTGTTTGATTTCATGAAATGTTCACCTATTAAAACAGCATTAACTTTTGTCTTTTTTAATTTGTCAATATCTTCTTTGTTATTAATTCCACTTTCTGATACAATTGTTACATGGTCGGGAAGATGCTTTGAGACATTTAAAGTTGTTTTCAAATCAACATCAAAAGTTTCTAAGTTTCGATTATTAATGCCAATCAAATTATTTTTACTGAAGTCAATTTTATCGAGCTGTGAAGTAGAATGAAGTTCTAATAAAACTTCCATACCGCATTCAAAAGCTGCAGCGGTCAAATTTTCTATTTGATTTTTTGACAAAGCTTCTGCAATAAGAAGAATTGCATCTGCGCCTGCAGCTTTTGCTTCAAAAATTTGAAGCTCATCAATGATAAAATCTTTTCTTAAAAGAGGGACAGTTTTAATTCTTGCAATTTCTTTTAGAAAATTAATATGACCTTTGAAGAATGTATTGTCTGTTAAAATTGAGATTGCCTGTACAGAGCATTCCATATAATTTGAAGCAATGTTTATGTGATCAAAATTTTCAATTAATATTCCTTTAGAGGGACTTGCTTTTTTAATCTCTGCAATTAAAGAAATATTATCTGAATTGTTAAGGGATTTTGTTAAGCTGATAGTTTTTGAGTTGAAAAATTCTTCATTCATAAAAGTTGAAAATGTAAATCTCTGTTTGAGTTTTTTTACTTCTTCTTTTTTTACTTCGAGAATTTTATTAAGAAAGTTCATTGATAATTCTCTCCAAAAGATTTAAGAGCAATAAGTTTTTCATATGCTTTTCCAGAAAGGATTGATTCCTCTGCTGCAAGGCGGCATTCATTAATATCGTTTGAATAATCAGCAGCATAAAGTGCCATTGCGGCGTTTGCTGCAACAACATAAAAGGCATCATTCTTTACTTTATCTCTAAGTACAGAAAGAATTATTTCTGCATTATTTTCTATAGAATTACTCTGAATATTTTTTTTATCAATCTTTTTATAACCAAAAGTTTCGTTAGAAATTTTGTATTTCTTTAAAGTTGATTGATAGTACTCAAATACATCTGTCTTTTCTGTAAGAGAAATTTCATCAAGACTATTTTCTGTGCATATAAAACAAACCTTTTGCATATCAAGATATGAGGCGGCTTTAGACATCAACTCAGCCGCTTGATTATTGAAAGTTCCAATTAATTGCTTTTTAGTATTAGCTGGATTGGTTAATGGTCCAAGAATATTAAATACAGTTCTCATTCCTAATTCTTTTCTAACTTGGGCTGCATGTTTCATTGCTGGGTGATAAAGAGGGGCAAATAAAAATGTGATTCCAATTTTATTTAATGCTTCTTCAGCAGCTGATGGAGAAAGATTAATATTTATGCCAAGATAAGAAAGAACATCTGCACTTCCGCATTTACTTGAAATTGATTTATTGCCATGTTTTGCTACTTTTATTCCGCATCCGGCAACAACGAAAGCAGATGCTGTAGAAATATTGAATGTATTGGAACCATCACCTCCTGTACCGCATACATCAATTGTATTTTCATCAGAATTAATTTTTATGCTTTTATTGCGCATTGCTTTTACAAATCCAGCAACCTCTTCCGGGGTTTCCCCTTTAGTTTTTAAAGCAAGCAAGAATCCGGCAATTTGTGAATTGTTGCAAGAACCATTCATTATGTAAGTCATTGATTCATAAGCTTCGTCAATAGTTAAATTATTGCCGGAAGCAATTTTTTCAATGTAATTATTTATCATAGTTCAACCCAGTTTTTTATCAATTGATAACCTACTTTTGTTAAAATAGATTCAGGATGAAATTGAATTCCTTCAATTGGATATTGTTTATGTCTGATTCCCATAATAATATCATCTTCTGTAAATGCGGATATTTCAAGAACATCAGGAAGACTGCTTTTTTCGATTATTAAAGAATGATATCTGCCCGCATTAAATTTTTGTTCTACATTTTTGAAAATTGTTTTTCCATCATGAATTATATATGATGCTTTCCCATGCATTAAGTAAGGAGCATTTATTACTTTACATCCGAAGTAATAACCAATTGCCTGATGCCCAAGACATACTCCAAGTATTGGAGTGTTTGAACCAAAATTTTTTATTAAATCTATTGTAATTCCTGTATCTTCTGGGGTGCCGGGTCCAGGAGAAATAACAATTTTATCCGGGTTTATTTTTTTAATCTCTTCAATAGATGTTCGGTCGTTACGTTTTACAATAATGTCATTTGTAAAGTGACCGATTAATTGAACAAGGTTATATGTAAAAGAATCGTAGTTGTCAATTACTAAGATTTTCATCAATTACCTCCGCACATTTCAGTGCGCTAATTAATACTGCTGATTTGTTTTTAATTTCTTTAAGTTCTAGTTCCGGTTTGCTATCTGCAACAATGCCAGCGCCAGCCTGCCAATAAATTTTATCTTTTGTAGCAAATAATGTTCTTATTGCTATGCACATGTCTAAATTTCCACTAAAATCAATATATCCAACTGCACCAGCATATAACCCACGATTTATTTTTTCATATTCGTTAATTAATTGAATTGCTCTGATTTTCGGGGCTCCTGTTACCGTCCCTGCAGGAAAAGATGATTTAAGTGCATCAATACAATCGGCATCATCACGCAATAATCCTTCCACTCGAGATACAATATGCATGACATGTGAGAATCTATTGATTTTCATTCTCTCACTTATTTTGACTGAACCAAGTTGACAAAATCTACCAAGATCGTTTCTTGCTAAATCTACAAGCATTACATGCTCTGCTATTTCTTTAGGATCATTAAGCAAATCAATTTCTAATTCTAAATCTTCTTCTTCTGTTCTGCCTCTTCTTCTTGTACCTGCAATTGGCAAAATTTCTGCTTTTCTGTTTTTAACTTTTAATAAATCTTCCGGTGATGTGCCAATAACTTTAAAGTCATTATCAAATTCCATGAAATACATATATGGTGAAGGATTTATCATTCTTAATGCTCTGTAAACATTGAATAGATCTCCTTGATAATCAGCTTCGAATCTTTTTGAAAGGACAATCTGGAATACATCACCGTTGTAAATATTTTTTTTCGATAATCTCACAAGTTCACAAAATTCTTCTTCTTCATAGCTGCTTAAAGGTTTGGGATAAGCTTTGAAATCAGATTTGTATTCAATGTTTTTATTTAAGACGTCTTTTATTTTTCTTAATTCATTTTTTGCATTTTCAAATTTTTCATCGGGATTTTGTTCTGTCGTACAATCAACATTATAAATCAATATTATTTGATGCTTAAAATGGTCAAATACAATTAGTGAATTATAAATACCAAGAATTGAATCAGGGGATATACTTCCTGCTTGAGAATTATATAATATGCTGTCTTCAATTAGAGAAATATTATTGAACCCAATAAATCCTACTAAACCACCCGAGAAATAAGGCAGTTCTTCAATTTTGGGATAAGTGAATTTATGGATTCTAGTCTTTAAATAATCGAAGATATTGCCAGAGAACTTCTCGGTTTTTTTGAAATCTTTAATCGTAATTTCTGTGTAATTATTAGAAATTATTTCAGCTGGATTTAATCCAATAAATGAATATCGGGCTAACCTCCCAATGCCTTCAACTGATTCCAATAAAAAGGTATTATAATTTTTGTTTCTGACTTTTAGATAAGCAGAAACTGGAGTAAGCATATCTGCAGCAATTCTTTCATATACAGGTACGATATTATATTTTTTTGATAATTCTATAAATTTTTTGTATTCCATATTAAATTCCTTTAAAACAAAAAACCCTTCTCAGTGATAACTAAGAAGGGTTTCTTGAATTGAAATATTTAATTGAACTTATGTTATCACTGAGATGATGGATATAATACTGCGCCACCACCACCAGTGATTTTTATTCATTGTGTTATATGTTTTATTCCTGTTATTCATTTGTTGCAAAAATATAGAAAAAGTAATTAATAAGTCAATATTTATGTAAAAAATTAATGAATAATTATTTAAAATTATTTTTAATTATTTATGATAATATAATACTTAGATTATATACAATATAGCTTTACTATGTATTTGTTTAAATAATTTTTAATGACATTGGAGATATAATTACATTTCTAACTATGAATTAAATTTCAAACCATTCTTGAATATGCTGCCATTTTTCTTCGTTATAATAGGTGTGTGTATATTCATTAGTTTTATTTGAATAGATGTAATCTTTAGACCAATTGTTAGCGTTGATAATGATTTCTTCAATTGCGTTAATTATATATATCAGTTCTTCATTTGTCATTGTAGGATGCAGTGAAAGACGAACCCATCCAGGTTTTTCTGATAAATCACCTTGATTGATTTTTTCTGTTATATGTTTTGACCTTGTTGGGTCAACATGAAGCAAATAATGGCCATAAGTTCCTGCACATGAACAACCGCCTCTTACTTGAATTCCATATTTATCATTAAGAAGTTTAACCATTAGATTATAATGTATATTTTCCAGATAAAATGAGATAACTCCAAGTCTATCTTTATGTTCTGCAGCAAGTATATGAATCCCATTAATTTTTTGTAGTTTGTCAAATGCAATTGATAATAATTCATGTTCTCTTTGAAGTATATTTTCTACGCCCATCTCTTCTTTAAGTTTAATGACCAAAGCAGTTTTAATTGCTTGAAGAAAACCAGGGGTACCGCCATCTTCTCTAGTTTCAATATCTTCGATGTATTTGTGTTCACCCCATGGATTAGTCCAATCAACAGTACCACCGCCAGGGTGGTCGGGTATTTTTCTGTTATATAATTTTGAATCAAAGATTAAAACTCCAGAAGTGCCTGGTCCCCCTAAAAATTTATGTGGAGAAAAAAATATAGCGTCTAATTTTTGTTCTTCAATTTCAGGATGCATATTTATTTCCACATAAGGAGCAGCAGCCGCAAAATCAATAAAGCAGAAACCATCATACTTATGCATTAATTCTGCCATTTTATAAATGGGCGGATGAATTCCTGTAACATTTGATGCTGCAGTAAAAGACCCAATTTTTAATTTGCGATGCTCATATAGTTTTAATAAATGCTCAAGATGATTAATATTTACCAATCCTTTTTCATCAGGTTCAATTATAACAACATCACAAATTGTTTCAAGCCAAGAAGTTTGATTTGAGTGATGTTCCATATGAGTTAAAAAGACCACTGGTTTTTCTTCTTTAGGGATATGAACATATTTTTGAAGCTGCTCAGGTATCCTTAAACCAAGAATTCGCTGAAATTTATTTATTGCAGAAGTCATACCATAGCCAGAAAAAATTAAAACATCATTGTTATTAGCATTAACATGTTGTTTTATTATCATTTTTGCTTCTTTATATGCTTTAGTCATTGAAGTTCCAGTAACAGAAGATTCTGAATGAGTATTTCCTACAAAAGGTCCGAATCTTTCTTTTAAAGTGTTTTCAATTGGTTCGTATAATCTTCCGCTTGCAATCCAATCAGCATAAATTATTTTTCTTTTTCCATATGGTCCATCAAAAAATTGATTAATCCCAATAATATTATTTCGATATTTTTCAAAATATTTTTCAAGGGATTCCATAAATCCTCATATATTTTTTACAAAAATAATAAGGATAATTTAAAGGGAGTAATAAATTTTGGATTGAAGAAAGGCAATTAATATAAGGGAGGTGTTAAAAAAATGGTAAATAAAAATACTGTAGGGGCTGACTAAAAAGTAACTTCAAAATCTGTGAAAATCTTTTAAAATCTGTGTTT
This sequence comes from uncultured Melioribacter sp., assembly GCA_964572725.1. GTDB lineage: Bacteria > Bacteroidota > Ignavibacteria > Ignavibacteriales > Melioribacteraceae > Rosettibacter. The sequence goes on from CAZNFW010000045.1 coordinate 13,064, forward strand.
TCTGTGTTCTATTTTTTAAAAAATCTTACTTTTTAGACAGCCCCTACTTATTAACCTAAATAAGCTTTTAAGTTTTTACTTCTTGAAGAATGACGTAATCTTATAAGAGCTTTTTCTTTAATTTGGCGAACACGTTCACGAGTAAGGTTGAGTTTTTCGCCAATTTCTTCAAGAGTGAGAGAATGTTCTTTGCCTAAACCAAAATATAATCTGATTACCTCAGCTTCTCTTTCAGTTAAAGTGGAAAGTGAACGTTCAATTTCTGCTTTAAGAGATTCCTTCATTAAAGAATGGTCTGGTGGTGGTTGATCTTCATTTGGCATAACATCAAGTAAGCTATTATTGCTGTCTTCACTATGTGCAAATGGAGCATCCATGGAGATATGACGTCCTGCAATTTGCATTGCATATGTAACATCCTGAACATCCATATCGAGCTGTTCAGCAATTTCTTCCGGATTTGGACGTCTTTCATATTCTTGTTCAAGCTGGCTTAAGGCTTTGCTCATTTTGTTTAATGCGCCAACTCTATTTAATGGCAGGCGCACCATTCTTGACTGTTCTGCAATAGCCTGCATAATTGATTGTCGAATCCACCAAACGGCATAAGATATAAATTTGAATCCACGGGTCTCATCAAATCTTTGACCGGCTTTTATAAGTCCAAGATTACCTTCATTTATCAGGTCTCCTAAAGGC
>CAZNFW010000045.1:13772-20803 GCA_964572725.1 uncultured Melioribacter sp.
GATTTTGATATTGTTTTGCAACACTAACAACAAATCTAAGGTTAGCTTTTGTTAGCTTATCGAGCGCAGCTTTATCGCCCTTTTTAATTCTTTTGGCTAATTCAATTTCTTCCTCCGGTGTCAGGAGGTCAACTTTGCCAATCTCTTGTAAATATTGATCTAAAGATTTGCTTTCTCTGTTCGTAAATTGCTTCGTTATCTTCAAATCTACATCTCTCCTTAATTTATTTGTAGTTAGTTAATTTTTTCTGAGCTTCAACTTTAAGTAATACAAAATTGTTCCCTTATTTTACCATATATTTTGGTAAAAATTTTTTCAACTTTCAGAGCTATTTGTGTAATTAATTCCTTCTTATGAGGACATGTTCCAAGAATGTATAAATTTGATTTATTATAGCAGCTCTTTGATATGTTAACCTAAATTTCACTCACAAAATTAATAAATTTTAATTTAATTGTCTATATAAATTTTAATTTCATAAAAAGTCTAAAAACTCAGAACTATTATCGAATTTTTTCTTGAACATTTTAATAATTACTTATCATTAAAACGTTTTTATTAAATAATACTATCAAAACATTGAAGAACAGATTATAGTTCATATTTTTTATAAGTGTGAAGTTATTAATTATTAAGTTCACTAAGATTAAAAAGATTGAAAAAATATTCTTAATTTGGCGACTACAATAACTTAGATAATTGGAGAACTTATGAGAATTAAATCATTATATATTTATGTTATAATATTTATCGCTTTTATAATTTCATTAATAATATTCTCCCCAAGTGCTAAAGAATCAACTTTAGATTCAAACGTAAATCCACATGGTCAAATGCCCGATGACGATATTCACAGAGGAATGTCTCAGAAAAATGAAAATATGCCTTCAAAATCTAATGTTGCTAAAGAAGCTCTTAAGAAATTAAATCATTTAAAAGAAGAATATGACAGAAATCCTGATGACACAGTTAAGATACGAAATTATGCAGATATGTTAACCCTTGCTCATCAGCATGATAAAGCAGTAGAACTTTATGAAAAAATTTTGAAGGTTGATTCAAAAAGAATTGACATTTTACAGCACCTCACTTTTTTGTATTTCAATAAGGGAGAACTGGATAAAGCAGAAGAAATGTCGGAGAAAATTTTAACAATCCAAAAAGGTTATCCACTTGCTTTATACAATCTGGGAGTAATTTCTTATATGAAAGGGGATAAACAAAAAGCAAAATATTATTGGAATGAGGTTCTTAAAAAAGAACCAAATAGTAAGCTTGCAAAAAATGCTAGAGAATTATTACAGAACTTAGATTTAATTAAGAAGTAAATACTTTAGTGATAAATTTTTTATCTATTTCTTCAAAATAATAATTTGGGATTTTAATATTTACTGATTTATTTCGCCAGATTTCAGCTGAAGGCATTTCTTTACGATTAAATATATCATTAGAAGAAAATTTGCTCTTATCAGCTACAACATAAAATGGTACTTTGTAATATTTGCAAACAATTGCCAGCGTTGAACTGCCAACTTTATTTACAACATTACCATTCTTTAAAATAATATCAGCACCAATTATTGCAGCATCTGAATTTTTAACATAGTTACTTAACATAGCTTCGGTAATTAAATGAACATTAATTTTTTCTTCAGCAAGCTTTTGTGCTAAAATTCTGCCTTCATATTTAGGTCTTGATTCTGAAACAAAAACTGTAATTTTAGATCTTTCTTTTTTAATTCTTTTTAAGATTTCATAAACAGTTTTACTATTAGAAATAGTAATGAAGTTTGTGTACTTCAATAATTCATTTTGAACCTTCAAATATATCTTATCATATATATTAATTAAAATCTCATCATATTTATTGAAAAATTTATCAAGCTTATTTTTATTTTTTATTTCATAATAGAGTTCATTAAGATAGCTTTGAATGTTTTTAAATGAAGAAAATTTTTCTTGTAATTCAATTATTAGAGAAGGAAACAGTTCAAATATTTTTTTTTCTTTTTTTAAACGGTCGTGAAGGAGGGAAAGCAGTTCACTGCTTCCCGAAGTTTTATTATTAATTAATTTCAGCAAATCTATATCAAGATTTTCTTTCATTATAAATATAATTATGAAAGATTTTTATTGAATTGAAAACCTTTAATAGGTTCTCGCAAAGTTAATACTGGACATGGTGCTTTTCTTACTACTTTTTCTGCTGTACTGCCAAATAGCAAATGTTCTACTCCTGTATGACCATGTGTAGCAATAATTATCAAATCAATATCCTTTTCCTTTGCGGTTTCATTAATTTCGACAAATGGTTTGCCGGTTTTAATTATTATTTCAACTTTTATGGAAGGGTCAACAAAGTTTTTTGCAAGATTAGTTAATTCCTCTTCGGCTCTTGATTGAATATTTGTATCCATTGAAGGAATTGCAACCTGTCCCATACTGAAATCAGCGGGATAAATAACTGGTTCGATTACGTAAATTAAATACATTGAAGAATTAAAATGCTTTGCAAATTGAACTGCATACTTCAATGCGTTTTTAGAATAATCAGAAAAATCAATTGGAACAAGAATTTTATCTATCATTCCCATAATTTACCTCACTTATTTCTAATTTTATTATAAAGTTCGATGTAATCTTGATTTAGATTTCTTAACCTTCTTGAAATTATTTGGGAAATACCTCTTAAAATTTTTATTCCTTCAGTTGGGTGAGCTTCAATAAATTCATCTAAATCCGGTTTAAAAATTACAGCAAGTTGTGATTCTTTGAGGGCAATTGCAGAAGCAGAGCGTTTTTCATTATCAAGCAGTGCCAATTCACCAAAGAAATCGCCTCTAGTTAAATGTGCAAGGTCAAATCGTTCATTATCTTCAGCTTCTAATGTAATTAAAATTTCTCCATTAATAATTACATACAAACCAATCCCGGGGTCATTTTGATAAAAAATATATTCGTTTGGGACATAGACTCTATTATGAAATAATTTAAGAAGTGATGCAAAATTTTTGCTGCTGAGATTTTTAAAGGGAGGCATTGATAAAAGAACCTGTTCTAAATCACTTTTTTCTGTTGGAGTCTTGAATAGATTTGTCCAAAAACTACTGCTTACTTTTGTTGTTTTTTCCATATATGATCTCTAATTAAATAATCCTGTTTCGGCAACTCGCCAGATTTTTTGACATGGGAATTTATTTTCATATAATGCTCTGCCAATTATAACAGAGTCCACATAACCTTCAGCTTCTTTTTGTAATTTAATTAAATCGTGATAACCACCTACGCCTCCTGAATGAGTAACTTTTCTTTCTGTAACTTCCGCAATATTTTTTGAAAGTTCAATATTTGGTCCGAGCATCATTCCATTTCTTCTGACATCTGTAACAATATAACGTTGCGCACCAAGTTCTTTTAGCATACGGGCATAATCTAATGCATTGATTCCAGTAAAAACTCTTCTTCCACGAGTAACCACCTGATTTTCTATAACATCAATAGCAGCAACTACTCTGTTGGGTGTAAATGTTTCGAGAATTTTTGAAAATTCTTTTGGATTTTCAAAGGCTAATGTACCGATTACAATTCTTGTTACACCTAAATCAAAAGCAATTTTAGCATCTTCAAAATTTCTAATACCTCCACCAAGTTCAACAGGTATAATTACTGCTTCACAAATTCTTCTAATTACTTCATGATTAACATGCGAATGCTCCCAGGCTGCATTAAAATCTACTACATGCAAGCATTTTGCATTTTCTGCCCGCCAGATAAGAGCCATTTCTACAGGGTCATTTCCATAAGCAGGACAATTTAACTCTGGAATTCCTTGTACTACTCTAACAGTTTTACCATCTTGAATATCAATTGAAGGAATAACTAAAAGTTTAGCCATTGAACTTCCACTTCCCCTGATTCTTAATAGTTTTTCTGCTAATAATTAATTTTTGAATCTCACTTGTTCCTTCAAAAATTTTTAGTATTCTTACATCTCTATAAAATCTTTCAATTGGAAGTTCTCTTGAATATCCCATACCGCCATGAATTTGAACTGCCATGTCTGCAATTTTTGAAACAGCTTCTGAACAATAAAGTTTTACAATTGCAGCATCATGACTTATATCCATACCTTTATCATATTTTTCAGCAGCTCGGTACAATATGCTTTCCATTAAATAAATTTTAGTAGTCATATCAGCAATCATAAATTGAATTGCTTCGAAATTTGAAATTGGCTGGTCAAACTGAATTCTTTGATTTGCATATTGAACAGAAAGTTCAAGCAATTCTTTTGCAGCTCCAATACTACACGCGCCAACTGTTAATCTGCCCGCATCCAGTGTTTTCATTGCAACAGCAAAACCTCTACCTTCGGTACCAATTATGTTTTCTGATGGTACTTCTACATTATTAAATCTAATCGCATTTGTTACACTTCCTCTTATTCCAAGTTTTTTTTCATTAGGTCCAATTTCAACTCCTTCAAAATTTTTTTCAACAACGAAGCCAGTTATTCCCTTACTTGTTCTTGCAAAAACAGAAAATACATCGGCAATAGCTCCATTTGTAATCCATAGTTTTTCACCGTTGATAATCCATTTCCCATTTTTCTTTACTGCAGTTGTTTTTAAATTAAAAGAATCTGAACCAGCTTCAGCTTCTGTGAGGCAGAAAGCAGCAATTTTTTCACCAGATGTAAGTGATGGCAAATATTTTTGTTTTAATTCTTCAGAGCCTCCAATGTAAATGGCATTTGTTCCAATTGACTGATGTGCACCAATAAAAGTAGCAGTGGCACCACAACCTCTGGCAATTTCTTCTTGTGCAATGCAGTATCCTACTTCGCCAAAACCGCCACCTCCGTATTTTTCGGGGAATGCAGTTCCTAATAATCCAACTTCAGCAATCTTTTTAATTAATTCTTGAGGTATAAATTCTTGTTCATCAATTTTTTTTGCTAATGGTTTAATTTCTGCGTTTGTAAATTCTCTTACCATTGAACGCAGCATTTCTTGCTCTTCAGTAAATTGAATCATCATTTTAAATAAGAATTTTTGATTTGTTGATGCAAAATAAAGAAATGGATACTAAAATAAAATTAAATGGAGAAATGAAATAATATTAGTCATAGATTGGAATTAAATTAAACTGCTTGTGAAGTTTCTACAGCAAACATTTTGTATTGTTTATAAAGGGAAACTGCATCTTCAAAAGTGAATCTTGTTCTAATTAAAAAGCTTTCATCTCTTTTTTTGGCAGGAGGTTCAGGCTCCCATTCTAAATTTGAATTTAATACAGTATTATTTTCTGTATTAACAATAGCCCATTTTGCTACTCCGTTTTTATACGATTTCATAACGAGGTGTATTTTACCCTCTAATCCAAATCTCATTGCTACATCAAACCATTTTGCTTTTTCTTCTATTGTCATTTTTCTTTATTGGCTATTTTTTCTAACTTATAATCGTAAAAAAAATCGAAAGTTTTAGTGTAAAATCTTTTCATAAATTTATATTTTATTCTGAATATCAAATTTTGTCAAAATTCTTGACTTTCGAATCACTAATCTTCATATTTCGCATTATATGATTGAAAATTTTACTTTTTTAGCTTCTGATAATGAGAAAATTGCTATTACCACTTACTTGAATAGAGAAATATTTAGTGGGAATGCAATCATTTTTGTCCATGGTTTTAAAGGATTTAAAGATTGGGGATTTGTACCTTATCTTGGCAATTACTTTGCAAATAAAGGTTTTTTTGTAGTTACATTTAATTTTTCATTTAACGGTATTGGAGAAAATTTAACTGAATTTACTGAACTTGATAAGTTTTCTAAAAATACAATTTCCAGAGAAATAAGGGAATTGAACGAAATTACGGACGCATTAAAATCCGATTTCTTTAAAATTAATTTCAAAGGTAAAATTGGATATATTGGACATAGCAGAGGAGGTGCTGTTGCAATTTTAACAGCAAGCAGAAGAAACGATATTAGTTGTGTTAGTCTCTGGGCTTCAATTTCAAAACTTGATAGATATACACAAAGACAAAAAGATGAATGGCGCAAAAAAGGTTATCTCGAAGTAATAAATACAAGAACAAACCAAACCTTAAAATTAAATATCTCGCTTCTCGAAGATATTGAAAAAAATTCAGATGATTTATTGAATATACAAAAAGCGGTTTCTCAGTTTAATAGACCATTGTTAATTGTTCATGGCAATCAGGATATGACAGTTCCCGTAAAAGAGGCTTTGCAATTATATGAGTGGTCGGATAAAACAAAAACAGAATTCTTTAAAATTTATGGTACTGGACATACTTTTGATATTGTTCACCCTTTTAATGGTTCAAATGATAAATTTGAAAGAGTATTAGAAACCACATTTAATTTTTTTCAAAATAATCTTAAATAAAAAAATAAAGAAAGGTGATGTATGATTGTAAAAGAATTGTCCAATCATTTTGTTTATTTAATTTCTAGAGTTAAATCAAAACAGTTATTTGGAATATTTTCCTTTTCAATTCTTACATTTCTTAGTGCTCAGTTTACAATTCCTGCTCAACCTGTTCCATTTACATTACAAACGATGATAGTTCTTTTATCAGGTGCATTATTAGGTGCAAGAAATGCTCTGTGGAGTCAAATTATATATTTGTTAGCAGGAATTTTAGGATTGCCTGTGTTTGCGGGTTTCAGTGCAGGAATTTTTAAATTATTTGGACCTACAGGAGGCTATTTATTGTCGTTTCCTTTTGCTGCATTTTTAACTGGTTATTTGATTGAAAAGAAAATTAACAATCTATTGGCTTTTTCTTCTTTTGTTCTTGGGGAATTAATAATTTTAATCGGTGGAGCATTATATCTTTCATTATTCTTAAATGGCAATTTTAAGCAGGCTTTTATAAGCGGCGCAGTTATTTTTTCGGTTTGGGATTTAATTAAAATTATTGCAGCATTCAGCATATACAAAGCAATTAATATCAAATATCACAAAAAATGAGAAATTGTTTACAATTTTCGGAT
>CAZNFW010000045.1:20841-21878 GCA_964572725.1 uncultured Melioribacter sp.
AATGAATACTAAAAATATAATTTTTATAATTGTATTCTTTAGTGCAATAGGATTATTTTTTTATAATATTAAAAAAATTATTCAATATATTCTTCTTGGTCAGCCAGAGGATAGATTTGATAATCCATCAAAAAGAATTAATAATGTACTGAAAATTGCTTTTGCTCAATCAAAATTATTGAGAGAGCCTGTTGCTGGTTTAGTTCATTTTTTCATTTTCTGGGGCTTTATAATTTTTCTTCTTGCTGTACTGGAATCAATATTTCAAGGATTTTATTCTAATTTCAGCTGGGAATTTTTAGGTCCATTATATAAAATTATTACTTTAGTTCAGGATATATTTGGATTGCTGATAATTGCTTCTGTTTTAACGGCGCTTTATCGAAGATTTATTATAAAAGTTCCAAGACTCAATGCAGGAAAAGAAGGAAATTTAGATGCTGCAATAATTCTACTTTTGATACTTGGAGTTGTTGTTTCTATGTTTGGCCAAAATTCTGCCTATATAGCTTCACATAATTTTACACTATCAGCAAATGAATACAGACCAATTTCAGGTGAGTTAAGTAAATATATTTTTGCGAATGCTGTTTCAATATCGAAAATATCTTATGAAATTTTTTGGTGGATTCACATTTTGCTCGTCTTAAGCTTTTTAAATTTTTTGCCTTACTCGAAACATTTTCATGTTATCTCATCAATTCCAAATGTTTATTTTTCAAAACTTGATAATGAAAAATATGTTCCGAAGAGTATCAATCTTGAGGATGAAAATATCATTCAGTATGGAGCGGCAGATTTTGAACATTTGACATGGAAACAAATTCTTGATGGTTTTGCATGTACTGAATGCGGACGATGTACGGATGCATGCCCAGCTTCGAATACAGGGAAAAAATTGTCACCTCGTGAGATAATAAAAAATATTCGTCGCAGAACAGAAGATAAAGCTCCTTTAATAATAAATGGCATGAATGAAAATGAATTTTTAACAAAGACTCTTATACATGATTATATAACTGATGAAGAAGTGTGGG
>CAZNFW010000046.1:0-21764 GCA_964572725.1 uncultured Melioribacter sp.
GTCTAAAAAATTTTTTTGACACCCCGTTTAATTTTGAATTAAATCTTTAATTGCTTCTTTACCCTCTGTATCTGGCAAGTAAAATCTTACTCTGAATTTATCCCCTGAAAAATTTGATGGCTTTTGTATAAGTTTTTTAATTAATACCGAATGCTCAATAAACATATTTTCATCGATTATTGAACCAAAGATATAAGTTACCCCTTTTATAGTAACATTGTTATGTATTTTTACAGGAAATTCATCACTCCCTGTAATTCTTACTCCCGATTCTATAGAACAATTATCACCAATAGTTACATTTCCTTTGATAACATCGCCCCAGAAAATTTCAACATTGTCTCCTATCCGAAGCTTTTGATTAGGGAAGCAGGAGAGATGGGCATTTTCTCTTATGATAACATTTTTTCCGAAATTGACATTACCTGATATAAAAACATTTTTCATCAAATTTAGATTGTAGTTAAGTTTAACTCCTTTTCCAATGTAAACTCCTTTGCCAATTTTTATGTCAAGCGGCATACCAAGTTTATCCATTCTTAAAATATCTTCAATTACATCATCATCGATGAAGAAATCATCCGGGTCATCTATCAGAATTATATCTTTTAATTTTTCATAAGCAATTTTTCTTGCAATTCCATCCATTTCTTTTAAAACTGATTTATTGTTAAAACCCATTAAAACATATTGTTGTTTTGGGCTTATAGCAGCAACAGAATACTTTTGCTTGTTGAATAACCCGATTAAATCTGTTAAATAAATTTCGTTTTGAACATTATTGCTTTCTAATTTATTGATGAGTTCTGATAGGGGTTTAAATTTGAATGCATAAACGCCGCTGTTAAATTCTCGGTTTTCCAGTAATTCTTTTTTTGTGTAAGAAAATTCTTTCCCGCGATATTTTACTTTGTATTTCTTTTTATCATCTAAATTGAGAATATCTTTGTACTCGAGTATTTCGATAACATTTCCTTTGAACTTAGAAACTTTATTTCCTTTTGCATCTTTGTCTTTAACTCTTACAATTCTGCCATAATAATTATTTTGAATATCTCCTTCATAAATTCCGGTAAGAACAATCATATCGGAATTTGATTTTAAAAATTCATCTTTTAAAAATTGAACAGTATCGGCATCAATTAATCCCATATCACCGGGGAAAACATAAACTGTTCCATCATATTTTGAGATGTCTATGTTTTTGAGTGCGGTTTGAACAGCATGTCCAGTTCCGTTCTGTGTTTCCTGATAAGCATAAATTAAAGATTCTCTTTTTCCAATGGTCTTGATTACATCCTCAGCTTTAATTCCTACAACAATAATAATGTTTGATTGTTGTAATCCTTTTACACATGCATCATAAACTCGTTCTACAGTAGGTTTTTCCCAGATTTTATGCAGCATTTTGGAAGTCTGCGATTTAATTCTTTTACCATGACCTGCAGCTAATATAATTGCAGTTTCTTTTTTGTTATAATCAAATTTGTCTGAATATTCTTTAATTAACTCTTCTACCGAGTGAGTATTGTTCATTTATTCCTCGCGTTATAATTTTATACTGAAATTTAACAATAATTGATTAATAATTAATTAGAAGATTAATGAATATTTTATAAATCTAACTAAGTAACTCTTCCATTTTATGAGAATTTTTATTAATTCTTGCATTAAAAAAAATAGGTATTTGTAGAAATATGAAGAAAACAATTTTTCTCTTTATAGTTCTAATTATTTGTAGTAATTCTTTAGCACAGGATAAAGGATTTGGATTAGGTTTTATGATAGGCGAACCAACTGGTTTTAGTGCAAAATACTGGTTGAATAACTACAATGCATTTGATGCTGGACTGGCATATTCTTTTGTTAAAAAACATAGTGCCGTATCTTTACACGCAGATTATTTATATCACAATTATGATTTGATAAAATCTAATTATAGAATTCCTCTTTATTATGGTTTTGGTGTTAGAATGCGTTTTATTGAAAATGATGATAATTCACTGGGTGCAAGAGGTGTAGTTGGATTAACATGGTTAAGTAATGATTTGCCTGTTGATGTTTTTATTGAATTTGTTCCTGTCTTTAATCTTTTTCCTGCTACAGAATTAAATTTGGATTTTGCAATTGGAGCAAGATATTATTTTTATAAAAGGTAATGGAAAACCAAGAAATAAAAACATACTTTGATACCCCTGAGCGCTCAAATGCAGATGATATAATTAAAGATTATTTAATATTTAATCTTAATCCGCTTATAAGCCAGATTCTTGAAGGTTTTCCAGAATTAGCTGTAATAATTAATAAGAACCGCCAAATAGTAGCATTTAATAAAAAAGCAGCAGATACATTTAAAATTTATGACACAGATAAAATTTTAGGGAAAAGAATAGGTGAGGCATTAAATTGTATACATAGTAGTGTAATGCCAGCAGGTTGTGGGACATCCTTATTTTGCAGTGAATGTGGTGCAGCAAAAGCAATAAAATTTACAAATGAATCTAAGATTCCTTCTGAACAAGAGTGTAAAATTACTGCTACATTAAATGGAAAAGAAATTTCATATGAATTTTTTGTAAATACACAGCCAATTAAGTATAAGGATTCTGAATTTATACTATTTGCCGTAAAGGATATTTCAAGTCTCAAACGAAAAGAAGCTCTCGAGAGAATATTTTTTCATGATATATTAAATACAGCAAGTGCAATTGCCAGTATATCAAATCTTTTGAACGAAGAAGACGATGAAAGAGAAAGAAAAGAGCTGGTAAAGGCATTGCACGAAGCGGCTCAACAACTTGTAAATGAAATAATTTCTCAAAGAGATTTAAGAGATGCAGAAGATGGCAAGTTAGGTGTTGATATTAAGGAAATAACAACAATTGATTTTCTAAAAGCAGTGCACGAAGTGTATAAAAATCACGAATTAGCTAAAAACAAAAATCTTATTATTGAATATCCAGCTGAATGCAATGTTTTTGAAAGTGACAGAACATTATTATTAAGGTCAATTGGTAACCTAATTAAAAATGCACTTGAAGCATCATCTGAGGGAGATACAGTAAAAATATATTCATATTGCAATCATGAGTTTGTTTATTTTAATGTTCATAACAATCAAGTTATTCCCGAAAATGTACAACTGCAATTGTTTCAGCGTTCATTTACTACAAAGGGAGTTAAAGGCAGGGGACTGGGACTTTATAGTGTTAAATTAATTGTTGAGCGTCATTTGAAAGGTAAAGTTACTTTTGTATCAAATGAAATGCTTGGAACAATTTTCACTATTCAACTGCCAATAAAAATTAGTTAAAATAATTATAGAGGGTAAATATGAAAAGAAAGATTTTTTTGTCATTCTTAATATTTTTTGGTTTGCAGCAATTAATAATTGCACAAAACAGCTTTGAAAAAGATACAATAAAAACATCAGAAGGAAATTTAATTATTACTTTTATCGGGCATAGTACATTAATGTTTAATTTTAATGATTTGGTTATTCACATTGATCCAGTTGGCAGGTATGCAGATTATTCAAAACTTCCTAAAGCAGATATTATTTTAATTACACATCATCATGGCGACCATCTGGATTCCAAAGCTATTGATACATTAAGAAAAAAGGATACAGAATTACTATGTACTGAATTATGTTATAAACAATTGAATTATGGAAATATAATCAGGAATAATGAATTTAAAATTATAAAAGGAATTAAAGTTGAAGCTGTTCCTGCTTATAATATTATTCATAAAAATAATAACGGAAATCCTTTTCATGTAAAAGGGGAATGCAATGGTTATGTAATAACATTCGGTGATAAGCGTGTTTATATAGCTGGTGATACTGAAAACATTCCTGAAATGAAAGAATTAAAAAAAATTGATATAGCTTTTCTTCCTATGAATTTACCTTATACAATGACACCAGAAATGACCGCAGATGCGGTAAGAATGATTAATCCTAAAATATTTTATCCTTATCACTTTGGGAACAGCAACATAAATGAATTATTAGAATTATTAAAAGATAAAAAAGATTGTGAGATAAGAATAAGAAAAATGAACTGAGATTAATATTCAATAAATAAAGCTAATAATCCAACAAAAAATAAAATTAATCCCGTTATCAGCTTATCATGGTGTTCAAGAAAATTCCATTTTAATTTACTGATTCCTTTTGATGCCAAAAATACAAGCAGTAACATTCCTGCAACTGTTACAATAAAATAAACTAAAGAAACAATTATGATTCCAGTCCATCCAAATTGACTTGCAGTTAAATAATAAATTTCAATTTCGAGACATGGAGAAAAGAACATAGCTACAACAAGAGAAAGAATTATTGATTTCTTGTTTTTTTTCTTCTGGATAATTTTATCAAGGTCAATATGATGATGTTGATGGGCAGCAGTAATTTTATTGTGTCTGTATTCTAAATAAAAATAGATTAAACTAAGTGCAATTAATATTACTGGAGCAATTATTTTAGTAATGTGAAAATATGATTCAGATAATTTGTAACCTGCAAATCCAATAATTATCCCTATGATTACTGTGCTTGATATATGTGAAATACTTGTAATTGTTGTAATTATGAGTAATTCCTTTTCGCTCCATCTTTCAGATTTACCAATTGCAATTAATGGTAGCCAGTGGCTTGGAATTAACGCATGTGCAATACTTAATAATAAGCTGCCAATAAAAATATTTGTGATTGGGTGCATAAAAGAATATTTGTAATTGAATATTCAATTATAATGAAAATGATTGAATATTCAACTGGGTTCTTGCAATTAGTTTTTATTTTTATTTTCTGGCTTTAATATTATGGATAAGTTAAGCAGAATAAAAATTACAGTATCTGTTTTTGCAAGTGCAAGTATGAATTCATCTTTTGTATCTTTTCCAAAATCAGGAGGCTCTTCAATTTCAGAAGCTTTTACGTCATATACAGCTTCCACTTCGTCAACAATTAATCCTACTCTTATATTCAGACCATCGATTTTGTCTTCAACAATAACAATTCTTGTCTTAGGATCATATTCTTTTTCAGGCATATTTAGTTTTAATCGTAAATCAACAACTGGTACAATGTTTCCTCTTAAGTTAATAACACCTTTTACATATTTTGGTGTATTCGGGACTGGGGTAATATTTATCATTCTTATTATTTCAATTATTTTAAGAATTTCAATGCCGTAGTGTTCAGTCCCTAAAGAGAATTTCAGGTATTTTCCTTCCATGTTTAATAAAGCTTTAGTTCTGCCTTCTGCTAAAACGGTTTCTTCTTTATTTATAATTTTTCTTGCATTGTTAGCAAGGTCTATTTCACTAATATAACTTCGAGCATCTGCTTTATCCTTATCAGAGCAAACAGCATCTGCAAAACGTTTATCTACAAATTTATTTAAATCAATTATTGCCCCAATTCCCATTTTATCATGCATATAATGCTGAATAAAATCAAGGTCTTTTATTACTGGATAAAGGTTATTTGTTTTAATTCCTTTTGGTTCGGTTAAAACATTTTTTAGAATTGGAACTGTAAGACCAAGTTCTTTTTTGGGGTCTAAAAATTCAACTGCTATTTCTGCAGCAAGTGCTGGTTTTTGTGAAATAAATTTTCCGGAATAAACAAGCAACTCTGTAAATTCTTTGACTGCTTTGGGAAAACGTTCAATAAAATCTGCCTGCATTGCTAAAACACAGCAAGGATGATTTTCCCATAACTCACTTGAAAGAAATTGTAATTCTGCAATTCCAGCTGCAATAGCTTTTGTGCCAATTGGTTCTGCAACTAAATATCCGCTTGCATCAGGATTGCCCGATAAAAATTCAGGCATCTTAATTGGAGCAACGACTTCAAATTCCACATCAACATTTTTCTGACCACTAACTCCGGGATTTAATCCGATATTCTTAAAAAATGCATGAGCAAGCATATTATGAATTGACATTGTATGCGGAATGTAAAATGATTTTCCTTTGAAGAATTCTATGCCTTTTTCATCTTCTCCTGTTTTATTTCTAACGCAAATGCTTCCATTTTTATGAGCAAATAATATTAATCTTAGAGGAACTCCATAATTGTAAAGATCCATTGCTAATGGAGCTAATATGAAGGCTGCATCAGCAGAACCATTTTCAAGTGCTTTTGCAACAGCATTCCAGCTCGGTAAACATTCTGTTTCTAATTCAAAATGGTTTGGATTTAATTCCCCTTTTTTAATTAAATATTTTAGAACGCCTAAAGTTAAATGGTCGGTTATCTGAATATGAATTGCTTTTATTAATGCTTTCCCTGATTTAGTAATTCTTGAATCTAAAGAACGAGTTTTTATTTCATCCTGTGCTTTAATTCCAAAAGCCTCATTAATTTTATCAAGAAGTTCATCTTTATTGAATGGTTTGGAAATAAAACTGCTGACCCCAGCTTCGTTTGCTTTTTCAACTTCTTTTTTTTCTCCTCTTCCAGTAGCCATTAAGAAAGGAATATTTTTTGTGCTCTCGTTATTTCTTACCCACTTCAGTAGTTCAAAACCATCCATCTCAGGCATATTCCAGTCGCTTATTATAAGTTCAATAGATAAGTCAGTTTCTAAAATTTTAATTGCAGCTTTACCATTTTCTGCTTCAATTATATTATTAAAACCAAGTGCGTTAAGTGTTTTTATTTCCATCTGACGCATTACGCCAGCATCTTCAACGAGCAGAATCTTGATATTTTTTTGAAGTTCCATTTATTCCCTTTAATTATTAGCTACAATTTAGATTTGTTCGAATTATTATCGAATAAAAAATCAAAAAATTTATTTGAATAAAATGACAAAGTTTCAGATTTGCAGACAAAATTAGTAACATGGAGAAATTTTGGGAACTATAAAATATGTTAAATTTTAAAAGTGCTGCCAATAATTTTCATGCCTTAATTAATCATTTCAAATTTGTTAAAAAAAGAGGAGATGGTTTATGGCAGAAATGCAGAAACTTAAAAAAATTGCGTTCGTTGGAAATTATTTACCCCGTAAATGTGGAATTGCAACTTTTACATTTGATTTAAGAAATGCAATTTATAATCAATATCCTCAAACTGATTGTATTGTTCTGGCATTGAACGACAGAGATCAGGATTTTGAATATCCACCAGAAGTAAGATTTGTAATTAATAAACAGGATATTAATACTTACCAGAAGGCAGCTGACTTTCTCAATTTTAATAATATTGATATAGTTTGCCTTCAGCATGAATATGGAATTTTTGGAGGCACAGAAGGAAGCCATATCTTAGCTTTTCTGCGTAATTTAAGAATGCCTGTAGTAACTACACTTCATACCATATTAAATGAACCTAATCTAGACCAGAAAAGAGTAATGAAAGAATTACTATCCTATTCGACTCGTTTAATTACAATGACTGAAAAAGGAAAAGATTTTCTCAAAAATATTTATAATGCACAAGAAGAAATAATTGATGTAATTCCGCATGGAATACCTGATATGCCTTTTGTAGACCCCAATTTTTATAAAGACAGGTTCAATGTAGAAGGCAAGTATGTAATTTTAACTTTTGGTTTATTATCTCCAAACAAAGGAATTGAATATGTTTTAAAGGCTTTACCAAAAGTATTATCAGAATTTCCAAATCTTGTTTATATAGTTCTGGGAGCAACTCATCCTAACATTGTTAAAGAATACGGTGAATCTTACAGAATGAGCCTTGAAAGATTAGCTCATGATTTAGGAATTAAGAAAAATGTAATTTTTTATAATAGATTTGTTGATTCGGAAGAATTAAAAGAATTTTTAGGAGCAGCTGATATTTATATAACACCATATTTGAATAAAGCTCAAATAACATCTGGTACATTATCGTATTCTTTTGGATGTGGAAAAGCAGTTATTTCTACACCTTACTGGCATGCTGAAGAATTGCTGTCGGATAATCGTGGTGTCATAGTTCCTTTTGCAGATTCTAATGCAATTGCAGATGAGATAATTAAATTATTGCGGGACGAACCAAGGCGTCATGCAATGAGAAAAAAAGCTTATATGCTTGGAAGAGAAATGGTGTGGAATAATATTGCCCACCTTTATCTTGAATCGTTTCAAAAAGCAAGAAATCAAAGGTTAGAAAAATTACAAAATATTTCTTCAGTGAAAACTTTGAATGAGCAGAGTATGGAACTGCCATCTTTCAAATTCAATCATTTATTTAATATGACTGATTCAACAGGAATTATTCAGCATGCGAAATTTACAATCCCTTTACACAGCGAAGGTTATTGTCTGGATGATAATGCTCGTGCCTTTCTTTTAACAATTCTGCTTGAAGAAATTGGATTAATGGACGAACAGATTGAAGCACTGGCAAAAAAATATGCTGCTTTTATTCTTTATTCATTTAATGAAAAGAAAAATAGATTTAGAAACTTTATGGATTTTAATAGAAAATGGAAAGAAGAAGTTGGTTCTGATGATTCTCAAGGCAGAGCGCTTTGGGCACTTGGAACATGTGTTAATAGGTCAAAGAAAAGAGATTTGCAAATGTGGGCAACACAATTCTTTAATAGAGCATTGCCAATTTTAACAGAACTTACTTCTCCTCGTGCATGGGCATTTGGTTTAATAGGTATTTATGAATATCTGCAAAAAATGAGTGGCGACAGAGTTGCAATCCAAATTCAGGAAAATTTAATTCAAAGACTCATTGACCTTTATGAAAGAAATTCAAATGAAGGTTGGAAATGGTTTGAAGATTATCTGGTGTATGATAATGCAAGACTTTCACAGGCACTTATTTTGAATGGAAATCATTCTAATAATCAAAGAGCTTTTGAAATTGGTTTAGAGTCATTAAAATGGCTGGTTGAACTTCAAACAACAGAGTCAGGCTATTTCAGACCAATTGGTTCAGATGGATGGTACAATCGAAATGGTTCAAAAGCAGATTTTGACCAACAGCCAATAGCCGCTTATGAAACTATATCAGCTTGTATTGATGCTTTTCAAATAACCGAAGATTATTATTGGTACAACAAAGCAAGAATTGCATTCGAATGGTTCCTTGGAAGAAATGATTTGGGCATGGCTTTGTATGACCCGTTAAGTGGAGGATGTTATGATGCTCTACATGTTGACAGAGTTAATCTCAATGAAGGAGCAGAATCAACTTTATCCTTTTTACTTTCACTTGCTGAAGTTTACAGGATTGAAAATATGATTAAATCTTATGAACATGTAAAAAGATATGAGTAAAATTTCGAATATTAAGTGAACAAAATTGGGGTGGTAATATGAGCAATTCTTCTCATGAATTATTTCATAGATATGATGGTAATCCAATTATAACAATTTATGATATTCCATATCCGGCAAATTCTGTATTTAATTGTGGTGCGGTATCTGTTAATGGAGAAACAATATTACTTATGCGTGTAGAAGATTTAAGAGGAATATCACATTTAACTGTTGCAAGAAGCAAAGATGGAAAAACTAATTGGGATATAGATTCAAAACCAACATTACTGCCTGACCCTGTTAATTATCCTGAAGAAATCTGGGGTATAGAAGATCCGAGAATAACCTATCTTGATGAATTGAAAAAATATGCAATTGCATATACAGCATATTCTCACGGAGGTCCATTAGTATCTCTTGCGATGACGGAAGATTTTAAAACATTCGAAAGAATTGGTGCAGTATTGCCGCCTGAAGATAAAGATGCAGCTTTGTTTCCAGTAAAATTCGGTAATAGATGGGCAATGCTCCATCGGCCTATAATTTCAACTCCATACTCTGCAGCTCATATATGGATTTCATTTTCACCGGATTTAATTCATTGGGGCGAGCATAGGATTTTAATCAGAGCAAGAGAAGGAGCCTGGTGGGATGCAAATAAAATTGGTCTGTCACCTCCTCCGATTCAAATTCCCGAAGGCTGGCTTGTTTTATATCACGGTGTAAAAAGAACTGCTGGTGGAGTATTATATCGTCTTGGATTGGTATTGTTAGATTTAGAAGATCCAACAAAAGTTTTGAGAAGAAGTGACGAATGGATATTCGGTCCAAGAGAACATTACGAAAAAGAAGGTGATGTTGATGATGTTGTATTCCCTTGTGGATGGATTGTAAATGGTGATGATGTTAGATTATATTATGGAGCTGCAGATTCCTCTATTGCTCTTGCAACTGCTAAACTATATGACTTGAGAAGTTATATTTTATCATGTCCTGTTGCAGAAAAATCTTTAAGATGGGGATAATTCAATTATTATGCTGCTCTATCTGTGCTGCGTGCACAGATGTGCAGTTTTTTATTTATTTGTAATTAAAAAATTCTGGATTTATGCATTGAGTATAATTAAAAAATTAAAAAATATCTGGCAGCCAAAACTTCTTGATAAAGATTTTAGAATAAAATTTTTTATTTCTTCTCTTTTGCTTTTGATTATTCTCTTATCACTGGCAAAATTTCTTGAATATAATGAATCTCGTTCTGGATTTTCTTTTAATGACCCGATATTAAATTTATTCACCCCGATAGATATTACATGGTTAACATTTGCTTTGATTTATTCAGGTGTGATAGTTATTCTAATTCATCTGACTTTTCACCCTGAAAATTTTCTCATAGCAATCCAATCCTATAGCCTAACTGCACTTTTAAGATTAATAACAATTTTTCTTTTACCGCTAAATGCTCCTGAGACAATCATTCCACTGAAAGATCCTTTCGTTGAATTCTTTGGCGGAGGAAATACTTTGTTAAAAGACCTTTTCTTTTCCGGTCACACTGCTACTATGTTTGTCTTTTTTCTTGTAGCTAAAGATAGAACACTGAGAATTATTTTCTTAATAGCTACAATTTTAGTCGGAATATTTGTCCTAATTCAACATGTTCATTATACAATCGATGTAATTTCTGCACCTTTTTTTGCTTATACATCTTTTCGGATTGTAATCGTATTGAATCAAAAACTTGAAAAACTTTGAATAATTATCTTATTAAATAAATTTCATTTTGTCTATCGGATAGAAATTCGCAACCATCTTTTGTTACATAAACCATTTCTTCTATTGTTGCTATGCCATAATTTTCTATAGTTAATCTTGGTTCAATTGTAAAAACATTTCCTTCTTCGATTTCGAGCATGGGCAGATTTCCGTATCTTTCCCATTTTGGTCCCAATAGTGCTCCTCCATCATGAACAGAGCGTCCAACTTGATGACCAAGACCATGAGGAAATTCACTGTAGCCGTTAATCTGAATATAATTTCTTGCAACCTCATCAATTTCCCATCCTTTTTTACCTGCTTTTAATTCATTAGCTGCTTTTGTGATTGATTCTTTTATTACATTAAATCCTTTTTGAACTTCGTCAGGAGGAATATTTTCTTCTGGTTTTAATATATACCAGGTTCTTTGTAAGTCTGAACAATATCCGTTTATTTTTAATCCAAAATCCATATTAACAACATGTCCATGCTGAATAATTCTATCAGTTGGACCAGAGTGAGCACCAGCAGTATCAGG
The DNA here is from genome assembly GCA_964572725.1 of uncultured Melioribacter sp. Classification (GTDB taxonomy): domain Bacteria; phylum Bacteroidota; class Ignavibacteria; order Ignavibacteriales; family Melioribacteraceae; genus Rosettibacter. Next base: position 11,537 of record CAZNFW010000046.1, read on the forward strand.
ACCCGAAAACACAGATGGGCAATATTCTTTATCCCATGCAAGTTCAAATCCTCTTTCTTTGACAAGATTATGAACAAAAGATGCAACTTGCTTTTCTGTGATACCCGATTTCATAAAATTAGTAACTTCATCAAAAATTTTTAGTGTTTCTTTAATAGCTTCTTTAATTAGTTCTAATTCTTTTGCAGTTTTTCTTCCTCGTAGTGCAGCTACAAGATCTTCTGAAGATTCAAGTTTATTTATGTAATCAGTTTCTTTGAGATTGTCAAGCAAATCAAGATATAGTCCGTAAGTTAAGCCATCTGCAAGACTTGAATTTTTTGAGTAGTTGATTGCTATTTTATTTGGTTTTATTTGTTCTAATACTTCCAGCAGTTTTTCTTTAATGGATTTCAAATATGGATGAATATTTTTGTACGTCCCGACTGATTTCATGTTTTCATATTCGAGTGAACCAATTATTGCATGTGTATTCCCATCTTTGGTGATGATAAACGCTGACTGCCAAGTTGCATTTGTTCCAACCAGAATATCAATCATTGGGTCTTTAATGTTTCCAGTTTCTCGAACATATATTAACCACATGTCAATTTCCTTTTCGGAAAGTAATTTTGCTGCCTGTTCTATTTTGTCAATTATTAATTCTTTTTGCATAAGGAACCTCATTGTTTTCAAAAAAGATATTCATTAAGTAATTAAATTTATTTGAATTGTTCATGGGGTTATGAAAGGTCAGTTTTATTTTTAGGGAGAGTAAATGTAAATGTTGTTCCTTTATTAAGTTCACTTTTAACCCATATTTTACCGCCATTTTTTTCAATCATTTCTTTGCATAGAATTAATCCGAGTCCGCTTCCTTTTTCATTTTGTGTTCCGGCTTTAGTAAATGGTATATCTATTCTAAATAATTTCTCTATGTCATTTTCTTCCATCCCAATTCCAGTATCGCTTATTGATATTTCAATAACACTGCCTTTTTCTTCAGAATTAAAAATTATTCTTCCGTTTTCATGCGTAAATTTTATAGCGTTTGATAGCAAATTTTGAAGCACTGAGAAAATCATATCTTCATCTGCATAAACTGTATGTGTATTATTTATTTTATTAGTTATCTCAATGTTTTTAATTGCTGCATTGTGAAGGAGAAGATTTACAACTTTACTCGCAGTGTTGTATATGGTAAAATGTTTTGGATTAAAAGAAATAGTTCCAATCTGAATACGAGACCATTGCAGTAAATTTTCAAGAAGTGAGAATACTGTTTTTGCAGCTTCATTAATATTTTCTGCAAAAGATTTTATTTCCTCTTTACTCAATTCTTCAATATCCTGATATAAAAATTCAGAAAAACTTAGAAGTGAGCTGAAAGGACTTCTTAAATCGTGAGCAATTATAGAGAAAAATTTATCTTTTGATGCGTTGGAATTTTTTAATTCCTGATTTAGAGTTTCTAATTTTTCAACTAATTCTTTAAGCTGAGCTTCTTGTTTTTTCCGCTCAGTTATATCCCGTAAAATTCCGCGATATCCAATAATTTCTCCTTCTTTGTTTTTAACTGCTACCGATGTTTCAAGTACAACAGCAACTTCTCCATTTAATTTTTTTATCTCTATCTCAAAATCTTTTACAAAACCTTTTTTTATTAACTCATTTTTGAATTTTTCTCTGTCGCCCGGATTAATATAAAGGTCGTTAGTTATATTGATTTTCTTAAGTTCATCTAAAGATTTTATTCCCAGAAACTCCATTCCCGAAGGATTAAGTTCAACGAATTTACCATCAATTGTACTTTCGTAAACTATATCTTTAATTTCCTTGAAAAGCTGTTCATATTTTTTTTCTGTTTCGAGTAATTTTTCTTCTGTTTTAACAATTTCAGTAATATCTTTGCTTAAACCAACATAGGCAATAGGTTCTCCATTCTCATTTCTTACTACAGAAGTGCTGAGTTCAATAATAAATTCAGTACCATCTTTTCTTTTGTTTAATAGCCTTCCGTGCCATCCACCTTTTTGAGTTTTTTCATTAATCTCCTTTAATATATGGGGGTCATTTTTGTCTGAACGAAGAATTTGAGTATTCTTTCCAAGAATTTCTTCGAGTTTATATCCGTAAGTGTTTAGAAAAGTTTGATTAACGAAAATTATGTTATGGTCTAAATTTGTTACACTAATGCATTCATGAACAGAATTAATGGCATGTATTAAAAAATTAATATTGTCTCTGGATTTAAAAAAATTTTTTTGATGAGAACTTTTATTGTTTTGGTCATTGTGAATTCGGCTGGTATTCATATTTTTTATTATTGCACCCAAAAAGAAATTGAAATTTCAGTTTAAATATACAATATTTTTTAAATCTTATCTGAATATTTTTTTACTGCCTTTTTTAATCTGTCCATAATAGCCAGACCCAATCCTTCTTCTTTAATTGGTTCAACTAAAATTACATCAATTTCTTCTTTTTCGAATTCATGAAGAAGTTTAAATAAATTTGCTGCGGCTTCTCTTAAATCTTTTGATGGAGATAGGATTTTAATTGATGCGAAATCATATTGTATTTTTTCTTCATTAAAATAAAGAACTCCAATTTTTTTGTTAGAATATTTTTTTAAACTTTCTTCATTCAAAAAAAATATTGGTTTAACAGGCGAATAATGAAATGGCAATTGGCCGGGGGATATTGGTTTTTGGGATTCTAAGTTTAAGTGTAATTTGCAATTTATTGCATCTTCAATTTCTTCTTTTGATAAACCGCCAGGACGCAACAAATAAAAATTCCCATTGAAGAACTGAACAATAGTAGATTCCAATCCTATGTTGCATTTTCCTCCATCAAGAATTAAATCAACTTTATCACCTAGACTTTTTTTAACATGTTCTGCTTGAGTGGGGCTTAAATGCCCAAATTTATTTGCACTGGGCGCTGCAATTGGAGTATTACTTTTTTCTATTAATTCGAGTGCAATTTTATTGTTGGGCATTCGGATTGCTACTGTTGGATTTCCCGCTGTGACTATATCAGGAACTATATTAGTTTTAGGAAGAACTAAAGTAAGAGGACCAGGCCAGAATTTTTCGATTATATTATCGATTCTTTCATCATTATAGATTGCAAATTTTTTTATCCATTCTTTTTCCGAAATATGAAGGATGAGCGGATTAAAAGCAGGACGTTTCTTTACTTCAAAGATTTTTGTTACAGCAATTGGATTTAATCCGTCAGCTCCCAAACCATATACAGTTTCTGTGGGAAAAGCAACAAGTCCGCCATTGCGAATTATCTCGGCTGCTTTTTCTATTGTTTCCCTATTTGCTTGTACAATATTCATATTTTTAATTTTTTATGATGCTAAAATAAAGAGTTTTGGATAAGAAAAATAATTCCATAATTTTGAACACAATTTTGATTACTTCGAAAACAAAATAAGAGATACAAAATGAATGAAATATCTTACTTAAAAAAATTTTTCAAAATCCTTGCAGAAGAAAGTAAAAAGATAATTAAAGAATATTACAGAAAAGAAATAATTATTGAAACCAAAAATGATTTGTCTCCGGTTACAATTGCAGATAAAAAATCTGAAGAGATTATGCGTGAATTAATAATGCGGGAATTTCCTGAGCATGGAATTATTGGTGAAGAATTTGGTAATTACAATCCTGAAGCTGAGTACAAGTGGATTATTGACCCAATTGATGGTACAAAAAGTTTTATTTGTGGAACTCCATTGTTTGGAACTTTAATTGCCTTACTTAAAAACGAAGAACCAATTTTAGGTGCAATTAATTTGCCTATTCTTGATGAGTTTTTGATAGGTGACAATAAATTAACAGAATTAAACGGAAATAAGGTAACTGTAAGAAATTGTGATAATATTTCATCTGCAGTTTTATTAATTACAGATTATATGAACTTTGAGAAATATCGCAGCTTAAATGCTTTGAATAATCTAATAAGAAAAGTAAAACTGTTTAGAAGCTGGGGAGATTGTTATGGTTATTATCTTGTAGCTACAGGTTATGCTGATATAATGATTGACCCTATTATGAATACATGGGACTTAATGGCATTAATTCCTGTTATAAATGGAGCGGGCGGTAAAATTACTGATTATTATGGAGATAATCCTGTAAAAGGAAACAGTATTGTAGCTACCACAGGTAAAATTCATGATGATGTAATTAGAATACTTAATGAGTAAAATTTTATAAAATCATATATCGACAGCTTTGAATCTTTTAAATGAAATTAGCATCAAATCTTCAGCAAAAATAAAAAGGAGTATTTAAATGAGTAACATTATTGAAGGCACAGATTTTAATTTTCAAAAAGAAGTTTTGGAATCAGAACTTCCAGTACTTGTTGATTTCTGGGCACCATGGTGTGGACCATGCAGAATGGTTGCCCCGATTGTAGAAGAAATTGCTAATGAAAATGCGGGCAGGTTAAAAGTTGTTAAAGTTAATACAGATGAAAATTATGGCGTTGCTGCTCAATATGGAATCATGAGTATACCAACTCTTGGAATTTTCAAAAATGGCAGAATGGTTGATGCAGTTATTGGAGCAGTTCCCAAATATCATTTAATGTCGAAAATTAAACCTTATTTAGAACAAGCAAACTAAATTTAATAAATAAAAAACCCGATTCATTAATTTGAATCGGGTTTTTTTATAGAGGAGGCATTATATTAATTATTGTTCTACAATAGCATCAACTGCACAGACTTCTACACATGACTTACAGTTATTGCATAATTCCGGGGCAATAAATGTATGCTCTTCAGAAATTGGGGGGCGTGTTTCACCATTAACTGTGTATTCTTCTCCTGCATTGTAAATTGCATTGTTTTCACATTCATCAACACAGGCAGAACAGCTTATACAATCATCAGTAATTACCATTTACTAACTCTCCATTTTTATTTATAAGATGTTTTATTATAGAGCTTCAAAAAATTTGCCAGTAGAAAAAATTGGTTTTTTAATAAAAATAAACTTCTTATTTATCAATTATGATAAATATAATTGCCCAATTTTTAGAAAGTGGGAAAATTATTCTGATAAATTTTTTACATAAATTATTGCGGAGCAGAATCATTATAATTTTCGTTTTCACCCTTTTCGAAAATACGATCAAGATTGTCAATATTAGAAATTCTTTTTGCAATCGACATTCCATCCAATCCATGATATTGTAATACTTCTTGAGGTGTACCGCATTCTGGATAATTATCAAGTCCAATTATGTCAAACCTTTTTCCTTGAAAATGATGAATATCTGCAAGAGCATCGAGAATTCTATCTCCCAATCCACCGATTATTGAATGGTCTTCTAATACAAAAATATTCTTATAATTTTTTGTAACACTTTCAATCCAGTCGAGGTCAATTCGATTGAGCCATGGCATATTAATAACTTTTAGACCAAAATTTATTTTTTTCAAAATGTTGTGAGCTATTAATGCTTCGTGAAGCATAACAGGCCCATAAGCAAATAATACTGCATCTTTACCCTCTGTTAACTCGGTTCCAATACCAATAATAAATTCATAATCTTCTGGCAGTTGAATTGTCTCGGGAGAGGGACCGATAACCAAGCGTATAACACAATTTTCTTTCGCCTCGTTTATGCAGTATTCAACTGTCTTTTTTGTTTCAAGAGCATTGCATGGCTGAATAATAGTAACATTCGGTAAAGCACCAAAAAGAGAAATATCTCGAATACTTTGATGAGATTTACCTGGTCCTGCTGGAATTATTCCTGCAAAGTGACAAACATAAATTATTTTTGTTTTTTCACATGCATTGTTGTAAATCTGTTCGTTTGCACGCGCAGCTAAAAAACTTGCAAATGTATTTACTATAGGAATTAAACCTAATCGTGCCAAACCTCCTGCCATCGAAACCATATCTTGTTCTGCAATACCATTTTCAATAAATCTATCTGGATATGCATACTCAAATTTTCTTAGTTTGCAGTCTGCAGAAAGGTCGCCATCGAGAACAATTATTTTATCATTAGTTTTAGCAAGCTCAACGAGTGCATCGCCAAATGCATCTGTAACAAATTCTTTATCAATTTTTGTTGATACTTTACCTTCAACTTTATTTTCGGGAATTTCGATTTTATCTATCCCAAGCTCTTTTGCAAGTTTATTAATAGAATCAGTTAATTCTTCCAAACCTTTTAGAAAATTGTCATCATCAGGTGCACCGCTGTGCCATTTGTAATAAGTTTTGTTAGAGATGGTTTCGGTTACAGGTTTTTCCATAAATGAAATACCTTTGCCTTTAATTGTATCTGCAATAACCATCTTTGGTTTGTCTGTTACATTCTTAAGATTGGAGAAAGTATTTTTTAATTCGTTATAATCATGACCATTAATTCTTACAACATGCCATCCAAATGCTTTTACTTTTTCTACAATGTCTTCAATATTATTTACATCAGCAACAAGCATATCGGTTTGATATTTGTTATGATCCATTATTACTGTAAGGTTTGTAATTTTTTGATGAGCAGTTGATTGAATTGATTCCCATATTTGTCCTTCTTGAAATTCACCGTCACCAGTTAAAACATAAACATGTCCACCTGCATTTTTATATTTTTTTGCCCATGCCATTCCTTTCCCTTTTGAAATTCCCATCCCAAGCGAACCAGTACATGCTTCAATTCCAGGGATTCGAACATCAGGATGACCATCTAATCCATGCAATCTTCGTAACATCAATAATTTTTCTTCGGGTAAAATTCCAACTGCATAAAAGAGTGAATAAAGTCCTGGCACGTCATGACCTTTTGAAGAAAAATAAATGTCACGATCTTCACTGTTTATACCCATCTCGAGAACATTTAATTCATTCAAATAAAGATAGGTTACAATATCCATAGCACTAAAAGAAGAACCAAGATGACCTGAACCAGCTTTCTTAACTGAGACGAGAGTATTAAAGCGGCACATGTCTGCAAATAATTTCATTTTTAGTTCCCACCTGCCATCAAAATTTCTGACTCTGTCAAATTCCGATTTTTTAATTAAATGATATGGCATTTATTTCTCCCGTTTTTTTATAAAGAGTAAAATACTCAAGACAAAATTACTTTATTTTGTAATAATAGGGAAAAATAAGTTTGTTAAGATTCTATTAATTAAATGAAATGAACTGAAAAATTTTTACATCAATCTACAGTTTTTTAACTAAGATAATTTTTATAATCTGTGAGTATCTGTCAAATCTGTGTCATCAGTATTCTATATTTCAAAAAAATTATTGATTACAACTTTCCGTGTAATTAAATTAAACTTGTAAATAATCTTCCACTCTTACGATTCCTGTTTCTGTTTAATTCTGCTAAATATTTATAATAAATAGTGAGGGAATAAATGTCTGCTTCAGAATTTCCTATCAAAAATTTTTTAACACTTCCAATTTTTATAATAATTACAGCATGTTCATCAATTCCTAAAGAATCAATGGAACTTTCATTAACAGTAGGAAGAGATATTTCCACAATGCAGCGAGCACATCTTGAATTAATTGATTTGTTTTATAATCGATTAATTTCTGATGTAAATAGATTTATAGATGAAGTTTATGCACCATATCAAACAGAAAAATTAGTTGATGAATTTGGTGATGAGCTGATTAAAGAAAAAGGTGAAAAGAAAATTGATTTAGAGAAGATGAAAATTATACTTGAAGAGTTGTATTCAGAAATTGAAGATTATAGAAAATCAAAGCTGCGGCCTTTAGTAGAACAGAGAGATTCAATCAAACAAAATATTATCAATTCTTACAATCGTATTATTTATGCCAACTCTATCGTCACTGCTCATCTTGCCTCAGTCATAAAAGTAAAAGATGCACAAAATGAAATATTACAAAAATTGGATTTGGGTAATCTGCCACAAAATGTCAGCTCTAAACTTTCTTCATTTTCAGAAACGATCTCAGAGCTTACAGAAAAAATGAAAAGCAAAAAGGAAAATGCAGAAAAAATTATTGAACAATTTGATAAACTGATTAAAGATATTTCAAAATAATCAGGAGGTTTAAATGGGAAAAAGTTTAGATGAATTTCGTAAAAGAGTTAAACAGAAACTAAAAGAAAACAGAGAAGCATTCGAAGGTAAGTATAAAGATGAACTAAATCAGCTGCTTGGATTATCTAAAGAAGAGATTAATAAAATTACACCGGATACCACCGACCTTGAAGCATATGATAATTTGATTACCGTTGTTAAAGAAGCATCGAGAGTTAACTTATCTCAAGCAGAATTAAAAAAACGAATTCAGGATTTAGGTGAAATTGCAGTTGAAATAAGCAAAATGGTAGCTCCGCTTGCAAAACTTTTTGTTTAATAAAAAAGGAGGTGAAAAATGGCAGATGTTTTAACTGAAATTGTTACAATGGATGCAGAACAACGCAAAAAAGCAAATGAATTTATTGTTCGACATTTGCAGGGTTCTATGATTGATGGCAAAATTGACTTAAAAAGTTTGCGCAGAAAATTAGCAGTAACATATTGGGTAATCATAGTTTTATCTGTTATTATGTTCGCAATTGGAATAATTCTTTTGAGTGTTCCTTTTTATGCCGCTTATGATGCTAACATTAAAGAATTTGAAGCACTAATTGCAGGAGGCTTTGGAATTGCAGATTTAGTTTCACTTTTCCTTTTCAGACCAATTGAAAGAATACACAAAATCATGGGGGACATGAGTCAAATTGTAATTGCATTAAATAGTTTTCAAACACAATTAGGACTTCGATTAATGCAGATGGATGCCACGAATCGACAATCGATGGGAGAAACAGCGGAATACATAAATGCAGCTGCAAAAGAAAGTATAAAATTAATTCAAGATTATTTTGAAACAATGCAAACACAAAAATGAAATATATGAGTGTAAAAAGAACAATACAATAAATATTTATTCTGAAAATACCTTCTCAATTGATAAATATATAAACTAAGCAATATCTGTCCCGGATTAGACAAACTAACTCCAGGATAGCAATTGATTAGTAATTTTTTTCAATAATGTTATCTGTAAATTCAACTTTGAATAATAAATTTTTGTTTTCGAGGGTTACTTTATAAAAACATTTATATTTTTAGATAGCCCGTTAAAATGATATTCATATGACAAAAACATAATCAGGAATTCCCCATGGTTATAAGAAAAATCACGATTGCTGATGCAGAAGCTTTTTTGAATCTCTGTCACCAGCTGGATAAAGAAACTCAGTTTATGCTGCTCGAAACAGAAGAAAGAACTACTACAGTTGATGAGCAAATTGCAATAATAGAAAATATTTTATCAAGAAATAACAAAATAATTTTTGTTGCTGAGGATAATAATCAATTAATTGGTTATATAAGTGCTGATGGTGGAAATTATAAAAGAAATCGACATAGCGTATACATTGTAATGGGTATCATTCAAGCTTATACTGGACAGGGAATAGGGACTAAACTGTTTGAAGAATTGGAAAAATGGGCTTATCGAAATAAAATTCATCGTTTAGAATTAACAGTTATGGTTCATAATAAAGCAGCTATTGCCCTGTATAAAAAAATCGGGTTTGAAGTTGAAGGAACAAAAAAGCACTCTCTTTTCATTGACGGCTCTTATGTCGATGAATATTATATGGCTAAGTTATTATGAAAGAAGAAATCGAAAGTTGAATGCAAATTATGATAATTCTGATTATGGTGTTTTAATGAATGATTACTCTGTTAATTATTTTACATAAGCGATGAATGAAAGCCAACTGATGATTCTAAAGAAATTTTATTCAGGTTATGATAGAAAAAATGGCACATTAAATTGGAAAGCTGTTTGAGTTGATTTAATTTTTGAACATAACTCTGCACTTATTGTTATAGCTGAATTTTATGTATATGAATAAAAATTAGTTGAGGATTTTGTTAATGCATAAATAAAGTAATGATGCTCGAGAAATTTTTGCAATTAAACCATCATTTTATAATCTTAGCCGTGATAGAAATATCACGGAAATTTTAATGAGTGATTGTTTTATTTAATGAAAACCCTGCTTTTTATTAATCACTGTGCTCTGAAAACTTTTTGACTATAAAGAGTATTTGAATAATTTGATACCTTTTCAATACACTTAATCATGTAACTATTGTATGGCAGCGATTCAAATTCACCATGAATTATATAATTACAAATGCATCTGCAAAGAT
>CAZNFW010000047.1:0-21234 GCA_964572725.1 uncultured Melioribacter sp.
GGTCTTGAAAACTTAAAATTGATTATAAAATATATGGAGAGGTGGCAGAGTGGTTGAATGCGGCGGTCTTGAAAACCGTTGTCCGTGTAACGCGGACCGGGGGTTCGAATCCCTCCCTCTCCGCCAATTTTAGTTAGATTCCCCTTTCATTTCCTTCATTAAAAATAAAATCCAAATTTTTCATTATATTCACTAAAAATTTTCAATTATAATTGTGAATACTTGCTTTAATACTTTTATCTTTTCAATATATAATTATTTTTTATGATTGAACAATGTACATCTTAGGTATATCAGCATATTATCACGATAGTGCTGCATGTATAATTAAAAATGGGGAAATAATTGCCGCAGCACAGGAGGAAAGATTTACACGCAAAAAACACGACCATCGTTTCCCAATTAATGCAATTAACTTTTGCCTGTCTTTTGCAGGAATAAATGTTAATGATATTTCATACGTTGCTTTCTACGATAAACCATTTCTTAAGTTCGAAAGATTGATAGAAACATATCTTATGTATGCACCAGTCGGATTAAAATCTTTCCTGAAAGCAATGCCCCTGTGGATTAAAGAAAAACTATGGATAAAAGAATTAATCAAGAATGAAATTGGTTTTAATGGCAAAGTAATTTTTCCCGAACACCATGAATCTCATGCAGCATCAGCATTTTATCCATCACCATTTAGTAAAGCTGCTTTTCTTACTTTAGATGGTGTTGGAGAATGGACAACTACTAGTTTTGGCATAGGTGAAGGTAATAAAATTAGAATTATTGCTGATATTAAATTTCCTCATTCACTTGGATTGCTTTATTCTGCTTTCACATATTATACTGGCTTTAAAGTTAACTCTGGTGAATACAAAGTAATGGGCTTAGCTCCTTACGGCGAACCAAAGTATGTAAATTTAATACTCGATAATTTAATTGATTTGAAAGAAGACGGCTCCTTTAAACTAAATATGGATTATTTTGATTACTGTGCGGGCTTAACAATGACCAGTAAAAAATTTGAAAAATTATTCGGAGGGAAACCACGAAAACCAGAAACTAAATTAACTCAAAAAGAAATGGATTTGGCAGCATCTATACAGGTTGTTACAGAAGAAATAATTTTAAGAATGGCAAGACATGTAAAGAAAGAAACTAATATGGACTATTTATGTTTAGCAGGCGGAGTTGCATTAAACTGTGTTGCAAATGGAAAATTATTAAGAGAAAATTTATTTAAAGATATATGGATTCAGCCTGCTGCTGGAGATGCAGGAGGTTCACTTGGTGCTGCTCTTTATACATGGTATCAATTTCTTGATAACGAAAGAATAGTTGATAATAAAGACAAACAAAAAGGTTCATATCTTGGTCCGCAATACGAAAATGGTTACATAGAAGAATTTTTAAACAAAAATAAAATACCATTTAAAAAGTTAGAAGATGAAGAAATTTCGAAAATTACAGCTAAATTAATTGCAGAAGGTAATGTTGTTGGATGGTTTCAGGGACGAATGGAATTTGGACCAAGAGCACTTGGTGCTCGTTCTATTATTGGAGATGCAAGACTGCCTGAAATGCAAAAGAAAATGAATTTAAAAATAAAATTCCGTGAAAGCTTTAGACCTTTTGCTCCATCAGTACTTGAAGAGAAAGTAAATGAATATTTTGAAATTGACAGACCAAGTCCTTATATGCTTCTAGTAGCAGATGTTAAAAAAGTTAGAAGATATGAAATGACAGAAGAACAAAAAAAATTATTTGGCATCGATAAATTAAATGTTGTAAGGTCAGATATTCCTGCCGTAACTCATGTTGATTACTCGGCAAGAATTCAAACTGTAAACAAAGATGACCATCCTCTTTATTATAATCTTTTAAAAGAATTTGAAAAACTAACTGGATACAGTGTTATTGTTAATACATCTTTTAATGTGAGAGGAGAACCAATTGTCTGCACACCCGAAGAGGCTTACATTTGCTTTATGAGAACAGATATTGATTATTTAATTATGAGCAATTATTTACTCGATAAAAAAGAGCAGCCACCACTTTCAAAAGATATTGACTGGAAAAAACAATTTGAACTGGATTAAATATGATTCTTGAAGAAATTGAAAAAATCGATTTAAGCGAAAAATCTTTAAAAAAATTTGGAATAACTTTTTGTATTATATTTTTAGTGATAAGCGGAATTCTGTATTTAAAAAATCTTGATATTTATTATTACTTTCTTGTTGTAAGTTTTTTGTTATTAGTAATTTCATTTGTTAATGTAAAAATTTTAAAACCTGTTTATAAAGCATGCATAACATTTTCAATTATACTTGGAATTATAAGCACAAATATTATTTTAACAGCAACATTTTTTTTAATCATTACACCTCTTGGATTAATTCTAAGATTAATGGGAAAAGATTTGCTTGATATTAAAATAAATAAGGATAAGAAAAGTTACTGGAATTACCGAAATCAAATAGATTATAAAAAAGAATATTCTGAAAGACAGTATTAGAGGTAAATTATGAGTAAATTTTCTGTTATAAAGGAATTATGGCAATTTTTAAAAGAAAGAAAAAAATGGTGGTTGATGCCAATTGTTATATTTCTTATTCTTCTTGGTGGATTAATTATACTTACACAAGGTTCTGCATTAGCTCCATTTATTTATGCAATATTTTAGTTTAATTCTATTTCTCTGAGTCTATGTCGTTTACAAAAATTACGAGCAACGCTGCAATAAGCATCGAGATACCGCCTAATACTAATGCTAAAATTGCTTTCCCATCAAAAAGAGTTCTTACAAAAAATCCTAATATAGCTGCAGCAGTAATTTGTGGAATGACAATAAAGAAATTAAAGATTCCCATATAAACACCCATTTTCTTTGGAGGCAGAGAGCCAGTTAAAATTGCATAAGGCATTGCTAAAATTGAAGCCCACGCAAGTCCTATTCCTAATTCTGATATCAATAAGAGTTCAGGATTTTTTATAAAATAAAATGATAACAAACTAAGTCCCCCGCAAATTAGACTAATTGAGTGAACAATTTTCCTGCTTGTTTTTTTAGCAAGTGCAATTAATAAAAATGCCATTACGGCTGCAAATCCATTATAGACAGACATTAAAACACCAACCCAATTTGCTCCTTCATTATAAAGTTTTGATGTTGTATCTGTAGCTCCATAGATATGATGAGTAACAGCCGGAGTAGTATAAATCCACATAGCAAATAAAGCAAACCACGAAAAAAACTGAACAAATGAAAGCTGAACCATTGTTTTAGGCATTTGATAAAGGTCAGTTATAATTGCAACCAGTCCATTGGATTTTTTTTGTTTTTTAAATAAACTAACAAGAAGCTGCAATAAACCAAAAGTGAATATTCCCCCGAAAAAAACTGCAAGACCATAATCCATATAAATCCACAAATAAAAAATTATAAATAGCAACAAACCAATTAAGCTCCATATAATTCCATTAACTAAGAATTTTTTTTGACCATCTATATTTTCAAATGAATCATCTTTATTGATGTTTGATGTAGAACTGCGAGTAGAAAATTTTTCAAGTTCTTCTGGAGAATATTCTTTGCTTTTTAGAACTGTCCACAAAACAGCAAAAAAGAAAACAACTCCTCCAATGTAAAAAGAAAATTTTACGCTATCGGGTATCTGCCCTTCTGGAGCTGTATTGCTAATCTTAAAAAAGTTTGTCATAATGTAAGGAAGAGAAGAAGCAATTACTGCGCCTGTTCCTATAAAAAAACTTTGCATTGAAAACCCAAGAGTTCTTTGCGAAGAAGGAAGCATATCTCCAACAAATGCTCTAAATGGCTCCATTGAAATATTAATTGAAGCATCCATAATCCATAACATTCCTGCAGCAAACCACAAGGCTGGCGAATTAGGCATTATAATTAATGCTAAAGACGCAAGAATTGCACCAGTTAAAAAATAAGGTTTTCTTCTTCCGAGCCGATTCCATGTGTTGTCGCTCATGTGACCAATTATTGGCTGAACAATTAAACCAGTTACAGGAGCAGCAATCCATAATATCGGAATATCATCTATTTTTGCACCAAGTGTTTCGAATATTCTGCTTACATTAGCATTTTGTAATGCAAAGCCAAATTGAATTCCAAGGAATCCAAAACTCATATTCCATATTTGCCAGAAACTTAAGCGTGGTTTTTCCATAATTTTTTTACCTTATTTTGATTTAACAAGAATAATATAACTCCATGGATTTAATGTGAATTTTTGTTTGGTCAGAACATTAACCATTTTCTTTTCAAAATAATTTTTATATCTGCCTTCAAAATTTTTACAATCAACTGTAACTTCCTGTTTATTCGATGAAAAATTAAAAACAGCTATAACAACATTATTACCTTTCGAACGAGAAAATGTAAGAATTTTTTTTTCATTGTCATTTTTAAGTAATGAAATTTCTCCTCCGTAGCTGCCATTCCACAAAGCAATATTTTCTTTTTTTAATTTTATCAGCTCTTTAAAAAATTTTTCATACTTTAAGTTATTCCAGAATATTGTATCCTTATCAAAGAAACGGAGGCGTTTATTTAATCCTGCTTCTTGACCGCTGTAGAGCAAAGGAGTGCCTTTTGTTGTAAAAATAAAAACATTAAATGCATCTACTGCATTTCCCAATCTCTCGAATTCTGTACCGCTCCATGAATTTTCGTCGTGATTAGTTGTAAAATTCAATCTGTAAGCATCACATGGATAATATTTATTTTCATCTGAAATATGTTCTGCAAGATCCCTAGCATTTTTTTCTCCTTGTGGAATTTTATTCATTACATCTTTCAATTGCCAGTTATAAGTAACATCAAAAACTTTGTGAAGGTACGGTTCGCTTGCTTCTGCAAGCATAAACAGAGGTTTAATTTTTTCGAGTTGCTTTCTTGCTTCTGCCCAGAATTCAATTGGCACTCCAACTGCATAATCACAACGAAATCCATCTATGTCAAATTCATCTACCCAGAATTTCATTGCATTAATCATAGCGTTCCATAAATTTTTGTTAGAATAATTCAGGTCAATTACATCACTCCAATCAGCCACAGGAGGATAAAATTCACCTTTTTCATTTTTGCTAAAAAATTCTGGATTAGTTTTTGTCCACACATTATCCCACGAAGTATGATTACCAACCCAATCCATCATTACATACATTCCCATTTCGTGAATTTTTTTTACAAGATTTTTAAAATCTTCTTCTGTGCCAAATTCGGGATTAATTGCTTTATAATCTTTGACAGAATAATAACTGCCTAATGAACCTTTTCGATTTACTTCCCCAATTGGATAAATTGGCATAAACCATAAAACATTAATTCCCATTGCTTTTAATCTTGGCAGATGTTTTTCAAATGCTTTGAATGTTCCTTCGGGTGTAAATTGTCTTACATTCACTTCGTATATGACTGCATTTTTTGTCCATTCAGGTGGTGAAAATTTTTGTGCAGTTTCCTGAGACAGTAAATTAGCATAAAACAGAAATGTTAGTAGTAAAATTATGTTCTGACATTTCTTAATGTTGTTAATCATAAATTCCTCAAATTATTTTTCTAAAAACTAAGTTAATTTTTTCAAGCTAACAAATTTCTTTTATGCATAAATAGTATATTTGTCAATAATTTTTTAATTGAGTAATTAAACAATACTAAATATGAGGATAAAATGAACTACAGAAGGTCTGCAGGAATTCTTTTACATCCAACGTCATTACCATCAAATTATGGAATTGGTGATTTTGGGAAAGATGCTTTCAGCTTTGTCGATTTTTTAAGTGAAACAAAACAATCACTATGGCAAATATTGCCTTTAGGACCTACTGGTTATGGTAACTCACCTTATCAATGTTTTTCTGCGTTTGCTGGAAATCCATTATTAATTAGTCCTGAAAAATTAAAAGAGGAAAACTTGCTTTCAGAAAATGATTTTGAACCTATTACTAATTCTAATCCACATTTTATTGATTATGGCGAAGTAATTAATTATAAATATTCTATTCTTAAAAAAGCGTATAATAATTTTAAGAAGAACTCTGAAAGTAATGAAATGAAAAAATTCAGAGAAGAAAATAAATACTGGATAGAAGATTTTGCATTTTTTATGGCATTAAAAAATTATCACGGTGGAGAAGTATGGTCAAAATGGGAAAAGGATATAGCTTTTAGAAAAAAAGATGCGATGAAATTATGGAAAGAAAAATTACAGGATGAAATATTATTTCATGAATTTATTCAATTTATTTTTTTCAAACAGTGGAAAGAAATAAAACATTATGCAAACAACAAAGGAATAAAAATTATTGGAGATGTTCCAATTTATATAGCTTACGACAGTGCAGATTTATGGGCAAACAGAAATTTATTTACAGTTGATGATAATGGTAAATTAGAATTTGTTGCAGGAGTTCCTCCAGATTATTTTAGCAAAACTGGTCAACTCTGGGGCAATCCTCTTTATAAATGGGATGTGCTTGAAAAAAATAATTTTGACTGGTGGGTAAAAAGGATTTCTAAAATGCTCGAGCTTGTTGATATAATCAGGATAGACCACTTTAGAGGATTTGAAGCATATTATAAAATCCCGGGTGATGCACCTACTGCAGAACATGGTGAATGGGTAAAAGCCCCGGGTGAAAAACTATTTATGACAATTATAAAAAAATTGGGTGATGTACCAATATTAGCAGAAGATCTCGGCATAATAACAAAAGAAGTTAATGAATTAAGAAACAAATTTAATTTCCCGGGTATGAAGATTTTACAATTTGCCTTTGGAAAATCTGGTGAAAAAAGATTTCTTCCGCATAATCATGAAAAAAATTGTGTTGTTTATACGGGTTCACATGATAATGATACAACAAAAGGTTTTTTCAGAAAAGAAAAAGAAATTAATTCAGATGTTTTTAAGCACGCTCAATTTTATATGAATTATTATGGCGATGATATGTGCACTGCCCTAATAAGATTAGCTTATTCTTCAGCAGCAGATATTGTAATAATTCCAATGCAGGACATATTAAATCTTGATTCAGATGCACGTATGAATTTCCCTGGCAAACCCGATGGTAACTGGACATGGAGATTCAGCTGGTCACAAATTAATGATGATATTAAAAATAAAATTACAAAACTCGTAATGCTCTATGAAAGGTATCCTACGGGAGATGAATATTCACATATTGTTTATTGATAAGTTTTTGTGATGTTTACTAAATCTTTAAATAAAGCCTGTGCGCCGGGATATTGAGGATCTAATTTGAGTAATTTTTTAATTGTCGATAAAGCTTTGTTATATTCTTTGTTCAATGCATAAGCACCCGAAAGATTATAAATTACCTGCGTATCTGTACTGTCGTATTTAAAAGATTCTTCAAGAAAATTTATAGAGGGCAAAATGCTGCCATTATTTAATTTAATCTGGCCAAGCCATTTTGCTGAAAAGGCATTAGGTTTTAATTGATATTCAGTTTTTAAAATTTTTTCCGCTGTTTTATAATCTTGCTTTTTCAAGTAATAAACTGCTAATTGTTCGAGTTTGTTGATGTTTTCTGAAATAAAAGGATATTGATGAATTAATGCAGATATGTGCTTCAAATATTCATCAAGATTATTGGTTAATCTCATTAATGCTAATTCATGAGCTTGAATCCATCTTAATTTGTTCTCAAGATATTGTACTGCAATTGAATCAATAAAATTTTGGGGATTACAAATTTCTGAATAACTTTTTTTGCTATTGGGATTTTTAAATGGCCAATCATTTTTCAGGATTTTAATTCGATAGTCAGCAATTGTTGAATCAAGTTTAGGAAAAATAAATTCTGATTTTGTAATGCTGTCTTGAATTGCAAAATCAAATTTTGGTTTTGAATTTTTTGGTAAATATTTTTTTTCATTCATCTTTTCATAAAACAATTTTCCAATTAATTGATAACCTTCAAGAGTTGGGTGAAGATGGTCTGTCATTAAATTATTACCGATAATTCCGTTAGGACTTAATGCAGCAAACAGAGAATCTGCATCAACCATTGCAACATTATAATCTTTTGCAATTTTGTGAATGATTAAGTTAATTTCTTCTGGTGCACGAAATCTCAATCCGTCTAAATCTTTGGCATATCTAAAAAGTGAATCTGCTTTTTTATAATTACCTTTTTCAAAAAAGTATTGAGCTTTGTTATAAACTTCTTGCGCAGACGGTTTTCCAATTGATACAAAAGGAGGCTGATCTTTTAAATTGCTTGCAACAGTGGAAATAATCACCGGAACATTTGCATCTTTTAGCATTTCAACAATGTCATAAAAATTTTCTTTAAATTGATTTATGCCAGCTTTATAAACTTCGGAATTAAATGTAATGTGTTTTTCTTTTGCCATTCTTGCCATCAAAGTTCCAGAAGTATAAATGTTCTCATTTGAAAAAAATGAAGAGAACCATTTAATAAAATTTCTTATCAGTTGAGTAATCTTAAATTGATTCAAAAATAATGTAATGCTTACAAGTTCTCTTGAACCTGATGAAGCTTCGAGCGAGCCTACTCCAAGTGCGCCATAAAATTCATTATGGCCTGCATAGATTAAAACTAAATCGGGTTGTTTTTTAATTACTTCCGGTATAAAATCTTTTATTGTATAACTATTAGTCGCAGTAAGACTTAAGTTTATCACTTCAATTTTTTTATCCGGATAATTTAATTCCAGTCTTCTTCTTACATATCTTGAAAAAGAACCAAGCGGCATAAAAGGATAACCAGCTGCACTGCTGCCGCCAAGAACAAAAACTCTGAATGAATTTTTATCTTTGACTTTATCGAATGTATCTTCAATTGAGGATGGAACATTTTTAATATTGCTAAAATATCTTCGTCCAACTTCGGGGTTTAGCATTAATTTACCTTCAGCAACTTCGACCCACATACTTAAGTCTTCGCCATAATCAAAAATTCTTAAACATAATTCCAAAACAATAAAAAACAGAAATGGTATAGAAATCAGAATAAAATAAAAATAAAATGGACTTTTAGAAGTTTGGTGCAAAATAAAATTTGATTTTTCTTTTTTTCTTCTACGAGTCATTAATAATATCAACTAAAAGAATTATTCATCCTACTTTTGCTAAAATTAAATCTGCTAAAATTCTTGCGCTTTCTTTTAACTCATAATCACTTGTTATGGAAGATGGACTTTCTACTTCTTTCTTATTTTTAATATCAATTCCAGAAATTTTTGCTCTTTCTTCTTCTTTCTTTTTCTTTCGTTCTTCAGCTTTATTTCTTTCCTGTCTTCTTATTTCTTTATTCAAAGAAAAAACTTTTTTTGCTCTATTTTCTTTGAATTCTTCTATATCATCAAGCAGTAATTGGTATTCAGGATCTTTTTGGGCTCGTTCTTCATGCTTTTTAATTAACATGGATATAAATTTTGAAAGGTCGTCATATTTTTCATATTGTGCTGGTTGAATTTGGTCCCACGGCAAAGCACTTGGCTGAGAACTTTCACCAAATTCTTCTGCACTGTAAGGTGAAGGGAAAGTAATATCGGGATGAACTCCTTTATGTTGTGTACTGCTTCCATTTATTCTATAAAATTTTGCAATTGTAAGTTTTAGCTGACCAAGTTTTTTATTGGCAATTGGAATATGTCTATTCAAATCAAGTAAGTTCTGAACAGTACCTTTGCCGTAAGTATTTTCACCGATAACTATTCCTCTTCCATAATCCTGAATAGCTGCAGAAAAAATTTCTGAAGCAGATGCACTAAATCTATTTACAAGAACGGCAAGTGGACCATCATAATAAATTTCAGGGTCAGGGTCTCTGTCAACTTCAATTATATTCATCATATTTTTTACCTGAACAACAGGACCTTCTTTTATAAATAAACCTGTAAGCTGAATAGCTTCCTGAAGCGAACCACCTCCATTATTTCTTAAATCAATTACTACACCATCAACTTTTTCTTCTTTAAATTTTTTCAAAATTTCTTTTACATCTCTTGTAGTGCTTTTATAATCAGGTTTGCCTTTTTGTTGTGCTTCAAAGTCTGTATAAAATGAAGGCAGTTTTATAATACCAAGTTTAAAATTGTAACCTTCGTGTTGAATGTTTATTATTTCACTTTTGGCAGCCTGCTCTTCAAGTTTAACTTCATCACGCACAAGTTTTATTTCGGTAGGAGTAGCATTAGGACCATCACTTGCTTTTAAAATTTGGAGACGAACAATAGTTCCTTTTTTTCCTCTGATTAATTGAATTACATCATCTAATCTCCAGCCAATAACATCAACCATTTCCCCGTCTTCACCCTGAGCAACACCTACAATTTTGTCTTCTTCATGCAGCAATCCACTTTTTGCTGCTGGTCCTCCCGGTACAATTCCAGCCACAACAGTATAGTCGTTATCCTGACGTAATGTTGCACCTATACCTTCAAGTGAAAGCTTCATGCTTATGCTGAAATTTTCTGATGCAGCTGGCGAGAAATAATCGGTATGCGGGTCATAAACCTGTGTAACAGAATTCATGAACAGTGAAAAAACATCTTCAGCTTCGTATTGCAAAATTATTTTATGAAAATTTTGATAACGTTTAAGTAAAACTTCTGCGGCGCCTTTCCAATCTTTTCCTGAAAGAATTAGATTTAGTGCATCATTTTTTAATCTCGGTCTCCAGATTTCATCCAGTTCTTCTTTTGATTTAGCCCAATCTGCTTTTTCTCTGTCCGGTGAAAATGATTCATCTGTTGAAAAATCGAATTCAGACTTCAGGCATTCTTTAATAAAATTGATTCTTTCTCCCAATCTTTTCTTATAAACATTGAATATTTCGAAAGGTATATTCAAATCGCCGCTGTTTAAGAAATCATCAAACTGGTAGCGATATTTTTCGAATGATTCTATGTCTGACTTAAAAAAATATAATTTGGCATTATCAAGATTTTTAATGTATTCATCAAATATTACTGATGATAAAGAATCATTTAGTTTTTGTTTTTTATAATGATAATTTGAGAGAATTTGAACAATTACCTGATCAATTCGTTTATAAATTTCGTCAGGCAAAATTACTTTAGAAGAATCTATTGTATGATCTTTTTTCAGCACCTCTAAAGTATTTTGAGCATAACATATGTTTATTGTCAAAAAAACTAAAACTGCAATTAAAAGTTTTTTCATGTCGTTTCCATTCTAAATTTGAATTCTCATACACTAAGATAATGGTTTTGTTTCAAATATATTACTGAGAAATTTTTGCACGATATATAAAAATTAGAATACATTTTTATTGGATAAGAATTAAACAGGATCAATATGAACAAAAACTTTTTGAACCTCTTCAATTTCTTCGAGTGTATGACGAACTTTGTTTCCAATATCGTGAGAGATTGATGTGGGAATATTTTTATCAACTTCAATATGAATTTCTATATGAAATTTATTACCTACATAATGTGAGCGTAAATCATTTATTCCTTTAACACCATCAACCTGCATTGTTACTTCTTTAATTTTATTATCAAATTCATGACTCGCTGAACGACCCATTAAGTAATCAATATTTTCTCTTCCTACCTCATAACCAGATTTGAAAATAAACATAGCAACCATAATTCCAGCAATACTATCAAAATATTCGAGATTATAAGCAGCACCAATTACTCCAAAAAGCGCAATTGAAGAAGCCAAAACATCATTTATGCTGTCTACTGATGCAGCTTTAATAGCAGGACTATTAAATTCTTTGCTGATTTTTACTTGATATCTGTTCAATATAGTTTTTGTAATCATTGTTACAATTAATACAACATATACTTCTGGAATTGGATGAATAACTTTAGGTTCAATTAATCTTTTGATGGATTCTTCTACTATATTTATTCCCACAACAAAAGCAAAAACTGAAAGCACAAAAGCAGCTATGGGCTGAGCTGCATTGTGGCCAAATTGATGTTTCTGATCTGGTTTATCGCGAGAAATTTTTACTGCTACTTTAATTCCAATTGACACAAGAATATCAGTAAATGAATTTAATGCTTCCGATATAACTGCAATGGAATTTGATAATACCCCGACAATAGCTTTAATTATAAATAAAAAAATGTTTATGCCAAGTGCAATATCTGTAGCTTGTTTTAACTTTGTGGACATAGATTTTATGATTTTTCTTCCCAGATTCGCACTAAAGTAACAATCATTCTCACTGCTGCTTCCATATCCTGAACTGATATAAATTCTGTATAAGCATGAAAATTATGACCACCTGCAAATAAATTTGGTGTTGGCAGTCCCATGTAACATAATCTTGAACCATCTGTACCGCCGCGTATTGAAGATTTAATTGGTTTTATGCCAATTCTTTCTAATGCCTCAATTGCATAAGCTTCAACTTGAGGATGCTGGTCAAGCACATATTTCATATTTCTATATTGTTCAATCACTTCAAAATCGAATGACGAACCTGGGAAATTTTCTACTGCTTTATTACATAAATCTTTCAATAGCGATTCATACTCTTTTAATTTTTCTGCATCAAAATCTCGTATGATAAATTTAATTGCAGTTTGAGTTTCATTTCCATTAATCGATGTCGGATGAACATATCCTTCCCGTTTCTCTGTAGTTTCAGGTGAAAGAGTATCTTTTGGCAATAATTCTAAAAACTTTGCAGCAATTTTAATTGAATTAATCATTTTCCCCTTTGCATATCCTGGATGAACATTCTTGCCATTAAATTTAATTACTACTGCATCTGCGCTGAATGTTTCTGTTTCAACTTCGCCTCTGGTGCTTCCATCAATTGTGTAAGCATATTTTGCACCAAATTTTTTTACATCAAATTTTTCTGTGCCGCGTCCTACTTCTTCATCTGGAGTAAAACAAACTCGAATAGTTCCATGTTTAATTTCAGGATGTGCAATTAAATAGTTCATTGCATCAATAATTTCTGCTATGCCGGCTTTATCATCTGCTCCAAGTAAAGTTGTTCCATCACTTGTTACAATATCATGTCCAATCATATCATTTAACTCAGGATTATCTTTTGGATTAATTACTTTCGTATTATCTTTTGGCAAAACAATATCACCGCCCTTATAATTTTTATGAATTATAGGATTTACATTTTTCCCGCTTACCGCTGGAGATGTATCTACATGTGCAATAAATCCAATTACTGGAACATCCTTTTCAGTATTTGATGGAAGTGTAGCCATAACATATCCAAATTCATCCATTTCAACATCCTGCATGCCAATTTCTTTTAAATCTTCAACTAACAGTTTAGAAAGTTCAAGCTGTTTTGAGTCACTCGGAAATGTTTTTGAATCTTCATTCGAAGTAGTTTCAATCTTTACATACTTCAAGAAACGATCTAGAACAGTAAATTTGTAATTATTGTCGAACATATATACCTCTATAAATAATATTTAGTTACAGAAAGTTAATAGAAAATAAAGATGAGTTTCAACAAAAAGAAATATATTTTTGATTATCGAAATAATATTTCAGGAAATACTTATGAATATTATTGAAATAATCCGTAAAAAAAGAGATGGCAAGAAATTAACAAAGGAAGAAATTGAATATCTCATTTTTAATTTTACAAAAGGAAGAATTCCTGATTATCAGTTTTCAGCTTTTTTAATGGCTGCGTTCTTAAATGGATTAGATAAAAACGAAACTTCACATTTAACATTTGCAATGTTGAACAGCGGAAAGATAATTGATTTATCTTCAATTAATGGAATTAAAGTTGACAAACATTCTACAGGAGGGGTTGGAGATAAGGCTTCATTAATAATTGCACCAATTGTTGCTTCTGCGGGAATTTATGTGCCAATGATAAGCGGGCGAGGACTTGGTCATACAGGCGGTACTCTTGATAAACTTGAATCAATTCCCGGCTTTAAAACAAACCTTACTTTGAATCAATTTAAAAATGTTGTTAAAAAATGTGGTGCAGCTTTAATTGGTCAAACCAAAGAAATTGCCCCTGCTGACAAATTAATTTATGCATTAAGAGATGTTACTGCTACTGTAGAATCAATTCCTTTAATTACTGCAAGCATAATGAGCAAAAAATTAGCAGAAGGAATAGACGGACTTGTTCTTGATGTTAAAACCGGCTCAGGTGCATTCATGAAAAATTATAATGATGCTTTAAATCTTGCAAAATCTTTGACAGACACTGCAAAATCTTTTAAGAAAAAAGTTATAACATTTATAACAGATATGAATCAACCGCTCGGAAATTATATTGGCAATTGGTTCGAAGTTTATGAATCAATAAAAGTACTTCAGGGAGAAAAAGTAGAAAATTTATACGAACTCAGCTTAATGCTTGCTGGTGCAATGATTTTTTTAGGTAAAAAAGCTTCTTCTATTGAAGAAGGAAAATATATCGCAGAAGAAATTATAAACTCTGGAAGAGCTTTTGACAAGTTTGTTGAAATTGTAAAACATCAACACGGAAATATTAATTACATTAAAAATCCTGAACAATATTCTAAATCCAAATATAACGAAAAGATTTATGCAGATAAAAATGGTTATGTTGAAAATATTGATGCGTATCAGATTGGTATTGCTTCATCAGAACTTGGAGCTGGAAGATTTACTAAAGAAGATAAAATAAATTACAAAGCAGGAATTATATTTTATCCTAAAATTGGATATAAAATTAAAAAAGGTGATTTTATTGCAGAAATTTTTACAGATAAAAAAGAGATAATTGACATTGCAAAGAAAAGAATTTTATCTTCAATAAAAATTTCAAAAAGCAAAACAAAGAAAACTGAACTGATAAAATTGATTATCACTTAACTTATTTATTAAATGAACAGCTAAAGCATTAATTAACAAATAATAAAAAAATTAATATGGCAGCACCAAAGAAAATAAAATTACACAAACAGGAATACTTGGAAATTGAATGGGATAATGGAAAAGTTTATAAATATCCCTTAAAATTTTTACGCGATGAATCACCTGATGCAGGCAACAAAGGAGAAACAATTTTATGGAAACATTATTCTCCACCGCCGCAAGGACCAGATAAGCCCGGTAAATATGAAATCGAAAAAATAGACCTTGTTGGAAATTATGCCATTCAAATTACATGGAAAGATGGATACAATTATGGAATATATTCTTGGGATTTACTTGAAAGATTTGGTGAATATCTCGAAGTAAAAAATAATTTGCATCAGGATTTTGAACATCACGAGTAAAAATGCCAGAGTCTAATATTACTCTGGCAATTTTTATCATACTTTATCAAAGACCCAAAATTCTTTTTATATGATTTTCATAAGTGACTTTGGGTACAAGACCTTCATAACTTGCAACAATTTTTCCTTCCTTATCAATTACAAAAGTTGTTGGAATCGCTCTTATACCACCGTATTGCATATAAACATTTTGATTTCCGTAGACGACAGGATAATTAATTCCTTTTTCTTTCATGAAAGGAATAACTTCATCTTTAGTATCAGTATCTACAGAAATACCAATTATTTCTACTCCTTTTGAACCATAGCGTTTTTTAATATCAATTAAATCTGGAATTCCTTTTCTGCACGGCGGGCACCATGTAGCCCAAAAATCCAGTATAACAATTTTCCCTCTGTAATCAGAAAGTTTTAAAATTTTTCCATCTGTTGTAGGTAAACTAAAATCTGGAGCGGCAGCACTTCTTCTTTGTGCAGCAGGAACATAATTTGGTGGATATGGTCCCTGTTCAGGTTCGCTTCCACTGTTATTAACAACAAAAAGAACAATTATTAATGCAATAAAAAAACCCGTATAAATCCAGCTGCGTTGTTTTTTTGTTAAACCTTTCGGTTGATTTATTTTTTGATGTGCCATAGGATTACCTTTATTTATTCTTAATTCGCTTTCTAATATATATTAACTATTACTCGATTTCAAAAATATAGAGTTTAATTCTTTTATAAAAATTTCTATTTGTTCATCTGTAAAACCTTTTTCTTTAGCTGCAGTTTCTAATGTTCCCCAAATAGGTTCACCGCATTGCAAACAACGAATTCCTTTTTCCATAAGATAATTTATTGCTTCAGGCATAAGTTCTACTAAATCTTCAATATAAATATCTTTAGTTATTTTTTGATTGTTCATCATTTTTTCTTTTGTTTGGAATTGTCCAAATTAAACCTATTAATGCTCCATAAAAAGTAGATATATATGGATTGCTGCTAATTGGACATGAACCACTGTAGCATCCAATAAAATAATAATAAGCATAACCTGATAGAGCTCCAATAATAATTGGAATAACTTTTATGATTATTTTTTTATTTCTCATGCTGTTACAATATTTAATGCTTCTTTAATTTTATCGAGCACCATATATTCTGGTGCAGCACCTTCAATAAATGTTTTTTCATTAATTACTGTTCTTGGCACACCACGAACATTATACTTTTGTGACAGATGCGGAAATTCCGTTGCCTCAACCATATCACTTTTGATTTTTTCGTTTAAGTAAGCAAATTTGTGTGCTGTTATAACTGCCTGCGGACAATAAGGACATGTTGGGGTTACAAATACCTGCATATGAACATCAAAATTAATTTTTCTTACATCTTCTTCGAAATCTTTTGAAAATCCTGTATTTCCCGTCCCAAGCATTTTTATATCTTCTAACAAAGATGCAAATTCGTATCCGCTTGGTATGCCGTAGAATTTAATACCATAATCTTTCCCATTTTCATCAAGTAAAACTGTTGCTGGAATTTTATCAACTCCATATTTTGCTGCATCCTCTTTGTCAATTACAAAGTTTTTTACTTCAAGAGAAAGTTTGTCTGAAACCTCAACAAGTTCAGAAAGAATTGCTCTGGTTTCTTTGCAATACATACATTCAAGTTCCTGAGTAAAGAATACAATCTTTACATTTTTTGTTAAAACAGAGAGCTCTTTTTTTAATTCTTCTTTTAATTGCTCATCTATGTACATTTTGTTACCTCATTTTTCATTATTTCATAACATTTGATGATTATTCTAATAAAAAGGTTCAACTAATAATTATTTTTTCCCTTCACCCCATTTTAGAACTTCAATTTTTACCTGTGTTAAACCTTCTTGTATAAAATCTAATTCTTTTGCAGCAGCATAAGATAAATCAATTATTCGGTCTTTGAACTGTGGCATTCTGTCGTTTATTCTCAAGATAATAGTTTTGTTATTTTTAAGATTTGTTACTCGCACAATAGTATTCATTGGATAAGATTTATGTGCAGCAGAAATTTTATGCATGTCAAAAATTTCACCACTGTAAGTAATCTTTCCGTGATATTTATCGGCATAATATGAAGCTGTTCCGTAAGTTGTTTCGAGTGACGGTAAATTTTCATAATATGAAATATCTTCTAAAATATTTTCATCAGTATTTTTATCTAACTCAACAGAAGTAAATCGAGGAACCGAGGAACAAGCTGCTGTAAATATAAGTATGTTAATAATTAGAAATAATCGTAATTTAATCATAAACGATGCTAAATAACTTTTTGAAAGATAATTAAATTGCAATTAATATTTGACAAATTAACTTAGGAATAATTTGAAAGACTTCTGGAATTACATATTTATTGGAACAACTATAATTTCATCTGCAGGATTGATTTTTGTTATATATTCAAGGTCTGTAATTAATATTACAAGCAGACTATTCATTTTAACATTAATTTTAGTTATTGCCTATTTAATTTCTCATACCGTTCATTTTATTATTATGCCTGCTCACGATTTAACTTTGTTAGACCGTTCATGTCATTCTTTGCTTTTAATGATTTTACTTTCTCTCACATTTCTAGCTCTTAATTATCCAGCTCCACAAAAAATTAGTATAATTGGCGCAATGCTTCTTGTTATTCCTTCGGCAATAATTTTACTTCTATTGTGGAAAGGTTTGTTGATTTCAGAATCATTTGTGCATGGTTTCCATTTTTCGGCAAGTTTTACTCCTTATTACACATTTTATATTTACTGGTATCTTGCATTAATTATTATAAGCATCATATCAATTTTGATAAAGTATAGAAAAAGTGTTGATGCTGTAATTAAAAAACAATTATTACTGTTCTTGTTTGGTTTGATAATTACAAACACAACAACATTTGTATCTGGAATATTACTGCCGTGGATACAGGGTTTTTATTATTTGGTCGAAATTAGTCCGCTTGCTTTCTTAGCAGGTTTAATTTTCTTTACTTCAATTGCAATAGGAAAGTACAATATGTTTCCTGCTGCTCTTGAAAAAGTTTATTCTTTTAGTCTGAACAAAAAAATATTTTTTAGTGCACTTATAGTTATTCCTGTAATTATTCTTTTAATTCAAATTCCAATTGGCAGAGTAATTTTTAATATTCATTCTCAAGAAGAAGTTCTAAGATTTTTTATGTACAGCATTTTTATAGGTATAATTGTTAGTCTTGTTCTTTCCTTTATTGTATCGAAAATAATTGCGCATCCAATAATATTGCTTAAAGAAAAAGTGCTTGAAATAAAAAAAGGCAATTACAAAGTAAATATTAATATAAAATCCGCAGATGAAATTGGAGAACTTGCAAGTGCAATTAACAACATGGCTTTGACTCTGAACAAAAATCAAATTGATTTATCTAAAAAAGAAGAAAGAATTTCTGTTCTTCTTAATGCATTTGAAAAATCTTTTGCAGCAATTGCAGTTACAGATAACGACTTTAACATAGTTGAAGCAAATTCTCAATTTTATAGCATCTCTGGATTATTGAACAATCAAATTGCATTGCAAAGAATAGATGTTATTCAATTTCAAAATAATAGTGACCTGTTAAGTAATATATTGAAAGAAGTAAACAAAAAAGGAGTTTATACAGGTGAAATAAAAATTACTGGCCTGGATAACAAACAAAAAGAACTTTTAATTTCTGTTTCAAAAATAATTTCGTCAAATGACATTCAAAAAGGATATTTGTTTGTAGAGATCGATATTACAGACAAGAAAAAACTCGAAGCCGAAATTGCAAAGTCAGAAAAACTTGCAGCGCTTGGTAAAATGTCTGCAATACTTGCTCACGAAATCAAAACACCGCTTACATCAATTAAAATGAATGTTGATATATTAAGTCAATCATTGAAATTAAACGAAGATGATAAAGAATCTTTTGAAATAATTAAAAAAGAAACAAATCGATTAACTGAACTCGTAAAAGAAGTATTACAATTTTCCCGCACATCGGAATTAGTATTTTCAAAAGTAAATTTAAGAGAATTGATAGATGAGATAATTCAAATTGCTGAATTAAATTGTCGGAATAAGCAGATAAAATTTTTCAACAATTCTGATAATATAGAGATTAAAGCCGATGCCGATAAAATTAAGCAGGTGTTTTTGAATTTAATTCAGAATTCAATAGAGGCAATTGACAATCAAGGTTTAATTGAAATAACATCCGAAACCAAAGCTCCCTACATTTTTATTTACATTAAAGATAATGGAAAAGGAATTGAAGACACAGAAAGAATATTTGAACCATTTTTTACAACCAAAGCTTCTGGCACTGGACTTGGTTTATCTGTTTCTCAAAAAATTATTGAGCAGCACAATGGAACTTTAAGTTTAGTTTCTTCAAAAAAAGGGGAAACAATTTTTGAAGTTAAAATTCCTCTCAGTATTTAGAGGTCATAAAAATGAATGAAAAAATTTTAGTAATTGACGATGATGAATCAATTCGTCAAACATTAACGAATTATTTAAAAAGAATTGGTTATAATGTTTTTGCTGCAGAGGATGGGAAATCCGGACTAAAAAGCTTACAAGAAAATCAGCCCGATTTAATTATCTCTGATATAAGAATGCCGAATTTATCCGGGTTAGAAGTCTTAAAAAAGGCAAAGGAAATTGATGCAAATATCAAAGTGATTCTTATTACCGCTCATGATGATATACAAACAACTATTGAAGCCATGCAGAATGGAGCTTATGATTACATTGAAAAACCACTCGATATTGAACGATTAAAAGTCACAATTGCCCGTGCACTCGAATCAAAATCTTTAAGCGAGAGAATAGAATCTTATGTTGAAGAAAAAGCAGAAGAATTTCAAGCAGAAAAAAGAATAATAGGAAAATCTCCCGCAATGAAAGAAGTTTATAAATTAATTGGGCAGGTTTCTAATAATCGTGTAACCGTATTATTGCTTGGAGAAAGCGGCACAGGAAAAGAACTCGTTGCAAAATCAATTCATTACAGTGGAATAACAAAAAATCAGCCGTTTGTTGCTGTAAACTGCACTGCAATTACAGAATCACTTTTGGAGAGCGAATTATTCGGTCATGAAAAAGGTGCATTTACAGGAGCTGATAGAACGAAAAAAGGAAAGTTTGAATTAGCAGGAGAAGGGACAATCTTTCTTGATGAAATTTCCGAAATGTCGCCGCACTTACAAGTGAAACTACTGCGTGTTCTTCAAGAAAGAGAATTTGAAAGAGTTGGCGGTGAAACTGTAATTCCGATGAAAGCCAGAATTATTGCTGCAACTAATCGTAACCTTGAACAGCTTGTTAAAGAAGGTAAGTTTAGAGAAGATTTATATTACAGATTAAATGTTGTTTCAATTAAAATTCCTCCGTTGAGAGAAAGAAAAGAAGACATTCCACTTTTAGTAAATTATTTCTTAACGAAGATAAATAAAGAACTTCATAAAAATGTTACGAAAGTTCCAGACGATGTTATGTTAATGTTGAAAAATTATGACTGGATAGGAAATGTTCGCGAGTTAGAAAATACTTTAATTCAGGCGGTTGTGCTTTCCACTGATGATATTCTTCATAAAGAAAATATATTGTTGAGAAAATCTTTTAGTGATATTTCAGAAAAGGAAGATTATTTATTGCCGCTTCAAGAAGTTGAAAAGAGGCATATTAAATTAGTTCTGGATTACACTAATTGGAATAAACCTAAAACCGCTGAAATTCTTGGTATTTCGCTTCCGACACTTTATAATAAAATTGAGAGTTATAAAATCTCTAAGCAGGATTAATAGATAAGTGAACGATTATAATTAATTTTTTTGTATATTATAAAAAAATGAAGTATAACATTATGAAAAAAGTGATAAGTGTACATATATTCAAAGGAGAGAAATATTTTGTAGCTGAATGTGCTGATTTGCCAATTGTAACACAAGGTCTAACTTTAGA
>CAZNFW010000048.1:0-6466 GCA_964572725.1 uncultured Melioribacter sp.
CCTTCATTTAATCTGCAAGGAATAATTTTATGGCTTGTATTGCTATCATTAAATGTAAACATTGGTGCTGCAATTCTTGCTATTACATTTTGTAATCTTTTAGCTTATTTATTTGATCCATTTTTTCACTGGATTGGATTTCAAATTCTAACAGCTGATTGGTTGAAAAATATATGGACAACTCTTTATAATGCACCTATAGCTCCGCTAACAAATTTTAATAATACCGTTGTTATGGGGAGTTTTATTACTGCACTATTTTTATTCATACCAGTTTATATAGGCATGATTAAAATTGTAAAATTATACAGAAAAAATTTTTACTCGAAAATTCAAAAGCTAAAATTATATAAGATTCTTCTTGGTAATGATTTAGTTAAATGGTACATAAAAATCAGGGATATGAATATATGAGAAAAGGTTTTGTATACTTTTTTTTGTTATTTGTGGCATTAATATTTTTTGTTTTTTATTTCTTTGTTGAAAAATGGGTAGAAAGTGCTATCGAAACTTCCATTGAATCAATTACAGGAGCAAAAGTTGAAATTGATAATCTTGATATAAAATATTTCCCATTAGAAGTCCGATGGAAAAGAATGCAAATTGCAAATCCCTATAATACAATGACGAATTTAATAGAGACAGGCGATGTATTTTTTAAATTAGATGTTAATCAGTTGCTAAGAAAGAAAATTATTATTGATACAATTCAAGTTAATGGATTATTGCTTGGTACAAAACGTACTTCTGATGGAGCTCTACCTGAAAAAATTAGAAAAAAATCAACACTATTTCTTGCCGAAAAATCTTTTACTAATTCTTATAAAAATTTATATAACAATATTCTGCAGAATATTCCTTTATTTGAGTTTTCTAATCTGAAAGATAATTTCAATCCTGATAGCATTATTAAGAAGCTTAACATCAAAACATATTATTATATTGACACCCTGAAAAGTCGAATTAATCATTCTGCGAAACAATGGGATTATGTAATTAATGATTTTAACAATTCCAGAAAGGAAATATTGGAAAGAATTGAGGAGATAAAAAAAATAGAAGTTGCCAAACTTAAAACTCCTCAAAGTATAATTAATACTATAACAACAGTTGATAATACAATTAATACAATTAACCAAATCAAAAGTACTTACGAAAGTAGATTTAACAGCATCGAAAATGAAGTAAATAATGTTGTTCAATCTATAGATTCAGTTAGATATTATGTAGATAATGATTATAATAATTTGAAGAAAATGGCACGATTGCCAGATATAACCACACCAAATATAGCCCCAATTTTAATAGGTAATGAAGTATATAGTAAAGTTCATCAATATTTATCTTATGCTGAAATGTTGAATGTCACAGTAAAGAAATATAAACCTAAACCAGATTATGAAAAACCAGAAAGATTGAAAGGGCAGAATATTAAGTTCCCAGTTCAAGGAATATATCCTAAATTTTTAATCAAGGAAATCTTAGTTACAGGCGGCAAACCCGGTCAGGGTATTTTTGTAGGCAAAGGTAGAATAAATAACATAACAGACAATCAACCTCTAATAAATAAACCTTTAATGTTTTTATTAGATGGGGCACTAACAAATAATAGAAAATTGATTTTAAATGGTGTAATAGATAGAAGAACAAATAATTCTATAGATAATTATTCATTAACTTTTTCACAGGTGCCGGTAGTAAATATTAAATTAGGTCATAATAATTTCTTGCC
This sequence comes from uncultured Melioribacter sp., assembly GCA_964572725.1. GTDB lineage: Bacteria > Bacteroidota > Ignavibacteria > Ignavibacteriales > Melioribacteraceae > Rosettibacter. The sequence goes on from CAZNFW010000048.1 coordinate 1,733, forward strand.
TTCAGAAATTAGCAGAGCATTTTTAAGTACAACCTTAAATATCACGATTCGTGAAAAATATATTGATCTTTTATTCAACAGCACTTTTGATAAAATGGAAATTAATTTTGAAAATCAACCGAAAAGCATAATACAAAATATAATTTACAATACGCTTAAGAATATAAATAAGATTAATGTTAGTTTAAGATTCTGGAATGATAATAACAAATATGATATTGCATTTAAAACAAATTTGGATGAAATAATTGCTGCCGAGTTAAAAAAATCTGTAGGGAATGAAATAAGCAAGTTACAAAATCAGCTTAAAGCAAAATTTGATGAATATATAAATGCAAAGGTACAGGAACTTAATAGAATTTATCTTGAAAAAGTTAAACCAGTAGAAACAAAAATTAATGAATACAGGACATTAATTGAAAATCAGAAAGCAATTATCGAAGAAAAGAGACAGGAGCTTAAAAATAAACTGGAATCAGAAAAGAAAAATCTAATTGAAAACAAGTTAAGGAGTTTAATTAAGTAATTGGCAGTTCAAATAATTTAAAAAATAATTTGACATTATTTTTCAATTTAGATTAAGTGAAATACAGGAAACGATTCTAAGCAACTTTACTTTTAGATAATTTCCTTTTATTAGATTTTTCATATACATAATGGAATCCATTCTCATCTTCGTACCCAAGCGGTGCAAATTTAATCATGAATGCCATTATGATAAAGAATAACATTAAGTAGCCGATTAAATAAAATAAAAACATAGCATACCCCAATTTGTTACTTAATTATCGAACCTATTGAAAAAAAGTTTAATCGAAGAGTAAAAAATTATTTGGAGAAAATTTTTAAAGAGATAGGAAAATAATCCTTGACAAAAGAAAGTATAAAAATTATATTGCAATCGTTTGCAAAATTGATTATTTAAAAAATGAGACATAGCACAATTAATGATATTGCGAAAAAATTAGGAATATCTGCTTCTACAGTATCCCGTGCCTTAAATGATCATCCTGATATTAGCATTGAAACTAAAAAGAAAGTAAAAAAAGTTGCCAAGGAATTAAACTATAGACCTAATCCTATTGCTCAAAGCCTGAAAAGTAATAGAACAACAACTATTGGTGTTATAGTCCCGGAAATAAAACACGACTTTTTTTCCTCTGCAATAAGTGGAATTGAACAGGTTGCTTATAATTCTGGTTATACAATTATTTTGTGCCAATCAAATGAAAGTTTTGAAAGAGAAGTTGTTAATACGAATTTATTAATGTATCACCGTGTTGCTGGATTGATTGTTTCAATATCTCAGAATACTAAACAAGGTAATCATTTCAAAGACTTAATTGAGAAAGGTGTTCCTCTTGTATTTTTTGATAGAACATGTGAAGATGTTGATACTTATAGAGTAGTAATAGATGATAAACAAAGTGCATTTAATGCAGTTTCTTATTTGATTCAAAAAGGTTATAAGAGAATAGCTCATTTTGCAGGTCCAATTGGATTAGACATATGTAAAAAAAGAATGAACGGATATATTGAAGCATTAAATCAACATGGTTTATCTGTTGATAACGAATTAATTAAATATGGTGGTTTGCATGAACAAGATGGTTATGATTCAATGTCAGAACTTTTAGAGAAAAATATTATTCCGGATGCTATTTTTTCTGTAAACGACCCAGTTGCAATAGGTGCATTTCAAAAAATTAAAGAAGCAGGACTAAGAATTCCAGCTGATATTGCTATTGTTGGTTTTTCAAATAATAAAATTACAAGTTTGGTTGATCCACCTCTTACGACTGTAAATCAACCTTCATTTGAGATGGGGAAAAAAGCAGCAGAAATATTAATTAGCTTAATTGAGAAAAAAAATATTACGAAGAGCAAAGAAATTGTTCTAAATGCTGATTTAATTATTCGCGGTTCGACTTAGTAAAATTTTTTATTAAATTTTGCAATCGATTGCAAATTTTAAGCTATTCATTTGATTTTCTAATTTTATATAAAATTAATTTGAAAGTTATCTAATCACAAATAAGGAATTATTTATGCCATCAATCGGACTTACACCAATCGACTGGATAATAATCCTGATTTACTTTGCCTTTGTGATAGGCATAGGTGTTTATCTACGTAAATTTACTACAAGTGAAGAAGACTTCTTTCTTGCTGGAAGAAAAAATTCTTCATGGGTTGCCGGTCTTGCATTTCTTTCTGCTAACTTAGGTGCTCTTGAATTGCTTGGTATGACAGGCAATACATTCAAATACGGAATGTATGTTGCACATTTCTATTGGATTGGAGCAATTCCAGCAATGCTGTTTCTTGGAATCTACATGATGCCGTTTTATTACAGCAGTAAAATTAAATCAATTCCAGGATACCTTAAATTACGGTTTGATGAAAAGACAAGGGTGCTAAACGGAATATCATTTGCAATAATGACATTGTTAGTTTCAGGAATAAATCTTTATGCAATGGCATTAGTGCTTCATACATTTTTGGGATGGAATTGGGATATAAGTATGTGGGCAAGTGCAGTTACTGTGGCAGCATATGTAACATTAAGTGGACTTATGTCTGCAATATTTACAGAAATAATTCAATTCTTTTTAATCTGGTTTGGACTATTTCTTGTATCGATAATGGGAATAATTGAGATAGGAAGTATCGACCAAATTTTGAATCGATTGCCGGAGTCAATGAATACATTGTGGTCAACGTCAGCAGACCCTACACAAAATGGTATGTTAATTCATTGGGCTGGAATTGTTTTAGGATTGGGATTTGTATTATCATTTGGATACTGGACAACAGATTTTCTTGTAGTTCAAAGAGCATTTTCAGCAAAAGATTTACGTGCAGCTCGAATGACACCAATACTTGCATCATTCTTTAAGATGGCTTTGCCATTTATTGTTATTCTTGCTGGCTTAATAGCAATTGCTCTTTCAAATGATCCAAATAGTGGATTTAAATTATTAGAAGACGGGGGACAGATAAATTACGATTCAGCACTTCCAATGCTGATTAAAAGATATTATCCCAGTGGACTTGTTGGATTGGGTGTTACTGCACTACTTGCAGGATTTATGGCTGGACAGGCAGGCAACATCAGTGCATTTAATACAGTTTGGACTTATGATATTTATAAGTCTGTTCTAAACAAAAATGCTAGTGATCAACACTTATTATGGATGGGAAGAGTTTCTACAGTTGTTGGTGTTATTGTTTCTTTGGGTACAGCATATTGGGCAAAAAGTTTTCCAAGCATAATGGATTATATGCAGGCAATATTTTCATGGGTAAATGCACCATTATTTGCAACAATGTTACTTGGAATGTTTGTGTGGTGGATAACACCTAACGGAGCATTCTGGGGATTGATAACAGGAATGTTATCATCTTTTTTAATGTATATGGGAGTTAAATTTCATTGGTTCAATGAAAGTATAATAACAATGTCTTCAGTTCAGAGTGATATGGCAGCAAATTTCTGGAGAGCATGGTGGGCATGGTTGATATGCGCAGTTGTTACGGTGGTAATAAGTTTATTTACAAAGAAAAAACCAAAAGAAGAATTGATTGGTTTGGTTAAAGGATTGACAGAAGAAAAACATGATGCACATTTACCATTCGTAAAGAAACCAGAATTTGTTGCAATAATATCATTAATTGTTTTAGTAATACTCAATATAATTTTCTGGTAACAAGGGAGAATAAATATGACAGTAAAAGGAATGAAACCAATCTGGTATTTTGTTGGATTAATCCTCTTGATTATGGGAGGAATAATTTTTCTAACAGGGATATATTACTTATTAAATCCTTCAGCACGTTACACAGTTTTAAGTGAAACTCATCCTAATATTTGGTGGGGTGCTGTTATGATTTTATTTGGAGGAATTTTATTTATAAAAAACAGAAAGGTTACTATATCATAAGGTGAAATTATGGCGAATGCGCAATCTATAGAAAAAAAATTTAGAGAACTCTTTAATGAAAATCCTTTAATACTTCGTTCACCCGGCAGAGTAAATATTATTGGTGAACATACTGATTATAACATGGGATTTGTATTACCTGGAGCAATTGATAAAGCAATTTACTTCGCAATTGCTCCTCGTAATGACAATATCTGTAAAGTTTTTGCATATGATTTAAATGAAGATTATGAATTTACGATTGATAAAATTCATCATTCTAAAAAGAACTGGGCTAATTATTTAATTGGTATTGTAAATGAATTAAAAAATGCTGGATATGAATTTAATGGTTTTAATTGTGTTTTTGGTGGAGATATTCCAATTGGCGCGGGCTTGTCTTCTTCAGCTGCTATTGAAGCAGGTTTGGCTTATGCACTCAATAGCATTTATGATTTAAATATCGATAATCTTTCCTTAGTAAAACTTTCACAAAAATCAGAAAATGAATTTGTAGGTGTTAAATGTGGTATTATGGACCAGTACATAAATATTTTTGGAAAAGAAAACAAATTATTAAAAATTGATTGCCGTTCTCTTGAGTATGAGTATATCCCTTTTGAATTCAAAAATATTTCGATTGTTCTGTTTAATACAGGGGTTTCTCATTCACTTGCTTCTTCTGAATATAATCAAAGAAGAAAAGAATGCAGAGAAGGTGTTGAAATAATTAAAAAAGATTTTCCTGAAGTTCAAAGTTTGCGTGATGTTAGTTTAGAAATCATTTATGATTATAAAAATAAAATGCCTG
>CAZNFW010000048.1:6476-20987 GCA_964572725.1 uncultured Melioribacter sp.
AAAAATCTTTAATCGTTGTAAATATGTAGTTGAAGAAAATAACAGATTATTAAAAGCATGCGATGCATTAAAGAAAAAAGATTTACCAACTTTAGGTAACTTAATGTACCAAACTCATGAAGGTTTAAGTAAAGATTACGAAGTAAGCTGCGAAGAATTAGATTATCTTGTAGAACTAACAAAAAAAGATGATAGAATTTACGGTGCTAGAATGATGGGCGGTGGATTTGGCGGTTGCACAATTAATTTAATTGAAAATAATAATGTTAATGATATTTGTAATCTTTTTGCTGATTTATATGAAAGAAAATTTGGCATAGAACTTAAATATTATATAACATCAATTAGTAATGGAACAAATTTTATAAAGACTCACAGCGATGCTGAAATCAGAATTAAATAATTATCCTCATAGAAGAAAAAATATTTTAACTGGCGAATGGATTCTTGTTTCACCTCATAGAACCCAAAGACCCTGGCAGGGTGAAATTTCTAAAGCTGATGTTGAGACTCGTCCTCAATATGACCCAAATTGTTATTTGTGTCCGAGTAATAAACGAGCAAATGGAGAAACAAATCCAAATTATGAAAGCACATTTGTTTTCACAAATGATTTTTCTGCATTGCTTGAAAATATTCCTTCAAGTAAACTTGATAATAATTTACTGATTGCAAAAAGTGAAAAAGGAATTTGCAGAGTTGTAAATTTTTCTCCTCGACATGATTTAACTCTTGCTGAAATGTCAGAAGCAGAAATTGAAAAAGTAATTGAAACATGGATTGAAGAATTTAAAATGCTAAGTTCAAAACCATTTATTAATTACGTTCAGATTTTTGAGAATAAAGGTTCTATGATGGGAAACAGCAATCCTCATCCTCATTGTCAGATATGGGCTCAGGAAAGTATTCCAATGGAACCTTCAAAGGAATTAAAAAATTTCAAAAAGTATTTCAAAAAACACAAACGAAGCTTGCTTTCAGATTATCTAAAATTAGAGTTAAAATTAAATGAAAGAATTGTTTATGAAAATAATTCTTTTGTTGTTCTTGTGCCTTTCTGGGCAATCTGGCCCTATGAAACATTAATAATATCTAAAAGAAAAATTGCTAACATCGATCAATTTAAATCTGATGAAAAAAAAGATTTTGCTAATGCTTTGAAAGTGATTACAACAAAGTATGATAATTTATTTCAAACGAGCTTTCCTTATTCTGCAGGAATTCATCAAGCTCCAACTGATGGAAAGGAATATAAAGAATGGCATTTTCATATGCATTTTTATCCGCCGCTTTTAAGATCGGCAACTATTAAAAAATTTATGGTTGGTTATGAAATGCTTGCAGAGCCGCAAAGAGATATTACTCCAGAACAAAGCGCAAAAGTTCTATCACAATTATCAACGATTCATTATAAACAAAAAAAATAGAATAGCTATGAGAAAAAATATTTTAACAATTATTTGTTTATTCTTATTAATAACGAATAACATTTATCCACAATTAGATTTCGATATCAATAAATATATCGAGAATCCAAATGTATTTGGTGAAAACAAAGAAGAGCCAACAACAATTTTAATTCCATATCAAAGTATTGATAAAGCACTGCTGAGAGATTACAATCTTTCTTCATTCTATTTATCACTTAATGGCAAATGGAAATTTGATTGGAAAATAAATCCATCATTAGCACCAAAAGATTTTTATAAAAAAGAATTTAACGACAAAACCTGGAAAGAAATCCCCGTTCCTTCAAACTGGCAGATGCAGGGATATGATCATTTAATGTATAGAAATATTCCAATGGAGTTTTATCCTTATAATCCACCTTATGTGCCAGACGATATTAATCCTACTGGATTCTATAGAAAAACATTTAATATTCCTTCTAATTGGAAAAACAGAAAAATATTTCTTCACTTTGATGGGGTTCAATCAGCTGCTTTTGTTTGGTTGAATGGGAAATATGTTGGTTATCATGAAGATGGTATGACTCCTGCTGAATTTGATATAACTAACAAAATAGAGAAAGGAGCAAATCTTCTTTCTGTTATGGTTCTTCGCTGGTGTGATGGTTCTTATCTGGAAGATCAGGACATGTTCAGATTTTCTGGAATTTATAGAAATGTTTATATCTACTCAAAACCAGAATTGACAATTCGTGATTTGTTTATTAAAACAGACCTTGATGAAAAATATGTTGATGCAAATTTAATTCTTGATATTACACTTAAAAATTATCAGAATAATTCTTCAAAAGTAAAAGTAAGATATTCACTTTATGATGCATCGAATAAAAAAGTTTTATCAAATAGTTCTGATTACATTGAAGTAAAAGATAAATTGCAAACAACTCTAACTCAAAAAGTTACATCTCCAGAAAAATGGTCTGATGAACATCCATATCTATACAAATTAATTATAGAATTAATTGATGAAAAAAATAATGTAAAAGAAATTCTTGTTCAAAGAGTAGGATTTCGTGAACTCGAAATTAAAAATGGCATTGCAATGATGAATGGAATGCCCATTTATTTCAGGGGAACAAATCGTCATGAGCATAATCCAGTTGGAGGTAAGACTTTAACAAAAGAATTAATGCTTGAAGATATAAAATTATTAAAACAGTTTAATTTCAATGCTGTAAGAACATGTCATTATCCAAATGATCCTTTATGGTACGACTTATGCGATGAGTATGGAATTTTAATTCAAGATGAAGTGAATGCAGAATGTCATTACACTGAAAATACATTTCCAGCAAGAGAAGATTATTTTAATGCTTTCATGGATAGATTTATAAGAATGGTACAAAGAGATAAAAATCATCCGAGCGTTGTGATGTGGAGTACAGGCAATGAATGTGGATTGGATAAACCGCATTATGCAATGGCAGAATATATTAAAAAATTTGATCCATCACGGTTTCTAATGCATCAATCAAATTGGCCAGATGGCGAAGCTCCTTATGTTGATATTATTGGTCCACGTTATCCATCTCCATCTCGTTTAAGACAAATAGGTGTAACAACTTCTAAACCTGTTGTAATGGGAGAATATGCACACGGCATGGGCAACAGTGAAGGTCATATGGATGAATTTTGGGAAATAATTTATTCAGTACCAAAATTGCAGGGAGGTTTCATCTGGGATTGGGTTGATCAGGGTTTAAAAGTAAAATCAAAATTTGTTAAAGATTTTTCATCAAATAATATTCAATGTGGAGTTATGGGAAATCCTGAAATTGTTAAAGGTCTTGATGGAAATGCTATTCAATTTAGCGGACTTGATGATTGGATTGAAATTTATAATGATTCACGACTTGATTTAAGAGGCAACAATTTGATAATTGAGTTTGCAGTTTATCCGCAAAAATTTTATTTAGAAAACCCTCTGGTAACAAAAGCTTATCAATTTGGTGTAACTCAAATAACACAAGATTCACTAAGTTTCTACATTAATTCATACAGTAATGCACTTAAAATTAAACTGCCCGAAGATTGGTATTCAACATGGCATAAAGTGAAAGCAATTTATGATGGGGAGAAGATGATTTTAGAAATTGATGGAAAAATTATAGGAACGAAAAAATATAATCGAAATATTAATTCTTCACACTATCCAGTTAATATAGGAAGAGACGCTTTCAGAAATAATGACCAGCATTTAGGATGGCTTTCAAATTTTATTTTTGATGATGTAAAAATTTATGACAAACTAGAAAATGCTCAACCAATTCTCTGGCTTAAGTTTGAAGAAGTTACGGAAGGGAAAGAATATTTAACATTTGGAATTAGTCCATTCTGCATAAATGGAATGATAACAGCAGACAGAAAACCTCAGCCTGAATTATGGCAGGTTAAACATAGTATGTCGCCAGTTCGGTTTTATTCAGACAATCCAGCAAGTGGAAGTTATAAAGTAGTTAATAAATATTCTCATACAAATCTTAATGTATTTGATTTTGAATGGTATTTATATAAGGATGGAAGAATTTTAAAGAACGGAAAAATTAATCTTAATGTTGAACCGCAGTCAGAAAAAAGTTTTAAATTACCATTAAATGATAATTACGAAGATGGGGATTATATAGTAGAATTATCATGTAAACTAAAGAATGATGAACCTTTCATGCAAAAAGGTTTTGAAATAAACTTTCAACAGTTTATCTTAAATGAAAAAGCAAATTTAATTGATGAACATAAAGTTAATGATCGCAATGACCCATTAAAAATTGAAAATCTTGATTCATTAATTTCTATTAGTAACAAAAACATTAAATACTACATTAGTAAAAAAGATGGAGCTATAAATATCTTTAAAGATTCACAGCTTATCATTTCTTCCATGAATGCAAATATTTGGAGAGCACCAATATCAAACGAAAAAGTTTCTTGGGGTTATGCAGAAGCAGAAGATTGGTACAAGATGGGATTAAACGAATATAAAAACGAAGTTGAAAAGTTCGAGATAGACTCAATTAATTCAACAATAAAAATTAAATCGTATATGGTTTTTTCAAAAAGCAGTGATGTAGTAATAAACGAATTTGTTTATAAGTTTTATGAAGATGGCAAAGTAGAGATAAATCATAAAATGACTCCACTTGGCTATTTTAATTTGAAATGGTTGCCGTGTATAGGTCTACAATTCCAAATTCCAAAAGATTTTCAGGAAGTTAAGTGGTACGGAAGAGGTCCATATGAAAATTATCCTGATAGAAATACAGGTTATAAAATTGGAATTCATAATGTAATAATTGATTCGATAATGAACCCTTACATTGAACCTCAGGAATATGGGAATTTTACGGATGTAAAATGGGTAAGTTTTGGAAACGAAAATATTGGGAGTATAAAAATTATTTCTGACAAAAAAATTAGTTTTTCTGCTGTGCCATATGACAATCTTGATAAAGCACAATATACATTTCAATTAAAGAAAGGAGAAAATATATTAGTAAAAATAAATTATGGTATAACAGGTGTAGGTGATACACCAGTTCCAGTAATGCCGGAGTACAGATTATATCCTGTAAAAATTGAGAATAAAATAGAATTATTATTTAAGTAAGATTAGAAAAATATCAAAGGCAAAAAAGAAAATAAAATAGCTTGAAAATAAAATACTTGACAAAACAGAAAGAATTAATTAACTTGCAATCGATTGCGGGAACGATTGTTTTTGCGCATTTTAATTTTTATAGGTAAAAACTTTTGTTACTTACATGAGGTATCTAAATAAAATATTTGAACCTAAAAAGGAGGTGAGGTTATGATAAAAAATTTGCTATTATTTTTTTCTCTATTTGTCATACTTATGAATCAAAACTATGCCTCAGGTAAAATATCGGGAAAAATTACAGATAAAATTACAGGTGAAAATCTAATTGGTGCAAATGTTATCATACTAGGAACAAGTTTTGGAGCAGCTTCTAATCTTGAAGGCAAATATTTGATTACTAATATACCTGCAGGAAATTATATAGTAAAAGTGACTTATATCGGTTATGAACCTCAGCAATATAATGTTGAAATTAAAGATAACCAACATTTAGTTCTTAACTTTCAGCTAACAGTCGTTTCTGTCGCAACACAGGAAATTGTTATAACAGCTCAGGCAAGTGGACAAAACGCAGCAATCAACAAACAAATATCTTCAGATAATATCACGAATGTAGTTTCTAAAGCTCGTATTCAATCACTTCCAGATGCAAATGCAGCTGAATCAATTGGAAGATTGCCTGGAATTTCTTTAGTAAGATCTGGGGGCCAAGCAACTCAGGTAGTTATTCGAGGACTTAGACCTCAATATAATAGCATAACTATTGAAGGTGTGCCAATACCTGCTAATGATGCAGGAATGATATCGGCTCAAGGCGCTTATGCTACACCAACAATTTCATCAGCTGCCAGCCGTGCAGTTGATTTAAGTATGATATCATCATATTCATTAGAGAACATTGAAGTATTTAAAACAATTTCTCCAGATATGGATGCTTCGGTTTTAGGTGGAACAATAAATTTTGGTTTGCGTGAAGCCAAATCTACTCCCTCTGGCGCACCTGTATTTTTTATACTTGCTCAAGGAGCTTATAATGATTTAATGAGTACCTATAACGATTATAAATTTGTAATAAGTGCAGAAAAAAGATTTTTTAATGACCGCTTTGGAGTATTTCTGCAAGGAATTATTCATAAACAAAATCTTACATCAAATCAATTAAGTGTTTCTTATTATCAGCCAAACAAACAAGATAAACCTGATTCAATTGTTCTTGGAAGTATGACACTTGGATTTTCACCAAGAGAACAAAAGAGATACGATGCAACTCTTACCTTAGATTATAAATACTCAAGTGGGAAATTATCCTTAATAAATTTCTACAGTCGTGGTTCAACTTTAACAGAAACACATGATGAAACATATAATTTAGCAAATTATGGTAATGATATTCTATTTGGTACTCAATTATCAAAAAATGAACAAAATGTAATTACTAATATTTTTGCTTACGAACAAAATATTGGACCAATTAAAACAAATATCAAAATTTCTAATGCATATTCTGATAATAGAATTCCTGATGCATGGAGAGTAGCATTCGATCAGCTATCTGCAGGAACTAATAAAATTCCAAATAATCTTAGCCCCATGCAAATAGCAAGCCGAGCTAAAGAATTAATTAAGTTAGAAAATATGTTCTGGCAGGGAAATTCTTCATGGAACAGTTTCAATAAACAAAATAATCTCAGAGGTTCTATTGATATTGAAACTAATTTTAATATTTCAGATTTAATTTCGATGTCATTCAAAGCCGGTGGTCAATACGAATATACAACTCGTTATTACAATTTTGATAATGGATTTGGAAGTTTATTTACAGGTGCAGCAGCTGGTTTTCGTTATAATTTAGTTCAAACGCTTGCTTGGTTAACACAAGCACCTTACAATTTAGACCCTACAGGTAACAGATATTTTAACATAGGTGGATTTTATGATAATAATATGAGCTTCGGAAAATTCCTTAAAGGTGAATATGAAATTCATTCTTCTGTCAATAAAGATATAATAGCTTCTATAATGAATACAATAAAATCTTTAGGGGCTGCAACTACTCAACCACAAGCAGTACCAAGCTATGTCCCAGATGTCTATAGTAGTATAGCCAACGATTATTCAGGTAATGAATTTAGAAGTGCTGAATATATAATGGCTACCATTAATATTGGTTCTCAAATCACAATTATTCCTGGTATCCGTTATCAAGGATTAAAAACTTCATATACTGCTGCACATTTTATAGGTAATGCAGATGCACCAAATCCATACCCAAATGACTTGCCTCATAAAATGGTTACTGAAAACCAATATCATGGTTACTGGTTACCAAATATAAGAATGAAATATAAACCATTTTCATGGCTAAGCATACGTGCAGCTTATACAACATCACTTGCTTATCCAGATTATAATCAAATAATTCCAAGAATGGATGTTGCAAGTAACAGTGGTCACTGGGTTGTCTGGAACAATTATGCTTTGAAACCTGCATATTCACAAAACTATGATTTTCAAGTTGCTATTTATAATAACAGCTTGGGATTATTTGCAATTAGTCCATTTCTAAAACAAATTGATAATCTTATATTCAGTCAATCAACTTATATAACCGACCCCTCAAAATATCCAGGCCTACCAAGTTTTACAAAAACATTTTCACTTACAACTTTTATAAATAATCCTCATCGAGTAAATGTATGGGGTCTTGAGACTGAATGGCAAACTCATTTTTGGTATTTACCTTATCCATTTAATGGATTAGTACTTAATGTAAATTATACTCACATTTTTTCTCAGGCAAAATATCCTTATACAATAACAACTCATTCGCCAGTATATCCTTTCCCAACAATTTATATTGATTCAACTTATACTGACCGTCTGATTCAACAACCAAATGATATTGTAAATTTATCAATTGGATATGATTATAAACAATTTTCAATATTGTTATCAATGATATATCAAGCCGAAATTTACAATGGTACACACTTTTACAATTCGTTAAGATCTGATAAAGATAAATATCTACGATGGGATTTATCTATAAAACAGGGTTTACCATGGTATAATTTGGAATTGTTTTTCAATTTATATAATCTAAATAGTGAAGAAGATATTTACACTGTTAGAGGATCTGGTTTCCCAATATCAATTTCACATTATGGTTTAACTGCGGAATTAGGAGCCCGCTTTAGATTAGAATAATAACAATAGAAGGAGAATTGTAGTCTAAAAAAATAATATATAAGACAAATTCCAATTACTACTTATTTATAATTAAAAAAATACAAGGAGGCAATTATGAAAAAATTCTATGTAACTATTTTTTTGATTTTATTTATTCTAACACCAGCAACAAAATTTTATTCTATCACAAAAGATACGGTCAGAATTGCTGCATTACCTCCAGGTAATTTGAATAATTTTATCAATCAGGATACAATACCTGGTGGTTATGCAAAACCTAATAGAGTATACCTTCTTCAACAAACAAGTGATTTAGATACAGTTTATTATATGACAGCTCCAATTAATGTTAAAGGAAGTGTATTTATTGTTGGAAAAATTAATCCCAAAACTGGACATCCACCTGTAGTTGCTCCTTCAATAGCTGCTGATAATTCATCAATTCCTTATTTCTTTGCACCTCAAGGGGATGATACTCTATACTTGAAAGGTATTTATTTTATGGGTACAAGAACTGATGGCGTATCTTTCACTGGTCGATTTGTCGCTCCAACAGGAAATAATAATGTATTTATATTTGATCGTTGTGTAATTGAAAATATATCAGGTGCAGGCACGCCCAATCTTTTTGATACATGGAATACAGACCACAATAGTTTTTATATAACCAATAGTCTTTTCAGAAACAATCAGGATGATAATCCACAAAATCCAGGTTTTGCTTGGATTGACCCAGGAACATACCCATGTGATACTGCTAAATTTTACAATAATACTTTCTTCCTTATGGGAGGATATATTTTAGGTTCTTCTGGTTATGGTGCAAAATATTTGGATTTCCAGCATAATACTATATTTTTTACAGCACAAGGTGGAGCTTTCGATTTATATCAAATGCATAATGCAATTATAAAGAATAATATATTTTATAGTGTTTCTTCTGCTGCTTATCCTACATCATGGTATAATAATACACCTGGCAGCTGGGGTTCTGCTGTAATTCCAATTGACTCACTTCGTTCTTTAAGAGCTGAGCCATATTTTATGAAAGAAGAAGACAGACGAATTACTATTACAAACAATGCATATTTTTGGCCTCAAATTATAAAAGATAAATGGGCAGAGTTAAATCAAGGTATACGTGCAAGCGATCCACTTCGTCCACCAGATTTCATTAATGCACAACCAGGTATTTTAACAGACAAAACAAAATGGCCATACGTAAATGTAGATAATAATCTTGAAGTTGACCCTGGTTTTGATGCTGCTCTTGTTCAGGAAGCTGGTTCTAAGATGGCATCTTTTATAGAAACTGTATGGATGAGTGGAGGTACAGCTCAGGGAATGCGCCCTTATGTTAATCCATTTTCTAATCCTCCTACATGGGAAGGAGTAGCTTCAAATTGGGCAACAAGGCAGGGTTATCCTGTACCAGAAAATTTGAGATATAACAATACTCTCATCGGAGATGATGGCAAGCCTTTGGGTGATTTAAATTGGTTCCCAGAACTTGTTGGAGTAGAAAAAGAAACTAACTTAATACCAGCCAATTTTGAATTAAGCCAAAATTATCCAAATCCTTTTAACCCGACTACTGAAATTAAATATTCAATTCCTCAAAATGGGTATGTAACACTTAAAGTATATAATTTGTTGGGTCAGGAAATTGCAACTTTGGTCGATAAAGAACAAAATGCAGGAACATATAAAGTTGTATTTAATGCTTCTAATTTAGCAAGTGGCATTTATATGTATACACTTAAATCGGGTAGCTATTCATTAACGAAAAAAATGGCGCTTGTAAAGTAGTGTTAGATTGTGATAATGTAAAAAACCCGGCATAAAATTTTATGCCGGGTAATTTTTCAATCAATTTATAAAAGAAAAGTAAAATTCGTTAATAATGAAAAACAGACACTTCTTATTAGCATATAAATTTTTTCACTTATTCATAACATTTGTATTTTTAAGTTTTATTACAATCGACTCAAAAGCTCAGTTTGCAAATGGTGCAGATGTAAGCTGGCTTTCGGAAATGGAAGCATATGGATATGTATTTAAAGATAATTCAGGTGTCCAAAAAGATTGTCTTCAGATATTAAAAGAGAAAGGAATTAATGCTCTCCGTTTCAGAGTTTGGGTTAATCCCAAAGGAAAATACAGCAATAAGAAGGATGTTACTTACATGTCGCAGCGTGCAAAAAATATGGGCTTCGATGTTATGATTGATTTTCATATGAGTGATACATGGGCTGACCCGGCTCATCAAACTAAACCTGCTGCATGGTCTACACATTCTTTTTCACAATTGCTTAATGATGTTTATAACCATGTCTATGATGTCTTAGATACACTTAAATCAGTTGGAGTTATACCAAAATGGGTGCAGATTGGCAACGAAACAAATGATGGTATGCTCTGGGAAGATGGTCGAGCATCTAAAAATATGGCTAACTTTGCTGCGCTCATAAAAAAAGGATATGATGCAGTAAAAGCTGTCGATAGTTCAATACAGGTTATAGTACATCTATCAGATGCACATAAAATTAATATGTATAGATGGATGTTCGACGGCTTAAAAAACAACGGCGCAAAATGGGATATAATCGGTATGTCCGTATATCCTTATTGGGCTAATTTGCCGTGGGCAGTTGACGACAGCTTAGCTCTCATAACTATGAAAGATATGATTTCCAGATATAATACTAAAGTTATGGTTGTAGAAGCTGGTTATAGATACGACCAACCAGTGGAAGCAAATCATTATCTTATTGATTTAATTGAAAAAACAAAATCTGTAGGAGGTTTGGGAGTTTTTTATTGGGAACCTCAATCATATAATTGGAGAGGATATCAACTCGGTGCATGGGATCCAAGAACTAAAGCACCTACAGCTGCACTCGATGCATTTTTAGGTTTGAAAGTTACATCTGTAAATTCTGATTACATTATTCCAAAAAAATATGAATTAAATATTTACCCTAATCCTTTTAATCTGGAAACAACAATTGAATATGCAGTTCCAGAAAAATCTTTTGTCTCAATATCCATTTATGATTTATTAGGAAGAGAAATAGAAAATTTAATACACGAATTTAAAGCTACGGGTAATTATAAAATTATTTGGTCAGCAGATAATAAAAATAGCGGGATATACTTTTGCAGAATGCTTACAGATAAATTTAGTATAACAAAAAAAATTGTATTGATTAAATAATGAAAAATCTCCTAATCAAATTACTAATCCTTTTTTTCTTATCAATTACTTCTATTTCATTTTCAAATGATAAAGATGTTTATGTAGATTCTAATGGTATACTTAGATGGAAAAGCAATGATAAAGAAGTAAGATTATTTGGAGTTAATTACACAACTCCTTTTGCATATTCTTATCGTGCACATAAAAGACTTGGATTATCATTAAAAAAATCAATTGATATTGATGTTAATCATTTTGTTCGGCTTGGTTTAGATGCATTTCGTATTCATATATGGGATAGAGAAATATCTGATAAGGAAGGAAATTTAATTAACAATGAACACCTTCATCTTTTTGATTATTTATTATACAAGTTATCGCAAAAAGGAATTAAAGTTATATTAACTCCAATTGCATGGTGGGGCACTGCCTGGCCTGAACCTGAATTTGAAACACCAGGCTTTTCTAATTTTTATTCTAAAGTTGAAATGATTACTAATCCAAAAGCAAGAGAAGCTCAGAAAAATTATTTAAAACAAATTATAAATCATATTAATCCTTATACTAAACTTGCTTATAAAGATGACCCATCAATCATAGCCTTAGAAATAATTAATGAACCTCATCATCCTGATGATACTTCAGTGGTAAGACAATATATTAATGAAATGTATGATGTGTTGAGAGAAGCAGGTTTTTCAAAACCAATTTTTTATAACATAAGTGAAAATTGGAATGATGCCCAAGCCCAAGCTGTTTGTAATTCAAAAGTTGAAGGTGTTTCATTTCAATGGTATCCTACTGGACTGGTTCATAATAAAATGCTGAATGGAAATTATCTTATAAATGTCAATAACTATAAAATACCATCAGAAAATATTAAAGGATACGAGAAAAAAGCAAAAATGGTTTATGAATTTGATGCAGCAGATATTGGAAGTTCAATTATGTATCCAGCAATGGCAAGAAGTTTTATTGAAGCAGGGATGCAATTTGCTGCTATGTTTGCTTATGACCCTGTTCAAATTGCCTGGAGTAATACTGAATATCAAACTCATTTTTTGAATCTTTTATATACTCCATCAAAAGCAATTAGTTTAATGATAGCATCAAAAGTATTTCATGAATTGCCAAGAAAATCATATGGAGATTTTCCTAAAAACAACAATATTGAAAATTTTAGAATTAATTATGCAAAAGATTTGAGCGAATATAATTCATTAACAGAATTTATTTATTCTAATTCTACCGATTCAAAACCTTTATTAATTGATAGTCTTAAAAAAATTGCTGGTGTAGGCAACTCATCAATAATTCATTATGATGGAACAGGAGCATATTTTTTTGACAAAGTTGAAAATGGTATATGGAAATTGGAAGTATATCCTGATGTTTTGTGGTTATCTGACCCTTTTGAACAAACAAGTACAAAAAAACAAGTTTCAAAAGTATTCTGGAATAAAAGAAAATTTAAAATTGATATACCCGACTTAGGCATTCAATTTCAAATATATTCTTTGAATAAAAATCTAATTCCATTTTATTCAAAAGAAAAAGAATTTATTATTGAGCCAGGTGTTTATTTACTTGTATCGAAAGATATAAATAAAGAGAAAATCAAAAATTATTTGTCTAAAAAAGAAAAATTTTTAGATGAGTTGTATTTGCCTTCTAAAGAATCAGTTGCATATGTAGTTAACAAAACACCAATCTACATAACATCGAATAATTATAAGATGATAAAATTTCAAATCGCTTCATCCAAAAACATTAAAGAAGCTTCATTATATATAAAACGTTTGGGGTGGAGAAAATTTGAAAAACATATCCTTAAAAATGTTGGTGGATTTAATTATACAATTTCAGATTCGTTGAAAATTTTATCTCCAGGCAAAGTTGAATTTTGTGTTGCTCTTAATATAAATGATAAGATATATACATTTCCTGATGGCAAAGAAATAACACCAGAAGATTGGGATTTTCATTATAATAATTTGTGGAAGACTGTAGTTGTAGATAATAACACTTCAATTGAATTATTCAATGTATTGAGAGATTATAAAGATATCGTTTTTCCACAATTTTCTCGTTCCACAAAATTTTTTGTGGATTATAATAATGGAACAACAAGTGATAAGGGCTCGATATTTATTAATATAAATTCTACAGGCGAAGATAATTATCCATTCGGATTTCAATTAAATGTTTCCAATTTAATAAGTGCAATTAGTGATTTATTAAAAAATTATAAAAGTATGGTCGTAAAAGCCTGTTCAGAAGATGCCAGCAGTTTAAAACTTGTTATTAATTTGATTACAAGAGATTACAATGTATTTCAATCTGAAATTAGTTTGGAAAAAGAGTGGGCAAAAAAAGAAATTAACTTGAGCGACTTCCATAAAGGCGAATCTTTGATTTTGCCTTTTTCATATCCAAAGTTTTTACCTAAACAGTGGAAAAACAATAATCAGAACAAAAATGAAAAAATTGATATCAGTAAATTAGAGTTCATCCAATTTTTGGTTATACCAAACAATGACAATAAAAAAGATTTAAATAGCAAACTTCGAATTGAATCATTGTTATTAAAATAAGTATCATATTATTCGTAAAATTAAGTTGTGTTATTAAAAATATTTTATTGAAATTATTTACAAAACACTTCTGATCATATTACCCATCCGTTTTATGTAATAAATATGCAAACATTAATTAATATCGTATTATATCAGAAAATTACAAATTATCACATTCAAGCTTTAATTTGAATTACTTTTAATCTCTAAGTATATTGAACATGAAAATTCCATTAATTTATAGAAGGACATCAAATGAATATTATCACAAAAACTAATTTTGGAACCTTAAAATTCTTTAAAAGTGGTAAAGTGCGTGATGTATATGATCTTGGAGATTACTATTTAATAGTATCGACTGATAGAATTTCAGCCTTTGATATAATAATGAATGAAGGAATTCCTTATAAAGGAGAAGTATTAAATAAAATTTCTGCGTTTTGGTTTGATTATACAAAAGACATTATTGATAACCATTTGGTT
>CAZNFW010000049.1:0-20281 GCA_964572725.1 uncultured Melioribacter sp.
CAATTCTTCAGGTACACCATCAACCTCAACTCCTTTTATATCTCTTAAAACACACCTAATAGCAAAGCTTGTAAGAAAATATTTATTAGCAATTAGTACGTGTATTGTGTTCATTAAATTATTTTTATTTAGACTGTATCTAAATTAATTATTTTTTAATAATTATACAATAAAGTATTATTTTTTTTGCATTTCAAAATTCTTTATTTTGCAGTGCATAACTTAATATCAATCTGCAATGCATCCAAAAAGAGTTTTTATTCTAAAGAATGGAAATCTTAAAAATGGACCTATTGTTTATTGGATGCAAAGGGAGCAAAGAGTTTTTGATAATTGGTCTTTAATTTATGCTTATCAAGAAGCTATAAATAAAAATTTACCACTCATTGTAATTTTCAACCTTGTACCATCATTCTTAGGTGCAACACTTCGCCAATATTCTTTTATGCTGGGTGGATTAAAAAAAGTAAAAAATAAATTAGATGACCTGAATATAAATTTTCATTTATTATATGGAAGCCCTGAAGAAACTATTCCAGAATTTATAAAAGAAAGTGATGCTTCACTTCTTGTTACAGATTTTAATCCTCTTAAAATCGTACGAAGATGGAAAAAATATGTTGCAGAAAAAATAACAATTCCATTTCATGAAGTAGACGGACATAATATTGTGCCATGTCGTATCGTATCGAACAAAATGGAATATGCTGCTTATTCAATTCGTCCTAAAATTCACAAACTGTTACCAGAATTCCTGGATGAATACCCTCAGATAAAAAAACAAAGAGGTGATTATTATAAAAATAATATCGACTGGGAAAAAGTAATGTCAAATTTGAAAATAGATAATTCAGTAAAAGAAGTTAATTGGTTGTTACCCGGAGAAGACGAAGCAATAAAAGTTCTTGACACATTCATAGAGGAAAAATTTCAGTATTATGCAGATAAAAAAAATGACCCAAACGAAGATGTACTTTCAAATCTTTCTCCATATCTTCACTTTGGTCAAATTTCTGCTCAAAGAATTGTGTTAGAAATTCTAAAAAGAACACCTCACTGCAAATCAAGAGAAGTTTTTCTTGAAGAACTAATTGTAAGAAGAGAATTAGCAGATAATTTTTGTTACTTCAATAAAAAATATGATTCTTTTGAAGGATTTCCTGATTGGGCTAAACAAACTTTAAATGAACATCGTAAAGATAAACGAGAATACATTTATAGTTTAAGTGAACTTGAAAATGCACAAACGCATGACGATTTATGGAATGCAGCACAAATGGAAATGGTTAAATATGGAAAGATGCACGGATTTATGAGAATGTACTGGGCTAAAAAAATTTTACAATGGACTGAATCTCCCGAAGTTGCTTTAAAATATGCCATTTACTTAAATGATAAATATGAACTTGATGGCAGAGATCCAAATGGTTATACAGGAATTGCATGGTCAATTGGAGGAGTTCATGATAGAGCATGGAACGAAAGACCCATATTCGGAAAAATTCGTTATATGAATTATAATGGCTGCAAAAAAAAGTTTGATATTCTTAAATACACAAACAAAATAATGAAAGGTGAAAAATGAAATCTTTCCAATCAAAAATTATCTTAATAATATTTTTCTTTTTACATAATAATCTTTTCCCTCAAAAAAATTTTCCAGAAAGGATTATACTTAACTTAACAGATAAACCTTATAACAGTATTGCTGTAACCTGGCAATCAAAACAAAAATATAATCATCCTCAGGTTCAGTATGCAGTTTCAACAAAATGGACAGAGTTCAAGAATAAAATAATTTCTGTTGATGCATCAATTGATTCTCTTTCCCTTGATGGAAAAATGATTTACTATTTTTCTGCTGTACTAAATGATTTATCGGAAAATACAATTTATGTTTATCGTGTTGGTTCTGATTCAATATGGAGTGAATGGAATCAATTCAGAACTGCAAGTAAAGAGAATAAACCTTTCAGATTTGTTTATCTCGGAGATCCACAAAATGATTTAAGAGAAGATGTATCGAGAGTATTTCGTGAAGCACTCAGAAAAGCCCCTGATGCTGCATTCTGGTTATTTGCAGGTGATTTAACTGACGAACCAAAAGATACTCAGTGGGCAGAATGGTTTGAAGCAAGTGGATTTATTCACAAAATGATTCCATCTATAATGGCAGTTGGTAATCACGACTTAACAATCGAAACGGTTGATGGTAAAAGAAAGAGAATCAACGATTATATTCTCTGGAAAAAAATGTTTACGCTTCCAGAAAATGGACTTGATAATATGAAAGAATCTGTTTATTACGTAGATTATCAAGGAGTTAGATTTATTGTATTAAATACAAATTACAATTTAGAAGAACAGGCAGTGTGGTTAGAAAAAATCTTATCATCAAATAAAAATAAATGGACAATTGTTATTTATCATCATCCAGTTTATTCAACAGGAGAAGGCAGAGACAATAAAAAAATTCGCGATGCATTTATACCAATTTTCGATAAATATGGAGTAGATTTAGTTTTACAAGGTCACGACCATACATATGCAAGAACACACAAAATCAAAGCTGGTAATATTGATTCAAAAGGAACTGTTTATATTACTTCTGTAAGTGGTCCAAAACAATATAAACCAAATCCACTTTACAAAGAACTGATTGCTAAACTTGGTTCGTTTGTTCAATTATATCAAATAATTTCAATTAACGGAAATAAATTGAATTATGAAGCTTATACAATAAACGGCGAACTTTATGATAATTTTGAATTAATTAAATAGGGAAAGCAAGTTTATTTCCTTGCTTTCTCAATAAATTTTTTAAACTCCTCATAAGTTTTCTTTCCTTCGAGAAAGAAAATTTGCTTCCCTTTTTTATCATAAATAAATGTGGCAGGAAGAGCTCCATTCCAGTTTTCATTCAACAAGTTTATTAACTCTTCATCGCTTTCAAAAGCATTAACGAAATTTAAAAATCCCGCTCCGTTATTCTTCAAAAAAGGTTTTATTTTAGATTCAACTTCTTCAGGAAAATCTACACTTATTCCCACAAATTCAACATCTTTATATTCCTTTGAAAGTTTTACTATTGAAGGAAATTCTTCTCTGCACGGTACACACCATGTTGCCCATAAATTCAAAAAAAGAATTTTCCCGTTTCGATTTTTTATCAGCTTCTCGAGTTTTTGTTTATCAATCTTTTCTACATTAAAATTATTTGATGACTGCAGAGCTTCTTTTCTGTCTTTTATTTCAAATCCAGATATTAAATAAAAGAAAAAGAGGATTAAAAATTTATTCATAATTAATTAACTCTCTTAATTGTGCAGCCAAAAGCTTTTGTTTCTGATTTAGAAACTTTTTTTCCTGCCAGTATTTCATTTAATGCATTTTTTAGGTCCTCACTTTTTACTTCTTCTTCCTTGCGTGAGTCATCAATTCTGCCATGATATAAAATTTCAAAATCTGAATTTAGAACAAAAACTTCTGGTGTTACTGATGCTTTGAATTTATCTGCTATAACATTATTTACATCTTTTAGTATGACAAAATTCAGATTATTTTTCTTTGCATGTTCTTTAATTTCTTCTACACTTTCCTGTTTATTAGAATTTATGCCAATGAAGGCTACACCTTTATCTTTATATTCTTGATACAATTTTTCCATACGAGAATTATAAGCATTAGAAACTGGACATTGAGTTGCAACAAAAATAATTACAATAGCTTTGGAATTATTATAATCTTTAAGTTGATGTTCTTCTCCATTGTAGTCTTTCAGTTTGAAATTATCTACTTTATCTCCAGCAAATAGAATTGATGTAAAAAAAAGCATGTAAAAAAATATAATTGAAAAATATTTATTAAGAAGTTTCATACTTGCCCCTTTCTTTATTTTATAAAAACTTCTACAAAAATATTTATTGATTTTTTAAATTGCCAAAAACTTTTTCACACACTCAAATTTTAGAACTATTTTTTTATAAAAAAAGTTTATATAAAAAATTGGTGTATGATGAAATTAATTTCTATAATACTTTCATTATTTTTATTCGCAGGTTGTCAAAATTTGAACGGACAATTAAGAATCATAAATGCATTCCCTAATTTAACTTTTGAACAACCTGTAGATATTCAAAATGCAAATGATGGAACAAACAGACTATTTATTGTTTCGCAGCCCGGGATAATTTATGTTATTGAAAATAATTCTAATACTACTTCTGCAAAAGTATTTTTGGATATATCAGAAAAAGTTTTATTTGGCGGTGAACAGGGATTACTTGGTCTGGCTTTTCATCCAGATTATAAAAATAACGGCTACTTTTTTATTGATTACACAACAAACAATCCAAGAAGAACTGTTATTTCAAGATTCAAAGTGAGCAAAGATAATCCAAACATGGCAGATAAAAGCAGCGAACTAATTTTACTCGAAGTTGAACAGCCTTATTCAAACCATAATGGCGGTCAACTTGCATTTGGTCCTGATGGTTATCTCTATATTTCTTTTGGAGACGGAGGTTCTGCAGGTGACCCGCAAAACAATGCACAAAATCTTAAATCGCATCTTGGAAAAATTTTAAGAATAGACGTTAACAATTATAGTAATGATAAAAATTATTCAATACCTTCAGATAATCCATTCAAAGGAAATACAAATGGACTAAAAGAAGAAATTTATGCATGGGGTTTAAGAAATGTATGGCGATTCAGTTTTGATAAATTAACCGGGAAGCTCTGGGCTGCAGATGTTGGACAAAACCTATGGGAAGAAATAGATATAATCGAAAAAGGAAAAAATTATGGTTGGAGAATTATGGAAGGATTCCATTGTTATAATCCTGCTTCAAATTGCAATACAACAAACTTAACTATGCCAATCTGGGAATATGGTCACAATGATAACGGCGGTTATTCAATAACGGGTGGATATGTTTATAGAGGTTCAAATGCAAAAGAAATTTATGGAAAATATATTTATGGTGATTTTGTAACAGGAAATATCTGGGCTTTAGATTATGATGGGAAAAATGTAAACAATCAATTATTATTTGATACAAATCATAGTATATCAACATTTGGTGTTGATGAAAATGATGAACTTTATTTTGCAGATTATGCTGCAGGAAAAATCTATAAGTTTGTTTCTGCAACTGGTACTAAATTGCAAGGTTCAAATTCATTAAATGGATTTGAATTATATCAGAATTATCCAAATCCTTTTAATCCTTCAACGGTGATTAGTTTTCACCTGCCAAATACGAGTTTCGTTACATTAAAAGTATACGATATGCTCGGGAAAGAAATTGCTACTTTAGTTAATGAGCATAAACTTTCTGGTAGTTATAAAATTAATTTTGATGGAACTAATATTTCGAGCGGAGTTTATTTTTATCAGCTTATAACTTCGTCTGGATTAATAACAAAAAAAATGGTTGTAGCCAGATAAAATTCTACAAAAATATTTATAACAATACTCTTGCTTTTATTGTCTCTGGTATAGCTTTTAATTCTTTCAAAATTTCTTTTGGATGTTCTTTGCTGTCTATATCAATAATTACATAACCAATATAAGGGTCGGTTTGCAAATATTGAGCACCTATATTCAATTTACGTGCTGTAAAGACTTTTGCAATTTTATTCATTACGCCGGGCTGATTATAATGTATATGGAGATATCTCTGCTTATCAACATTTGGAGCTAAAGAAATTTCTACAAAATTTGTTGCACCAATTGTTGATCCAATATCACAATATTTCACCAACTTTTCAGAAACTTCAAGAGCAATATTTTCCTGAGCTTCTACAGTGCTGCCACCAATGTGCGGAGTGAGTATGACATTAGGAAATTTTTGAAGAACACATGTAAAATTTTCACCATTAGAAACTGGTTCTTCAGGAAAAACATCAATTGCTGCTCCATTTAAGTGTTTGTTTTCTATTGCATCTGCTAAATCATTGAGATTAACTACACTTCCTCTTGATGTATTAATTAAATATGAACCTTTTTTCATGATTGAAAGCTCTCTGCGGGTAATCATGTTTTTTGTTAATTCTGTCTCTGGCACATGAAGAGTCACAATATCAGAAATTTGCAATAATTCATCCAACGAACTACACGCCTTTGCGTTTCCTAAACTTAATTTTTTTTCAATATCATAATAAAAAACATTCATCCCAAGACTTTCAGCAAGAATGGAAACCTGAGAACCAATATGACCATAACCTACAATACCAATATTTTTACCGCGAATCTCAAAAGAATTTTTTGCTTCTTTTAGCCATTTGCCCTGATGAGCATAGAAATTTTTTTCTGGTATTCCTCTTATTAAAAAAATACATTCACTAATAACTAGTTCTGCAACCGAGCGAGTATTTGAAAATGGAGCATTAAAAACAGGAATCCCTTTTAATTTGGCAGCAAGTAAATCGACCTGATTTGTTCCTATGCTGAAACACCCAATAGCAATTAATTTTTTAGCATGCTTCAATATCTCTTTAGTTAGATTAGTTCTTGATCTAATTCCAATAATATGGACATCTTTTATTTTCTCAGTCAAATGTTCATCATGCAGTGCGTGCTTTAAGCACTCAACATTTGTGTAGCCCTGTTTATGGAAGTAATTAATTGCATTTTCATGAATTCCTTCAAGAAGAAGTACTTTAATTTTATCTTTTGGGAATGATAATTGCTTCGCTTGTTGATTCATAACTATGAATAAATATTCAGATTTATGTATACAAATATAAAGATGTGCAACTTAAAAGGTGAATAATGTTTGAGAATGTTTAATATTAGTTTTTAACTAATTAAATAAGTTATATGAGAGATAAAAAACCAGGCAGCAAAAAATTTATTAATCTTAGCTAACAGTTCATCAATCTTAAATGGTTTTGCAATATAATCATCACAGCCTGCAGCTAAACAATCTTTTCTTATCTTGATGAAATGCATGTCCTGTCATTGCAATTATTGGGATATTTTTAAAATTCTCTTTAGACTTTATTTCCTTTGTTAATTGCAGTCCATCCATCATTCCTTTTAATGAAATATCCATTAAAATTAAGTCAAAGTTATTTTTATTAATTTTTTCTAATGCCTGCTCAGCTCCATCAGCAACAACTACATCACAGATGCCGCTTAATTTTTTTGTTAAATATAACTGATTGATTTCTTCATCTTCAATTACAAGAACTTTAGGAACTGATGAGTTTTTCGAAGCAATCTGAATTCCAGAAATTTCTTCCTGATTATTTACTTGATCTGCTTTTATTCCATCATTTGCTAATTGCATGTCCTTTAGCACAACGGTAAAAGTAGAACCACTTCCTTTTGTACTTTTAACAGAAATTTTAGAATTAATTTTATCAACAAGACTTTTTACCAAAGATAAACCAAGTCCAACCCCTTCATATGGTCTATTATAACCAATTCTCTCTTGAGTATAAGGTTTAAATATGTCTTCCATATATTCTTTAGATATCCCTATTCCTGTATCTCTAACATCAACTACTAAATTACCTTCCTGATTTTTATAAAGAGTAATTTCTACAGAACCTTCATTAGTATATTTAATTGCATTATCTATTAGATTTGAAAATATATGATTAAGACAATAACTATCTGAATAAATTTGAGCACCTTCAACTTTCTTTTCAAATTTAAGTGTAAGACCTTTTTGTTTAGCAATTACAGAAAAACTTAAATATAAGTCATTTAATAACTCATCTAATTTTAAAATCTGAGGATTTGTTTTGAAGTCGCCCACCTGCACTCGTGAATAATTAAGTATTAAATCGATATTCCTTATTATTCTATTACTCGCTTTATCTATCGCATCAAAATATTTTTTTTCATTTTCTGTTATATAAGGATTAAAAATATCCTTGAGAACCGATATCATTCCCAGAAGACCATTAAGCGGTGTTCTAATCTCATGAGAAATATTTGCTATAAATGCATCTTTCAATCTATTAGCAGATTCAGCTCTCTCTTTGGCTTCAATCAAACTAAATTCAAGATTTTTTCTATCAGTTATATCGCGTGAAATAATATGAAAACCTTTAATATTGTCACCCTCAAGTATCAGATTAATGTTACTGCCAAGCCATATTCGTTGCCCGTCTTTTTTAATTATTGGAACTTCGAGATAAGTTGTTTGTTCTTTTTTAACGTATTGTTTAATGAAGTGATTTTTAACCAGCTCATAATATTCTTCAGAAATAAAATCATGATATTTCTTTCTCTTTATTTCATCTATAGAATAACCCAGTAATTTTGAACCTGCAGTATTTATTTGCAAAATATTACTATCTAAATCTATTGTGTAAATTATATCACTGGCATTTTCTACAACATTGCGATACAATTTTTCTGATTGACGTAATAATTCACGATTTTTATATGCTTCTGTTACATCAGAAAATACTAACACAGCACCTTCTATTTCACCAGTATCCCCTTTTATTGGAGAAGCACTTTCTGAAATATGTCGTTCTGTCCCATCGCGGGATACCAATACTGTATGATTAGATAATTCCACAATTTTTCCTGTTCTCAATACTTCTTCAACAGGATTAATAATTTTTTCTCTGTCAATTGCACTTATTATTTTAAAAACTTTAGTTATATGTAAACCTTTAGCTTCTTCATAAGACCATCCGCACATTTTTTCTGCTGTTGGATTCATAATCGTAATATTTCCGTTTACATCCGTTGCTATTACGCCATCTCCTATTGATTGTAATGTTATAGATAATTTTCTTTCGCTCTCTCTTAATTTTTTCTCAATTTCGAAGTTTGCTAAACTAACTTCAATTGATATATATAATTCTCTTTCTTCTATTGGTTTTACAAGATAACCATGCGGCGAAGTTATTTTTGCTCTATTTACTGTTTCATCATCAGAATATGCTGTTAAATAAACAATAGGCACATGATATTTATACAATATTTGTTGTGCAGTTTGAATACCATCCATTTCACCTTTAAGATGAATATCCATTAAAATCAAATCGGGTTTTGTTTCCAATACTTTTTCGATTGCATCTTTTCCGTTATCTGCAATTCCTGCAACACTATGTCCAATATCAACTATTCTTTGCTGGAGTTCTAATGCTACAATTGATTCATCTTCCACAATAAATATTCTTGCCATAAAAATCACAATTAATTATTAGAGAAAATAATTCGAAATTCCGTGTTGTTTTTTGGATTAATAATTAATTCTCCATCTATTTGAAATACTAAACTGGATACAATTTTCAAACCTAATGAATCACTATTTTCAATATTAAAAGAATCAGGTAAGCCCACACCATTATTGCTGACAAGTAATTCAAGCTTAGAATTATCCTTATTCTTAAAAGCTATTTCCACAAACTTATTATGTGATTTTGGTATTTTATCTTTTGGAAATGCATATTTAATAATATTTGTCAAAAGTTCATTGAGCAGCAAACCTATTGGTACTGCTTTATCCACTGTTAATTTAATATCATCTATATCTAATTTTACATCGGTATTGTTCATGTCAAATTTATAAGTATCGAATATATTTGTAACAAGATTTTTAATGTATTCCAGAGAATTTATTTCACTAATATTTTTGGAACGGTAAAGTTTTTCATGAACAAGGGCTAATGAACGTATTCTTAATTGTGTTTCCGTGAATATTGAAATTGATTCCTTATCATGAAGCAATTTTGATTGCAAAAACAATAAACTTGATATCACCTGTAAATTGTTTTTTACACGATGATGAATTTCCTTTAATAATATTTCCTTTTCTTTAAGCGATGGCCTTAATTCTTCGGCACTTAATCTTAATTTTTCTGCCAGTTATAATTGCACTATTGCCACAGAAATATGATGGGAAATTTCAAGCAGGATATTGTATTTTTCTTCTTCTAATTCTAAAGGAACATCAAATCCAAAATTTAATTCACCTATTAATTCATTTTGAAAGTTAAGCGGAATAGAAATATATGATATTATTTCATTTTGATAGAGTTCAATTTCTCTGGGATTTTTATATTCTGCATTTCTCATATCATCCTGTAAATAATATGGCATATCTGGACTTTTAATCAAACTATTAATCGAAATTATATTCTTTAGTTTTAACTTCGAAAGTATTTTCTGCTCTTAAGCATGTATTAACCAGTACTTTTTTCCTTTCATTATCAAAAAATGAAAGTTCTGCCATCATAAATTGAATAATATTTTTATAAATTAAATCCGTTGTATTTTTAAATACTTCGTAAGGAGAATTGGCATTAATAATCCCTTTATAAATTTCTTCTAATGTCTCAAATTTAATCGTATATTTTTTCAACATATCTTCTGTTTTTCTTCTTTCATTAATTTCAGCAATAAGCATCTGGTTCGATTGTTCTAATTCATAAGTTCTTTCTTTTATTTTTGTTTCAAGTTGTTCTGTACTTTTTCATAGTGAATCAATCATTAAATTAAACGATTTTGCTAAAAATCCTATTTCATCATCCCGTTGTACTTTTACCTGCACATTTAGATTACCTCTTTCTACCTCGTATGTTGTACTTACCAATTCACCAATCGGTTTTGTAATCATTTGAGAAAACCGAAATGCAACTATAGAACCCAGAATTATTAATATTGTTGAAAAGAGCATTATTCTCGAAAATAAATTTTCCATTGCTTTATTATATGAATCAAGCGAGATACCTATATGAATATAATCCCAATTAATACCTGTATATATAAATGGTTTGCTTAGCAAATAATTTTCTTTATTAAATAATTTTAAAAATGTTATTCGTCCTGATTCTCGTACTGTTGGATTAATTATTTGTTCTATTAAATCTTCGAAACGCCATCCCTTTTTGTCAAATATCAAGGATAATCCTGTGCTTTTGGAAAGAATAATAAAATCCAGTGATTGTGAACTTGAAACAAGTTGAGTACAAAAATCAATAATACCACTATAATTTTCTGTGAATATAGTTGCCCCCTCTGCTTGAATTATTGATTCCGCAATATTATTTGCTTCATATCGCATTCTTTGCTGAATTACATTCCTTTGATTAAAGTAGTAGAATAATGCATATATTACTGTAGAAATTAATAAGATTGACCATGATAGCAATGTGATTCTTGCTGTAATACTGTTTAGCCATCGTTTTATTAGTGTTATTGTATAACGTACAGAAGTTTTCGATATTTTTAATTTTTTACTCATTCCATTACTACTTATTAAAAATAATATTGTATCTATTGAATAATTCCTTTGATTCTCTTAAATCTTCTTCAGATATAGAAAATATTCTAACCCCTCTCATTAAATTCAAAATTTGTTTCCCTGCAACAGAATTGTGAAGATTCATACCTACTTTTACCAATTCATTACATAATTCTTCGTTAAAATTTTTTCTTGCTGCTGCAAAATAATATATATAGCCCGGCGACTTAGCAAGAATATATAATTGCTTTTTTATTTGTGGATTTAATTCTGCAGCTATTAAGTAAGTGCTTTCTCTTATCACTGCATAGTTAATTCTTTTGAAGAAAACTGAGTATAACTCATTTTGGTCGTTATTTTCGGATTCAACAATTTTTACCGTTCTATATTTTTTCTTATCTAATTTATCATATAATTCAACCTGCAGCCAGTTTTTAGCTAATTGAGCAGAATTAAACTTGGGTAAAACTATTTTCTGATTTATTAATTGCTCAATACTCTCAACAGGATTACTATTATGTTTAATAAGATAAAATCTTTCCTTCTTATCTTTTTCATTATTACTTGCTACCAAGATTGGTTTTAATCTATCTGATAATCTTAATTTATAATAATCCCACGAATTTATGTTAATTATATCGAGAGAATTATTATAAACCTCTTGATAAAGTTCATCAGGAGAATTAAAAAAATGAGGTTCTACAATTAATGTTTTAAATGGTTTATAAGTTGAGACCTTTCTAATTTCTTCTATCCAATTGTCAAATGATTCCTTAACTATATCACCTGTTGTAATAAGATCAGAAGAATAAAATCCAAGTTTTGCTTTAGATTGATTATTTTGTGCTAAACATAAATCAAGAATAAATGATGTAATAATTATCAGCAATATTTTAAAACCTTTTTTCACTTTCCATTTAATCTATTTTTTATTGTAATCTATTTTTGCTGATTTTATAAGTTTTATTGTTTCTATTAAATCTGAATTATTGATTGCTACAAAACGTGCTGCCTGTGCAAGATTTAGTATCTGCTTACCTTCAATAGAATTATGAAAGTTCAAGCTTATATCTAAAATTATGTTTTCAAGTTCTTTATCATATCCCTTTCTTAAAGCAATTATAAGATTTATTAAACCCGGTGATTTCTCAATTACTTTTATTTTGTTTTTTATTTGAGGATTTAATTCTTTAGCTACTGAAAATGAAGCTTCTGTTACAAATGCATATTTTATCGAACCAAAGAAAACAGAATTAATTAATTGAATTTCATTCTTATGCGACTTAACAAAAGCTACTCTTTTATTAGAATTATCAAAACCAAATCTTGATTTAACCCAGATACTCATAAGTTCAGTTTCACTTGAATATGGTATATGTAGTTCTTCATTTCTGATATTATTTAATTGATTTTCTTCATTGCTGATTATAATATATCTCTGAAATTTATCTTCTAATGACTTAGAAGAAGTAAAAACGGGATAGAAAAATTTATCAAAGTCATCATTTATGTAATGAATTGAAAATAATGCTACCGCATCAACTTTGTCATTTTTAATATCTTCCAATAATTGTGTTTTAGAATAATATTGTTGAACAGTAAATTTATCGCCTTCAAGACCTTTGTTATTTAATTTTTTTATAAACAACTTTGACCAGTAATCCCATGATTCATTAATCTGTTTCATGTAATTCTTTTCAACAGTAGGAAAATAAAGCGCCCATCTCAGGATGCATTTATCTGATTGTGAATACATTATATTATTGCTGTTTATTAAGCAAACAAAAAGTAGAATAGCTAATTTTTCAAAAAGGCTTTTCATTTTTAAAAATTGTTTATTTAATTAAAATTTGATTTTACTTGTTTGATTAATTTCTCAGTTTCATGTAAATCTTGGGAGGTAATTGACACAAATCGAACTGCTTGTGCCAAATTTAATATTTGTTGCCCCTCTACAGATTTATGAAGATTTAGACAAAGATCAATTATTGTATTAGTATTTACCTTATCATATTCTTTCTTAATTACAATAATAAAATTTATTAACTCAGGAGACATTTCTATAATCTTAACTTTGCTTCTTATTTGTGGATTTAATTCCATAGCAGCTGAAAGTGAAACATCATTAACAACAACATAATTGATTGAATTAAAAAAGACAGAGTAAATTAACTGACTTTCTGTTTTTGGTAACTTATTAATTTTAAGATTTTTCCTTCTTGGAAATTTTTTGCTATCAAACTTCGATTTTATCCATATAGACATTAAATCACTATTTTCTGATTCTGGCAAATTTAATTCAATATTATCGGCAGTATTTAAATCACTGATTCTTTGAGTATTACAAATTATAACATACCCTGGATACTTATCTTCTAATGATTTAGAAGTCGTAAGTATAGGATAAAAATATTTATCCAATTCATAATTAAAATAATTTGTAGCAAACAATGTCAATACATCAATTTTATTATTCTTTATATCGTTCAATAAATTATCAAACGAATTATACTTTAGTGATACAAATTTACCTTCCCTTACACTTTTGTTAGTAAATTTACTCTTAAATAACCCCAGCCATACACTCCAAGATTTGTAAATTTTTTCAACATAATTTATTTGCACTTCAGGAAAATAAAGACCCCAGAAAAGTGTGTCCTTTCTATTTTCTCCAAATGTTGAATTATAAAATAAAGCACACCAAAACAATAAAAGAGCCAATATTTTATAAGAATTTTTCATCTTTGATTGCGGCTCTAATTAATATTAGACAGAAAGAACTTCATTAATTTTTTTGTTTCACCTAAATCTGATTCATTAATTAAATAAAATTTTTCCGCTTGTATTAAATTCAGTATCTGTCTGCCTTCCACAGAATTATGAATATTTAAGCACAGCTCTATAATTTTTTCTGCAACATAATCTTTAATCTTTCTATTAAATGAAATTATTATATAAAGAAAATCTGGAGAGATGCTCAATACTTTCACTTTATTTTTTATTTGCGGATTTAATTCTTTTGCCAAAAGAAATGAAGCTTCTGAAACAGCTGCATAGTTTATCTTATTAAAAAAACTGAGTTGATAAGTTGAATTTCTGTTTTTGTTGTATTTATTATATTAATCTTGTTTTTCTTTGAAGAATTATTAGTGTTGAATTTTGATTTTAACCATGTAATAAGCAGTTCATCAGTATATAATTTGGGAATATGAATCTCAGCATTTTTTAATTTTTCAAGATTGTCATCTGCATTTTGATTACTAATTATTATATACTTCTCATATTTACTTTCAAGTGATTTCGAAATTGTAAGTGCGGTATAGAAATAATTATTAATTTCACTCTTAAAATAAGTTAATGAAGGAAAGCTAACCACTTCAATTTTGTTTTTGCGAACATCCTGCAATAAATCTGATATAGAAATATATAATGTTTGCTAATAAATACTGCATTCTGAACTTTTTTATCATTGGATTTCTTTTTAATAAAACTTACCCAATACTCTAAAGATTCCCCTATTTTTTAGCTACAGTTTCATCTACCGAAGTAAAATAAAAACCCCATCGAACAGTGTCGGGATGTGTTTGAGAGATAATTTTATTGTTATTAAGAATAATCAATAATAAAAATATGATTATTTTTTTAGTTAATGATTGCATTTAATTTTTACTCTTCGCTTTAAAATTAATCACATATATTACTGAATATCTCCAAAAATTTTTTCTAATTCGAGAATAATACATATTCGATTGTATTGTGTAAATTCATATTGTGCACTAAGAAGTGCTTCATACAATTGAGCTTGAATAAAATCAGAAACTGAGCCCATGTTATTCATATATGCTTTTAATTGTAATTCTCTGTAATCGGTTGCTGTTTCCATTGCTGCTTTTGAAGATGCAACTTGATTATTTGCTGCTTTTAATTCACTTAATAATTTTTCCTTTTGAAATTTTAATCCATCGTTCAAATATAATTTTTGTGTTTGGTACTTAGATAGTTCTGCTTCTATTTCTTCAACTTTTCTCTCAGTTCTAAAACCATTAAATAATGACCATTTAATTCCAATACCTATAGAGAAAATATTTTGATTCTCTTCGGTGAAAAATCCATATTTATAATGATTGTCCAATCTTCTGTAACTGCTTATTAATGCAATTGACGGATAGTAATCACTTTTAGCTTCTTTCACTTTACATTCAAATGCTTTTATAGCATTATTAATTTTCTGCATATTTATATTTGATTCAATTACTAATTCTGATTCTAAATATTTTTCAATTATATTACTATCATAGTCACTTAATGGTGGAATTATACTTAATTCGTCTTCTGAATCAATTCCTATAAAAAACTTTAGTGCAGATAGTGCAGTTTTCATATTCGTAGAAATTGTTTCATTCAAACCTTTAAATGTTTATATGCCATTTTAATTTGTAAGTAATCAAGTTTATTTACATTTTCCGAGCCCGCATTATATAAGGTTTCTGTAAGTTTATATGTAGTCTCGAATCTTATCAGAGCATCATTAAAAATATTATTTACTTTTTGTGCCATCACAACTGCATAAAATGCTTTTTTAACATTATACTTTATTTCTCTTTCTGTTAATTCTAAATCGTTTTTAGAAATAGACAATCCTAATTTTGACTGTTCAATTATTGAATTAATTTTCCCACCTGTATATAATGGATAAACTAAAGAAGCTTCCGAAAGCATGCTTTTGTTTTCTGCTACAGAAAATTTTTGAGGTGGAATTTCAAACGAAGAAAATGGCAATGAAAATGTTCCCATATTTAATGGCGGCAATTGAATTTTGAGAGGAGGCTGCGTAAAAGTAAAATTTTCATCACTTACAAAAGCAAAAGAGGAAATTTCAAATTGTGGATACTTAGCAGATTTTGCCTGCTTAATCTGGGCTTCGCTTTTTTTAATTTCTAAAAGAGAAATTTCTTTTTGCTTGTTTTTTTCTAAAGCTAATTTTACACAATCTCCTAATGTCAAATCTTTATAATTATTTAATTGTGCATGAATTGTAAAAGTGATGGCTAAAATCAATAACAATTTATTCATTGAGAAAGGTTTCCTCAATTAAAATTGTGTAAAATATTCCTATATAATAATATTGCTAAATATATTATCGAATTATTTTTAAATGTTATCAATGCTAAATTAAAAGCAGGAAAAATTTTATTATTTTATTAATAGAGAAAGATTTGATAAATAAGTATGAATAAATAAAGAGAAAAATTAAGGTAATCTTTATTGTTTAGAATAACATAAATTTTTTTAAGTAATTATTTTATGAGGGTTTGGAAAATTTAATTGTAAAAATTATATTTGTGCCTCAAAATAAAAAATAAGGGCGCGTAGCTCAGGGGTAGAGCATTTGCCTTTTAAGCAAAGGGTCGGTGGTTCGAGCCCACCCGCGCTCACTTGAAAACCCGCTATTTTGCGGGTTTTTTTGTTACATCTCCTTGCTTCATTATTATCCCCTAAAGATCCCACCCTAATTTAACTCATCTTTAATTCTAATTAAATTTATCGCAGTATAATAATTTTTTGTAGTACTTACATTACTACAATACAAAGGATACTATATATTCTTTTTCGAAAGGTGTACGTGGATTCGATTTGTGTTTAATACAAAATTCTTCTGGAGTTATTAAAATTATTAATATTCTAAAGATGAACTAAAAGTAAATTGGTTCAATATTTTTAGAAAATCTTATAGTTTAATAAAATTATTTTTTACTTACACTTAAGTCACATTAAAAATATTTGAGGGGCTGCCTTATATAAAATATTTGTTCTATAATTTTTTCAGGTAGCCCCTCAATATTTAATTATTTCAATAAATTCATCTTTCTGGTAAACTGATATTGTCCTGCTGTCATTCTTGCAAAGTAAATTCCGCTTGATACTCTATTACCAGAATTATCAGTTCCATTCCATTCTACTGTATATTTACCTGGATTTAATATATCATAATCAATTAGTCTTTTTACTTCTCTTCCCATCAAGTCATAAACTATAATTGATACTTTTTCAGTTCTTGGAACAGAAAATTGAATTTTTGTAGATGGATTGAATGGATTTGGGTAATTTTGTTCGAGATGGAAATCACTCGGTATTTCACCACTTGTTTCAATCAATCCTGATACACTGTGAGGATCGCCGTGACATGGTTCACAGTTCATTTGAGTCATCACATTATTAAATGCTGAAGTTCCATGACATCCCTGACATTGCGTAACATAAGGATGTGTAACATAAGTTGATTGAAATGTTTGTGCAAAGAAAGCATTTAATATTTCTGCTGTTTTAGCTGCAACATCTCCTGCAAGACGGGCACATCTTTCTTTTCTTTCAGTATCACTTACTTTTTTCTTAGCTACATTACACCATTGAGAAACAGAAGCATGGCATAGTACACTTCCACTTACGCTTTGAGGTAAAGCATCGTTATATTTTTTGTCTGCATATTTTCCATCTAAAGCTGCTTGATTTGCTGCTTGAGTAGGTAATGCTTCAGAAGATGCCCATCCCCAAATTTCATTAATTAATTTTCCAGAATCAGCTTTTGATGTAACTAAACTTATTATTGCAGCAGCACCATTAACAGCACCGCACAGTGTACCCCATCCATTTCCACCGCCTCTTCCAAATAACATTGTTTCTATTGGCATATAGTTCCAAGGATCACCAATTTTTTCCCGTAACGCTTCAATAAATGCACCAAATACTCCCGATGCACAATCCTTATCATTCCAATATAAATGATGAGCTTTTAATCTTACAACTTCTGGATCAATGGTTTGATAAGGCCATGGCCAGGCAAATTCTTTTGGACTTGCTAAAATTTTGCCTCCAGCTAATGCATTTAATCCAACTATTCCAGCAACAGCTCCTACTGCATATTTTGATGTGTTAGTTAAGAACTCTTTCCTTGTGATTTCTTTTGACATAAGATTTCTCCTTTAATTTGAGTTTATCCTTGATTTTATTTTTTCTATAACAGAAAAAATTCTTTTGTCTGAATTATTTAATTGAACTACTTTTTCAAAATAATTAAGAGATTTTTCTTTGTTGCAGTAAAGCCACAAAATGCCAAGTTCTAAAAATAATTCGTATTTATTGGGTCTTTCCAATTCATTATTTTCTAATTTTTCAACAAGTGTTGGACAAGGACAATCTTCAGATGCTGGATTTGTGTTTATTATGTAGTCTATGTCTTCGCATATTAATTCATAAAACATATCAAATGCTTTTGATAATCTGCCCGTTTGTGTATAACAGATTATAAGTTTCTTTTTAGCTCTTTTATCATCTGGATTAAGTAATAGATATTTTTCTAACTCTTCAAGAGCTAAAAAATAATCTCTTATTAAAAAATGATAATTTGCTAACATTTCACTCATGCTGAATTTAAAGTCAACTTCTTTGCCAATTCAAATGTTAGTAATAATGAAAGAAATTAGCAGATAGTAATTTTTAAAAGTGGGAAGACGTTGCAATGCCTGCAACACAATTTAATAAGTTATTATTATTTAATGAATTACAGGAATAAAATAAAATGTTGCAAATGCAACACTAATATAATTGGGATTTTTTTAGCCATCGCCACAAAGTAGAGCGGTTCACCCCAAGAATTTCAGCAACTTTTGATTTATTCCATTTATGTTTTTCAAGCAGGTAAATTAATTCGGAGATGTTAATTTTTTTTGTTTTTGAATTTTCATCTATGCACAAATCTGCAGCTGCACTTTCTCTAATTTGAATCGGCAATTTACAAACAGAAAGAGAATGTTCATCTTTCGTTCTTATAACAGCATATTCAATTGCATTTTCGAGTTCTCTTATATTTCCGGGCCAGTTGTATTTCATTAGTATATCCAATGCTTCTTTGTCTATATCAATAATTTCTTTTTGATAAATCAAATTAAATTTTTTAATAAAGTATTTTATTAAATAAGGAATATCTTCTTTCCTTTCTCTTAACGGAGGCACTTCAATCGGAATTACATTCAATCTGTAATAAAGGTCTTCTCTAAATTTGCCTTCTGTAATAGCATCTTTAATTTTGACATTTGTTGCCGCAATAATTCTTACATCCACTCTTCTTGTAATTGATTCGCCCAATCTTTCAAAAGTTCCATCTTGAATAACTCTTAGTAATTGAGCCTGAGTTTGAAGCGGCATTTCAGCAATTTCATCTAAAAAGATTGTTCCTTTGTCAGCAAGCTCAAACCGACCAATTCGATCTTTAATTGCATCAGTAAATGCACCTTTAGCATGACCAAATAATTCACTTGCTAACAAGTTAGGCGGTAAGACAGCACAATTTACTTTTATATATTTTTCATTTTTTCTTTTGCTTGTCATCTGTATAGCATCAGCAATCATCTCTTTGCCAGTTCCCGTTTCCCCTTGAATCAGAACATTTGCATCTGTGTAAGCAATTTCATGGATTAAATTAAATATGTTTACCATAGAATATGTATTTCCAACAATACCATAAAAATGATTTTCAGTATCGTAATTAAATTTTTCTTCAATGTCTAAAGGAATATCTCTGAAAGAAATTATACCTCCATTTGGTTCGCCATTTTCATTTTTTATTATAGAAGCATTTAGTTTGACAAATTTTACTGAGCCTTCTTTGGTTCTAAGTTTAGTTCTTAAATCATAAATATGTTCATTAGTATTAAGTGCACGGGCTATAGGACAATTGCCATAACATAAATCTGATTGAAAAACATTTTTGCAGAATTTTCCAATTACATCCTGACTTTTAAAACCTGTTATCTTTTCAGCAGATTTATTAAAAAAATTTATTCTGAAATTTTTATCCACTGTAAATATTCCATCAGCTATAGAATTTAATATATTATTCTTTATGTCATCGTTATTCATGTTACTAAAAACTTTTTATTACATTCACATATAAAAGTAATAAAAAAGATATTAATAGCCGAATTAATAATTTTAAAATTTTATAGATTCATTGATGAATGTATGAAAGATTTCACAGCAATTGATTGTTAACAATCTAAATA
>CAZNFW010000050.1:0-19693 GCA_964572725.1 uncultured Melioribacter sp.
TTATCTTATTGGATTAAAAGAAAATGTAGTTATGGGACATTTAATCCCGGCAGGTACAGGTTTGAAAAAATATAAAAATATTATTCTGACTGAAGAAGAAGTGGAAGCTAAGGAAGTTGTTCCAAAGGAAGGTATTGAAGAAGAATCTGCTTAAAAAATTCAAAAATATAAATTGATTTCTTGACAATTGGATTGATAATCAATAAATTTTAGGTCTGAATTTTTACTTAAAAGAAAAAATTTGGAGGAATATTAGTGCCAACAATTAATCAGTTGGTAAGAAAAGGAAGAGAAGTAGTAAAAGCTAAAAATAAAGCACCAGCACTGGAAGGTAATCCTCAGAAACGTGGTGTTTGCACAAGAGTTTATACTACTACTCCGAAAAAGCCTAATTCAGCTCTTAGAAAAGTTGCAAGAGTAAGATTGACTAATGGTATTGAAGTTACTGCATATATTCCTGGAGAAGGTCATAATTTGCAGGAACACTCAATAGTATTAATTAGAGGCGGAAGAGTTAAGGATTTGCCAGGTGTTCGTTATCATATTATAAGAGGAACTCTCGATGCAAGTGGAGTTGAAGATAGAAAAAAAGGCAGGTCTAAATACGGAACTAAAAAACCAAAAGCAAAATAGTTTATGAGAAAGAAAAGAGCAGAAAAAAGATTTATTAAGCCGGACCCAAAATACAACGATGTATTAGTTGCTAAATTTATTAATTACTTAATGTGGGATGGCAAAAAAACTATTGCAAGAAAAATAGTTTATGAAAGTTTTGATATAATAGAACAAAGAACAAAAAAACCGGCTTTGGAAATTTTTAAAAAAGCAGTTCAAAATGTATCTCCTATGGTCGAAGTTAGAAGCCGTAGAGTTGGTGGTGCTACATATCAGGTTCCTATGGAGGTTCGTCCCGAAAGAAGAACTGCTCTTGCATTAAGATGGCTTAGAACTTATGCACGTGAAAGAAAAGATAAATCTATGGCATTGAAATTAGCTGCAGAATTAATAGCAGCTGCTAATAACGAAGGGAATGCAATAAAGAAAAAAGATGATACACATAGAATGGCTGAAGCTAATAAAGCTTTTGCTCATTTTAAGTGGTAATGAGAAAGGAGTAATTTTTTATAATGTCTAATAGGGTTGACATAAGTAGAGTTAGAAATATTGGAATTATGGCCCATATTGATGCCGGTAAGACTACTACAACAGAACGAATTCTTTATTATACCGGCAAACTTCACCGTATGGGTGAAGTTCATGAGGGCTCTGCTACTATGGATTGGATGGAACAGGAAAAGGAAAGAGGAATAACCATAACCAGTGCTGCTACTACAACAATGTGGAGAGACCATCAAATAAATATTATAGATACGCCAGGGCATGTTGATTTCACTGTTGAAGTAGAACGCTCATTGAGAGTTCTCGATGGGGCAATTGCTTTATTCTGTGCTGTTGGTGGCGTTGAACCTCAATCAGAAACAGTATGGAGACAAGCAGATAAATATGGTGTGCCAAGAATAGCTTTTGTAAATAAAATGGATAGAATTGGTGCTGATTTTTATAATGCTGTGCAAATGATGAAGGATAGACTTGGTGCTAATGCTGTACCTATTACATTGCCTGTAGGAGATGGTGATTTATTTAGTGGGATTATTGATTTAATGACAATGAAAGCTCGTATGTATCACGAAGAAACTCTTGGAACTACATACGAGGATGTTGATATACCAGCAGATCTATTGCCTTTGGCTCAAAAGTATAGAACCAATATGCTCGAAGCAGTATCAGAAATTGATGATACTCTTCTTGAAAAATATCTTGATGGTAAAGAAATTTCTGTCGAAGAAATTAAAAAAGTTTTACGTCAGGCAACAATACAATTAAAAATTGTTCCCGTGCTCTGTGGATCTTCGTTCAAGAATAAAGGCGTTCAAATGCTTCTTGATGCAGTTGTTGATTTCTTACCTTCACCTTTAGATTTAGGTAACTTGGTAGCTCATCATGTTCATAGAAATGACCATGTAGAAAGAAAAATCGATCCTAATGAAAAGTTTATTGCTCTCGCATTTAAAATTATGACAGATCCCTATGTAGGTAAATTAACATTTATTAGAGTTTACACTGGTACTTTGAAAGCAGGTTCTTATGTTTATAATTCTGTTGCAGATAAAAAAGAAAGAGTAGGAAGAGTCCTTCAAATGCATGCAAATCATCGAGAAGATATGGAAGAAATTAGAGCGGGTGATATTGCAGCGCTTGTTGGTTTGAAATTTACAAGAACTGGTGATACTTTATGTACTGAAGATGATCCGATAATTCTCGAAAGAATGGCTTTCCCTGAGCCAGTTATTCAAATTGCAATTGAACCAAAAACTAAAGCTGATCAAGATAAATTATCTGATGCTCTTTCAAAACTATCTGACGAGGATCCAACATTTAAAGTTTTAGTGGATGAAGAAACAGGACAAACATTAATCAGTGGAATGGGTGAACTTCATCTTGAAATTTTAGTCGATAGAATGAAACGAGAATTTAAGGTTGAAGCTAATGTTGGTAAACCTCAGGTAGCTTATAGAGAAACAATTACAAAAACAGTACAAGCTGAAGGTAAGTTTATTAAACAAACTGGTGGGCGCGGTAAATACGGTCATGTTTGGCTTGAACTTTCGCCAAATGAACCAGGTAAAGGTTTCGAATTTGAAAATGCAATAGTTGGTGGTGTTGTTCCTAAAGAATATATTAATCCTATTATTCATGGTATTCAAGAGGCGATGAGAAATGGAGTGCTAGCTGGTTATCCTGTAGTAGATGTAAAAGTTAAATTATTCGATGGTTCTTATCACGAAGTTGACTCGGATGAAATTTCATTTAAAGTTGCCGCATCAATTGCATTCAAGCAAGGTGCTCTTAAAGCAGAGCCAATTTTACTTGAGCCGATTATGAATGTTGAAGTAATTACACCAGAAGAATATCTTGGTGATGTAATGGGGGATTTAAATTCAAGAAGGGGAAAAATTGAAGGATTTACAATGAGAAAAGATGCTCAGGTAATTAAGGCACTGGTTCCACTTGCTGAAATGTTCGGTTATGCAACAATTTTAAGGTCGATGACGCAAGGACGCGCAATCTTTACAATGCAATTTTCTCATTATGCAGAGGTTCCTAAATCGGTTGCTGAAGAAATTACTGAAAAATCACAATTGAAAAAATCATCAATTGAACAATTTTAGAATAATAAACAAATTAATTAGAAAATAAATAACAAGGAGAGTAACTCGATGGCAAAAGAAAAATTTGATCGTAGTAAACCTCATGTTAATATAGGTACTATTGGACACGTTGACCATGGTAAAACTACTCTTACAGCTGCCATCACCATGGCATTAGCTCAAAAAGGATTATCACAGGTAAGAACATTCGACAGTATCGATAATGCACCAGAGGAAAGAGAAAGAGGTATTACAATCGCTACTGCACACGTAGAATATTCCACAGAAAAAAGACACTATGCTCACGTAGATTGTCCAGGTCACGCAGACTATGTTAAGAATATGATTACCGGTGCTGCTCAGATGGATGGTGCTATTCTTGTTGTTGCAGCAACCGATGGGCCAATGCCTCAAACAAGAGAACATATTCTTTTAGCTCGTCAAGTTGGTGTACCAAGAATTGTTGTTTTCTTAAATAAAGTTGATATGGTTGATGACCCTGAATTGATTGATCTTGTAGAAATGGAAGTAAGAGAATTATTATCAAAATATGAATTCCCCGGAAATGAAATTCCAATTATTAGAGGTTCTGCTTTGAAAGCTATGGAAGCTGGTATGTCCGGTGCACCAATTACTGATGAGAGATATAAATGTATCTGGGAATTAATGGATGCAGTAGATAGCTATGTACCAATTCCAGAAAGAAGCATTGATAAACCATTTTTAATGCCAGTAGAAGATGTTTTCTCAATTACAGGTCGTGGTACAGTTGCAACAGG
The DNA here is from genome assembly GCA_964572725.1 of uncultured Melioribacter sp. Lineage (GTDB taxonomy): Bacteria > Bacteroidota > Ignavibacteria > Ignavibacteriales > Melioribacteraceae > Rosettibacter. The sequence goes on from CAZNFW010000050.1 coordinate 3,989, forward strand.
TAGAGTTGAAAGAGGTAGAATTAAATTAAATGAAGAAGTTGAATTGATTGGTTTAGGTCAGCATAAGAAAACTGTTGTTACTGGTATTGAAATGTTCCGTAAAGAACTTGATGAAGCAATAGCAGGTGACAATGCTGGATTATTATTAAGAGGTATTGATAAAAAAGAAATCGAAAGAGGCATGGTTGTAGCAAAACCAGGCTCTATTACTCCGCATAAGGTTTTTGAAGGTGAAGTTTATGTGCTTTCAAAGGAAGAAGGTGGACGTCATACACCATTCTTTAACGGATATCGCCCACAATTCTATTTTAGAACTACAGATGTAACTGGTGTTGCAACATTACCAGAAGGAACTGAAATGGTTATGCCAGGTGATAATGTGAGATTGAAAGTTGAATTAATTTCAGAAATTGCTATGGAAGAAGGTTTGCGTTTTGCTATTCGTGAAGGTGGTAGAACTGTAGGTGCTGGAGTAGTAACCAAAATTATTGAATAAATAAATTAAAAAAGGGAAAGAAAATTCTTTCCCTTATTTTTGTTTGAAAAAGGAGATTATAAAAAGTGCCCGGTCAAAAAATTAGAATTAAGTTGAAATCATACGATCATATTTTGATTGATAAGTCAACTGAAAAAATTATCAAGACTGTTAAAAGTACAGGTGCGGTAGTATCAGGTCCAATTCCTTTGCCAACAAAGAGAACTGTTTTTACAGTTCTGAGATCACCGCATGTTGATAAAAAATCACGTGAACAATTTGAGATTAGGGCTCATAAAAGAATTATTGATATACATAATTCTAACAATAAAACTGTTGATGCGCTGAGCAAGTTAGAAATACCTGCCGGCGTTGATATCGAGATAAAGTTATAGGAAGAATAAAATGCCAGGTTTGTTAGCTAAAAAATTGGGAATGACAAATATTTTTGCCGAAGATGGAAAAATAATTCCCGTAACCGTTCTAGAAGCTGGTCCCTGTATTGTTTATGCAGTTAAGACTAAAGAAAAAGACGGTTATGAATCACTTCAATTAGGCTTCGGCGAAAGAAAAGAAAAACATGTAAATAAACCACAGTTAGCTGTATTTCAAAAACTTGGTTTAAAACCACCAAGAGTTCTAAAAGAATTCAGAAACTTTGAAATAGAGAATTATAAAATTGGTGATGAAATTAAAGTTGATATTTTCCAGGAAGGTGATAAGGTTAAAGTTTCCGGGAAAAGTAAAGGTAAAGGTTTTCAAGGTGTTGTAAAACGTCATGGATTTGGTGGAGTAGGTTCAACTACTCACGGTCAAAGTGATAGAGTTCGTGCTCCGGGCTCGATTGGTGCAAGTTCTTTCCCGTCTCGAGTTTTTAAAGGACAGAGAATGGCAGGTAGAATGGGTTATGAGAATGTTACTATAAGAAATTTAAAAGTTGTAAAAGTAATTCCGGAAAAAAATATCATAATGGTAAAAGGAGCTGTACCCGGCTCAATTAATTCAATAGTTGCAATTAATAAATAATTGTTGATAGAAAATGAAATTAGATGTTTATAAAATTGACGGAACAAAAACAGGCGAACAGGTTGAACTTTCAAAAGATATTTTTGAAATTGAACCTAATGACCATGCTCTGTATTTAGCTGTTAAAGCTTACTTGGCAAATCAAAGACAGGGAACACATAAAACAAAAGAAAGAAGTGAAGTTCGCGGTGGTGGTAAAAAACCATGGCGTCAAAAAGGTAGAGGTGGTGCAAGAGCTGGTTCGATTCGTTCTCCTCTTTGGGTAGGCGGTGGTACTATATTTGGACCTAAACCGAGAGATTACAGACAAAAGTTGAACAAAAAAGTTAATGCTCTGGCAAGGAAATCTGCTTTATCTTATAAAGCAAAGAATAATCAAATTATCGTAGTTGAAGATTTTAACTTTGAAAAACCAAAAACTAAAGATTTTGTAAATATTCTAAAAGCATTGAATATAGACGGCAAAAAAACATTGCTTTTAACAAATGGAAATCTTGAAAATGTTTATAAGTCAGGTAGAAATATTGAAAGAGTAAATATACTCGAAGCTAACAAAGCTTCTGCTTATGAATTACTGAACAATCAGATTCTGATTTTACAAAAAAGTGCGCTTGCTCTTCTTGAAAGTACATTTAATTAATCAGGTAAGAAAATGAAAACAATTTTAATTAGACCTTTGATAACTGAGAAAATGACAAAAATTAGTGAGAAACATCCTAATAAATATGGATTTATTGTGAATGTTGATGCAAATAAAATCGAAATCGCTAAAGCTATCAAAGAAAAATTTAATGTTGATGTAGTTTCTGTCAATACAATTAGATATAAAGGTAAAACTAAAACACAATTTACAAGAAGAGGTCGTTTTACAGGCAAAACACCAAAATTTAAAAAAGCAATTGTAACTTTGAAAGAAGGTCAAACAATCGACATTTTTGGTCAAGTATAAATCGATTGAATTGGAGATTCAATGGGAATTAGAAAATTAAAACCGATAACACCTGGTACGAGATTTATGAGTATCTCCACATTTGAGGAGATAACTAAAACTACTCCAGAAAAATCTCTGCTTGCACCATTAAAAAAATCTGGTGGAAGAAATAATTTAGGCAGAGTTACTGCTCGTCATAGAGGTGGTGGTCATAAACGTCAATATAGAATTATTGATTTTAAGAGAGATAAATTCGGAATTCCAGCTAAGGTATTTTCAATTGAGTATGACCCAAATCGTTCCGCAAGAATTGCATTATTACATTATGCAGATGGTGAAAAAAGATACATTTTAGCTCCAGATGGATTAAAAGTTGGCGAAGTTTTGATGTCAGGTCCCGGTTCTGAAATTAAAGTTGGAAATGCTTTGCCATTAAAAGAAATTCCGGTTGGCAGCTTTGTTCATAATGTTGAATTAAAGCCTAAAAAAGGAGGACAATTAGGGAGAGCTGCTGGTACTTCATTGCAGCTTTTAGCAAAAGAAGGAAAATATGCTCAATTAAAATTACCATCAGGCGAAGTTCGAATGGTTAGTGTTGATTGTATGGCTACATATGGTGTGGTGGGAAATGCTGACCATGAAAATATTAGTCTTGGAAAAGCAGGCAGAAGCAGATGGTTGGGAATTCGACCCCATACAAGAGGTGTTGCAATGAACCCAGTTGACCATCCAATGGGTGGTGGAGAAGGTAAAACATCAGGTGGTGGTCATCCTGTTTCGCCATGGGGTCAAAAATCGAAAGGATTGAAAACAAGAAAGAAAAATAAACCTTCTAATAAATATATTATTAAAAGAAGAAAATAATTAGAGTAATCTATGCCAAGATCAGTTAAAAAAGGTCCTTACATTGATATTAAGTTGCTAAAAAAAATTCGTAAACTTAACGAGACAAATCAGAAAAAGATTATTAAAACATGGTCTCGTTCAAGTACAATTTCACCTGAATTTGTTGGACATACTATAGCTGTTCATAATGGTAATAAGATGATACCGGTTTATATTACTGAAAATATGGTTGGACATAAACTTGGTGAATTTGCACCGACAAGAATTTTTAGAGGTCATCCAGGAACAAAAGCAGAAAAAGCATCTAAAGTTAAATAATGGAAAATTGAGGTAGACAATAATGGAAGCTAGAGCAACACATAAATATATCGGTTCATCGCCAAGAAAAATGCGCTTGGTTATTGATATGATTCGAGGTAAATCTGTTGATCAGGCAATTGAAATCCTTCACTTTTCTCCAAAACATGCATCTAAGTCAGCAGAAAAAGTTTTGAGGTCAGCTGTTTCCAATTTGATGAATAAAGATGAAAATGTTAAACATGAAATTTCTGATTTATATGTAAAAGAAGTTTATGTTAATCAAGGACCAACATTAAAAAGAATTTCTCCCGCACCAATGGGGAGAGCATATAGAATAAGAAAACGTTCTAATCATTTAACTATTGTAGTAGCAACTAAAAAGTAATCGGAGGAAGTTTTGGGTCAAAAGACAAATCCAATCGGTTTTAGAGTTGGAATTATAAAAGGATGGGAATCGAACTGGTTCGAAAATAAGAGCTATGCACCAAAGTTAATTGAGGATCATAAACTCAGACTTTATATTAGAAAGAGATTGCAAAATGCCGGTGTATCTGCAATTAAAATTGATAGAACTTCTAAAAATGTTATTGTGACAATTCATACTTCCCGTCCCGGTGTAGTTATTGGTAAAAGCGGGAAAGAAATTGCTCAAATTGAAGAGGAATTAAAGAAAATTACAAACAAAGAAGTTAAAGTTCAGATAACAGAAATCAAAAGACCCGAACTTGATGCTTATCTTGTTGCAGAGAATATTGCAAAACAAATCGAAGGTAGAATTTCATTTAGAAGAGCAATGAAAAGTGCAATAACAGCTGCAATGAGAATGGGTGCAGAAGGAATAAGAGTTATGTGTTCAGGCAGATTAGGCGGCGCTGAAATGGCAAGAACTGAACAATACAAAGAAGGAAGAATACCACTTCAAACAATAAGAGCAGATATAGATTACGCAAAAGCTACTGCTCAAACAATTTATGGCTCCATTGGTGTGAAAGTTTGGATATGCCGTGGAGAAATTTTAGGTAAACGTTCAACGGAATAATCTTCAGGAGTTTTTCTCATGTTAATGCCAAAAAGAGTAAAATATCGTAAAGCACAAAGAGGAAGAAGAAAAGGAAAAGCAACTCGAGGTCACATAGTAAATTTTGGAGACTTTGGATTGAAAGCTCTTGAACCTGCTTGGATTACAAGCAGACAAATTGAAGCATGTCGTGTTGCTCTTTCTCGTAAAATGAAAAGAGATGGTAAAGTTTGGATTAGAATTTTCCCGGACAAGCCAGTTTCTAAAAAACCTCTTGAAACAAGAATGGGTAAAGGAAAAGGTGCACCTGAATTCTGGGTTGCAGTTGTAAAACCGGGTAGAATTCTTTTTGAAGTCGGTGGTATTGATAAAGCTACTGCTCACGAAGCTCTTACTCTTGCTGCTCATAAATTGCCTATTAAAACAAAGATTGTTCAACGTATAGATTTAGAAGCTTAAGAGGATTTGACGCTATGAAAATTTATCAAATAAGAGAAATGTCCACAGAAGAAATTAAAAAGAGAATTCTCGAAGAACAAAAAAATCTTGTGGACTTAAGATTTCAACATGAACTAAAAAATTTGACAAATACAGCTAAATTGCGTCTTACAAGAAAAGATATTGCAAGAATGAAAACAGTTCTAAAAGAACGCGAAATGCAAGAAGCTAAAAACTCAAAGGAAAATAAATAAGGAGCAATTGTTCTTCCATGCAGACAAGAAATACAAGAAAAGTTAGGATTGGCACTGTTATTAGCAATAAAATGAACAAAAGCATTGTCGTTGCAATCGAAAGACGTGTAGCTCATCCGCTTTATAAAAAATATTATAAAAGAACTACTAAGTTGATGGCACATGATGAGAATAATGAATGCAGTATAGGTGATGTTGTTAAAATTATGGAAACACGTCCTTTGAGCAAAAGAAAAAGATGGCGCTTAGTTGAAATTATAGAAAAAGTTAAATAATAAAGTTTGATGAGGAGCAGATAATCATGATACAAGAAGAAACAAATTTAGTGGTTGCAGATAATTCAGGAGCCAAGAAAGTTCGTTGTATTCGTGTTCTTGGTGGAAGTAATAGACGTTATGCTACAGTAGGAGATGTTATAGTTGTGAGTGTTAAATCTGCAATACCGGGTGGCTCTGTTAAAAAAGGTGAAGTTACACGGGCAGTTATTGTAAGAACAAAAAAAGAAGTTCGCAGAAGTGACGGCTCTTATATTCGATTTGATGAAAATGCTGCTGTGCTTCTAAACAATCAAGGTGAACCAAGAGGTACTCGTATATTCGGACCCGTTGCAAGAGAACTTCGCGATAAAAAATTTATGAAAATAATTTCTTTAGCTCCAGAAGTTTTATAAGGAATAGATAAAATGAAAATTAAGAAGAACGACACAGTAATTGTAATAGCTGGCAACTATAAAGGTAAAACAGGAAAAGTTTTAAAGGTATTTCCTGAAAAAAATAGAATTATTGTCGAAGGTGTTAATATTCGAAAACGTCACACTAAACCAAATCAGAAAAATCCACAAGGTGGAATAATTGAAAAAGAAGCTCCTATACATGTTTCTAATGTTATGATTCTTGATCCTAAAACTAATGAACCTACTCGCATAGGTTCAAAAATTATCATAGACGAAAAAACAGGCAAAAAGAAAAGCGTTAGAATTAGTAAAGTAAGCGGTGAAATGCTCGTATAAAATTAAGGGTTTATAATAGCAATGGGAAAACAAAAAGAACAAGCTCAGCAACAAAAAGAAAAGAAAACTAAAGCAGCAGTAGAAGAAACTGCAGTAACTGTAGTTGAAGAAAAAATACCTGCAAGACTTAAGGTTAAATATTTCAAAGAAATTGTTCCTAAACTTAAGGAACAATTCGGTTATAAAAATGTTATGCAGGTTCCAAGACTTGAAAAAATTGTGATAAATATGGGTGTGGGTCAGGCAGTTCAAGACCCTAAAATTCTTGAAGAAGCTGTTAAAGATTTAGAAACAATTACTGGACAAAAACCATCTATTAGAACAGCTAAGAAGTCTATATCAAATTTTAAATTACGTGAAGGAATGAAAATTGGTGCGAAAGTAACTTTAAGAAGAGAAAGAATGTATGAATTCCTTGACAGATTAATTACCATAGCACTTCCAAGAGTGCGCGACTTTAGAGGAATTTCTGATAAGTCATTTGACGGCAGAGGAAATTATACACTTGGAATAAAAGAACAAATTATTTTTCCAGAAATTAATGTTGATAAAGTAAATAAAATTTTAGGTATGGATATTACATTTGTTACTACTGCTAAGACCGATAAAGAAGCCTATGAATTGCTGAGTGCATTTGGAATGCCATTTAGAAAAAAAGAAACTAATTAAAGGGAAATTATGGCAAGAAAAAGTTTAATAGCTCGGGAAATAAAAAGAGCAAAATTATATGAAAAATATGCTGCTAAAAGAAAAGAATTAAAAGAAAAAGGGGATTATGAAGCTTTACAACTTCTACCCCGTAATTCATCACCAACTCGTCTTCATAATAGATGCATGATTACTGGAAGACCAAGAGGTTATTACAGAAAATTTGGTGTTTCGAGATTAGTGCTGAGAGAAATGGCTTTGCGCGGAGAAATCCCGGGCTTAAAAAAATCAAGTTGGTAACAGAAGGAGAATATTAAATGCCAGTAACAGATCCGATTGCAGATTTCTTAACGAGAATCAGAAATGCTGTTAAAGCAAGGAAAAAATATGTCGATGTACCTTCATCTAAAATGAAGGTGGCAATTGCTGAGATTTTGAAGAATAATAAGTTTATTAGAGATTATAATGTAATTGAAGATAATAAGCAAAATATACTGAGAATTCATCTTCAGTATATTAATGGTATTCCGTCAATTACCGGATTAAAAAGAATTAGTACCCCAGGTTTGCATTTGTATGTAGATAAAGACCATATTCCACGTGTGCTTAATGGTTTGGGAATAGCAATTATATCAACATCAAAAGGTTTATTAACTGATAAACAAGCAAGAAAAGAATCTGTTGGCGGAGAAGTTATCTGCCATGTTTGGTAAAAATTGAGAGGTAATAAAGTGTCACGTATAGGAAGAAAACCAATACCAATTAAAGATGTAACAGTAACCAAAACCGATAATATCATAAAGGTTAAAGGTAAACTCGGTGAATTGGAGATGAAAATTCATCCTAATATCACCGTGGATATAACTAAGAATGAAATTATTGTAAAAAGACCTGACGACTCTAAAGAAAATAGAGCTCTTCACGGCTTAACAAGAGCTTTAATTAATAATATGATTAAAGGTGTAACAGAAGGTTATACAAAAACTCTTGAAATCGTAGGTGTTGGATACAAAGCAGAATTAAAAGGCAATAATGTTTTAATTTCAATTGGTTATTCGCATCCAATTTATTTTATTCCGCCAGAAGGAATTAAAATAGAAGTTCCAACACCCAATCAAATTAAGATTTCGGGAATTGATAAGGAATTGGTTGGAATAATAGCAGCAAAAATCAGGTCGTTCAGAAAACCTGAACCTTATAAAGGTAAAGGTATTAGATATTCTAATGAAGTAATTATAAGGAAAGCTGGTAAAACAGCTGGTAAATAATCTACTTAGGAGAATGTGACAATGTTTTTGAAAGATTATAAAAGAAGATTAAGAAAAAAAATCAGGATAAGAAAAAAAATTCATGGCACTGCTCTTAAGCCAAGACTTTGTGTTTACAAAAGTTTGAAGCATATTTATGCACAGTTGATAGACGATGATAAAGGTCATACACTTGCATTTGCATCAACACTTTCTAAAGAAATTGCAGACGAGGTAAAAAGTTTAAGTGGTAAAATTCCGAAAGCAAGATTGGTTGGTAAATTATTAGCTCAAAAAGCATTAGAAAAAGGAATAACCACAGTAGTATTTGACAGAAGTGGTTATCCATATCATGGAAAAGTAAAAGCAATTGCAGAAGGAGCACGAGAAGGCGGATTAAAGTTTTAATCCTGCCAATTGCAAGAAAAATAATTTCTTGCCGGATCGTCTAATGGCAGGACAGCGGCCTTTGGAGCCGTATGTGGAGGTTCGAATCCTCCTCCGGCAGCTCTAAAGAAAATTTTGAAATTGATGAAACATAGGAGTTAAAGTGAACTTCAAGAACAAAAAAGTTACTGGTTTAGAAAACTTAAAAGAAAAAATTGTCCATATTAACAGAGTTGCAAAAGTTGTTAAAGGTGGCCGTCGATTCAGCTTTAATGCTATTGTTGTTGTTGGGGATGGCAATGGCCATGTAGGAGTAGGACTTGGAAAAGCTAATGAAGTTACTGATGCAATAGCAAAAGGAATCGACGATGCTAAGAAAAATGTTTATAAAGTACCTGTTATTAAAGGCACTATACCACATGAAATTATTGGTAAGTTTGGAGCAGGAAAAGTTTTGTTAAAACCTGCTTCCCCAGGTACAGGATTAATTGCAGGTGGTGGTGTTCGTGCTGTTTTAGAAGCTGCAGGTGTGCAAGATGTTCTTACAAAATCTTTGGGTTCTTCTAATCCACATAATCAAGTAAAAGCAACTTTGAAAGCTCTGCTTAATTTAATTGATGCTAACACAATGGCTTATAAACGTGGAATGAAAGTAAGCGAGTTATTCAGTTTATAGTGAGGTTTTAATAATGGCAAAAAAATTAAAAATAATACAAACAAGAAGTATAATTGATAGACCTAAACCACAAAAACTTACAATTAAAGCTCTTGGTTTGGGTAGACCTAATTATCAAGTAATTCACAATGATACTCCTCAGATAAGAGGAATGATAAAAAAAGTATCTCATTTAGTAAAAGTAGAGGAAATAGAAGAATAGGTGATTAAATGGATATACTTAGTAATTTGAAACCGGCAAAAGGCTCTCATAAAAGAGAAAAAAGAATTGGACGCGGTGAAGGTAGTGGACATGGCGGTACTGCAACACGTGGTATGAATGGACAGCGTTCACGTTCAGGTGCTAAATACAAGATTTGGTTTGAAGGCGGTCAAATGCCTTTACAAAGAAGATTGCCTAAGAGAGGTTTTCATAGTCCATTTAAAATTGAATACCAGGTTGTTAATATTGGCAGTATTCAAAAATTGATTGATAACAAAAAAATTGAAGATGGTATTATTAATGCAGCTACACTTTACAAGAATGGTTTAATTTCAAAAGCTGCAGCACCTTATAAAATTCTTGGTAATGGAGAATTAAAATCAAAAATAAATATTGAAGCACATGCTTTTAGTGCTTCTGCAAAAGAAAAAATCAAATCACTTGGTGGAACCATAAAAGAGATTAAAGCTTAATGGCAACTTTTCAAGAAACTTTTCGGAACATATTTAAAATTCACGAGCTGAGGCAAAGAATACTTTATACTCTTGCCTTGCTTATTATTGTAAGAATTGGTGCACATGTAACATTGCCTGGAATTGATGCTTATCTTCTCAATTCTGCAATGACCAATTCTACATCTAATAATCTTTTTGGTTTGTATGATTTATTTGTTGGCGGTGCTTTTCGAAACGCAGCATTATTTGCTCTTGGGATTATGCCTTATATTTCTGCCTCTATTATTTTACAATTAGCAGGTGCTGTAATTCCCTACATTCAAAAACTGCAAAGAGAAGGAGAAGAAGGAAGAAAGAAAATTACACAATGGACTCGTTATGGTACAGTAATTATTTCTGCTTTTCAGGCATGGGGAGTTACAATTCACTTATTAAATATTCGTTATAATAATGCTCCAATTGTTCCAGAAGAAGTTAGAGGTATTGGTTGGTCTCTTTCTACAATTGTATTCCTTGTTGCAGGAACAATGTTTATAATGTGGATGGGTGAACAAATTACAGAAAAAGGGATTGGTAATGGTATTTCATTGATAATTTTCATTGGAATTATTGACCGTTTTCCATTTGCAGTTCTTGATGAATATCGATTACTTGCTGCAGGCCAAAGAAATTTAGTTATCGAAGTTGTAATTCTTGCATTCATGGTTCTTGTGATTGCTGGTGTTGTTCTTGTTACACAAGGAACAAGAAGAATACCTGTTCAATATGCAAAAAGAGTAGTTGGCAGAAAAGTTTATGGTGGTGTTACTCAGTATATTCCGCTTAGGGTTAACACTGCTGGTGTTATGCCAATTATTTTTGCTCAGTCAATTATGTTTATTCCAAGCACTTTGTTCTCATTTTTCCCGAATAATGAATTTATAGCATCAATTGCAGGTTATTTTACTTATCAATCATTTACATATTCTTTTATTTATGCATTGATGATAATTTTCTTTACCTATTTTTATACTGCAATTGCATTTAATCCACAGGATGTTGCAGAAACAATGAAAAAGCAAGGCGGTTTTATTCCTGGGATTAGACCTGGCAAACAAACCGCTGAATTTATAGATAATATTCTAACTAAAATTACTTTACCGGGTTCAATCTTTTTAGCTATTATAGCAATATTGCCAGCATTTGTTTCTAAAATTGGCGTATCTGGAAGTTTTGCTTCGTTTTTTGGAGGAACAAGCTTGTTAATTGTTGTAGGTGTAGCTCTTGATACTTTGCAACAAATTGAATCACATTTATTGATGCGCCATTATGATGGCTTTATGAAATCTGGTAAAATTAGAGGAAGAAGATTTTAATTTAGTTGACGACAGCTTATTGTGATATTAATTAAAACAAAAAAAGAAATTGATTTTATAAGAGAAAGCTGTCGAATAGTTGCGGAAGTTTTACAATTAATGAAGCGTTATGCCAAAGCTGGTGTAACGACACTTGAGCTCGATAAAATTGCAGAAGATTATATCTTGAGTAATAATGCAAGAGCTGCATTCAAAGGATATTCACAAGCAGATTCTTTTGATTATCCGAGCTCAATTTGTTCTTCAATTGATGATGAGGTTGTCCATGGAATTCCAGGCAACCGTGTTCTTAAAGAAGGTGATTTACTTTCAATTGATGTTGGTGTAGAAAAAAACAATTATTTTGGAGATGCTGCTATAAGTATTGCAATTGGAAAAATTTCTGAAGAAAAAAAGAAACTAATGGACGTAACTGAAAAATCACTTTATCTCGGAATTGAGCAGGCTGTAGCAGGTAACAGAATTGGTGATATAGGAAATGCAATTCAAACTTATGTTGAATCTTTTGGTTTTTCTGTAGTAAGAGATTTGTGTGGACACGGTGTAGGAAAACATTTACACGAAGATCCTCAAATCCCAAATTATGGGAAAAGAGGAACAGGAGCTTTAATAAAAAATGGAATGACCTTAGCAATCGAGCCTATGATAAATATGGGTTCATATAAAGTTTTTGTAGATGAAGATGGATGGACTGTAAAAACTATAGATGGATTGCCATCTGCACATTTTGAACATACAATTGCAATAATTGATGGTAAGCCAGAAATTTTAACAATATTTTAAATTAAATAGTATGGCAAAGCAAGGACCAATTAAGGTAGATGGAATTGTTACTGAAACATTACCAAATGCTCATTTCAAAGTTCGGCTTGAAAATGGGCATGAAATCCTTGCTCATATTTCTGGAAAGATGAGAATGCATTTTATAAAAATATTAGTTGGAGATAAAGTAGCAGTAGAGCTTTCGCCATACGATTTGAATAAAGGAAGAATTACATATAGATATAAATAAGGTGAATTTATGAAAGTAAGAGCATCTGTTAAAAAAATGTGCGAACATTGTAAAATCATAAAACGTAAAGGAGTTGTTAGGGTAATTTGTAAAAATCCCAAACATAAACAAAGACAAGGTTAAAATTCAGGAGGAAAAAGATTGGCTCGTATAGCAGGTATTGATTTACCAAAACAAAAAAAGGCATTTATAGGCTTAACCTATATCTATGGTATTGGCAGGAAGAGTGCAATGGACATTCTTCAAAAAGCCGAGGTTAATCCTGATAAAAGAATTGGTGAACTTACAGAAGAAGAAATTGCAAGAATCCGCTCCATAATGACTGCTGAATATAAAGTTGAAGGTGCCTTGAGAAGTGAGGTTCAGCAGAATATAAAAAGACTTATGGATATTGGATGTTATCGTGGATTGCGTCATAGGAGAGGATTGCCTGTAAGAGGTCAAAGAACAAGAACTAATGCAAGAACAAGAAAAGGTAAACGTAAAACAGTAGCTGGAAAGAAAAAAGCACCGGCTAAGAAGTAATAAATAATTGAGGAGTAAAATTGGCTAAGGCAGTTAAAAAAGCAAAGAAAAAAGTTCACGTTGATTCTGTTGGTGTAGCTCATATTAAAGCTTCCTTCAACAACGTGATTGTTACTATTACAGATATTTATGGAAATACAATATCATGGTCTTCAGCAGGAAAAAATGGTTTTAAAGGCTCAAGAAAAAATACACCATTTGCAGCACAGGTTACTGCTGAAGCCGCTGCTAAAGAAGCTTATGACCTTGGACTAAGAAAAGTTGATGTTATTATAAAAGGTCCAGGTGCTGGCAGAGAAGCAGCAATTAGAGCATTAAATACTGCTGGATTGGAAATATTATCAATTAAAGATAATACTCCAATTCCACATAATGGTTGCAGACCACCAAAACGTAGAAGAGTATAACAGGAGAAAATTTAGATGGCAAGATATATTGGTCCAAGTTGCAAATTATGCAGAAGAGAAAGACAAAAATTATTTTTAAAAGGCACAAAGTGTTATACCGAAAAATGTCCTCTTGAAAAAAGAAATTATGCCCCGGGACAACACGGTCTAACACGTCGTGCAAAATTTTCTGAATACGGAGTTCAATTAAGAGAAAAGCAAAAAGTAAAAAGAATTTATGGATTGCAGGAAACTCAGTTCCGAATTTATTTCGACAGAGCAATGAGACAAAAGGGTGTGACAGGTGCAAACTTAATTAAATTATTGGAAAGAAGGCTTGATAATGTCGTATATCGTCTCGGTTTTGCTCCTTCGAGAAAGGCTGCACGTCAATTAATTTTGCACAGACATTTTACTGTCAACAATCGCATTGTTAATGTTCCATCTTATTTATTATCACCTGGTGATGTTGTAGCAGTAAGAGAAAAAAGTAAGAAACTTGATGTCATTCATAATTCTTTAAGAAGAACTAAAGATAATGTCTACAGTTGGTTGTCTATTGACAAAGCAACTCTGTCAGGAACATTCATGAATATTCCTGAAAGAGAAGAAATTCCACTTAATGCTAATGAACAATTAATTGTAGAATTATATTCCAAGTAATTTTATAAATTTAATATAGAGGATAATTTACATGAGCTATCCGTTTATTAAAATGCCCGATGGCGTTGTTCAAGACGAATCCTCAAAAAGTGATACCTTTGGAAGATTTATTATTCAACCATTAGAACGAGGATTTGGAGTAACATTAGGTAATTCGTTAAGAAGGGTATTACTATCCTCTCTTCCTGGCGCAGCTATAACTGCAGTCAAAATTGAAGGTGTCCTTCATGAATTTTCTACAATTCCAGGTGTACTGGAAGATGTTACAGAAATCATTCTGAATCTTAAAAAAGTAAGACTTAAAATTCTCGACAAGAAAACAACATCATGTCAGGTATCAATTACTGGTGCAGCAGACTTTAAGGCTGCTGATATTCAGAATGCATGCCCAGATATACAAATTCTTAATCCTGACCTCCATATAGCTAAACTTAATGCAGATGCTAAGTTAAATATGGAACTCCGATTTGGAATTGGCAAAGGGTATGTTCCTGCTGAGGAACAAAAAACACCTGACATGACAATTGGTACTATTCCTATAGATTCTATATACACTCCAATTGTTAATGTTAGATACGATGTTGAAAATGTTCGTATCGGAGAAAGAAATGATTATGAAAAATTAACTTTGGAAATTACAACTGATGGTTCTATTACACCCGAAGAAGCTTTATCTACATCCGGAAAAATATTGAGAGACCATATTCAGTTATTCATCAACTTTGATGTTGAACCTGAAGAAGAAAAAGTTGAAACCAAAGTTGACGCAGAAACAGAAAGAATTAGAAAGATTTTATTAACAAATGTTGAGGATCTCGAACTTAGTGTTCGTTCACATAACTGCTTAAAATCTGCAAACATTAAAACTATTGCAGATTTAGTTAGAAGAGACGAAAATGAAATGCTCAAGTTCAGAAATTTTGGAAGAAAGTCTTTGGCTGAATTAAAAGAAATTGTAGAAAATTTTGGACTCCACTTTGGAATGGATGTCGATAAATACCTAGTAGATAAACCAGAAAAATAATAGCTAAGGTTGAATAATGAGACACAGAGTTAAAGGAAGAAAATTAAAAAGAACTTCTGAGCACAGGCTTGCAACACTCAGAAATCTTGCAACTTCTCTCTTAAAACATAAAAAGATTAAAACTACAGTTGCAAAAGCAAAAGAACTTCGCACTTTTGTTGAGCCTCTAATTACAAAAGCAAAAGTTGATTCAGTAGTTTCGAGAAGATATGTTGCTGCTGAGATTAAAGACAAAAGTGTTGTAAAAGAACTTTTTACAGAAATTATTCCTAAGATTGGCGATAGACCTGGTGGTTATACAAGAATTGTTAAGTTAGGCCAAAGAAAAGGGGATGGTGCAGAATTAGCTATAATTGAACTGGTTGATTATAGTGGATTAGTTAAACCAAAACCAGAAAAGAAAGAAAAAGCTGAAAAAGAAACACCAGTTATAGAAGAAAAGAAAGAAGTTGCAGAAGAAAAAACTGCTTAATTAAATAACAAACTTTATTTTTAGTGTAGAGACTTGCATTTGCAAGTCTCTACTTTTTTAAATTTACTTTTTAGGTCCAATCATCTTTTCAGGTCTTACTACTTCATCAAATTGTTCAGCTGTAAGTAAACCAAGTTCAATAGCTGCTTCTTTTAATGTTTTATTTTCTTTGTGAGCTTTTTTAGCAACTTTAGCTGCATTATCATAACCAATTACTGGATTTAATGCAGTAACAAGCATTAAAGAATTTTCAAGATGTTTTTTAATGTTATTTTCATTTGCAACAATACCGACCACGCAATTATCAGTAAAGCTTTCGCATGCATCGGCTAATAGTCTTATTGATTGCAAAATAT
>CAZNFW010000051.1:0-19417 GCA_964572725.1 uncultured Melioribacter sp.
CATTCGGATATTATTAACGGAGGAGATATTTTATTTGAAATGAATTCCACCCCAGCAGAATGGGCTACGAGTAAAGATTACTCTCCTGTTACTTCAGTTGATTTTGATTATGTTATTATACCTTATTTATCAAGCGGCAATAAAATTTTCAGGGATTCAACATTTATAAACTTAGCATCTGTTGATAGTAGTGAAATTTATTATACATTAGACAATACAAATCCTGAATTAAGTGGATTGATATTTAATAAACCTATAACAATTAAAAATTCTGCAACACTAAAATTTGTTAGCTATAGAAATAAAAAATTTAGTAAAACTGTAACAAGTTCATTTTACAAAATTCCGGATAACTGGGAAATAAAATACAATACGGAGTTTAGTCCATCATATACTGGAGGAGGACATTGGGGATTAATAGATGGAATTAAGGGAACTGAAAATTTTAATTCTGATGCATGGCAGGGATATGAAGGAGTAGATTTAGATGTTGTTATAGACTTAGGAAAAATGAGGGATATCGGATATATCAATTCTTCGTATTTACAAAAAGTTGGTTCATGGATTTTTTTCCCATCAAAAGTAGAATACTATATTTCAGAAGACGGAAGTAAATTTTCAAAGATTTATGAATTAAGCATTAATAACGATGAACAAAATGTTCATGATGGAATTAAAAATGTAGAAACAAAATTTGAAAAAGTTAGAACAAGGTTTGTTCGAGTTTATGCAAAAAATATTGGCGTTTGTCCTCAATGGCATATTGGTGCAGGTAAAAAAGCATGGCTTTTTATTGATGAAATAATTATTAAATAAATTTGATTGTAGGTGCAAAATGAAAAGCAGAAAATTACTTTCACTCCATGCGAGGGTAGTAAAAGATATTAATGAACAGCTTGTTCTTAAATTAATTCAAGAACATGATATTATTGCCAGTTCCGATTTAACAAAAATTACAGGAATGAGACCTTCAACAATTTTTAATATTCTCAATAGTTTATCAGCTAAATCTTTCGTTACTTTTTATGGGAAAGGAGATTCTACAGTTAAAGGCGGTAAAAAACCATATTTATGGACACTAAATAAAGATGCTGCTTATGTAATTGGACTTGATATTGAAGTTGGTGAAATGTCTCTTGTAGTTTTGAATTTTAAAGGAGAAGTTATTTCAAAGAAAACATTCAGACAGCATACTGGAAATACTGTAGATGAATTGGCAAATAATATCATTGATGCTGTAAATAAAATAATTCAAGAAAATAATCTAGAACAACAAAAAATATTAGGATTAGGAATAGCCTTTGCAGGTATTGTAGATTGTTATAACGGTATAGTGATGATGTCGAGCATTTTACCAGAATTAAATTTCAATTTGCTGGAAAAATTGAAACAATTTCCTTTCCCGGTTCAAATAGAAAATAATGCTAACGCAGTAGCAATTGGATATAAGTTGAAAAGCAATAAACAAACAAAAAGAAATTATCTTGTGGTTTTAATTGAGATTGACCAGAATGTAAGCGGACTCGGGATTGGAATTGTTATTAATGGAGAATTATACAGAGGTTCCTCTTTTTGTGCAGGAGAACTATATCCTCATTTGCCAACATTGCGCGAATTTCTTACAACATATAAAAGCAGATTTACAGAAGGAGAATATTTAAAGAATTACGTTACTTCTATAGATGATATAAATATTGAATTTCTTGTTCAGGCTGCAAAACAGGGAGATAAAATTGCTAACCTAATTTTTTCTAAAATTGGAAGTATTATTGGGCAAACAATTGCTCCTGCTGTAGCTTTACTCAATCCAGATTCATTAATTCTTACAGGGGTAATTTCAGAATTAGAAGATATAATTATTGAAGCCGTACGAAAGGAAATTGAAATGAGAGTTATTCCAATTACTAACGATTCCCTTGAAATTATTGTAGATAATTATCATCAATATTCCGTAGCAGTTGGTGCAGCTGCATTAATTTTAGAAAATTTCTTTAAAGTAGGAGTTGTTAAACAGTAGAAATAATTTTCTAATAAATTCACACTCTTATATATCTTAACTTCTTTAGAGGTCATAATGACACATCTAAACTTCTACGATTTTGCAATCATTATTTTTTATTTCATTGTCGTTTTTTTAATTGCATTTTATTATTCGAAAAAAGCAGGGCAGTCAACTTCTAATTTCTTTTTATCGGGCAGAAATTTGCCATGGTATATTGCCGGGACGGCAATGGTTGCTACTACTTTTGCTGCAGATACTCCATTAGCTGTTACTGAACTTGTAGCAAAAAATGGAATATCTGGGAACTGGTTATGGTGGAATATGGCTATTGGAAGTATGTTGACAGTTTTTTTCTTCGCAAGATTGTGGCGGCGAGCAGGTATAATGACCGATTTGGAATTTATTGAATTAAGATATTCGGGTAAAGCAGCTTCATTCTTAAGAGGATTCAGAGCAATTTATCTAGGTTTATTTATGAATGCTATTGTTCTTGGATGGGTTAACAAAGCTATGGAAAAAATATTTAGCGTCGTATTCCCGGATTTTAATGCTTTTACTCTTGTAATAATTTGTGCATTCATAATTGCTTTGTATACTTCTGCTTCAGGATTACTTGGAACTTCAAGAACAGATAGTTTTCAATTTGTATTTGCTATGACTGGCTGTATTATTCTTGCTATAATCGTAATTAAATTGCCAGAAGTAAATGGTTTGAAAGGAATAACAAAAAACCTTTCTCCCCAAACTTTATCATTTCTTCCAAGAATAGAAAATTTAACTGTCAATCAAATCCAAACAAATGTTCTTTCGATTTCCTTATGGTCTTTTTTGGCTTATATTGGTTTACAATGGTGGTCAAGCTGGTATCCTGGTGCTGATCCCGGCGGCGGGGGATATATTGCACAGAGAATGATGTCCGCTAAAAATGAGAAACATAGTCTACTTGCAACTCTATGGTTTACAATTGCTCATTATGCAATTAGACCCTGGCCATGGATTTTAGTTGCTCTTGCAGCTTTAATTATTCTGCCGCATTCTCAAAATCTCGATTCATTAAAAAAAGAAAATCCTGTTTTGTTTTCCAAATGCGAGGAAGTTTTTAATAATAAAGAACTCCTTAACTCAGATGATTCAATTATTCGTTCAAATGAATTCAGAGAATTCTATGATAAATATGAAAATACTATCGACCCGGGAATAATGTATCCCAAGTTAATGGTGAGATATTTACCCAATGGTTTGCTTGGACTTTTAATTGCAGTTTTTCTGGCAGCTTATATGTCAACAGTAGCTTCTCAATTAAATTGGGGTACTTCTTATATTATAAATGATTTTTATAGAAGATTTATTAATAAAAATGCTGATGAGAAACATTATGTTATAGTTTCGAGAATTGGAATAATTTTAATGACGGTATTTTCATTGGTTATTACAAAATATTTTTTAACTACTATATCTGGTGCATGGATTTTTATTTTAAATACAAGTGCAGGACTTGGAGGAGTATTGATATTACGCTGGTATTGGTGGAGAATTAATGCATGGTCCGAAATTTCTGCTATGATTGCCCCTGTTATTATTTATCCATTCTCAGTTTATGTTTTGCATCTTGAATCGCCATTAACACTTTATCCAATTGTATTGGGAACTACAATAATCTGGCTTCTTGTAACTTTTCTTACTAAACCTGTAGACGAAAATAAACTGATTGAATTTAATAATAAGATTCAATCAGGGGGCTTGGGTTGGAAAAAATTTTCTCAAAATAATTCTTCAAAAATTTTTGTTTATTTGTTCATAAATTGGTTTCTGGGAATAATACTGGTTTATTCTTTTTTGTTTAGTATAGGTGAGTTAATTTTTTCTGAATATATAAAAGGCATTGGATTATTATTCTTAAGTATTCTATCGCTAACTCTAATTTTAATTAATTTAAAGAAAATTGGATTTGAAAAAATTATTAAGTGAAGTTTATTACGAAAAAATTGAGTTCTTTATAATTTAGAATTTATTACAAAGTAATTCTCTAATAAAATTTTTATAATCCAAGAATTATTAAACATGTTTTTGCAAGATTAATAACTGGCGAAAAGTAAACTCCAAAAATCAATACTGCAAAAGCTAAAAGTGATACTAATACTTTATTTCCCGTTGTTGGAATTATTACAGGGGTATTTTCATCAGCTTTGACTAAATACATGTGCTTTAATACTCGAATGTAATAATAGAGAGAAACAACAGTATTAAGAAGAGCAATTATTGCCACAATAATCATTTTTGCATCTACAAGAGCAATGAAAAGATACAACTTGCCTATAAATCCTGCAGTAGGTGGAATCCCTGTTAACGAAACAAGAAAGATTGCTAATGAAACTGAAATAAGTGGTGAGGTATATCCAAGTCCATTATAATCATCAATTTCTTCCGAGCCAATTTGATTTGAAATAAGCATTACTACATAAAATGCACCAAGATTCATTATTAAATAGAATACGAAATAAATTAATATTGCCATTAATCCTTGATTTGAGAAAACAACCAAGCCAAGCAAAATGTACCCTGCATGAGCTATGCTTGAATACGCAAGCATTCTTTTCAAATTGTTTTGCCATAAAGCCGAAAAATTGCCAAGAGTCATGGTTAAAATAGATATTACGGTTAAAACAGATTTCCAATCGAAGACATCAATTAAATTCCAGAAGCCGTCTGAATTTACGAATGATACAAATGTTGTCTTTATAAATCTAATCAGAAGTGCAAAACCCGCAGCTTTACTTGCAATGGAAAGATAAGCTGTAATTGTAATTGGTGCACCTTCATAAACATCTGGTGTCCAGAAATGAAATGGAGCTGAAGAAATTTTATAACCTATTCCTGCAAATACTAAAATTACTGCAAATGATAGTGTGAATAAATTAATATTTGGAGCTTGAATTAATGAATTGATTATATAAAGATTTGTACTTCCAGTAAGTCCATATATCAAAGAAATTCCAAAGAGCATTAAACCAGATGATACAGCACCATAAATTAAATATTTTAATGCAGCTTCACTGTTTCTGTCTCTTAGTTTAATAAATCCTGCAAGAACATAAGAAGAAAGCGATAGTAATTCCATTGAAAGATAAATTAAAATTAAGTCAGAGGCAGAAATCATGAAGAACATTCCAATCATCATCCCGTAAATCAAAGCATAATATTCGCCAATTCTATCCTGTGTATTTTTAATCTCTGATGAAGAATATGAGAAAAAGACAACAAGAAGTGATGATATTATAACAATAGCCTTAAAGAATGAACCAAAAGAATCAACAGCAATCATTCCATAATTTCTTAAAGGATTAATAGATTGACTGAAAGCGAATCCATTATCATAAAATTGATTAATTAAAAAAAGTCCTGTTATAATAATTCCTGTTCCAGCAACATAAGGAATGATTGATTTATTCTTATGAAAAATTAAATCTGATAAAATAAGTATTACAAGAAAAACAGTTAGTACTATTTCTGGTAAAATTAAATTAAGTGATTGAATTAAGTTTGTCTGTTCCATTAAAACTTACAATCCATTTATTTAATTAAAAATTATGACCATTAAAAAGAAAACTTACAAGTTTATTTACGGATGTATTCATAATATTCAGCATAGCAGAAGGATAAACTCCAAGGAAAATTATAATTGCAGAAAGAGGAGCAAACATAGCATATTCTCTAAATTCAAGGTCTTTCAACGAAGCCCATTTTTCATTTAATGGTCCAAAGAAAATTCTTTGTAATGTCCAGAGCATATAACCAGCACCTAATAGAATTCCGAGAGAAGAAATCATTGTAATTATTCTAATATTCGTTACACCGAAACCTCCAACAAAAACGAGAGCTTCTGAAATAAATCCACTTAAGCTTGGCAATCCAATTGCAGCAAAGAAAGCAACAGTTACAAAGCCTGTATAAACAGGCATTTGTGCAGCTAATCCACCAAAATCATTTAAGCCTCTTGTATGAGCTCTGTCATATATTACTCCTACAATTAAGAAGAGCATAGCAGTAATTGTTCCATGATTGAACATCTGAAAAATAGCACCTGTAATTCCAGTAGATGATAATGAAGCCATACCTAACAAAACATAACCCATGTGAGAAACAGAAGAATAAGCAATTAATTTCTTAAAATCTTTTTGAGCTAAAGCAACAAGAGCTCCATAAATAATGTTTATCATTCCGAATAATGCAATCCACCACATTAATTGTCTGGTAATTTCTGGAAAGATAGGATAACTGATTCTAAGAATTCCATAAGTTCCCATCTTTAACAATACACCAGCAAGAATAACAGAAATTGGAGTTGGTGCTTCAACGTGCGCATCAGGAAGCCATGTATGGAATGGGAACATTGGAATTTTAATTGCAAATCCTACAAACAAGGCTAAATAAGCAATGAATCTTAAATTGTGTGGATTTAATGGGGATAGAATTCCATCTTGCAAGTAATTGTTAGGATTCATTAATTGAAGCAAATTAAATGTAAAAACTTTTGTTCCATCATTGAGAGTTTCTGTTGCACTGAAGTATAAACCAATCATTACAAGAAGAATAAAGACGCTTCCAAATAAAGTGTAAATAAAGAATTTAATAGCAGCATATTCTTTTCGTGGACCTCCCCAAATTCCAATCAAAAAATACATTGGCAAAAGCATTAATTCCCAAAAAATATAGAATAGGAAAAAGTCTAAAGCAACAAACACTCCTATCATTCCAGTATCGAGTAAAAGGAATAAAGCAAAATAACCTTTAACTGATTTTTCAATATTCCACGAAGATATTGTAGCAATGAAAGAAATTATTGCAGTTAACAAAACCATAGGCATACTAATGCCGTCTATGCCTAAAAAGTAATCAATCTTTACAGTTCCTAACCATGATATTCCAGTTATTTCAATCCATCTGAATTTTTCAATAAATTGAAAAGATTTTTCTTCGTAAACCCCTGCAGCTGAGTAATTGTAATTAGCTAAGAGAACAATAGCTAAAATAACCTGTATAGCTGTAATTAATAAAGTGGTATATTTAATATTTTTTTGCTGTTCTTTGGGAAGAATTAAAACAATTATCATCCCCAGAATTGGGAGGAAAGTAATTAAAGAAAGTATCGGAAAACCAATCATATATTCAACCTATTTTTAATTTTTGACAAAGAATTTTATAAATCAACAATTAATCAAAATGGTTTAAAGATTAATAAAAGAATAATTACAGAAAAAACAACGAATACAACATAAGTCTGCACTTTGCCAGTTTGTAATTTTTTAAGAGAAAATCCTACAAATCCACTAAAGAATGCTGAAAAGTTTACCAAACCATCAACAACATATGTATCAAATAATCCGCTTAATTTAGAAAATGATTTAGTAATCCATGCAGAACCATTAACAATTCCATCAATAATATTATTGTCAAACCATGCCAATACTTTGCTGAAATTAAGAGTTTGTCCAACTGCTGTTACATCATATAATTCATCGATATACCATTTATTAAGCGAAAAGTTGTAAAGTGGTTTAATTTTTTCTGTTAGCTTATCGACATTAACTTTTTTCCATTGATAAAACATAAATGCAAAAAGAATTCCCAAGCCTGCAAGAGTAATTGATAACATCATAGCAGGGTAGTGAGCCCAGTGCAGTGTTTCTGTGTACAGCTCTGAATGGATTATTTCATCATGAATATTTTCGTCATAAGAATTGGCATTCATAAAATTAAATCTTGTAGATGCTGGGGTTACTTGTTCTGGAGTCTTAACCCAATTTTTAATAAACCATCCATCATCTGGAGATAATGGATTTGGAGTATAGAAAAGAAAAAATGATAATGTTGCAAGAATAATTAATGGTGCAGTCATTACTAAAGGAGATTCATGAGCATGTTCAAATTTGTGATGGTCTCTTGGTTCTCCGTGAAAAGTCAAAATTAATAATCTAAACATATAGAAAGCTGTTAAAGCTGCTACAATAAAGCCCATAATGGGAATTAACCAATGTCCAGTAAGTTTACCAAAAGCAAGTGTGCCAGCAAGAATTCCATCTTTACTTAGGAATCCAGATGTTAATGGAATACCTGAAATTGCTAATGTTGAGATAAGAAATGTAATATATGTAATGGGCATTTTTTTTCTTAAACCGCCCATATTTCGAATATCTTGTTCGTGATGCAATGAATGTATAACCGACCCTGAACCAAGAAATAAACAAGCTTTAAAAAAAGCATGAGTAACAAGATGAAAGAATGCGAATGCATAAGCTCCTACACCTAAAGACATAATCATATATCCAAGCTGGGATACAGTTGAATAAGCTAATACTTTTTTGATGTCATTTTGTGTAATTGCAATTGTAGCTGCAACAAGAGAAGTAACTGCACCTATGATTGCAATAACGAGCATTGCGTCTGCAGTAAGCATTACGAAAATTCTTGTAACAAGATAAACTCCAGCTGCAACCATAGTTGCTGCATGAATTAAGGCACTAACTGGAGTAGGACCTTCCATTGCATCTGGCAGCCAGACATGTAATGGGAATTGAGCAGATTTGCCAACAGCACCCATAAAAACTAAAATTCCTGCTGCAGTAAGCCATGCTTCACTTCCAAAAGGCAGATTTCCGATTGATATTTCATAAAATATTTTGTCAAAAGTGAAAGTTTTATAGTTCGTAAATAAAATCAAGATTCCAATAAACATTCCAACATCACCAACTCGGTTAACAATAAAAGCTTTCTTTGAAGCATCTGCTGCAGATTTTTTTTCAAACCAGAATCCAATTAATAAATATGATGATAATCCAACTAATTCCCAGAAAATATACATCATTAATAAATTATGAGTAAGAACAATTCCAAGCATTGAAAATGTGAATAATCCAAGGTAAGCAAAATATCTTGTATATCTTTTATCACCCCGCATATATTCAATCGAATATAAATGAACCAGAGCACTGATAAGATTTACTACAAAAAGCATTATAGCGGTGATGTTATCAATCTTAATTCCCAATTCAATATTTATAGTCTCTATATGTGGGGAGCTATTTATGATAAACCATGTTAATGATGAGACAATATCTTTATTGAAGTAAGTTAATTTGGAGTAGAGTATAAAAATAGAAATTATGAGAGCAATGAATAGTATAGTTACTTCGAGAAGATATAATTTAGGAAATCTTTTACCAAAGAAAATTAATATTGCAAAACCAAGAATAGGTAAAAAAAGAGTTATTATTGATAGAGTAACAAGTAAATTTTCAGTCATAGAACTATTCTTTTAGTTTATCAATTTCATCAACATTTACATTTGAAAAAGTTTTATAAATATTTAGAACAATTGCCAGTGCTATAGCTGCTTCGGCGGCTGCAAGAATTATTACAAATAAAGCAATTATCTGTCCGCTAAATCCAAAGTTTCCATATCTTGCAAAAGCGACAAAATTAATATTTGCCGAATTGAGAATTAATTCAACTCCCATTAAAACCATTACAGCATTTTTGCGAGTAATAATGCCGTAAATTCCTAAAGTGAATAATATTGCACTAATTATTAAAAAATGAGTCAAGCCTACGTTAACTGTCATAATTTTCAGAAATTTATTGTTAATTAATTTTTTCTTCTTCTTTTCTAGCAATAGATGCAGCACCAATTAAAGCTACAAGCAGAAGTACTCCAAGCAGCTCAAATATTAAGATATAGTCTGTAATCAAGAGATTGCCGAGATTTTTTATTGTTGTAATTGGAATTTCAGAAGGTAGAATTTTCCAGTTGGTCCATAACATAACAGCCCAGAGCACTCCAAGCAATAAACCAACACCAATAGCAGCAGGCAAAAGATGAACAGTACCTGTTCTAATATCAACGCTTGTAATTTTATTTGTCAGCATAACACCAAATAAAAGCAGTATAAGGATTCCACCCACATAAATCATTATTTGGACAACAGCAAGGAAATCGGCACCTAATAAAACATATATTCCTGAAATTCCAAATAAAGTCAGCAAAAGGCTATATGCTGAATAAACAATATTTTTAGTAGTTACAACAATAACAGCAGAAATAATTGTTATTAAAGCGAACAGATAAAAAATTACATCGAAATATGTCATAATCAATTCTAAATTTATTCTTTTGTTTTTGATGCAGCAGCTTTCTGAGATTCTTTTTCTGCAAGGAATTTTTCGTAATTAGCTTTTTTTTCTGCTGCTTCTTCTTCTGTTAGATTAGAAAAATTATATATTAAATTTCTTCTATCATATTCTGAAAATTCATAAATATTAGTCATGTAAATACAATTAGTTGGGCAGGGGAATACACAAAGTTGACAATAACAACATTTAGCAAAATCAATTGTAAATTTTGTTACCCATAAAGCTTTCTTTTTGCCATTTGATGTAACTCCAAGATTTTCACCTGGCAAAGCTTTTACTGTTTCAATATCAATACAACTTACAGGACAAGCTCTGGAACATTGGTCGCATCCAATGCAATCATCAATATTTACATATAATCTATTTCTTACTCTTTCAGGCAAAGTGATTTTAACATCAGGATATTGAATTGTAACAGCAGGAGTAAAGAGATGTTTGAATGTAATTTTCATCCCAACAAGAACAGTGTAAATAGCCTGCCATGTATTTTTTAAATATTCTTTCATAATCACAGCAATGAAATTATTCCAACAAAAATTAAATTAACAACTGCATAAGGGATTAAATATTTCCAGCATACTGTCATAAGCTGGTCAACTCTTAAACGCGGCAGAGTCCATCTAAGCCACATTTGAACAAATACAAGGATTAGACCTTTTAATAGGAACCAGAAAATTTGTTCAAATGTAACAAGCCATTTTATATTTAATAAATTCCCAAGATATCCAAAAGGAGATTGATAGCCGCCGAAGAATAAAATCGATACAACAGCTGAAACTGCAAGCATATTTGCGTATTCAGCTAGCATGAACATTCCCCATTTCATTCCGGAATATTCAGTAAAATATCCAGCTACAAGTTCAGATTCTGCCTCCGGTATATCGAATGGGGTTCTGTTTACTTCAGCTAAAGTGCTTATAAACATTATTGTTGCAGCAACAATCATAAATGGAATTAATAAAAACTTTGTTATACCAAATTCAGGTCCGCCAAATATGTTCCAATTCCAGAAATATGCAGTTTGCAATTCACTTATTTTTGTTAAGCTGAAACTGCCTGTATACATAACCATTGTTAAGACAACGAGTGCAGTAGGAATTTCGTAGCTAACGATTTGAGCAGCCGAACGCATAGCTCCCAGCAGTGAATATTTATTATTGGAAGCCCATCCAGCCATTAAAATTCCCGCAACTACTAAAGATGAAATTGCAACAATGTAAAAAAGTCCAACTTCAATTTCACTTCCAATCAATGCACTTGAGAATGGTATAGCTGCATATGCGGCAAAAGACCCTGTAAATACTAAAACGGGTGCAATATTAAATAATTTTTTATCCGCATCGACAGCAATTGTATCTTCCTTTTGAATCATCTTAATCATGTCTGCAATTGTTTGAAGCCATCCATGCCATCCTGTTCTCATTGGACCCAACCTATCCTGCATATGAGCCGAAACTTTTCTTTCGAGCCAGATTGCAAAGAGTGCATAAATTAAAATAATAGTTAATGGAATTAATGCTACAACAACTGTTGAAATAATTACATCTTTTGTAAGTTTATATAGTAATTGATACATTATCTGTCCACCTCTCCTAAAACTATATCAATACTTCCTAAGATTGCTACTACATCTGCAACAAGATGACCTTTGCAGAGTTCTCCTAATACTTCGAGATTAACAAATGAAGGGGCACGAACCTTGACTCTAAAAGGATTTGGACTTCCGTCGCTAATAATAAAATATCCTAATTCACCTCTTGGGTTTTCTACTCTGAAATAAACTGTTCCTTTAGGAGGTTTTATTCTTTTTGGAATTGCAGCATGAACATCCCCTCCGGGTATCTGGTCAATTGCCTGTTCAATAATTCTTAGACTTTGTTCCATTTCCTGAACTCGAACATAGTATCTATCCCAGCAATCACCAACAGTGCCCATTAATCCTTTACCAACAGGTATATCAAATTCAAATCTATCATAAATTGAATAAGGTTCATTTTTTCTTAAATCAAAAGCTAAACCACTGCCTCTTAAAACTGGTCCTGTAACACCGTAATTAATTGCTGTTTCTAAAGGCAATACTCCAATATTAGCAGTTCTTTCAATAAAAATTTTATTATAAGATAAAAGATAATTTAGTTCGTCAATTGTAGGTCTGAAAGATTTAATAAATTCTTTGGTTAATCTAACAAAATCAGGATGGATATCGTGAGATAGTCCACCAATCCACATATAATTATAAAGAAGCCGTGCACCACATGTCATTTCAAAAAGACTTAGGATTTTTTCTCTGTCTCTAAAGCAGTATAAAAATGGTGTAAAGGCACCAATATCTAAACCATATGTGCCAATAGCAACAAGATGTGATGCAATTCTTTGAAGTTCACCCATAATAACACGAATATATTCAACTCTTTCAGGTACCTGAATACCGAGTAATTTTTCTACAGCTAAAACATAACCAAAATTATTATACATTGATGCTAAATAATCCATTCTGTCAGTATAAGGAATAACTTGAGGATAAGTCATAGCTTCAGCATGTTTTTCAAAGCATCTATGTAAATAACCTATATGGGGTTTTACATTTTTAATTAATTCACCTTCAAGTTCAAGTTCAAGCCTCAGCACCCCATGAGTTGATGGATGTTGAGGTCCCATATTTAAAATCATTGTTTCAGTTTTAAGAGCCATAATCAATTCAAATTAATAAGGAACTTTCATTCCCTGATAAAATTCAGGATTTTTATAATCTTTTCTTAATGGATAACCTGCTTCCCAGTCGTAGGGCATAAGAATTCTTCTTAAATCAGGATGATTCAGAAAAATAATTCCGAACATATCATAGGCTTCACGTTCATGCCAATCAGCACATTTCCAGACTGATTCAACAGATTCTACCTGGGGATTTTCTCTTGGAGTTGATACTTTTAATGTAACTTTGTGCTTGAATGGAATAGAATATAAATGATAGTAAACACTTAAAGTTCCGCCTTTGATTATTTCAGTTCCATCTTCGTCTTTTATTTTTTCTCCATTTGCATCATCAACTCCCGATAAAACCATTAGACTGTCAAATTTTAATTCTTCATTATCTCTTAGAAACAAACATACTTTTTTTATTTCAAAAGGATTAACAGAAATTATTGGTTCTGTTGGAATATCTTTATCTATTGAAATAATTGCATCGCCAAATTCTTTTTTTAATATCTCAAAAATTTCTTCTGCGTTTTTCATACAGATTTTTTCATTAATGATTCGTTTCTAATTTTTTCTTGTAATTTTAATAAACCTTCCAACAAAGCTTCTGGTCGAGGGGGGCAACCGGGCACATAAACATCAACAGGGATAACTCTGTCGACACCTTTTAAAACATGATAACCATGTTCCCAGTAAGGTCCTCCGCAATTTGCACAGCTTCCCATTGAAATGATGTATTTTGGTTCTGGCATTTGTTCATATAATCTTTTAATACGAAGAGCCATTTTAAGAGTTACCGTACCAGAAATTATAATTGCATCGGCCTGTCTGGGAGTATTTCGCGGAATAACACCAAATCTATCAAAGTCATAATGAGAAGCAGATGTTGCCATCATTTCTATTGCACAGCATGCCAGTCCAAATCCAAGCTGCCAAATAGAAGAAAGCCGAGCCCAATTAAATAAATCTTCAACTTTGGTAATTACTATATTTCCATCTGAGAATTCTTTATCGAGTAAACCCATAGATTAAGCTTGATTTTTGTTTTTTAAAATTTCCTCTAATACAGGAGGTTTAGGTTGAGGTCTTGCCCATTCCAAATCACCTTTTCTCCACTCGTAAGCCATTCCTAAAATTAGAAGTAATAAAAAGATTATTCCTGAAAGAAAACCATAGATGCCATAATTCTTATATATTAAAGCCCATGGAAAAAGAAGTACAACTTCGACATCAAAAATTAAAAAAATTAATGCGACAACATAAAACCTTATATTAAACTTAACCCATGGCGAGCCTTGAGGATTTTCGCCGCATTCATAAATTTTTAATTTTTCATGCGTCGGTTGATTTGGCCTAACTATTTTTGCTACAAAAAGTGTAATTATTACAAATATTGCAGCAAATAATATGAA
This sequence comes from uncultured Melioribacter sp., assembly GCA_964572725.1. GTDB lineage: Bacteria > Bacteroidota > Ignavibacteria > Ignavibacteriales > Melioribacteraceae > Rosettibacter. Next base: position 14,299 of record CAZNFW010000051.1, read on the forward strand.
TATCAGAATTTTGCCGAATTCAGTAAGCATTAATCTTCAAAAAATTTGTGCGCAAATTAATACTTCAATGTATGATTGTCAAGAAATCTGAATTAAGTATTCCTATCAGCAAATTTTTGTATGAAGTAGTTTTAATGAATTCACTACAATTTTCATAACTTTTTTAAATAAATTTTATTTTTTCCTGAAATAATTTATTTTATAATTGATTTTTGAATTAAATATTTTTATGAAAAAATTTTGCTGTATTGAAATACTTATCTTATTCATAATTCCTCACATAATAATTAATGCTCAGATTTTATCTAATAAATTGGAGAAAGTTATTAGTTTAGATGAAAAAGAAATTTATATAGATACTTCGAGCATTAAACAGGAAAAAAATATCTTATCGGTACTTATGATTACATATTATAAAAAACCAATTTTGATTAATGAGTTGAATAAAGAAATAATATATGCTAAAACCCAAGTTTTATTTGATACTGTATATAGAAAAATTAATGTTATCGGGAATTTATACTATGATAAAAATCTTAAAATTATCGGTGAACCTTTTAAGCCTATTGATATAATTAGAGAAAATAATATTTACTTGGTTGATACAAGCAGAATTTTTTCTGCACTTTTTGAAAAATGTATTAACTATATAAAATTTCGTAGTAATAGATATGAGCATGATAAAACTGGTTTATATTCTAATGTAAAACTAAACGATTATGAGATAAAAAATTTAGATAGCAGTAGTAATGCAATAAGTAAAACACCATCAAATAAAACAGAAACAATTATAAACGAAGAAAATTATGATTTAAATTCTGAGAGATTAGTCTCTAAAACAATCTTTACAGATGGCAATAAATTTTGTATTCAAATCTCATCCTGGAAAGAACAATGGAAAGCAGAAAGAGAAGTAAACAAATTAAAAAATATGGGCCATAATGCATTTATAGTTAAAGTGAATATTCCGGGTAAAGGAATCTGGTATAGAGTTAGAGTAGGATATTTTTCAACATCAACAGAAGCAGAAAATTATGAAAAGAGTATGAAGTAGTATGCTGATTAATGCAAATTTTATTGGATAGAAATATATAAAGTGTGTAAAAAATACAAGTCAATTTTTGATAAAAACCATTTAATAAATTATTTACAAATAAACAAATTTGTAAAAATGAACTAATACTCATAATTCAAAATCTAAGCTTTTTGATTGGTCATCGATAAAGTGAGTATTAATTTTATTATCTCCTTATAAACCTAAATACATATACTATCCTAAACATCAGCTTTCCTTTGTTCAGAAAAAAATTAATTCCCAATTATGTTTAGAAAAATATTCAAAGTAATGTTTTTTTAGAATTTGAATCGAAAAAAATCACTTATAAAAAAATAAAAGCTTGATTAATTTTTGAAACTAATTTATATTTAGTCTAAATAAATATTGATTTTCTTTTAATAATAATCATAACAAACTGGAGGAAAAATGCAGAGGTTAAGATTTACTTTATTAATAATGTTCCTTTTTCAAATAATTTTACTTTCTCAAAACGGGTTATATGACTATAATGCTTCTGTTCACGGATATGGGGAATTACATTTTAATCATGAAGTAACGGACAACAAGCCCTTAAAACAAATTCTTGATTTTCATAGATTTGTTACATTTATAGGTTTTTCTTGGAACGATCAGTGGTCATTTCATTCTGAGGTAGAATTAGAACACAATTACGTTGAAGGTGGGGATGGCGAGATTGAATTGGAGCAGGCATATGTTAATTATCATTATGCCGACTGGCTTGGTTTTCAAGCTGGTGTGGTTCTTCCTTCTGTAGGTTTAATTAATGAGATTCATGAACCGCCATTATTTTTTGGTGTTGAAAGACCAGATTATAACACAAGAATAATACCTACAACGTGGTTTGGTAATGGAATTGCATTTTATGGTAAAATAAATTCTTTTGATTATAAACTTACAATTATGGAGGGCTTGAACAGTGATAAATTTAGTGAATCAAATGCAATCAGAGATGGCAGAAGGAAAGGATTCAAGGCTGATGCTAAAAATCTTCTTTATAATCTCAGGATAGATTACCTTGGTTTTTCTAATTTGAAAATTGGAGGCTCTTTAACATATAATAAAGCTTCAGGAGATACTTCTACAAACAAAATTTATTTATATGAATTACATGGCAGATATCAGACAAATAATTTGGATATTATTTTTGAATATGGAAACATAAATTATGAAAAATATAATCTACAACGTTCAACAGGATTTTATGTGGATTTAGGTTATAATATTGGAAGTTTCTTTAATTGGGATACAAAAGTAATTCCTTTCATTCGTTATTCGGATTACAATACTGCAGCAAAAACTAAATCAGGCGGCGATTCAGAAAAAAGAAATCATTTTACCTACTGGATGGCAGGTTTATCTGTAAAACCAATTGATTACATCGTTTTTAAGTTAGATTATGGCATAAGAAAAAGAGAACTTGGAAATGAAAAAACAACACTATTTAATATTGGCGTAGGTTATATGTTTTAATATTATTCTTGGGTCAATCAATGAAAACAGTTTTATTAATTTTATTGTTATTAGTTCAGTCTAATATTAAAGAAAATGCTGAGAAAATTATATTAAATTATTTTAATGGAAATATTAAAACAGATTTTCACAAATTTGAAATACCATTAGAAATAAAAACAAAGATTGAAAAAGAATGTAATCAGAGATTTTTTAATAAATATATTTATTTATGGAAAATTTTTGACGGCAATAAATGGATTGGTACTGCTATGCTTGATAATGTTTTTGGGAAATCGCTACCTATTACTTTTTTAGTAATATTTGATAATAATGGCAAGATTTTAACAGTAGAAATTGTTAAATATAGAGAGGCTTATGGTAATGCAGTTGAGGAGAAAAGCTGGTTAAAACAATTTAAGGGGAAAGATTTGAATCATCAATTCAAAATTGGTAAAGATGTAAGTAGTATTAGCGGAGCTACAATTTCTGCAAATTCAGTAACAACTGGAATTAAAAAGCTGAGCATTCTTTTTTCACTCATTAAAAATGAATTATGAATATTACACTAAAGTCTTTAAGCAATTCATTAAAAAAATTTATTGCTGTTTATATTATTGTAGTATCAATAGGAGTTGGAATTGGTTTGACTTTTTTACATCATACTACATCTTTTTCTCCAAAAGGTACTATAGAAAGATTTAATGGTGATAAATTAAATGATGATTCTGATTTTGAAGTACAAGTAAATTATTCTAAGCCAATCTCAGAAATGTTAATTACTACACATAATCATGTTCTGGGATTGGCTTTTATTTTCTTTTCGATAGGTATAATATTTTATTTTAATACTGTAATAAATGGCAAATGGAAATTATTTATTATGATTGAACCATTGATATCAATAATTATTTCCTTTGGTTCAATCTGGTTAATGAGATATGTTCAAGAAGAATTTGTTTATCTGGCAGTTATTTCTGCATCAATTATGTATTTATCATTTTATTTTATGGCATTTATTTCGCTTTATGAACTAATTTTTAAAAGATAAATTTTGTTTGGGTAGATTTATTTTTTATTTTCGATTGTCAAATTGAGGTAAATATGGGCAACATAGGTGCTACTGAAATTATTCTGATTATTTTTATTCTGGTATTATTATTTGGTGCAAAAAAAATTCCAGATTTAATGAAAGGCTTGGGAGAAGGAATAAAATCTTTCAAAAAAGCTTTAAGCGGCGAAGATGATTCTTCAAAAAACAACAAATCCAAATAAACCTCTTTGCAATTGATTGCTGCAATTATTAAACCTCTTTATTTTTGCGGTGCTAATATGTGTAATTATACGGAGGATTTATGAGCGATAGTACAACCGCAAAGAAATATGAGTTTAAAGCCGAAGTAAAAAAACTTTTAGACATTCTTGTTCACTCACTTTATACAAGCAGGGAAATCTTTTTGCGTGAATTAATTTCAAATGCATCGGATGCACTTGATAAACTTAGATTTGAATCCAACAGAGGAACTGAAATTGTTGATAGAGACTTACCTCTTGAAATTAGAATTACAAATGATGAAAAAAATAAATTACTAATTGTTTCTGATACTGGCATAGGAATGAACAGAGATGAGTTAATAACAAATATTGGAACTATTGCCAAATCAGGAACAGAAGAATTTCTTAAAATAATTTCTGAGTCAAAAACAGATGCAACTAATTTAATTGGTAAATTTGGAATTGGCTTTTATTCAGTATTCATGGTAGCAAAAGAAGTGATAATAAAAACAAAGTCATTCCGTCCTGAAGACGAAGCTGTTCAGTGGAAATCTGATGGTTTAGGTGAATATGAAATTACAACACTCGAAGAAAAAATTCCCAGAGGAACAAAAATAGAAATTTACTTGAAAGATGATGCTTTAGAATTTGCTGAGAAATGGCGACTTGAATCAATAATTAAAAAGCATTCCAACTTTATTTCTTATCCTATTTTTATTGGCAGTGAAAGAATCAACACAATTAGTGCAATATGGCGTGAACCAAAAAGTTCCATCACAAAGGAACAATATAATGAGTTTTATAAATTTTTAACTTATGATTCAGAAGAGCCTGCCGATGTAATTCATAAATCAATAGATGCTCCAATTCAGTTTAATGCATTATTATTCATTCCTAAAAAAAGCAGTGAATATTTCTGGATTGACAGAGAAAATTATGGTCTGGATTTATATGTTCGGAGAGTTTTAATTCAACATAAGAATAAAGATTTGCTGCCTGAATATTTAAGTTTTGTAAAAGGTGTTGTTGATTCCGAAGATTTGCCATTAAATATATCACGAGAAACACTTCAAGAAAATATAATATTTAATAAAATTGCTACGAGTGTGACAACTACAGTATTAACCTATTTAACTGAAAAAGCAAAAAATGACAGAGAAGGTTATACTAAATTCTGGAAAGAACATGGTAAAGTTTTTAAACTTGGCTATACTGATTTTAACAATAGGGATAAATATGTAGAACTGCTTAGGTTTAATTCATCTAAATGCAAAGATGAAGAAGAATTAATTTCTATTGAAGATTATGTAAGAAGAA
>CAZNFW010000052.1:0-19043 GCA_964572725.1 uncultured Melioribacter sp.
GAATTCAGTATTTAAATTTTTGTAATACCAATCAACTACCATTGAAGTACCGTCGGGATTAATTGACGGCATTAAAATGAAAATAACATTGTTAAGTGCATCAATTATTTCAGGTTTTGATTTAGAAGTTAAAAGATTATAAGCCAGTTCCATTGACATCTGAGAAGAAGCAATTTCAGTTGAATGAATATTGCAGGTAACAAGAACAATTATTTTACCTTCTTTTGCTAACAATTTTGCATCATCATCAGAAATTGTTCTTGGGTCGGAAAGTTTTTTTATAATCTCACGATATCTATCAACATTTTTAATATTTTCTTCTGAACTTATTACAGCCATAAACATATCTCTGCCAAGAGATGTCTTTCCTATTTCTTTATAAATTATTTTGTTTGAAAATTGTGCAAGATGTTTGAAATAACTCTGAATAGTTTCATAGTTAGCAATTTTATAATCATCTCCAACTTTAAATCCTAAAAACTCTTCAGGTGATTTAATTTGTTGTGAATATAAAATTGTTACAAAAGAAAAAACAAATAGGATTAATCTCTTCATAATTTTTTCTCCAAAGTGTTATTTGTTGATTGGAAATTATAAAATAGAAGAATAAATAGACACAAAAATTTTTCTGTATTAGATTTAAGAAGCGAGTGTAAAATTTAGTTTTTAGACTTACAATTAAGAGGGTGCAATTATAAGTTTTTCATAATTCTTTACTGAAGTAAATATTTGCAGAACAGATACAGGTATTTATAAAAGTTTACTGTATGATACGGAACAACTGCTAATTTTTATAATCAATAAAACAGTTGTTCCGCATAATACATAGTTCAGAAAAAAATTTTTTTACTTCAACAGAACCATTCGCTTCGTATCTGAATACATGCCTGCTTCAATTCTATAAAAATAAACTCCACTCGATAAATTAGAAGCATTGAAAGTAACATTATAAATTCCTGGATTTTGAATTTCATCTACAAGTGTTGCTACTTTTCTTCCCAATACATCATAAACAATTAACTTCACATGTTCAGATTTAGCAATTGAATATCTAATCGTTGTAGATGGATTAAAAGGATTTGGATAATTTTGTTCTAATGAAAATGAGTTAGGAATCCCAGCAAAATTTTCTACTGTTGTTAATAATATTGTTGGTACAGCTAAATAATCAAATTGCATCCAGCCCCAATAAAGTTCTATTTGTATTGTATTTTTTCCTTGAACAAGATCGACAGTTGTACCTGTCTCTAACCATACATTCAAAGGTCCTTCAAAACGAACTGTATCAACTCGAATTCCATTTACATTCAAATATTGTTCTTTAAGTATATCATAAGCTAATCTAAAACCAAATTTAATTTCATATTTACCTGCAACCGGCACATTAGGGATTGTCCAAGTTATAGTACCATTTTTAGTTGCAGCATCTACATAATAGTTTTTACTTGCAGATTTATCCATCTTAACTGTTAGACCTGTACCCTGTTTTACGGCAGCTTCTGCTTCAAGTCTTGTAAATTGAGGCACTCCAACTTTTATCTGAATTTTATTTGAAGTTCTTTTATGACCCTGATTATCTGTTGCAACTACATAAATATTATAATAACCTGAAGTAACATTTTCCCATTCAAAAGAGTATGGTTCGGTAGTAACTTCACCAATTTTTATTGAATCAGCAAAAAATTCAAGCAATACAATCTGACCATCATTATCATATGCTTCAACATCAATTTTAATAGTAGAATTTTCTGGAAACTCAGCGTTGTTCAATGGACTTAAAATTTTTACAACTGGCCAATCTACTGCTATTCCATTAATATCAACATCATTTTTATAATTATCCCACATAAATTTTAGAGACTTCAAAATATCATCAACTTTTGTTACTGAATTATCTGTCCACGACCAAGCTAAAGCACCTGCGTAACCATTATTATAAAGTGAAACATAAAGATATTCTTTTGGAATATCGAAAGTATTTTTTAAAAGAAACTCGGCAACAACAAGAGGTTTGTTAAGAGCCCATAAAGATACAGGACGATGAAATGGTGAATATGTTTTTCCTGCCCAGTCATAATAATGAACTGTATAAAAATCCAGTATACCATCTTTATCACCGCCTGCTGCTATTAATCTTTCATCTGAATAATAATTATAATTTTGTGTTTGTGTAACTTTTTCAAAATGTCTGAGTATTTCTTCTGCTGTCAGTTTGAATCTATATTTTTGAAAGAATCTTAATTCTATATCTTTTTTTTCTGCTTCACTTAATTCTTCATATCCTGCACTCAATTTTGCGAGAGGCGGCGGAGTAATATCAGTTAGTGCAACAATATGCCATGAACCATTTGTAACTTTAGCAGTTGAATCTGTACGATGTATAGCTCCAGCACATAAATTAACAAATCTTTGAATTGCAGACATTGGAACATGTTGTATTTCATTCCATCCATATTCATTACTCATTCCTTCTGGCTCATTAAAAATTTCCCATGCAATTATTGCTGGATGGCCTTTCAATGAATCTACCATCGGAATCAAACTATTATTTATATATGCTCTTGTATAATTCGTATCGAGCAGCAACTTTTTATTGCGTTCTAAAATAGCAGAGCCTTTATCTGACCTAAGCATATCAAATGACCAAAGTGTAAGTATTACACCAACTTCTCTTTCCCATGCAAGGTCAAGTACTTTTTTTATGTCGGAGATTGTTGTTTTGCCGGGTCCTACTACATAACCTTGAGGATTAAATTCAGGCGTTGATGAACCATCTGTATGCAGCCACCATCTTACTGCATTTCCCCCATTTTCATGAATTAAAAGAAAAATATCTGCAAACGAATTTAAGTCTGTCTTGCCAGCTCCAATATCTTGTGCAAAACTCAACCAAGCTAAATTTGTCCCGCTTAAAAATAAATCCTGATTATTATACCTTATTCTATTATTCTGTGAAAATAAAATGCTTGAAAAGACAAAAGAGAAAATGGTTATTAATTTCAAAAACTTCATTTTCACTCCCCAAAAATTATTTTAGCAAGAGATGCGATAAACAATTAAAATGCCAGAAAAAAGTTTAATATAAACAAAATGATAAAGGGAGTAATTCTTGAAATCTTATTAATATGATAAAAAATTATTATAAAGATAAATTTCTATACATTCATCAAATAATCAATCATTAATCTTACTCCAAAGCCTGTATCATATTTTTCGGTGTAATTATTTGATTTATGTTTGATGGCTGGACCAGCGATATCGATATGAGCCCAGGGAATTTTTTCGTCAACGAAATGTTCTAAGAATTTTCCTGCTGTAATTGCCCCACCCCATCGAGGACCTAAATTAGCAACATCTGCTATATCACTTTTTATCATTGATTTATAATCATTCCAGAAAGGCATGCGCCATAATCTTTCATAAGTTTTATTTGATGATTTTAATAAGTTTTCGGCAAGTTTATCATTTACTGTAAACAAACCTGCAGCAATTTCTCCTAATGCAACAACACATGCACCTGTTAATGTAGCAAAATCTATTATTTCATCTGGATTTAGTTGAGAAGCAAAGTGAAGCGCATCTGCCAATATAATTCTGCCTTCTGCATCAGTATCCTTAACCTCAATACTTTTGCCAGATGAGCTTATTATTACATCGCCGGGTTTATATGATTTACCACCGGGCATATTTTCTATAGCAGGAACTATTCCAATTAATTCAACAGGTAATTTTAATAATGCAGCAGCTTTTAAGATTCCAATTACAACTGCACCTCCTGCCATATCAGCTTTCATTTCAACCATTCCATTGGTTGGTTTTATAGATAAACCTCCCGAGTCATATGTAACACCTTTTCCAACCAATGCAATTTTTTTCTTTGGTTTAATTTTTGGTTTGTAGCTGCAAACAATCATGCACGGCGGATTTTCACTTGCATTTCCAACCGACAGAATTGCGTTCATTCTTCTTTTTTCTAATTCTCTTTTATCAAATATCTTAACATTAATTCCCAGACTTTTCAACTCTGTTTTTGTTCTTGATGCAAATTCCATTGGTGTTAAATTAATTGGCGGTTCATTTACTAAATCTTTTACTAAATAAACAGCCGACATTATTTTTTCTGTTGATTCAATAATTTTTTTCAACTTTTTTGTATCAGTGAAGTGTATTTTAACAGTGATATTTTCTATCTGCTTTTTATCTGATTTATATTTTTCAAAAGTATAATTTCCTAATTCAAGTCCTTCAATCATTGATTGAATGAGGTATGAAATATCATCAAAATAATTTTTGAAATGTTCGAAAGAGGGTATAATTATATGAATTGTATTTAAGTGTTTGTTGTGTAAAGATTTAATTAAACCTGCGAAATAATTTCTGAAGAAGTCCTGATTAAAATCTTTATCCAGTTTAATTTTTTTAATAAAGATTGCTGAAGGCTCTCCTTGACTGCTGTAATAAATTAATTCATCATTTTTTTTATCAAGAAAAATTTTTCTCTGGAGCTCACCTAATTTTAAACCAAGCAAGTCAAAAAAGTAATTAAGTTGATTTTCAAGCTTATCACTGTCGATGAAAAATTTAATAAGAGCTGAATTTTTTTCAAAAGTAATTGAATCGTTTTCTGCTTTAAGCTTTAGAATAAAGTACATTTCTTACTCCTTAAGATAATTTTTAGCTTTTTCAATTACTTTATTTTTGATATCATCAAGTTTAAAATTATATAACCTTGTGCCAGAAGCATTAATGTGACCGCCGCCGCCTAATTCTTCTGCAAGTTTATTTACTGGAATATCTCCCTTTGACCTGTAACTGATTTTTACACCATCATTTAATTCGTAAAATAAAATTCCAATAACAACTCCTTTAATTGAAAGGCAATATGAAACAAAACCATCTACATCATCTTCTGTTGTGCCGTAATTTAATTGGTCATCCTGGGTTATAGTCATATAAGCTATTTTTCCAGTAGAATCCAATTCCATTGTACTTAGTGCTTTGCCCAACAATTTAATTCTGTTGAAGTTAAACTGATTATAAACTTTTTCGTATACTTCGGTTGGGTTAACGCCTGTCTCAAGAAGTTCAGCCACAATTTTATGAATTTTAGATGAAGTGCGTTCATATCTAAATGAGCCTGTATCAGTCATTATTGCAGCATAAAGTTGATATGCAATTTTATAATCAATATTTATGATAGAGGTTTCTTTTATAAAATCATAAATTATTTCTCCAGTTGCAGAATATTCTGTTCCACCAAAAATATAGTCAAAAGAATTTTCAGGATCTTGATGATGGTCAATACATACTTTAATTCCTTTGAATAGATTAACAACTTCTTCGATTTTGACTACTCTATTTATTCGATTTAAATCTACAAAAATTATAACATCGGTCTCATCAAATAATTTTTTATGAACATCTGCATCAAATTTTTGAATAATTTTTTTTTCATCAAGAAATTCAAGGTTATAAGGAGTTGCGCTATGATTAATTACATAAACTTTTTTATTGAATTTTTCTAAAATTAAATAAAGTGCCAGTTCGGAACCAATTGCATCAGCATCTGGATTTACATGAGTTGTAAGGATGAATGAATTATTTTCTTCAATAATATTTTTTAATATGGTAAACTTGTTCATAAAAAGACCATAAGTAATTAAACAAAAATAATAAAATTAAAAAGGCGAAGTGTTAGCTTCGCCTTCTTTATTGTAAATAATTTTCTTAATTCAAATTATGCAACTTCCCATGTGTTATTTGAAAACATCAGCTTCTCGTAAGTGGCCTGTCCTTTTTTGGATTTTACTTCTTCTATTTGTTTCATATAATCACCATCGAAAGTAGGTTTATTGAATTGACGGAAAACACCAATAGGAGTAGGCATGCCAGGAATATCAATAAATCTTGATAAAATAAAACCACGCGTTGGATTGTCATCAAATTCATCATGAACCCAGCAATCATTGATTGAGTGAACGCCGTCATTCAAATTAATTACAACAGGATTTAATCCATCAAGTTTTATTCCTTTATCTTTATTGGCTCCAAATACAAGTGGTTTATTGTGTTCAAGATACAAAACGTTTTCTGCTTTTAAGTTTTTATCAGTAAGATGAGAGAATGCCCCATCATTAAAAATTACACAATTTTGGTAGACTTCAATGAAAGCAAGTCCATTATGTTTTGAAGCTCTCAAAAGCATTTCCTGCATATGTTTTGTTTCTGTATCAATTGTTCTTGCAATAAAAGTTGCACCGGCTGCATCAGCAAGTTTAACTGCATTGAATGGGAAATCAACAGTACCATAAGGAGATGACTTTGTTATTTTACCTTTTTCTGATGTTGGTGAATATTGACCCTTTGTTAATCCATAAATTTTATTATTGAAAAGAACAATTTTTATATTAACATTTTTTCTGCAGGCATGAATAAAATGATTACCACCGATGCTCAGCATATCACCATCACCAGTTGCAACCCAGACCTGCAATTTAGGATTAGCCAATTTTACTCCGGTTGCAATTGCTGCAGCTCTTCCATGAATACCATGGAATCCATAAGTTCCCATGTAATAAGGAAATCTGCTTGAACAGCCTATACCCGATACCCACACAATATTTTCTTTTCTTTCACCAAAGTTTGGAGATGTTCTTTGAACCTGTGCAAGTATAGAATAATCACCGCAACCCGGGCACCATTTTACATCTTCGCCGGATGAAAAATCTTTCGCAGTGTATTTTATTTCTGTATTTAGTTCATCTATTTTAGTTTCCATTGTTTCCTCCCAAGACATCAATAATCTTTTTCTCAATTTCAGAGACTTTAAATGGTCTGCCTTGAATTTTGTTTAATTGAATTACATCAATTAAAAATTTACTCCTAATTAAGAACGCTAAATGACCCGTATTAAGTTCAGGAATTAAGACTTTTTTAAACCTTTTCAATATATCCCCTAAATTTTTAGGGAAAGGATTAATATAACTTAAATGAGCCTGAGATATATTATAGCCTTTAGATTTAACATTATCTACTGCTTCATGAATTGCACCATAAGTACTGCCCCAGCTTAGTACAAGCAATTCACCTTCTTTATCCCCTTCAATTTCTAAATCTGGTATAACTTTTTGAACATTATCAACTTTTTGTTTTCTTATTTTAACCATTTCTTCATGGTTAATTGGATCATAACTTACATTACCGTAAATATTTTTCTTCTCAAGACCGCCAATTCTATGTTCTAAACCGGGTGTTCCTGGAATTGCCCATGGACGAACTAGATTTTCATCTCTCAAATAAGGATAAAAACCTTCTGACTCATTCCTAAAGTTAACTTTTATTTCTGGTAATTCTTCGAATTTTGGAATTCTAAGAGGTTCTGATCCAAAAGCTAAATATCCGTCTGTCAATAAAATAACAGGGGTCATAAATTCTACTGCAATTTTAGAAGCTTCTATAGCTTTAAAGAAACAATCTGCAGGACTTTTAGCAGCAAGAACAACTAGAGGAGCTTCTCCATGTCTTCCAAACATTGCTTGAAGTAAATCTGCCTGTTCTGTTTTTGTAGGCATACCGGTACTTGGTCCGCTTCTTTGTACATCAACAATAACAAGCGGGAGTTCAGTAATTACAGCTAATCCCATAGCTTCAGTTTTAAGTGATAAGCCAGGTCCTGAAGTAGTAGTAACTGCAAGTGAGCCAGCAAATGCCGCACCTATTGCAGCAGATATACCTGATATTTCATCTTCTGCCTGAAATGTAACCACATCATATTCTTTGTATTTACTTAATTCCTGTAAAATTTCAGAAGCAGGTGTAATAGGATAAGAACCAAGAAAAAGTTTTAAACCACTTTTTAAGGAAGCAGCAACAAAACCAAGTGCAGTTGCTTCATCTCCAGAAATATTTCTATAAATTCCCTTAGGAAGTTTTGCTGCTTTTACTTCGTATCTTGTAGTAAATATTTCTGTTGTATCTCCATAATTATATCCTGCCTGTAATGCACGTTTATTTGCTTCAAGGATTTCTGGTTTATTTTTAAATTTTGTTTCAAGCCACTTCATTGTTATATCGAGCGGGCGATTAAACATCCAGTACATTAATCCCAAAGCGAAAAAGTTTTTACATCTTTCTTTTTCTTTTACAGATATATTTATATCTTCAAGAACTGACATTGTCAATTGTGTCAATGGAACTGGTATAACATTGTAGCCTGATAACGTTCCATCTTCAAGTGGATTTGACTCATAATTTGCGAGTCTTAAATTTTTTGCATCAAATGCATTTGAATTAACTATAATAGTTGCATTAGGTTTTAAATCTTTGAGATTGACCTTTAGTGCTGCAGGATTCATTGCAACAAGAACATCTGGTGTATCACCGGGAGTTTGAATATCCTTGCTGCTAAAATGCAGTTGAAATCCACTCACTCCAGATAACGAACCAGCGGGGGCACGAATTTCTGCAGGAAAATCTGGAAGCGTACTTAAATCATTACCGACTATTGCAGTAGTATCGGTAAATTGAGAGCCGGTAAGCTGCATTCCATCACCGGAATCACCAGCAAACCTGACTGTTACATCCTCTACTATTTGAATTATTTTTGCCATACCTTTCTCTTAAAATAAATTAATTTTTCTTTTTATCTTCTTAAAAATATATAATTAAAAAACAAAATTAAATGCACTAAAATCATCTCACATTTTGAAGTTTTTTAAGAAATTCTTCTGCATTAACAAAACCTGTAAGTCTTTCTGATTCATTGCCCTTAGAATCAATAATTAAAACTGTTGGCATTCCTACAATATTAAATTTATTCCTTATTTTTTCATTCTCTTGAGATAGTGTTTGAGTCATATCAACTTTAAATGCTGTGAAATTCTTTAACTCTTCAATAACTCTCTCATCGGAAAATGTTAACGCATCTAATTCCTTACATGGAATACACCAATCTGCATAAAAATCAATTACAATTTTGTGATTATTAGATAATGCATTTTCAAAATCACTTTCCGAAAATTTCTTCCAGTCTGGTTCAGATTTTTCTGAAGGAATAATTGAATAAACAGATAAAACAATAACAATAAATGAAAAAATTATTTTGAACAATTTGAACGCTAAAACTTTATTACCCATTTTATCAATAATCAGTAGATAGATTGCTGCAATTATTCCAAATACTGGGAGAAAATAAATGTTAATATTTTTTGGAAAGAGTGGACTTACAAAATAGATTGCCATACCAAGCAACAGAAAACCAAAAATATGTTTAACACCTTCCATCCAATCACCTGCGCGAGGTAATTTTTTAATCTTTCCAGAAAATAATGCAAGAAATAAATAAGGTAATCCAAGTCCAAGTGCGAGAACAAAGAACATTAAAAATCCATAATAAGGATCTCCTTTAGCAGCAACATAAGTAACCAGTCCCAAAACAAAAGGTCCAATACACGGAGCAGCAACAATACCCATAGTCAAACCCATAAAAAAAGCTCCAAACAAACCAGCTTTTGCACCGCCAGCTTTCATAACCCATGAATCTGGTAATTTGAATTCATAAACTCCAAATTGGCTTAATGATAATATTACAAACAGCAATGATATAGCAACAATTACAAAAGGATTTTGAAGAAGCGTTCCAAATATTGCTCCACTTAAAGATGTTACTACACCTATAATCGAATAAGTTATTGCCATTCCCAAAATATAAAGTAAGCCAAGCATGAAAAGTTTGCTTGTTCTGCCTTCACTTTGTCCCCCAAAATATCCAACTGTAATCGGGATTAATGGATAAACACACGGTGTTAGATTAAGTGCCAATCCCCCAATAAAAATAAATAGTAAACTCAATATTAAACCTTTTGATTCAAGCACCGAAGCAACAGAATTTTCATCAGAGTTATTTTTAGTTACATCTTCGAATTTTATTCCTTGAAAAATTTTTTGATTCATTTCATTAATCTTTATTGAAGCATCAACAACATTAATTGTAACAGTATCAATTACTTTAGATGGAGGCATACAGCTTTCATTATTGCAAGCTTGATATTTTAGCTGAACTGGTACTTTGTAAATTCCAGGTGAAATATTCTGGTCAATTCTTAATAATCCAGCAATTAAAATTTCTCCATCAAAAACAGAAACAGGTTTTTCTGAAAAACTAAACTTTAATTCTTTTGCCTCAGGAAAAATTACTCTGGCGAAAGGAAATCGGCTGTCAAGTGAAATTAATTGAGTTGGAATTAGAAAATCTTCGTTAGGTTTATTTGAATTAATATGCCATGAATCTTTAATTTTTACTTTAACAGCAAATTTATAATTAGAATTCTGATGAGCAGCATCCTGACCATTAATTAATTCTAATTTTACAATATCATTTGAATTAAATTGAGTATAAATAATCTCTGAGATTGCAATTAAAATAAGTAATACTTTTTTTAGCATAATTTTTCCCTTTCTAAATTCTTTAATATTCATATAAAAATTTCATCTTCTCCAGCCTTGAACGATAGGATATCTTCTTCCATAACCAAAAGCTTTTGTGGAAATTCTAAGAACGGGTGCAGCTTGTTTTCTCTTAAATTCATTGATGTCTACCATTCTTAATACCTTCTTAACAACATCAAAATCGCCAATTGCTTTAGAAATTTCATTCAGCTCTTTTTGTTCTTCGAGATACATTTTTAATATCTTATCAAGTAAATCATAAGGAGGAAGTGTATCCTGATCTTTTTGATTTGGTCTTAATTCAGCTGAAGGAGCTTTTTGAATAATTTCTTTTGGAATAATCTCTTCATTCCGATTAATATAATTTACAATTTGATAAACTTGAGTTTTGTAAACATCCCCAATAACAGCAAGAGCTCCACACATATCACCATACAAAGTTGCATAACCTGTTGCCATTTCGGATTTATTGCCTGTCGCACATAAAAGATATCCATGTTTATTTGATAGAGCCATTAAATATAGACCACGAATTCTTGATTGAATATTTTCTTCTGTAATATCCTCTGCTTTACCTTTGAATGCATCTTTGAGTACTTCAATAGTTTTTTCAAAAACAGGTTGAATAGAAATTTTATCTGATGAGATGCCTAAATTGCGAATAAGTTTCTCTGAATCTTTAATACTTCCCTCACTTGAATATCTTGAAGGCATCATTACAACATGAACATTTTCTTTACCTAATGCCTGAACAGCTATGTAGGTAACAAGTGCTGAATCGATACCACCACTTAATCCAATCAATGCTTTTTGAAAACCCGTTTTTGAAGCATAATCTTTTAATCCTAATATCAAGGCATTTAATGCTTCTTCTTCAAATGAGGATTCTACATCATTAACTTCATTATATTCTTTTTCTGAATCGAAAATAAAATAATCTTCTTGAAAAGCTTTTCCCATTAAACATAATTGACCATTAGAATTAAAACACATGCTAGCCCCGTCGAAAATTAATTCCGTTTGTGCACCAATACAACAAGCATAAACTAAAGGAAGTTTATCTGTTTTTGTAAGAACACTCAACATGTTATATCTTTCTTTTCGTTTTCCATATGCATACGGACTCGCAGAAATATTGATTAAAAGAGTTGCACCAAGTTCTACCTGTTTTTGAACAGGGTCAACAGGATAGCGGCGTTTTTTCCAGTAATCTGCATCATTCCAGATATCTTCACAAATTGAAATGCCAAGTCTTTCATTCTTAAATTCATGAATATGAACTTCTTTTGCTGGTTCAAAATATCTTACTTCATCGAATACATCATAATTTGGAATTAATGATTTGCTCTGCACAAATTGAATTTTCCCGTTATAACAAAGAACTGCAGAATTATAAACCCCAGTTCCAACCAATTCTTCATAGTCTTCAGTAATTGTACCAAAAATTAATCCGGTATCTGTAGTTAGTTTTGCAATTTCTTCTGTTGCATCTTTTACTGCATCACGAAATTCTTTTTTTTCTACTAGATCCAATGGCGGATAGCCACAAATAAATAATTCAGGGAAAACAACTAAATCTACTCCATCATTAATTCCCTTTTTATAACCATCTAAAATTTTTTTTGTATTTCCTCTTAAATCACCAATTATGGGATTATATTGACAAATTGCTATTTTCATAAAAATCATTTTTTTATTAAAAGAAAATTAGTAAGTATAGTGTTTAATTCAAACCTTTTGAGAAATTAACCGTCTTAATTATCGAACAAATTTCTTCTGGAGGTTTTATGCAAAAGAAACTTTATCGTTCAAGAAAATTTCGAGTACTCGGCGGAGTTGCTGGCGGTTTAGCAGAGTATTTTGGATTAGACCCAATTCTGATGAGAGTAATTTTTGTTTTGTTTACTTTAATCAATGGAATTGGAGTATTGCTTTATATCATTTTCTGGATAATCATTCCAGAAGAACCATTTGAAGTAGCATACAACATTCATAAAGAAACTTCTAAAGAAACAGCAGAAGGAAATATTCATTCTGAAAAAACAGCAGTTGAATATACAAGAAACGGCAGTGGACGCGTGATTATAGGTGTCATACTAATAATTATTGGTTTGTTATTTTTAGCAGAAAGATTCATCCCGGCATTTTGTTTTGAAGATGTAATACCATTAACTCTTGTAATTATTGGAATATTTTTAATCTGGAATTCTGTAAATAAATAAAGAGGTTTGAGATGAAAAGTAAACAATTATCGTGGGGTTTCTTTTTAGTTACATTAGGTGCGTTATTTTTATTAACTAAATATAATTTTATTAAATCAGACTTTTCTTTTGTGTGGGATATATGGCCGCTAATTTTTATTATCTGGGGTGCAATGGTAATTTTCAAAAATTCATTAGTCCGACCAATACTAAGTGCGGTGACAGGAATTTATCTGGCAATAATGATTTATGGTATATTCACAAATCTCTTTTACAGTTTTGATTGGTCCACTAATGATGAAAAAGAATTAAAGGAAACATACTCTGAAGAATATGATAATTCAATAAAGTATGCTGAACTAAATTTTAAATCTGGTGCAGGATTTTTTGAAATTGCTGAACCAACCGACAAATTAATTCTTGGAGAAGGTTATGGAAACTGGGCAGATTATAATTTTAATTCAACAAAAAATGATAGTGTATGTTATATTGATTTCAACCTAGAAAAAAACACATTCAATTTTCCTGATTCAAAAATTAAAAATAAATTAAAAATACATCTCAATGAAAATCCTGAATGGGACTTATCATTTGATTTTGGAGCAGCAAAAGCAAAATTCGATTTATCTAGTTATAAAATTAAAAATGTAAGATTAAAAACAGGGGCTTCAAATGTAATCTTAAAACTTGGAGATAAATCAGATTATACTGATGTTGACATTGACATGGGTGCGGCAAAAATCAAAATTTATATTCCAGAAACATCGGGTTGTAGATTAGAAGGTGAGATGGTGTTGATGTCACGAGATTTAGATGGATTGAAAAAAATTGATTCAAACCTTTTTGAAACCCCGAATTATGAAAATGCAAACAAAAAAATTTCGATAAAAATTGATGGAGGGGTATCATCATTTAAAATTATTAGATATTAATTTCTTTGGCTGCCAGAAGTGTTTTTTCATATTAACACATTTATTTTCATCAAACTCAATTCCTTCTGCGTGTAAGAGTTCCTCCATTAAAAATGGGTCGCCAAAATGCATCCTTCCTGTTAATGCTCCAAATTTATTTACTACACGATGACATGGTAAATTACTATTCTTCGCATTATTTAATGCCCATCCAACTGTTCTTGCTGCAGACTTAATTCCGCACGCTTCAGCAACTGCACCATAAGTAGTTACTTTTCCTTTAGGAATCTTTGCTACAATTTTATATACTTTATCAAAAAAATCTTTTTTATCTGTTTTCTTCTTTTTTAACATTTTGTAATTCCCACATTTTCATGTATGTCATCATGTTTGTAATCATGTGAACAAGTGATACCATCAAACCATATATTCCATCTTTATAACCTTTTCGAGAAATGAAATGATTTAAGAAAGCTGCAAAGGGATGAATTACTAAATGATGCGGCTTTACCTTTTTGTCATTAACTTTTTCTTCAGCTTGAAGAGACGAGTATTCATTTATCTTTTTGAAAGTATCTTTTAGATTTTGATGAGTGTAATGGATTATATCATTTTTCAAATAATTCTTTTTACCTGTTACCTCAAAACCCTCATGAATTTTTCTAACACTTACCTTTGCAAAATCTTTTCTAACTAATCTCAGCTGATAATCTGGGTACCAAAAACAAGAATTAATAACCTTATCAAGAAAATAATTTCTTCTTGGGATGTAATAACCATTAAAACCATCATCATACATTAGAATATTTTCTATTTCATTTTTTAATTCATCGGTCACTCGCTCATCTGCATCAATACTCAGCACCCATTCATTACTTGCCTGCTTCAATGAAAATATTCTTTGTGATGAATAACCTTCCCACTTTCTTATAAAAATTTTATTAGTATATTTTTTTGCTATTTCAATTGTTGAGTCGTTGCTTTCAGAATCAACGAGAATAATTTCATCTGCCCATTTTACACTTTCGAGACAATCCCTGATATTTTTCTCTTCATTATAAGTTATAATTGTAACTGAAAGTTTTTTTCTTGGATGATGCAATAATTATTCTCCAATAATTTTTATGATTACGCGCTTTCTTCTCTGACCATCAAATTCAGCATAATAAACCTGCTGCCAAGGACCAAAATCAAGTTTGCCGTCTGTAACGGGAATTATAACTTCATGATGAATCAGTAAACTTTTCAGGTGGGCATCACCATTATCTTCACCAGTACGGTGATGTCTATAGTGTGGATTGTAAGGTGCAATTTTTTCAAGCCATTCATCTATATCTTGAATTAAACCACTTTCTGCATCGTTAACATAAACACCTGCAGTGATATGCATTGCTGATACAAGAACCATTCCTTCTTTTATTCCACTTTTCTTTAAAGCTTTTTCGACATCAGCTGTAATATTAATATACTCTCTTCTCTTAGCAGTATTGAACCAGAGATATTCAGTATAGCTTTTCATAAAAACCCTTTATTTATTGATTAGAAAATTCTTCTGTTACTTTTGCAAGTCGTTCTGCAAGGCTGTAAATAATTTTATGAGATATGTCTGGATATTGTTTGATTATATCCTCAATTTGTCCTTCAACTTCGAGAACTTCTACATCTGTTAAAGCAAGAATTGATGCGGTTCGCGGTTTTTTTAATATCAAGCTCATCTCGCCAAGTATTGTTCCTTCTTTTTCAAACTCACTAATTCTAACTCCATTTTTGAATATTCCTACTTTGCCATCGATAAGAATAAAAAGTTTATTTGCTTTTTCTCCTTCATTGGCAATAATTTCACCTTTCATAAATTTCTTTAGTCTTGCCATATATATGCCTTTTTAATTCTGAGAAAATTTTAAAAGATATTCTCGAATAAAATTATTAATATCACCATCCATAACAGCCTGAGTATCAGAGGTTTCGTATCCTGTTCTGTGGTCTTTAACCATGTTATATGGATGAAAGACATAAGAACGAATTTGACTTCCCCATTCAATTTTCATTTTATTTTTTTCATACTCACTTAATTCTGCTTGCTGCTTTTCTAACTCGAGCTGATAAAGTTTTGCTTTCAGAAGTTTCATAGCATTAGTTTTATTTTGAAGCTGTGACCTTTCTGTTTGACATGCAGCAACAATTCCAGTTGGAATATGTGTAATTCTTACAGCAGTTTCAACTTTATTTACATTTTGCCCACCTTTACCGCCTGAACGAAAAGTATCTATTTTTAAATCTGCTGGATTAATTTCAATCTCAATAGTATCATCAACTTCAGGAATAACAAAAACAGAAGCAAATGAAGTATGTCTTCTTTTATTAGCATCAAAAGGTGAAATTCTAACAAGTCTATGAACACCATTTTCAGCTTTTAAATATCCATAAGCAAATGGACCTTCAACTTCAATTGTAGCACTTTTAATACCTGCTCCTTCTCCTTCAAGATAATCAATTAAAGTCATTTTATATCCATTTTGTTCACCCCATCGTAAATACATTCGCATTAACATCTCAGCCCAATCCTGTGCTTCTGTTCCTCCCGCTCCAGAATGAATTGTAAGTATGCAATTTTTATCGTCATCTTTTCCACTTAGCATCCTTTTTAGTTCTAATTCAGAATATGCTTTTTGAATTTGTTCGAGTTCGTTTTCAATTTCACTTTCAAGAGATTCATCATTTTCTGCTTGAGCAAGTTCAATAAATTCTCTTAGATGTTTTTCTTTTTTATCTAATTCATTCCATGCATCAACCCACAATTGAAGGGATTTCGACTTCTGCAAAAGTGCTTGAGCATTTTTCTGGTCATTCCAGAAATCAGGTGCTTCTGATTTTTTTTGTATTTCTGAAATTTGTTTTTCTTTATCATCTAATTTAAAGATAACCTCTTAAATTTTTTATTTTTTCTCCTAACTCATTCAATTTTCTTAACTGCTCTTCGAACATTGTTTCTCCTACGATTTGTTTTTCTTATTAAGGTAAGTTGAAATAATTATGGTAATAATTTCATGAATTATTAAAATTACAAGATCAAATTTACATTTTATTTTAATACTATGCGTAAATAAAATCATTGACTAAGCCAGATTCTTTAAGATAATATCTGGTGCATAAATTAAATCACTTTCGTTTGAAATATTAATCCACATTATTCTATTATCTTTTCGGAACCATGTCATTTGTCTTTTCGCAAATCTTCTGGTATTTCTTTTAATCAATTCAATTGCTTTATCGAGTGTTATTTCATTTTCCAGATATGATATAATTTCTTTGTATCCAACTGTATTAAGAGAGTTCAAATTTTTTGGATAGCCCATGGATAAAATTTTTCTTACTTCTTCTACCAATCCATTTTCAATCATTGAATCTACCCTTACTTCAATTCTCTTATATAAAATTTCTCTTTCCCACAAAAGACCAAATTGACAAAACTCATAGTTAACTACTCTTTTGTGTGATTGATGAAATTCCCAGATTGGTTTGCCAGTTAAATGATAAACCTCAAGAGCTCTCATAACTCTTTTCCAATTTTGAGGCAGCATTTTTGAAGCACTCACAGGGTCAACTTTTTTTAATTCATTATAAAGAAATTCATTACCATAATTTTCTCTTTTTTCTTTAAGTTGCTGACGATATTCTTCATCTATAGAAACTTCATTAATAATTCCATCTATAAGTGCTTTAATATAAAGACCTGAACCACCAACAACAATTGGAATTTTATTCTCTGAAACTAAACTTGCGATTATTTTTAATGCTTCCTCTTCAAATCGGCTTACATTATAATCTTCGTCTGGAGATAACACATCAATAAAGTGATGTTTAATTTTGCTTAATTCAATTTCTGTAGGTTTTGCGGTTCCAATTGATAAATATTTATAAATTTGACGGCTATCTGCAGAGATAATCTCAGTATTTAATTTTTCAGCAAGATTAAGTGCAACTTGAGATTTACCAGAACAGGTTGGTCCGACAATAACAATTACTTTGCGTTCCATCCTTCTTTGCCAACTAAAGGAACAAATGCAAAATAAGGTATTTCATTTACACTGAATTCTTCATCTGAAATTTTTGTAAGAATTTTGAGTACCTGAGTCTGACGGTCGCCTACAGGGATTACTAATCTTCCACCAACTGCCAATTGTTTTTTTAATGCTTTTGGAATTGATGGGCTGCCAGCTGTTACAATAATTCCATCATATGGAGAAAATTCATCCCATCCGATTGTACCATCACTGCATCTTGCAGCAATTTTCAAATTAAGTTTATCAAAAATTTTTAATGCACGATTATATAGTTCATAATTTCTTTCTATAGTAAAAACTTTAGCTCCCATTTCATATAAAATTGCAGCCTGATAACCTGAGCCTGTTCCAATTTCTAATACTTTATTTCCTGGTTGAACCTTTAGAGCTTGAGTCATAATTGCAACAGTGTAAGGCTGAGAAATTGTTTGACCATAACCAATAGGCAAAGCAATATCCTTATATGCATGATGCTGAACTACTTCGGGAACAAAACGATGACGTTCTACTTTTTGCATTGCTTCTAAGACACGTTCATCAGTAATCCCTTTTTTTCGTAAGTTATTTACTAACTCTAATCTTTCTGCTTCAAACATTTCAAAAATAAATTCTTAATTTTGACATGTAAAAATAAAACATAATCCATTAATATTTTGAGATAATTTCATGACACTTGAAAATATACTTGGTGCTGCAATTATAATGTGCATGCGTATATCAGATGTAACACTGGGCACATTCAGAACAATGCTGGTTGTTCAGGCTAAAAAATATCATGCAGCTTTCGTAGGTTTTTTTGAAGTGTTAATATGGATTTCAGCCATGAGTTATATAGTTCAACATTTAGACAATATAACAAATTTAATTGGTTATGCATTGGGGTTTGCACTTGGTAATATTCTTGGTGTTACACTTGAACAAAGAGTAGCAATTGGATTTTCGCAGGTTAATATTGTATCACTTCATCACACAGATGAAATTGCTAATAAATTAAGAATGTCGAACTTTGGAGTTACAATATTACCTGGCGAGGGCGGTAGCGGAGGTGTATCAATAATAATAGTAATAATAAAAAGAAAACATCTTGAAGAAGTTTTAAAAATTGTCGAATCGATAGACAAACGAGCATTCATAACAGTTCAGCATTCACGTCCTTACAGAGGATACATGCATGGACCAAGGGTGTGAAAGAAAAATTAATTTCTTTATTGCTAAGAATTAATCATAATATTATATTTACGCACCAAAATTATGGTTCTTTATATAAATGACATATGCGGGAATAGCTCAGTTGGTAGAGCGCAACCTTGCCAAGGTTGATGTCGCGGGTTCGAGTCCCGTTTCCCGCTCTAAAAAAATCCCGATTATATTCGGGATTTCTTTTTTAAAATGTTTTTGGCGATATATCTAAGTGGTCTAAG
>CAZNFW010000053.1:0-1216 GCA_964572725.1 uncultured Melioribacter sp.
TGTTCCACTAATTACAACATTTACACCAATTAATGGTTCACCAGTATTTGCATCAGTAACTCTACCTGCAATTTTGCCTGTCGTTCCAGCATAAAGGTCGATTACAAAAATCATTAGTATAAATATTGTGCTAATAAATTTGCTAACACAATTTCTTTGAGTAGACATATAATTCACCTGCATATTTTTTTAGGTGCACCCTAAAATTGTTTGTTAAACAACATTGGCAGTAATAAATAATATAATCTTCTTTAGTTTGAAAAAATAGAACGCTTATGAACATAGATTAAGCAGATTGACACAGATAAAACTGAGAAAATCATTCTAATCTTCGATATCCGTGTTAATTAAAGGGCTGACTAAATCTATAGCCAGCCCCCATACAATAATTATTTAAGAAGAATCATCTTCTTAGCTTGAACAAAATCTCCAGCTTCAATTCTGTAAATATAAGTGCCAGCAGCTACACGAGAACCAGCATTGTTTGTACCATTCCATTCAATTTTATGAACACCTGCAGGTTGTTCTGAAGACAGTAATGTTTTTACTTCTCTTCCTAATACATCATAAATCTTTATGGTTACTACACTTTGTTTTGGAAGTGTGTAACTAATAATTGTAGAAGGATTAAATGGATTCGGATAATTCTGGAATAAATTAAATTGAGTTGGAATAGCTTCATTAGTTGCAACACCAACTAAATCTAATTTTCTTATTTCAAGTAAATCACAATATACAGTGCCTTTAAATCTCCCGAGCGGATGAAGCCTTACTGATAGTGACTTTGCACTTTGTTGAACCGGAATGTCAACATAAAACTGCATCCAGCCAAACTCATTTGCTACTGGGAATTTTAATGGAATATCGCGTGACCAGAATTCTCCCCAGCCTTCATTATTTCCATATGTGTTGTGGAATATTGGGGTGATTGCAAAACTTGCCTGGTCACCAATTTGTGCCATTTCAGCCGGGTCTAATCCCTTTGCTTTCAACCAAACTGAGATTCTAATCATATCGCCTGGATTAACATCTTTTAGAGAAGTTATATCGTAAACACCTGGAACAATTTTTCCAGAGGGTGCTGAATTTCCTATCAAATATCTTCTTGTTCCTACAAATCCATCGTGTGTACCCGGCAAGTTCTCAAATTTCAAACTATACCTTCCATGATATGCTTCTTCATCTGTTATTCTTGTGTTCTCATATCCATCACTTA
>CAZNFW010000053.1:1316-17910 GCA_964572725.1 uncultured Melioribacter sp.
CTGACGGCTCTTTCCCTTTGTTCCAGTATGACGGCAACTCCTGTTCAAAACTGCCTATCTCACTTATTGTCGGTATATCAAGTTTCTCTACTGTTAAGTAATCACAATACACTGTGCCTTTGAATCTCCCAAGTGGATGTAATCTTACCGATAATGACTTAGCCCCTGCTTGTACTGGTATGTCTACATAAAATGGCATCCAATCAAATGATGTTACTGCTGGAAATTTTAGAGGTATGTCTCTCGACCAAAATTCTCCCCACCCTTCATTATTTCCATATGTGTTGTGAAATATTGGTGTAATTGCAAAACATGCCTGGTCTCCTACCTCTGCTACATTCTGCGGGTCTAAGTCTTTTCCTTTTATCCATACTGTTATTCTTAATACATCCCCTTCTTTTATTTCATTTCCTATCAAGTATCTTCTTGTTCCTACAAATCCATCGTGTGTACCCGGCAAGTTCTCAAACTTCAAACTGTATCTTCCATGATATGCTTCTTCATCTGTTATTCTTGTGTTCTCATATCCATCACTTAATTTACCATCATTGCCGCCTGTAGGTGGTAACCAGTAGAACCATCCCGTCGGCACTCCTACTTGTGTATTCCAATCCTGCCCTGCCCACGCTCCATTCCTTCCATAAAACATAAAATCATCTGCCCATACTGTCCCTGTCGCATTCTTACCTGCTACAAATTTTATTATCGTCGTGTATGAATCTTCCGGCAATATTACACTACCTACTTCATTTGTATCGGCTATCCATCCATTACTGCTTGATTTACTCTGGTCTATTGGCAACTTTATCTCTCCTATTAAATTCCCACTCTTTCCATAAAAACTATAACTTATATACCATCTCTCATCTTCATTTGCCGGATTTACATTTACTCCTTCTGTCCTTACATAAGCTCCTAAAAATATATCTACATCTTTGCTGTGTGTCGGTGACCATAAGTCACACATGTTCTCACTTTCCCAATATGCTTCCTCTCCTACTCCGCTCTTCTCTATCTTCAAACTCCTTCCCATCGATCTCCATTGGTCTGTTGCCCATACTAATTTACTTCCTGACGGCTCTTTCCCTTTGTTCCAGTATGACGGCAACTCCTGTTCAAAACTGCCAATTAAATTAATACCTGACTGAGCATTTGTTATATTTAGCATCATCAGGTAAAAGATGGCTACTAAAAAAAGCAACCACTTATTTTTTAGTATTAGATTATTCATTATGCCTCCAATGTTTAATTATGAAATTGATATTTTATTGTATCTATCTTAGTTTTTAAATCAAAAACGTTGAGGAGCGTTTCTAAACTGATTTTTTCAACAGGGAAAGATTCGACATTAATTTTTTGATTTATTAACAGTTCAATAGCTCGACTAAATGTATTGGGATTTAGATAAGAAGTACGTATTGATAGTTCATAAAGAAAAGCTTTATTCAAATCAATTTCTATCCTTGAATTAATTGGATGAACTCCAAATAAAACAATTTTGCCTCCACGTTTGACAATATCAAAACACTGAGAAACTGCCTCTGGTTTTCCTACACATTCTATTACACAATCAACACCGCCATTAGTAATATCATAAATAATTTCATTAAGATTTGGTTCAAATGGAGAAAGAACAAAATCAGCTCCAAACTTATAAGCAAGTTGCTGCTTAAATTCTATTGGTTCGATTAGAATTAATTTTGCAGCACCGTGCAATCGAGCCAATTGAAGCATCATCAATCCTATTGTACCGCCTCCAAGTACTGCTACTGATTCACCAATTTTAATTTCAGCTCTGTCTATTCCTCTCAAACAGCAAGATAAAGGTTCTGCAAAAGAAGCAATATCAAGAGAAATATCAGACGGAATTTTATAGACCTGCGTAATTGGCACAATAGCATATTCAGCAAAACCACCATCTAAGGTAACACCAAGTGCTTTATGATTTTTACAAAAATTAATTTTGCCATTTCTGCAATAAGAACATTTTCCACAGTAAATATTTGGGTCTATTACTACTTTATCGCCATTTTCAAATTCAATATGATTATTTTTATCAACAATAATTCCGCTGAATTCATGCCCCAAGATTGTATTGCACTCAGCAAAGGAATCACCTTTGAAGATGTGAAAATCTGTACCACAAACACCACATGAATTAATCTTAATAATTAATTCATTATTGTTAGGCTTTCTTAATTTTTTTTCTGCAATTTCTAATTTCCCGGGCTCAATGAAAATTAATGCTTTCATAAATCAATTTTCTTTGTAGAGTTTCTGATAATAAGTTCAACAGGCACAAGAATTTTTTTTGTCTGAAATTTTTCTTTTTCTTTGAGAAGACTTACCATTAAGTTCATCGCTTCGATACCAAGTTCAGTCTTGGGGACTCTAATTGTAGTCAACTGCGGCATTAATGATATATCTGCTTCAACATCATCAAAACCGACAAGAGAAATATCATCCGGGATTTTAATTCCATGTTCAGAACAATACTGCATAATTCCAATTGCCATAGCGTCATTGCATGCAAATATTGCAGTAACATTTTTGTTAGAGCTCAATAAGCGTTTTGCAGCATTATAACCATTTGAACGTGCTGGATAGTCTTCATCAGTAATTATATAATTTTGATTAACTGCAATTCCTGATGACTCTAAGGCTTGCTTATATCCAATCAATCGATCTGTTATACTTGGATGAATAATATCGCCGCCAATAAAAGCAACTTCTTTATGACCAAGATCAATAAGATGTCTTGTAGCTAAATACCCTCCTTTAATGTTATCAATCAAAACAACATTATATTCACCTTGAGGGGGATAATAATCTACAAAGACTAAGGGAATTTTATATTTGGAAAGCTGAGTTAAAAATGTGTTAGGAACTTTTCCAGCTATGATAATACCATCAACATTTTTCTCCAGAATAAAGCGGGGCATTACATCATTTTCATCAAAATCTCTTTTAATAGTTGCCAAAAGAACATAATAGTCATTCCCTCTTGTTACAAATTCAGTTCCTAAGAAAATTCTTGTATAAAAAGGTTCTGTTCTAAGAAAATGGTCTTCTGTTAAAACAAAACCAATATTGCCTGTGGTTTTTGTGACAAGTCCTTTTGCTGAACGTGAAGGATGGTAATTTAATTCTTTAATTGCTCTAAGTACTTTATTACGGGTAATATTAGAGATTCTTTTATTATTGTGAAGTACTAAAGATACTGTAGCAATTGAAACGCCGGCTTTTTTTGCAACATCTTTTATTGTAATGCGCATATTTAGTTAAACGTTTTACCAAAAACTAATTCATTTGCTTTTTATTGTCAAGAAAATTTTTTATAAAATTTATGTAATAGCTAAAATCAGGAGAATATTATCAAATTTTTGACAAAAAATAAGAATTTTAGTCAATATTTAGTGATATGTTTATAAATGATTTTTAAATTTAATTATAAAAGCAGCAAAAAATAAGTTAAACGTTTTAACTAATATTTGAATTTTTAAGATTTTATTTCAATAAAGATTATCTTTATATAAATTCTTAGATTATTTAAACAATAGAAAATAATAATGAAAGTAAGGTATGCTTAAATTTATTTAATAGACTTAAAAATCTAGTTACGTATAAAGATGAAAAATTTTATTCACTTAAGTGTAACAAAAATAAATTACCAAAATAAATTTCTAACTGTTTAATTAATAGGTGCAGATTTTTTTTGAACTGGTTTTATGTTTCTCGAGTGTTTTTTCTGTTAGTTCAATTGTCTGAATTCTTTCGTTGATTAATGAACTTACCTACTGTAAGCAGGCTTACCTACTGTAAGCAGGCTTGCCTACTGTAAGCAGGCTTGCCTACTGTAAGCAGGCTTGTTAATAATGAAAATCATAATCAAGAACTTTCACTGAGGTTAAACTTATTCCTCTACTATTCATACCGCTTAGTCTCAGGTATTCATTAACCACGAAATTTTTTATATTTCTTTTCGGGATAATAAAATTTATCTGGTGTAAAGGCTTGATTTGTAAACTTCACCATTTTAATTATCCCCTTAAACCACGATTTCATATTTTGTCGTACTCCCAACGAAATTTTACCATCTGTACCAATGGGATAATAAATTACTTTTCCTTTTAATTCTTCATTCCCATTAACATAATGTTTCATTAATCCATTACTATAAACTAATGCTACATGATACCATTTCCCAACAGGGTGAGATATTGTTGTATCTAACAAAGTACAGCGTGATGAATCAGATTTAATAAAAGTATCAAGCGACCAGATTTTATTTTTTAGTAATCTCAATTCTATCAAAATTCTTTTGCTGTCATCTGCATTTTTGATATGCAAGAATCTTTGTTCATAATTATCAGGATTTTTTGAATAGTCTGGTTTGAAAAAAATTTCAATCGTAAAATTTGAACAATTTGCAAGTGGATTATAATTTATTAGTAATCCATCATCAATTCCATCAAAATATAATGCTTTACCAAAGGTAGTATTAATCACAGACGGCTTATCAGTAAGAAATGTTGTACTAAAACCTCCAATATTATATGGATTTTCAAGATTCCAGATGATTGTTACAGTATCAATTTTATTTTCATATTTTGATTGCGGAAAGATAAATGAAGACATATAATAAAATATCTGACAGCAAATTAAAATTTTTTGTAATGAAGCTAGTTTCATTTAGAATATTACTTTTTAATTTCTTTACCGCCAAGCTTCGTAATAACGGCTTTTACAAGGGGATTATCTTCGTCTGTGTTTGATTTTTCTGATTTTATTTTAGATAAACTTTTTTCTGCAAAATCAAATTCTATTTTCTTCCCAAAAATTTCTTTTGTTTTTTTATCAAGATAATTTTTATTATCAACAATCATATCCCAATCTTCAGGTTTCTCAACTTCAACTTTTAGCTTATTATCAACAAAATCAATTGGATTTGTATTTAATAATACCGAACCAAAAAATAATTTTTCATTTTTAACCTGCTCAACAAATTCCTGCCACTTGGCTATTATTTTATTAAAATCATCTGAATCTTTTGCTGTTGGAGGAACAAAGGATTTAACTTCCGGGATTTTAACTTCCTCTTTTGTTGCAGGTCTTACATTTGAAATTTCTTTTTTGACTGATTGAGAACCAGCAGCATATGAAATATTTTTTTCTTTTGACTTTTGTGAGCTGTCATCTCCAATATTTGAAATTAATTCTGAAATTAGTGCAGATTTTTCTAAACCAATTAATTGACACAGTGCAATTTCAATTTTCAATTTTGGATTTGATGAAGATTTTATTTCATACTGTGTTTTATTAATGAATGTTAAAATTCTCAATAAATCACTTTCTGAAAATTTATCTGAATAAGACAAATATTTTTCCTTGTAAATTTCTGCACTTTCAACTAATTGTGTATCTTTTCTAATAACAACAGTTAAAATATTTCTAAAGTGTTCATTCAGTCCATTCAAAAAATCAACATAGTTCCAGCCGTTGTCATAAATTTTTTGTGTAATGTCAAAAGCAAGCCTGAAATTTTTTGATATTATTGCCTCAGATATGTCAAAATAAATTTCTTCATCAATTAAATTAAACATTCTCGCAAGAATTGCTGAATCAACTTTATTCCCGCTGAATGAAATTGCCTGGTCAAAAAAACTTTGAGCATCTCTTAAAGCACCATCTGCTTTCTTAGCAATAATTGTGAGTGCAGTATCATCTATTTCTATTCCTTCAGCTTGAGCTATATTTTTAAGAAGATTTTTTATAGTATTTAATTCTATTCTTCTAAAGTCAAAACGCTGACATCTTGATATAATTGTAAGAGGGACTTTGTGAACATCAGTAGTAGCAAATATAAATAATGTATGCTCTGGTGGTTCTTCAAGAGTTTTCAAAAGTGCATTAAAAGATTCTGTTGTTAACATGTGAACTTCATCAATAATGTAAACTTTGTATTTGCCTTTTGTAGGAGCATACTTTACAGATTCTCTCAATGTTCTTATTTCTTCGATTCTTCTGTTCGATGCGCCATCAATTTCAATTATATCAAGTGTTTGAGAATTTAGAAATGCCTTGCACATTTCGCATTCATTGCATGGTTCTCCATTCTGTGGATTCAGGCAATTTAATACTTTAGCCAGAATTCTGGCAGTTGTTGTTTTACCTACTCCGCGAGGTCCTGCAAATAAATATGCATGTGCAATTCTATTGTTGATTATTGCGTTTTTCAATGTAGTTGTTATGTGTTCTTGACCAACTACTTCTTCAAACTTTTGTGGTCTCCATTTGCGTGCAGTTACTAAATAATTCATAATATTTTCTAAGCTGTTAAATTTCTAATTTTTTTAAAATCTATTTTATAAAATAATAGCTGACAAAGTTTTTCTAAATAAAATTTATCAACTTCATTAAATGCAGAATAATTATAGCTATCTAAATCAAGAACACCGTAAATATCATCTTCGTTTTTTAGTGGAATTACAATTTCAGATTTTGATTTATCATCACATGCAATATGACCAGGGAATTTATTTACATCTTCTACAATAATTGTTTCTTTTTTAGCTGCTGCAGTTCCACAAACCCCATTACCAACTCGAATTTCTGTACAGGCAACTTTACCTTGAAATGGTCCCAATATCAATTTATTGTCTTTCAAAAAATAAAATCCAACCCAGCTAATTTTATCAAAAGATTCTTTTAATGCTGCAGTAAAATTTGATAAAGAAGAAATAATTTCATCTTTTTCAGAAATTAAATTATCAATTTGCGGAATTATGCTTTTATAAATTTTTTCATCCGATAAATTTTTATTAACAATTAAAGATTCTGCCATATTTCAGTTATTTGGGATTTTTCTTTGTTTTCTTTTTTTTCTTTATACCATCTTCAAAGACATAAGTTAGTGCTTCTTTTATAGTAGAAATTGGGATTATCTTTAAGCCTTCTTTTACTTCTGGTTTAATTTCGCTCAAATCTTTCTCATTATCTTTTGGGATAAGCACAACAGAAATTTCATTTCTTCTTGCAGCCAGAAGTTTTTCATTCAGACCACCAATAGGTAAAACATTTCCACGCAAAGTAATTTCACCTGTCATTGCTACATCATTTCGTGCAGGTTTACCGCTAAATGCTGAATATAAAGCCATTGCCATTGTTATACCGGCTGAAGGGCCATCTTTAGGAATAGCTCCTTCTGGTACATGAATATGAATTTCCTTACCCTTATTGAAATTAGCAGGCAAGCCAAATTCTTTCGCATTCGAACGCAGATAACTCAATGCTGCCATAGCAGATTCACGCATAACCTCGCCTATCTGTCCTGTTATTGTTAATTTTTCTGAACCCGGCATAACAGTAGCATCGACCTGTAGTATTTCACCTCCAACACTTGTCCATGCTAATCCAGTAACACTTCCCACTCTTAATTCTTTATTAGCTTTTTGTTTTCTGTATCGAGGAACCCCAAGAAATTCTTCAATCAATTCTGAATCTATAACAAAATTCTTTTTTATTTTTTTCTTACCGTTTTCTGATTGTGCAAGAACAATTTCTTTGGCTGTCTTTCTTAAAACAGAAGCAATTTCTCTTTCAAGATTTCTTACACCAGCTTCACGAGTATACTCATTAATAATTTTGAAAATTGCTTCTTCTTTAAAATCGATATTAAATTTATCAAGGCCATGTGCTTTTAATTGCTTAGGGATTATGTGTCTTTTTGCAATCTCAAATTTTTCAAATTCAAGATAACCCGGAAGCTCAATTATTTCCATTCTATCTTGAAGTGGTAGTGGGATATTATATCTAACATTTGCAGTTGTAATAAACATAACTTGAGATAAATCATAATCAACATCGAGATAATGGTCATTGAAAGTATGATTTTGTTCCGGGTCAAGAACTTCAAGCATAGCAGAAGATGGGTCACCTCGAAAATCCATGCTCATCTTATCAATTTCATCAAGAAGCATCACAGGATTTATTGTTTTTGCTCTTTTCATAGATTGAATAATTTTACCCGGCATTGAGCCAATGTAAGTTCTTCTGTGACCGCGAATTTCAGCTTCATCTCTAACTCCGCCTAAAGAAATTCTTACAAAATTTCTTCCCAATGCTCTTGCGATTGATTTCCCTAAAGATGTTTTGCCAACTCCTGGAGGACCGACAAAACATAATATTTGTCCACGCATACTTTTTACCAAATTCAAAACTGCAATGTGTTCCACAATTCTTTCTTTTGGTTTATCGAGGCCATAATGGTCTTCATCAAGAATTTTTCTTACATTTTTTACATCAAGGTTATCTTTTGTTTTTTTATACCAAGGAACATCAATTAACCAATCAAGATAATTTCTTATAACTGTAGCTTCAGGAGAACTTGGTGGAGTCTTCTTAAGTTTATTTAATTCTTCCATTGCTTTTTCATGCACCTGAGGAGGCATCTTAGCTTTTTGAATTTGTTCTTTCAGTTTAACAAACTCAGGCGATATTTCATCTTCTTCACCAAGCTCTTCCTGCAAAATTCTAATTTGTTCCTGAATAATAAATTTTCTCTGAGTCTTTGCAATATTCTCCTGAACTTTGTTCTCAATTTCTTTTTCAATCTTTAAAATCTCGATTTCTGAATTAAGTATTCTAATCACTTCATAAAGTTGCTCTTTTATAGAAAATTTTTGAAGTATTTTTTGTTTCACTTCGATTGATTGATTGATATTTGCAGCCACATAAAAAAGTTTTCTATCCGGCTCTTCAATATTTTCATAAGCTGTTAAAGCTTCAGGGGGGATTGTTTTATTTATTTTTACATATTCTTTAAAAAGATTGGTCATTTGTCGAAGAAGAGCTTTCATCTCACGCGGGTCTTCTTCTTTAGGTGGAATAACTTCCACTTCTGCTTCAAAAAAATTTGTTCTCTCGGTAAATCTTTTTATCCTGCCCTGAATAATTCCATCGATAAGTATTTTTAAAAGTCCATTGGGTAATTTTAATATCTGAATTATTTTTGCAATAGTTCCTTCTGGATAAATATCATCTGTTGTAGGTTCATCAATATTAGAACGTTTCTGAGCAGCAAGAAATATATATTTTGAATTGTCAAGTGCATAATTAGCTGCTCGGATTGACTGTTCCCTACCAACAAGTATAGGAAATATCATATAAGGAAAAATCACATTATCTCTTAAAGGCAGCACAGGTAATATTCGAGGAATATCTTCAATCATAGAATATTCTGTTTCCTGTGTTAATAATTTTTCTTCCATTAAGTTATAACCTTCTTTCAAATTTGTTTTTCGAGTCAAAATATACCAAAATGTTGAAGTGCTATCAAGGTAAACATAAGTATATTAATTTTTGCTTTTATTTTGAATGTCTTGATATGATTTTTATACCTGCAAATAAAAAATTATGTCAAACAAAAAATAATATTTAAAATTGCATGTCATATTTTAAAATTTTTACGGAGACCTAAATGATTAACAAAATAATTGATATTGCCAGAGAAGCTGGAGAGATAATTAGAGAAGGTTTTAGAAAGAACTTTTTGATTGAATACAAAACTAATTTATCTAACCTTGTTACTGAAATTGACAAAAAATCCGAACAATTAATAATTGATTTTATAAGAAAAGAATATCCCACTCATTCAATAATTGCAGAAGAAAGCGGTACTCAAAAACATTCTTCTGAATATATCTGGGTTATTGATCCTCTTGATGGTACTACAAATTTTGCACACGGTCTACCTATTTTTTCAGTTTCTATAGGAGTTCAAAAAAACAACGAGACAATTTGTGGTGTAGTCTATGATATTATGAGAAATGTGCTTTATTCTGCTGAACTTGGCAGCGGTGCATACTGTGACAATAGAAAACTGCATGTCAACAATAATGGAGATTTAGAAAAAAGTGTTCTGGTTACGGGATTCCCATACAATATTAAAGAAAATCCTGATTTTGCAATTGAACGATTCGTAGAATTTCTTAAATGTAGCAGAGCTGTTAGACGATTAGGCTCAGCAGCAATTGATATGTGCTATGTTGCCGAAGGTGTATTCGATGGATTCTGGGAAGTATTTCTTAATCCATGGGATGTGTGTGCAGCTTCACTCCTTGTTGAAGAAGCAGGAGGAATGGTTACAGATTTCTACGGCAACAAAGCGACAATTTTTAGTAAACAATTTTTAGCTAGTAATCCTCAAATTCACAAAAGCATGCTCAAGATACTTCAGAAATTTAATGGTAATACTTAATTTGAAAACACTAAAGAAATACTGACAGATTTTTATTTGCTATTGCAAAAAAATTATTTTTTAGAGTTATTAATTTCCAGCAAATCACTCAATATTGCAAAACCAGTTTCAATTTTCCCGGCACCTTTTCCTATAATTGTAACATCACCAATTAAATCAGTAGTGAATGTTATTGCATTTGTCGTGCCCATAACAGATGCAAGAGGATGAGTTAATGGTATTAATTCTGGTTTCACTGAAGCAGCAATTTTACCATCTTTCAATTCTACCGATGCGATTAATTTCCATCGTAAGTTTTGCCTTTTTGCTTCATTAATATCAGACAATGTAATTTTTGTAATACCTTCACATTCGATATCATTAAAATGTAAATTAGCACCCATTAGCACATTTGCTAATATTGTAACTTTTGCCCGTGCATCAAAACCTTCAACGTCATTTGTTGGGTCAGCTTCTGCATATCCTAATCTTTGTGCTTCCGCAAGTGCATCTTCATAACTTATTCCTTCTTCCATTTTTGTTAAAATAAAATTCGTCGTTCCATTTAAAATACCTTTAGCCGAAAAAATTTTATTACCTGCTAATGGACCTCTTACTAAATTTAATACCGGGGTACCACTCATAACAGTTCCTTCAATTAAAAATTTCACTCCATTTTTCTTTGCAAGAGCTGACAACTTTTTATAAGCAAATACAGCAGGACCTTTATTGCTTGTTACAACATGTTTCTTTAATTCAAGTGCAGTTTTGCAATGATTAATTGCAGGATGCCCATCTTTCAAATTTGTATATGCTAATTCGCAAACTACATTTGTATTTGTTTTCTTTATTGTCTTGATTGCATCCCAATCAACCAAATATTTTGTGAATTTTTTATTCACTCTAACATCTTCCAAAATATTTTTAATATTAAGTCCTTGCGGATTATATACTGTCCCATATTTAATATCATTAATTGCTACAACTTCATATTCATAATTGTATTTCTTTTTTAATTCTTTTTTCTTATTAAGTAAAATTTCGCATAAACCTTGTGCTACTGTACCAAAGCCAATTAAAGCAATTTTTTGTTTCATTTTAATTCCTCAATTTTTGATTATATATGATATACTTGAAAAATAATTACAAAAAATTATAAAGATTCTTTTATAAATTATTGCAAACACATTTACAATATCAATATCAGAATAAAAATCTTACTATTTCATTAATAATAATTTTTGTTTAGCAAAATAACTTTTACCTCCTCCTTCAAAAGATATAATAAGTATATAAACACCTGAAGAAAGATTTGAACCATTAATTATAATTGAATGATTCCCTGCATTCATTTCACCATTAAAAATCTCATTAACAATTTCGCCTAAAATATTATATACTTTTATAGTTATTTTTCCATTTGCAGGCAAATTAAAATTTATTGTTGTTGATGGATTAAATGGATTTGGGAAAACACTAACAGCAAAGTTTAAGGAATCTGACTTTGTTTTGTCATTGACATCAGTGTTAACCCATCCTCCCTTATCTCCTTCTCCACCTGTTTGAGTATTGCTGCTCTGACCTTCTTCTAAATTAAATACTAGAAAACCTGTGTAAGGTGTTAAAATATTTTCTTCAATACTCAAATCAATTATGTTAGATACAGTGATTGGGTCGTAAGGAAGTTTTAATAAAGATTGAATATGTCTGCCATACCATGTAGTTGCAACTAATTCACTTCCTTGAACAATATCATTTTCTGTTAAAGTAATAGTATATTTTTCGTTTGTTGTTTTATATTTACCAAACACTGTAATATCAACGGGCAAATTCCCGGAAAATTTTCCAATCTGCATAATTGGAGTATTGATTGGATAATAACCTTCGTGAAGAGCAATAAAATGTTTGCTGTGTGCATACCCATCCTGATACCGCATTTGAACTTCAACACTTTCAAAATGGCTTACTTCTTCGTAAAGGAATGCAAATAACATTTCTTTTAATGAATTATATCTCAAGAAAAATAAATTCCCCGAGGTTTCATAAGTAATAATTCCATAAAATGTTTGCATCGGGGTTTCATAATAACCATTATTCCAGCTTAAAGAACTTTTATTATCTAAATCAAAGAAATGTATCTTCGTACCTTTTTTAAATTTATCAATAACTTCGTAAGCAAACTGTACTTTGCTTTCTCCATACAAATTAATTGTATTAATATTTGTAATAAATAAAACTTCTGAAAAATCACTTTGAGAATTTATAAATTCAGCAGCTCTTGAAATTAAAGGAAGCAAATTATTATAACTCGGGAAAGAACGCATCATAACTTTATGAAATAAGTTATCAATTCCTTCTTTTGTGCATGCAACCCATTTATTGCTTCCTAAAACATATTCATCATAAGCAATTAACACATTAATGGAATCTGATTCTGTCAATGCCTGAAGCGAAGACTCTTTCAAGTATGAAAGTAAAAAATCTCCATCAAGATTTTTTGTATTAAAGCGATTAAAATCAATGACAAATAATATTTTTCTTGGCTTGGGAATTTTTTGTATTTGCGGAGGTTTTACAGCAAGATGATAAAAATATTCTCCATTTTTTGTAAATGTTGAAAAGAAAACATCTTTCTTAATTGGAGATGGCAATTCCATTTCTACAAATTGATTCTCGCTTACGGGTATTTCTAATTCCCACGATGAGATATCACTTAAATTTTTAGATGATAAAACTTCTGTGCCAATTAATTTAGGTTCATAAGGTTCGATTCCATATTCATAAAGAATTTTTAACTTTTCCGGGGGTGGAGTATTTTTTGAAATCAACTGTGACATAGGCAGCCATACTCTTAAATTCTCTCCGGTTGGCCTGCCAGGCAGTAAATACTGAATTTTAAATTTTCTTTTTTCATTTCTTTTAATCGGGAATAATCTTAATTCATGAACAACCTGTCCATCACTACTTGGAGTTGATTGAACTAATAAAGCAGGGTTGCGAACAGGAACACTAACATTACTAAACAATAATTCAGCTGTCCATTTATCCAACATCTTTGCATAAATTATCGAATCCCCTTCCCAGTAACAGAACTCATGAACTATTGCATCTTGAGGAAGATTAAATTGCCATTTAAACTCCAGTTCGTTGTAGTTCTTAAAAAACCAGCTTTGAAAATCATAAGAAACAGTCATATACAAATTAATCTCGACATAAACACCAGCTGGCTTAATTATTAACATTATATCATCAATATTCACATTATAATCTTTTACATTTGGATAATTGGCTTCATACACTGAGAACTCTGTTGCATGAGTTGTTATAAATGCAATAGTTAATAAAATGTATAATATTTTTTTCATATCTACCTCAAAACTTATCTTAACGAATTAATAATAATTTGATTGATTTAATTATTCTGTCTGTCTTAAACACTGCTATGTAAGTTCCTGAGGCTACTTCTGTCTTTGAATCATTTAATCCATCCCAGAGAATTTTAATTTCTGATGAATTAGTATAATTGCTCAAATCATAACTTCTAACCTTTTGACCGAGAATATTATAAATCTCAAGATTTTTATTCTTATTTAAAAATTCAGCAGGTAATTTTATAGTGATATTTGTAGATGGATTAAATGGATTTGGATAACATGAAATTTCTAAATTTTTTCGTAAAATCTTTTCGCTTGTAGAATCACTGCTTTCTACACTCGATACCGAATCTACGGCATAAATTCTATTTAATCCAATATAATTAGATGGACCGGGGATAACAAAAGCACTATATGGAGTCAATAGTTCTTTATACACTGAAAGTTCTTCAATATACTTAATTGTGCTGTAACTTTGAGGTTGTAAAAACAATTCGTTAATAATATAATTTCCATACCAGTACAGAGAAGTATTTTGAATCATGTAATCAGGCACAGCTGAATTATCTTCAGTTAACAAAATTGAATTAAAATAATTATCATCAAAATATTTTCCGAAATAATTTACAGTAATTGGCAATGATCCATCACATACACCAATTTGAGCAAATCTTGCAGTGATATTAAAATTATTTTTATCTCTATTGAGATTTACCCTTGAATGAGTAAATCCATTAACAGGCATTGGGTCAATTTCGACAGTGCTTACTTTTGGTGCAAAACAATCAAGAGCTTCATCAATAAAATATCCACTATAAATATTAAATAGTTTGTTAAAATTACCTTTTGATAGACGAGTTAAATTTTCATAAAGATATTCATTTCCTCTGTAATATTTGTTTTGAATATAATAACCTGAATAAACATCTGAAGCATCAAGTATATTAAAAATAATATTATTCTTTGCTTTGAAATAAGTTTCGTTTAATAATTCCATTACAGTTTCTGCTCTTACAGCAGTTTGAAAATCATCGGAAATCATCCAGACTTCTGCATCAACATTTTTTTCATTAAGAAAATTTGTTATCTCTTTTAACATGTAAGGAAGTGTATTTAATTTTGGGATTACCTGTTTGACTATATTTAATTTTTCTTTTAATAAACTATCTGTTCTTGCTTCAAAGTTTTTACTTAGCCACGAAGCATTAAAATCACTAATTATAAAAATCAAAGAATCTTTATCAGTAGTAGAAATTGATAAGACTTCATAAATCATATCCAAAAAGTTATCTCTGCTCATGCCATTAAAAAATTTATTAATAATGTCGAAAGCAATCACAATTTTTCTTGGCTTACGAAGTTCATCGCTAATGAATGGTTTAGTAGATAATTGATAAAAAGTATAATCATCAAAATGAGTTTTTAAAAATTTACCAGTCGAAGATTCTTCAGGAAAATAAATTTTAAATTGAGCGACATAAGATGTATCGTTAACCCAGAAGTTATTTTCTTTAGTCCACTTTTTCGGTGCATTCATAAAATCAACAGGTTTTGCCAAAGGGTTATTATAATCAACAACTAAAAATTTAGCTGATGCATTGGTAAAGCAGTTTGTATTAAAATTATTGTAGAATTGTGCGACGAAATTTTCAATAATTCTCTTGTTATAATTAATTTCACAAGGAGTAATAAATTTAATAATGAACTCAACAGATTCATCCCATCGTACTGGAGAAAATCGCATATCATATTGTTGATTATAATTCCCATAATAATCTCTTCTCATATATTCTCTAAGCAATGCTTTTGGAGATATATTTTGATTATAATTTTGTTCAGCAGTAGAAATATCAATAATAGTTGCATCAACATAATTTTGTTTTAAATTATCCCATACAGAAAATTTTTTTATAAAAGAATTTTTTGGCAGAGAGAAATTCCATACAAATTCATAATTACCTAAAGGAGGGTTTTGACAATAATAACTACTTCCAACCCAAATATATTCTTTACCTAATTTGAATTTTAGATTTAGAGTAGTTTCATAAAATAATCCGTATAGTTCAAATTTAGTTTCATATTTAAGAACTTGGTAAGTATACCAGACATTATAGGGGGGATCGAGCTTAGTTGCATAAAATTCTGCCAAAGTCAATTGCACAGTAGCAAACAAAAAAATAAGGATAAATTTTATCATAAGCCCTCCAATTGTTTAATTAAATATAAACTTTTTCATAATGAAATGAGTGATAAAAAGAAATAAAAAAACCCCATTTCAAAAACTTGAAATGGGGTTTTAATTATTAATCCTGGCAGCTACCTACTCTCCCACGCACTTGCGCACGCAGTACCATCGGCGTTTACGGGCTTAACTTCTCTGTTCGGAATGGGAAGAGGTGTTTCCCCGTAGCTATAACCACCAGAAATTTAAGAACAAACTTATGAAAGATTGAAAGAGAGAGTCAAAATAACATCTATCTTGAGATAAACTTTATGGCTAAGTCTCACGACTTATTAGTACTGCTCGGCTCAATCCGTTGCCGGACTTACACCTGCAGCCTATCAACCTCGTAATCTCCGAGGAGTCTTCAGTTCTCCGCCTTGCGTTGGAGAAAGGGATACCTCATCTTGAAGTGTGCTTCGCACTTAGATGCTTTCAGCGCTTATCACATCCGTTCATAGCTACCCAGCGCTGCCGCTGGCGCGACAACTGGTACACTAGAGGTGCGTTCACTTCGGTCCTCTCGTACTAGAAGCGACTCTTCTCAGGTATCCTGCGCCCGCATAGGATAGGGACCGAACTGTCTCACGACGTTCTGAACCCAGTTCACGTACCGCTTTAATTGGCGAACAGCCAAACCCTTGGGACCTTCTTCAGCCCCAGGATGCGATGAGCCGACATCGAGGTGCCAAACCTTGCCGTCGATATGAACTCTTGGGCAAGATCAGCCTGTTATCCCCGGCGTACCTTTTATCCTTTGAG
>CAZNFW010000054.1:0-17622 GCA_964572725.1 uncultured Melioribacter sp.
AAAAAATCTATGGGTTTAATGAAAAACTAATACTTAATGATTTTTTTTGTTAATTATTTTCTAAAAAATTTTGAGATAAGCTATGGCAAACAAAATTAGTTTATCAAATGATTATCCAGTAATTACAAAGTCTGATGAGTATTATAATCGCGCACTTGGACTTATTCCATCTGTCACACAAACATTAGCAAAAGGACCCGGACAGTGGATAAAAGGTGTAGCACCAAAATATCTAGTTAAAGGAAAAGGTTCTCATGTATGGGATGTTGACGGTAATGAATATATCGATTTTATGATGGCAGTTGGACCGCTTTCACTTGGTTATGCATATCCTAAAGTGAACGAAGCAATCAAAAAGCAGCTTGAAGATGGAATTACTTTTTCGATGATGCATCCTCTCGAAGTTGAGGTTGCTGAACTTCTTCATTCAATTATTCCTAATGCAGAAGCAATTAGATACAGCAAAACTGGAGCTGATGTTACAAGTGCAGCTGTTCGTCTGGCTCGCGCTTATACAGGCAAAAATAAAATTTTATGCTGCGGGTATCATGGATGGCATGACTGGTATGTTTCTGTTACAGCAAGAAATAGTGGAATTCCACAAGCTGTTCAATCATTGACTTACACTTTTAATTATAATGATATTGATTCAGTTAAAAACTCAATCGATGACGACACTGCTGCAGTAATTTTAGAACCAGTAGTTTTTCAAGAACCTAAAGATAACTTTTTGCATAAGCTCGCAGATTTATGTAAAGAAAAAAATATAGTCTTAATATTTGATGAAATGTGGACAGGATTTAGAATGGCACTTGGCGGTGCACAGGAATATTTTGGTATAACTCCAGACCTTGCTACTTATTCAAAAGCAGTCGCCAATGGAATGCCAATTGCAATATTAACAGGCAAAAAAGAAATTATGAATTTGCTGGATGAAAATGTGTTCTTTTACACTACGTTCGGAGGCGAAGCTCTTTCTCTTGCTGCAGCAAAAGCTACAATTGAAGAACTCAAAGAAAAGAATGTTCCTCAATATCTTAATCAAATAGGAAAAAAATTAAAAGATGGTTATAACGAAATTGCACAAAAACTAAAAATGGATTATACAAAAGCGATTGGTTACAACTGGCGTTCAATGGCAACTTTTGATGAAAAAGCAGGTGACCCATTGCTTCAAAAATCTTTAATGCAGCAGGAAATGATTAAGCGAGGAGTTTTATGGCAGGGATTTCATAATTTATCTTTTTCTCATTCAGATGAAGATATTGATTATACACTTACTGCTCTGGAGGAATCTTTAGCAATATTAAAACAAGCTGTTGAAAAAAATAATCTGAAACAAATGCTAAAAGGCG
The DNA here is from genome assembly GCA_964572725.1 of uncultured Melioribacter sp. Lineage (GTDB taxonomy): Bacteria > Bacteroidota > Ignavibacteria > Ignavibacteriales > Melioribacteraceae > Rosettibacter. The sequence continues at coordinate 1,356 of CAZNFW010000054.1, forward strand.
AACCTGTTCAACCTGTTTTTAGAAAGGTTGATAACTTTAATATGAAACCAAAAAAGTAATTTTATGGATTTATTTTCATTAAAAAATAAAGTTGCAATAGTAACAGGCGCCATTGGACTGCTTGGCAAAGAACATTGTAAAGCTCTTAGCGAAGCAGGTGCAAATGTTGTAGTAGCAGATTTGGATGAAGAAAAGTGCAAAGAATTTGCAGCTTCGCTCTCAACTGAGTCAATAGGTATTTATCTAGACGTAACAAATTTAGAATCAATAAAAAAACTTCGGGATAAAGTTCTTGATAAATTTGGGCACATTGATGTTCTTGTCAACAATGCAGCAATTAATGATATGTTTGAAAATCCTAAGGCTGCAGGTGAACTATCAAAGTTTGAAAATTATCCATTAGAACTCTGGCAAAAATCTGTTGATGTTAATTTAACAGGTGTATTTCTCTGTTCCCAAATTATTGGGACTGTAATGGCAAATCAAAAATATGGAAGTATAATTAACATCGCATCAACATACGGGATTACTGCACCCGACCAGTCTTTATACAAAAAAGAAGACGGCACGCAAACTTTTTATAAACCTCCTGCATATTCCGCTACGAAAGGTGCAGTGATAATGTTTACAAAATATCTTGCAGCTTACTGGGGGAAAGATGGTGTAAGAGTTAATTCATTGACACCAGGCGGAGTAGAAAATTCTCAAGATGAATTTTTTATCCAGAAATATTCAAGCAAAACTATGCTTGGAAGAATGGCTAAACCAACAGATTATAAAGGTGCATTAATTTTTCTTGCAAGCGATGCTTCTTCATATATGACCGGTGCTAATTTGATTGTAGATGGCGGGTGGACAGCCTGGTAATTAAGTTTTTTAGAAAATACTTTAAATAAAATCCGGGTTATTATGGCAAAAATAAAACTTTCCAAAAAACAACTTCTTAAAAAAGCCTCTAAAATTAAATTACTTCTTACTGATGTAGATGGTGTTCTTACGGATACAGGAGTTTATTATTCAGCAAAAGGAGAAGAGATGAAAAGATTTTCCATACGTGATGGAATGGGTGTTGAAAGATTAAGAAGTCTTGTTAATGTTGAAACTGGAATTATAACCAGAGAGGATACAGAAATAGTTAAAAGCAGAGCTAAAAAACTCAAGATATCAGAACTTCATCTTGGAGTAATTGAAAAAGAAAAAATTCTTGATGAAATAATAAAAAGAAAAAAATTATCAGTCGAAGAAATTGCTTACATTGGAGATGATACAAATGATATTGAAATTATGAAAAGAGTTGGATTAAGTGCCTGCCCAAACGATGCAACAGAATTTGCAAAAAGTGCAGCGGATTATATAACCAAACACAAAGGTGGTCACGGTGCTTTTCGTGACTTTGCGGAATTAATAATTAAATCAAAATTAGATTCAAAAAGAGGGAATAAATGAAACCAAATAAAGTAAAAGTTGGAAATCATTACATAGGGGAGGGAGAGCCAGTTTACATTATTGCTGAAATTGGAATTAATCATAACGGATCGGTAGAACTTGCCAAGAAATTAATTGAAGGTGCAATCTTTGCAGGCTGCAATGCTGTAAAATTTCAAAAGAGAACGCCAGAACTGTGTGTTCCTAAAGACCAATGGGATATCGAAAGAGATACACCATGGGGAAGAATTTCTTACATTGAATACCGCCGTAAAATTGAATTTGGATATGATGAATACAAAGAAATAGATGCTTTTTGCAAACAAAGAGGAATTGACTGGTTTGCTTCTGCCTGGGATGTAGAAGCAGTTGATTTTCTTGAAGAGTTTAATCCAATTATGTACAAAATTGCATCTGCTTCTTTAACAGATGAAAATCTTCTGAGAAAAATTAAATCAACAAATAGACCAATTATGCTTTCTACTGGCATGTCAACACTCGAACAAGTAAAAGAAGCTGTAAAATTACTTGGTACCAACAATCTTCTCATCGCACAATCAACATCAACATATCCCTGTTGTGTGGAAGAACTTAATTTAAAAGTTATCCTTACTTATAAAGAAAAATTTCCTGGGGTTCCAATTGGTTATTCTGGACACGAAACAGGTTTAGCTCCAACTCTTGCAGCTGTTGCTCTTGGAGCTACTTTTGTAGAAAGACATATAACATTAGACCGTGCAATGTGGGGTACAGACCAGGCAGCTTCAGTTGAAATTGGCGGAATGTTTAGATTAGTCAAAGATATTCGTGATATTGAAAAAGCTCTTGGTGATGGAGTTAAAAAAGTTTATGAAAGTGAACTAAGCAATATGAAAAAGCTAAGAAGATTTTATAAAGAAATTATAACATCTGGAGATTAAAAATGAGAAAGTTTATTTTAATTTTTTTGTGGATTTCTTGTAGTAATTTTTTTGCAAAAGAATATGTTGTTCAATCACCAAATAAAAGTTTGCAGGTAATAATTAACATTGCAGATAACATTACATATTCTATTCTAAAAAATAACAAACAAATTATTTCTCCCTCTCAAATAGCATTGAAATTGTCTGACAATCTAATACTGGGACAAAAACCAATTGTTTTTGATTCTAAAACAAAAAATGTAAATGAAATTTTAAAGCCTGTAGTTAAACAAAAGTTTAGAACAATTAATGATAATTACAATGAACTAATTCTTAACTTCAAAAACAATTATTCACTTATATTTAGAGTTTATGATGATGGAGCTGCTTACAGATTTAAAACAAATTTTAAAAATGAAATAATAGTTTACTCAGAATTATTTGAAGCAAAATTTACAGATAATCACAAAATATATTTTCCCGAAGAAGAAAGCTTCATGTCACACTCTGAAAGATTATATAAGTATATTAATTTGAGTGAAATTAATTCAAAAAGATTTTGCTCTTTGCCGGCATTAATTGAAATAGATAAGAACATTAAATGTGCAATTACAGAGGCAGACCTCGAAGATTATCCCGGAATGTATTTGCAGGGAAATGATGAATCACAATTCAAACTTGTTGGATTATTTCCGAATTATCCATCAAAAGAAGAAGCAAGAAATGACAGGGACATTTATGTTGTTGAACGAGAAAATTTCCTTGTTAAAACAAAAGGAAGACGAACTTTTCCGTGGCGTGCTTTTGTAATTACTGATAATGATGGACAATTAATTGAAAGCACAATTATTTATAAACTTGCAAAACCTCATCAAAGTGATTTCGATTTTTCCTGGGTTAAACCGGGAAAAGTAGCATGGGATTGGTGGAATGCAAATAATGTTTACGGTGTTGATTTTCGTGCAGGCATTAATACGGAAACTTATAAGTATTATATTGACTTTGCTTCCAAATATGGAATTGAGTATGTAATCTTGGATGAAGGATGGTATAAAACAGGAAATTTGTTTGAAATAAATCCTGAAATTGATGTAAAAGAAATTGTTGAATATGGCAAACAAAAAAATGTAGGAATTATTTTGTGGACAGTCTGGAAAACATTAGATGAACAATTTGAAAAAGCTATGAATCAATTTGAAAATTGGGGTATAAAAGGAATTAAAGTTGATTTTATGCAAAGGGACGATGCATCGATGGTAAATTATTATTACAAAGTTGCTGAAGAAGCTGCTAAAAGAAAACTACTTGTTGATTTTCATGGTGCTTATAAACCTACAGGATTGTATAGAACTTTTCCAAATGTTATAACAAGTGAAGGTGTACTTGGTTTGGAACACAATAAGTGGAGTGAAAATGTTACTCCAGAACATACTGTTACAATTCCATTTATAAGAATGCTTGCAGGACCAATGGATTTTACACCCGGTGCAATGAAAAACGGAACAAAAGAAAATTTCAGAATAATTTTTAGTGAGCCAATGAGTCAGGGAACAAGATGTCATCAACTTGCTATGTATGTTGTTTATGAAAGTCCTTTACAAATGCTTGCAGATTCCCCGACAAACTATTTAAAAGAAAAAGATTGCATGGAGTTTTTGTCAACTGTTCCAACTGTATGGGATTATACAAAAGTTCTTGATGCAAAAGTTGGTGAATATATTTTAGTCGCAAGAAAAAATGAGAACAGATGGTTTATAGGCGCAATGACCGATTGGAATCCAAGAAAACTTGAAATTGATTTTTCCTTTCTTGATGATAACAAAGAATATCAGATTACAATTTATCAGGATGGAATTAATGCAGATAGAAATGCTAATGATTATAAAATGATTAAAAGAACAATAACGAAGAATGATAAACTTGAAATCCAGTTAGCACCCGGAGGAGGATGGGCTGCAGTTATTGAATAATATTGTTCGATAACAATTAATTTAATCAAAAATTATTTTGTTCTTAAAAATAAATTTAGAAATTGTGCTGTTATGAATTTAGAAAATTATGAAATAATTTCTTATTTGATTATAATCTCTGCTGCACTATTGTTTATAATTCTTGAAAGAATTTTTCCTTACAATGAAGGTCAGAAAATTTTAAGAGAAGGCTTTTTTGATGACCTTGCTTTATATACTATAGCACAAAGTTATATACTTGGAATTTTCATTTTTACATTTATCATAAATTCAATTGACAGTATAACAGGCTTATCTCGATTAAGATTATTTGCTAATGTGCCAATCTGGTTACAGCTGATTTTTTATTTAGTAACTCATGATTTTTATATTTACTGGATGCACAGATGGCAGCATAAGAATAAATTTTTATGGCGACTGCACGAAGCACATCATTCACCAAAAAAAGTTGATTGGCTTTCAGGTTCAAGGTCTCACGCATTCGAAATATTGATTAATCAAACAGTAGAATTTCTCCCAATTGTCCTTCTTGGTTCGCCGCCGGAAGTTGCTGCATATAAAGGAGTAATCAGTGCCGTATGGGGAATGTATATTCATTCAAATATTAATGTGAAAACAGGAAAACTGCAATTTTTTATTAATGGTCCAGAAATGCATAGATGGCATCACACTACTGGAAAGGGTCGCAATAAAAATTTTGCAACAAAACTTGCAATATGGGATTGGATTTTTAATACAGCATTTCTGCCGGATGAAAAAGCAAAAGAATATGGTCTTAAAACATATTTTCCGAATAACTATTTTAAACAATTCATTTATGCATTCAGACCATTTCAAAAAAACAGCAATAATATTTTTTCAAAAATTTTCTCAGTCGAAAAATCAGATGTTACAAATTAGGAATTATCCTGTCTCTGGGATAACGGACTGAATAAATTAATTTTCTAATAGCAGATTCTGCACCATTTAATTCGATAATCCATCTAATCTTACCTTCATTTTCAAAATATGAACCTTTATCAGAATCGATTAATTTTACCTTTATTTGTTCGTTCTTTGAAATTGGAATTTGGTCTTCCACTATTAATTTTACTGGAGCTGTTTTGTTGTTCTTTAATTTTATTTCGTAAGCAAATGTTCTTTCAATATCGCTGCTGAGAAATTTATTCTCTGTGAAATCTTTTATTGTTTGTTTTGAACATGATATGTTCTGGTCTCTTCCCAGTGAAATTGTTAATGTATCTTTTGAAGTAAATGGATTAACAAATGTTTTTCCAACGTAAGAGTTTTCAAAATAAATATTTAATTCACCCGGAAGTAGATTGTATTCGTTCCAGTTGCTTAAGTAAGCAACAAGAAATGCATTATTGTCTAACTTCGGAGCGGCGTAATATTCATATTTTGCTGGTATGGTTAAGTTTTGTAGTTCGATTATATGAGATTTATTATCAGAAGGAATGGAATATTTTATTGAAGGAACAAATTCAGAAGAAATCTGTGATTGAGTTACTTCAAAATAATCTGCAAGTGATTCTGATTCCGTAGATTCAACAAAAACAGATGTTGGTTCGAAAACTTTTTGTGATAACTCAATATTTTTTCTTAAAGCAGGTCTTTCAAAATCTACAAACCATGGATTAAGTTCAGGTTTATTGTTGTTCTGAACAGTATTTCTTGTTGATAAAACAATGTCAATATTTTCCCAGTCTAAACCACAATTTTGTTTTATGCTTGCTTTGTAATTCAGTACTGCGGGAGAATCAAGTTTGTTTACACGAATATCATAAACAGGATGCCATGATGCAGCGCTAATTAAGTATGTAATAACAAATTCTACATCTCCTTTTGATTTTGCAGAAACAGATACTGCTAATTCATTTACAGGTTTATTAATGTTATTATTTAATTCATTAAGTTGTTTAGTTATGCGGTCAATATTTTTTTGAATATTTTTTATATCAAGTGATGTTTCTGTTATTTTGTTTTTTATTTCGGTTAGTCTTTTTCTAAAGTATTCACTAAATTTTTGTAGTTCAATAACTGTAACGCCTTTTTCTTTGCTGCTAATTTCTTTATTGGAGTTTAATAAATCAATTTCCGCTTTAAGTACTTCTATTTCATTTTGTTTTATAGAAAGATTTTTATTTAATGTTTCAAGAGAATCTTCAAGCATTTTAATTTGTCTGCTCTTTTCGGGTGATTTTAGATAATCAACCTTTTGATTTACGGATAGAATTACAATGTCTCCCTTTGCTGAAATGTTAATGCTGTTTGGGTCGATATTTTGTGCTACATCTGCAAAAATTAAGTCAAATTTTCCTTTGTCGAGTTTCACTTTTGCTGAATGAGTGAGTTCTGCGCCTCTTAAGAAAACTTTTACGCCTTTTAAATTAGTTTTTATGACTTGTTCGTCTGAAGCGTTAACACGATTAAATAAACTTAGAATTAATAAAAATATGATTGATTGTTTCATATGTTCCTCTTTCTTAAAAAAACTGTTTCTTATATACTTAATTTGATATTTCAGTTCCATCAGTAAACATTCTTTTGAAAAATTTCAACCTTTCAATTGAAAAATGCTTTATTTAATTTTGTCTGCAAATAATTACTTTAATACATAAAATACTACTGAAATTTATTGTTTATTCTGCCATTAACCAATCATTAAATGAATGAAAAAATTATTAATTGAATTTCTTAGAAAACATTTTAATCAGGTAGCTGAAAATTGGAGCGGTAAGCTTATACAATTATTTAAGGATAAGTTGCTGGACGCACAAATTAATACTTTTGTGGAAAGCAGCATTACCACTTTTATTGATGTATTGGAACAGGGTGATTATAAAATAGCCGACCAGTATTTGATTGATATTTATACATTATTTTCAAGAGTAAATTTAAATTTGCTCGAAGTAAGCCAGATGTTCAGTCAGGGCAGATATGCAGTTTTAAATGTTATTGAAAAAGAAATTGCCAGTCCAATTGACCCTGTTATTTTACTTGGATTTATAGATGAAATAATTGAACAGGTTCTTGTTCGATATGCAATGCTGCACCAGGAAGCCAAGATGAAAGAATTAAAATATGAAATGGACCGTCTGGCATTCAAACTCGAACTTAATCAACAATATCTTAAAAATATTCTTCATACTTCAGATTCTGCAATTATGATGGTTGATGAAAATGAAAAATTTATTGCATGGAATAAAGGTGCCGAAAGAATTTTTGGATATACAGAACAGGAAATTATTGGAAAACCATCTTCCTTTCTTTTGCCTGAAGGAGAAAAATATCAGGAAGAATTAAGACAGATTCAGGAAGAGGTAAAAAAAGGTGCAACAAAAATTTTAGAGACAGAAAGAAAAACAAAAGATGGAAGAATTATAAGCGTAAAACTTAGTGTATCGAAACTGCCCGGCAGCAAAGGGGATTACTCAGGCAGGTCAATTATTATAAAAGATTTTACTGAGTTCAAAAAACTTCAAGCGCAAATTGACCAATCAGAAAAATTAGCTGTTATTGGTCAACTTGCTGCAGGTGTTGCTCACGAAATTGGAAATCCGCTTGCATCAATTTCGTCTTTGGTACAGATACTTCAAAGAAAAAGTCAGGACCCCTTTATAACAGAACAGTTATCTCACATCAAAGAAAATATTGATAGAATTTCAAAAATTGTGAGAGAACTTGTTGATTTTTCAAGACCGCCAAGTTATGAGCGTGCAATGCATGATATTACAGATATTATTAAAACTGCGCTTGGCATTGTTAAGTATGACAAGCGGGTTCGCAATGTAAAGTTTGATACGGATTTGAAAAAGAGTTTACCCCAAATTAATGTTGCTGCAGACCAACTGCTTCAGGTTTTTGTAAACATTCTTATTAATGCACTTGATGCTATAGAAGGGAATGGAATCATTAATGTAAAATCAGATTACGACAATGAAAATATTTATGTGCATATTACAGATAATGGATGCGGTATGGATGAAAAAACAATGGAAAAAATTTTTGACCCTTTCTTTACAACTAAAGATGTTGGAAAAGGAACAGGACTTGGTTTATCAGTAAGTTACGGAATTATAAAACAATATAACGGAGAAATTCTGGTTAAGAGTAAATTGAACGAAGGAAGTACATTTACCATTAAAATTCCTATTGCACAAAACATTTGAGGAAAAAATATGTCAGCAAAAATTTTAATAGCAGATGATGAAAAACCAATACGTGATTCATTAAAATTGGTGCTTGAAGAAGAAGGGTATAAAATTGAAGTTGTAGGTGATGGTGAAGAAGCGTTGCAAAAAATTCAATCAGCAAAAGGAGACGATAATTTTGATATTGTTATTACAGATATAAAAATGCCTAAACTTGATGGCATGCAGCTTATTGAAAAAGCTTCGAGAATTTCTCCCGAAACATTTTTTATAATAATGACAGCTTATGCATCAGTTAATACTGCAATTGAAGCATTGCGTCAGGGTGCATATGATTATTTAATTAAACCAATAGAATTCGATGACCTGATTATACGTGTTAAAAGATTACTTGATTACAAAAAACTTGCACTTGAAAACAAAGCACTTCGTCAAAGAATTTCTACTGGCTTCGACTTTACAAATTTAATCGGCAAAAGTGATGCAATGAAAAAAGTTTTTTCGATAATTGCTCAGGTAGCACCAACTAACAGTAATGTATTAATTACAGGGAAAAGCGGAACTGGTAAAGAACTTGTTGCAAAAGCAATTCATTACAATAGTAAAAGAAAAGATAAAATTTTTCTTCCAGTCAATTGTGGTGCAATAGCAGAAAATTTAATTGAAAGTGAACTTTTTGGACATAAAAAAGGAGCATTTACCGGAGCAACCGAAGATAAAGTTGGTTTATTCAAAGTAGCTGATGGAGGAACATTATTCCTTGACGAAATCGGCGAACTTCCCTTAAATCTACAGGTTAAACTGTTAAGAGCAATTGAAGATAAAGAATTTATTCCAGTTGGCGGTGTTAAACCAGTAAGTACTGATGTAAGAATTATTGCTGCTACAAATCAAAATCTTTATGAGAAAACAAAAACTGGAGAATTTAGAGAAGATTTATATTACAGACTCAATGTTGTTGAAATTAATCTTCCAACATTAAACGAAAGAAAAGAAGATATTCCCCTTCTTGTTAATCATTTTATTGAAAAATATTCTCAAGAAATGGGAAAAAAGATTATCGGCGTTGATAATGATACAATGAAAATTTTAATGTCTCATGAATGGCGCGGAGGTGTAAGAGAACTTGAAAATATTATTGAACGAGCAGTAATATTTTGCAACAAAGATATTATTACAGTTGATGACCTTGCAGAATATATTCGTGGAAATGCGGAAACCTATGAATATCCCGATTCATTAAAAGAAGCTCTTCATAATTTTGAAAGAGAACATATTATTAAAACTATGAAAAAATATGATTACAATAAGGAAGAAGTTGCAAAAGCTCTTGAAATAGGCTTATCTTCATTATATAGGAAAATGGACGAGCTGAATATTCCAACTAAACCTCCAATTGATGATAATAATTGAAAAATGTCTGTGATGCATGTGTTACATTGAATAGTTTTTTTTATATTTGATATACAGACGTATACTATTTAAAGATGAATAACTTTATTGATGCTAATACACTTTCTTACTTTTCGCATGGGCAGAACGATATTTTTTTTATTGTGGAATTTTTAGAAGAAGGGCACAAAAATTACTATTCTGAGAACATAGCGCAGGTAATTGGTTACACCCCCGAAGAATTGGACAGTTATCCAGAAAAACTTCATTCGTTAATAGATGAAGAAAATTACAGTAAAGTTAGAAACATATTATTTGAGCTCGAATCTGATGATTCAAAAAATTTTGTAGAACTTGAATACAGTATTAATTCTAAAGATGGTAAAAAAATATGGCTTAAAGAATTTTTGAAAGTAATTCGCAATAATGAAGGATTAATTTCTCAAAAACACAGCCTGATTCTTAATTTAAATTCCATAAAACATAAAGAACAAGAATTAGAGAAAGAAAATGAAAAGCTTAAAGAACTGAATTCAGCTAAAGATAAATTTATCTCTATTGTATCACACGATTTAAGAGCACCATTTACAACATTACTCGGATTTTCTGAAATTTTATTAAATGAAAAAGAATTAACTGAAGAAGAAAGAAATGAATACTTAAGATACATTTATGATGCTTCGAAAACTGAGCTTAATTTGATTAATTGTCTTCTTGATTGGTCTCGACTGCAAACAGGAAGAATAAAAGTAGAGCCAACGAGATTAAATGTCAAAACAACAGTATCTAATTCAATTATATCACTAACACCAATTTCTGTAAGAAAAAATATAGAAATCAAAATAGATATACATCCCAATTTGTATATGTTGGCAGACGAAAGATTGATAAGTCAGGCAATATTGAATCTAGTTAGCAATGCAGTTAGATTCACTCCGGCAGGAAAGGAAATTCAAATTTATTCTCAAAGATTCAAAGAGGGATTCATTGAAATAGTTGTATTAGATCAGGGTACAGGAATTCCAGAAGAGGGACAGAGCAAGCTTTTTAAGATTGACCAGAAATTTATTATGGAAGGTACAGAAGGAGAAAAAGGAAGCGGACTTGGATTAACTCTTGTTAAGGAAATTGTTGATAAGCACGGTGGTGAAGTTTGGTTTTACTCTAAAGTGGGAGAGGGAAGCGAATTTCATATTACTGTTCCCGAAGCAAAAAATATATTGTTAATTGTCGAAGACGACAATGCAGTTGTTTCACTTTATAAGAAAATTATTGAACACCATCTTCCAAACTTTGAAATTAAAACCGCAGTTAATGGATACGATGCAATAACTATTTTAAAAAATATTATGCCTGCTGTAATTTTAACAGACCACGACATGCCTTTGATGAACGGGACTCAATTTGTAGATGCTGTTTATAAAAGAGAAACATATAAGTCAATCCCTATTATAGTTATTTCTGCTAAACTTGATGATGAAATAATTAAAACATATTCAAAGTTGGGGGTGGATAAAATTATTCCTAAACCAATAGATTCAGAAAAACTAATTAGTGCAATAAAAGATTCATTATTATTGAATTGAGAGGGCTTAAATGACTGAATTGAATCAAAATTTTAAACACTGGTATGCTTTTTACACAAAACCTCATCAGGAATTTAAAGCTCAGCAGCAATTTGAATATGCAGGAATTGAAAATTATTTGCCTGTTATAAAAACAATAAGGCAATGGAAAGACCGCAAAAAGAAAACTCTTGAACCTCTATTTAAATCTTACATTTTTGTTTATGGTAATGAAAAAGAAAGATTGTGTGCACTACAACAGTCAGCAATTGTGAGAACAATATGTTTTAATGGAAAACCTTCCATAATACCAGCTTATCAAATAGAAAATTTGAAAATTATGCTAAATGAAAATCCAGATATATTTGTTGTAAACCATATTGAAGAAGGAGAATTTGTAAAAATTATTGATGGGCCATTTAAGGGTGTAATTGGTAAAATTAAAATTGTAAGCAAGGAAAAGTGGCTTGCTGTTTCTGTTGATTTGCTTCAGCGTTCTGTGATTGTACGTCTTCCAATAGAAAGTGTTGTTAAATTAATCTAAAAATGGTGAATCATGTTAAATCAAAAATCGTTAAGTGACTTAAATAAGGAAGAAGAGTTCACTCTTTTTTTATTGATAAATAGTTATGAAACTAAAACATCAAAAAATGGTAGCTCATATTTGAGTCTTCAACTTCGTGATAAATCGACAGTAATTTCAGCTAATCTCTGGGAAAATTTCGATGAGATTCTAAAAGGAATTTCTGAAAATAAAATTGTTAAAGTAAATGGAATATTGCAGGAATTTAATGGTTTGCCGCAAATAAGAATTAAAAAAATTCGTTTTGCAAATGAAAACGATAATGTCAGTATCGAAGATTTTATCCCGGTTTCTTCCCGCTCTTTTGATGAAATGAAAATTGAGTTTAGAGAAGTTGTTGATTCGGTTCAAAATAAATTTTTAAATACTTTGTTAAAAAGAATTTTCAACGACAATAATCTCAATAATTTTTTCAATGTGCCTGCAGGTGCAAGCTGGCATCATGCATATCTACACGGTTTGCTTGAACATACACTTGAACTCGTAAAAATATGTGAACTGATGTGCTCAATTTATCCTGAAATTAATAGAGATTTGTTGATAGCAGGGGCATTGTTACACGATTTTGGAAAAACTCAGGAGTTAAGCATAAATCCTACATTTGAATATACCGATAAAGGCAGATTGCTTGGCCACATAATGATTGGGGCAATAGAAGTAGAAAAAACAGCTAATCAAATTGATGGATTTCCGGAAGAATTAAAAAATCAACTTATACATTTGATACTCAGCCATCAGGGAAAGCTTGAATATGCTTCACCCGTAGTTCCAAAAACACTTGAGGCAATAGTTCTTTATCATGCAGATGAACTTAGTGCAAAAACAAATGCTTATAAAAATGCAATTCAGTCAGAAAAAAATAAAAATGGAAGATGGACTAAGTTTGTAAAACTTGCAGATACTTCTCTTTACATCCCTGATTTGAAACTTAATGAGGAAGAAAGCAGGAATCCATTCCTTAGGCAAGAAAATAATTCAGAAACTGGATTAACCGGAATTAACGAGGAGGAAAATTTATGAAAAAAATTATAGTAACTATTTTTTTTGTTGTATCTTTTTTTACAGCACAAATTACAGCTCAATCAATTGAACAATTAATTAAAGAGGGAGATAGTTATTACGAAAAATTTAATAACGAAAAAGCGCTTGAATTTTATAAAAAAGCAGAAAAGCTGGATCCAAACAATTATGAAATTTTATGGAAAATAAGCAGAGCTTATGTTGACATTGGTGAGCACATGCCTTCAAATTCATCCGCAGAAAAAGATGCACAATTGTCTGTATATCAAAGAGCACTGGAATACGCAGAAAAAGCAATTAAAGCAGCTCCAGATAAATCAGTTACATATTTGCGTCGTGCTATTGCAAATGGAAGAATAGCACTTTTTAAAGGTGTTTTTTCTGTAGCAGGTGTGGTCAATTCTGTTAAATTAGATCTGGAAAAAGCAATTCAGCTAAATAACGGAGGTAATGATATTCAAGCAGTTGCACATTATGTACTGGCAAGAACTCATGCAAAGACAAGTGAAAAATGGAAACCTGCTCGCTCTGTGCTCGGTTTAGGATGGGCTGATAATGAAATTGCATTGAAAGAATATAAAAAAGCAATCGAGTTAAAACCAAATTATGTTATGTTTTATGTAGATTATGCAATTTCTTTAATGCGTGAGAAAGATTATAAAACAGCAAAAGCAATGCTTCAAAAAGCTATTGATAGTCCAGTAGAAGATGAAGATGATGAGGTTCGCAAACAAGAAGCAAAAAAATTATTAAAAGAAATTGAAGGTAAGTAAGATTGGAATTCGAAAGAAGATTTCTTGAAAAGTTATCTGCTGCAAAAAGAATTGTATTTTTTACTGGAGCAGGAATTTCTGCTGAAAGCGGTATTCCTACATTTAGAGGCAGCAACGGTATATGGAATAAAATGAAACCTGAGGAGCTGGCAAGTTTTGAAGCATTTATGCGCAATCCTGATTTGGTCTGGGAATGGTATCAGCATAGAAGAAATATTATTAACAATACTAAACCCAATGAAGGACATATTGCTATTGCAGAATTAGAAAAATATTACGATGTAACTGTAGTAACTCAAAATATAGATAATCTGCATCGTCGTGCAGGTTCAACAAAAATTTTTGAACTGCATGGGAATATCGAAAGAAATTATTGCATAAACTGTAAAACATTTTACAACTCACCAGAACTTGAATTAAGTAGAGGTGTTCCTAAATGTAAAAAATGCGGCGGATTGATTCGTCCTGATGTTGTGTGGTTTGGTGAAATGCTTCCCCAGGATCAATACAGCGGCGGTGAAATTGCAGCTCAAAAATCTGATATTTGCTTTGTTGTAGGAACCTCAGCTGTTGTTTATCCAGCCGCTTATATCCCCATGACAGCAAAACAGGCTGGTTCTTTTATTGTTGAAATTAATATTGAACCGACAGATTTAACGCACTATGCTGATTATTCTTTATTTGGAAAAGCTGGTGAAATTCTCCCTGAAATAGTAAAAGAAGTAAAGAGAATTAAAAGTGAATTATCATAGTTAACTATAAATTTATATCAAATATTAAGATACTTTAAGTTAATATGCACAAAAATTATCTGAGTTTTATCTCTTCTTCTGCGTAAGTATTTTCTGTTTCAAATACTCTGACTTTAAAAGAAATGATATTTTCAGGAAGAGATGATTTGATTTTATCAATTAAATAGTAGCAGATATTTTCGGCTGTTGTTTGAAAATTAACAACTACCATTTTAGAATTCAGTTTTTCAAGCGCAGAAATTAAATCTTTATCTTCATTATGAACCATAATTGAATGGTCTAACTCATCAATTATTGGATTGACAATTTTAGATAAATCATAATAATCAAGCACCATTCCATTGGAATCTGGTGTCCCATCAATTTCAACTAGACATTTGTATGAGTGTCCATGAAGGTTTTTGCATTTTCCTTTATGAAATGTTAATCTATGTCCCATTTCCCAAGAAAATTCTTTTGCTATTTTCATCATACACCTTTTGTTTCTGGATGCCAGATATATTTATGCATCTGAAGTTGAAATCTTACATTTAATTTATCTTCTAAAATCCAGTTTACAAGTGTAACTGGTTCAAGTTGTCCAAATACAACAGAGAATAAAACTTTGCATTTTTGATTTAAATTAAATTTGGAAATAATTTCTTTACTCCACTCATAATCTTCTCTTGTGCCAATAACAAATTTTATTTCATCATTTGGCTTAATGTAGTTTATGTTTTCATAAAGATTTTTTTTCATCATATTGCTTGACGGACATTTTAAATCCATTATTATCATTACGCGTTTATCAACATCTGCAATTGGAAGGCTGCCGCCTGTTTCGAGCATTACTTCATAGCCTTCATCACACAGGCGCTTCAATAAAACGAGTGATTCTTTTTGAAATAGCGGTTCGCCGCCTGTAACTTCGACTAAATTGCAATTGTATTGTTTTATTTTATCAATAATTTCATCTATAGTTAAATCTGTTCCTTCGTAAAAAGCATAGGTTGTATCGCAGTAGGAGCATCTTAAATTACAATAAGTTAATCGAATAAATACACATGGCAATCCTGCTTTTGAACTTTCTCCCTGTATTGAATAAAATATTTCATTTACTCTAAGCATAAATAATTATTTTTTATGGCTAAAAATAAGAATAAAGGACATGAGATTAAAGTTTAATAAAAATTTCTAAAAAAGTTTGATTTCAAGCTGAGTTCAAACTATATTTACGCACGATTTTAAAAAAATTTAGGAAATTTAATGGCGCATCATAAGTCAGCTCAAAAGAGAATTAGACAAACAATTAAAAGAACACTACGAAATAAAGCAGCTTTATCTAAGATTAAAACATTAATTAAAAAGGTCTATAGCACACAGGATAAAGAACTTGCAGAAAAATATTTAAGAGAAGCTGTTGCTACTTTAGATAAGCAGGCAGCCAAGGGAAGAATTCATAAAAATACTGCTGCAAGAAAAAAATCTGCAATTACAAAATATGTAAACAGTCTAAGTGCAGAAAAATAATTTTTACCTGATTAAAATTAAGTCTATCTGTCGGTAGACGGGGGTGTCTAAAAAATTTTTTTGACACCCCTTTTTTAATTTTGACTTAAATCTTTAATTGCTTCTTTACCCTCTGTTTCTGGCAAATAAAATCTTACCTTGAATTTATCCCCTGAAAAATCTGATGGCTTTTGAATAAGTTTTTTAATTAATACAGAATGTTCAATAAATATATTTTCATCT
>CAZNFW010000055.1:0-7856 GCA_964572725.1 uncultured Melioribacter sp.
TACATTTAATGATAGCAATACAAGCCATAAAATTATTCCTTGCAGATTAAATGAGGGCGAAAGTCCTATCATCATCCCTATTGCAAATCCGCCAGCTATTTGATATGGAGACTGACCTTCTCTAAATATTTTAATAATATCTTTAATAATTTTTAACCAGAACATATTATTTATATTATTTATTTATTTATATTATTTATTTAATTCTATTCTACAAAATAATGAATTGTACAAAATTAAAAATTTTTATAAGCATATTTTATTTCTATTGTTAAAAATATTTTAAGATGGTAATAAACAATGTCATTATAAATTTTTGCTAACTAAATTATTTTGATTTTCTCTCACAAATTATATTAGAATAATTAATCCAGATAAAATTATTAAAGAAAATTTTCAATTAGTTTTTAGTATAAAATCAGGGTAGAATTTAATTATCGGCAAAGAGTCTGGCACTGAGTTTTGAGCTATTCTTTTTAATTCTTTTCCAACTCCAGATTTCAAATATTTTTCTCTTTGTCTTGCTGCTGCTCTGTCTGGCAATTCTTCAAAATAAATAATTTCAAATGGTCGGTATGCTTTTGTGGAATGATTATAACCTTTATTATGCTGGTGTAATCTTCTTTGAATATTGTTTGTTATTCCTACATAAATATAATTGTGTAATTTACTTTTTATAGCGTAGGTATAATACATAATCACTTTAATGCTTTGTACCGAAGGCCGGAGTCGAACCGGCACGGAGTTTTGAGCTCCACTGGATTTTGAGTCCAGCGCGTCTACCAATTCCGCCACTTCGGCACTTTGAAATTGCTGCACAAAATTAATTTTATATAGGATTATTCGCAAGACTTCATATTCTATTTCGCCATTTTTTATTTACTTTTATCTGGATATGGAGGTGGCGGTGCTATTCTTGGCGGATTATTTTTTAATTCTTCTAATATAATTTCAATTGCTTTATTTAATTGCTGGTCTATTCCTTCATATTCAAGTGCCGGGTCGTTATCAACTTCAATATCTGGCTTAACACCATATCCTTCCATAATCCATTCTTTACCTTCAATATCATAACGAGAAAATTCTGGTTTATTGAGATAACCTCCATCAACTAACGGTAAAGTTCCTCTAATTCCAACAACTCCTCCCCACGAACGCTTGCCAATTAATTTACCAAGTTTAGCCTGTCTAAATCGATATGGGAAAATATCTCCATCAGATGCTGAATATTCATCTAACAATAAAACTTTAGGTCCATAATGAGTGCCTGTAGGATCAACATTTGGTTTTGTATTTCTTGCTATTGTTATCATCTGTAACTTTCTATTGAGTCTTTCTAATATCATTGGAGAAACATTTCCACCCCCGTTGCCTCTATCATCAATTATTAATGCTTCCTTTTTTAATTGTGGATAATAAAGCTTTGCAAATTGATTTAATCCATTTATACCCATATCCGGAATATGAATGTAACCAACTCTTCCATTCGTTGCTTTGTTAACTTTTTCAATATTATTTTGTACCCAATTGTAATAATATAAAGGTTGTTCATTATCTATAGGGATAACAATTGTTTCGTGACTTCCCTCAATTTTAGGCTGTGAGTTTATGGTTAATGTAACCTGTTTATTTGCTGTATTGATTAATGATTCATAAATATTATTCATCTTGTTAGTTAATTTGCCATTAACTGCAATTATATAATCTCCTTCATTAACATTAACACCAATTTCAGTTAATGGTGAACGAAGATTCTTATCCCAATTTTGTCCTTTCAATATTTTTTTTATTTGATAAAATTTTGTTGATTCATCTCTGATTAATTCTGCCCCAAGCAAACCCAGCTTAATTTTTTCGGGTTTTGGATAATCCCCGCCACCTACATAAGTATGACCAATATTTAATTCTCCAATCATTTCGCCAATGATATATGTTAAGTCTGCTCGATGATTTACATAATCAACAAGTGGTTCATAATTTTTCTTAACTTTTTCCCAATCAACTCCATGCATGTTTGGGTCAAAAAAGAAATCGCGCATCTGTCTCCAGCATTCATTAAATATTTGATGCCATTCAGCATACCTATCAAGATTCATCTTTAAATCTTCGAGTGATAATTTTTCTTTCAACTCAAGTTTGTTTTGAGGAAGATCAATTATATAAAATGAATTTTGACTGCTTACAATCATCTTTTTTCTGTCTGCAGAAATTTCAAAACCATCTGCTTCACCAAGTTCTGTTTCAGATTTTTTTTCAAAGTCATACATAACAAGTTTGGCTTTACGGTCAGATGAGCTTCTTTTCATATAATAAATTTTATTGTTAGCTGAAGTCAATCCAAAATATGTTGAACCTTCAGGAGTTACTTCTGCAATTCTATCTTTTATTCCATCAAAATCAATTTTAATTTCTGTTAATTTACTTTCTTTCTTTTCTTTATCACTTTCCTTTTTATTCTGTATTTCTGATTTAATCGATACTTCATCACTTTGAGGCTCAAATGGTGATTTTATATCTTTAGTTAAAGTTATCAAATAAATTTTTGCTATATCGGTATAAATATGGTTGAATTCTGTACTGCCATATTTTGGATTAAATGTTCTTTCAGAAATAAAATATAAAAATTTTCCATCATCACTAAACTCCGGTCCGTATGAATCATACCACCCATCAGTTATTTCATAAGATTTTTTTTCTTCTAGAGAATAAATATAAATTTTTGTAAAAGATCTATCTTCGGGTTTTGCATAAGCAATCCATTTACTGTCAGGTGACCATGCAAAACTTGTTATTTCCCATGCATCCGATTTATCAACCAAAGTTACTTTCTTTGTGTCAATATCAACAAAGAATAATCTTTGTAATCTGTCATTCCATAAAATTTTCCTGCTGTCTGGTGACCATTTTATTTCATACTTATAATTATTGCTGTTGAATGTAAGCTGAATTGTTTCACCTTTTCCATCTTGTGGTGTAATATAAATTTCGTCTTCACCTGTTTTATCAGATATGAATGCAATCCATTTCCCATCAGGAGACCATTTTGAATTTCTTTCATGAACTCCTGAAGTATTTGTTAGATTTCTTGTAGTTCCATTTTTTGCAGGGACAGTAAATATTTCTCCTCTTGCGCCAAATAAAGCTCGTTTACCATCAGGCGAGATTTCATAATTTGTCACATTTTTACTAACATCAATTAATCCGCCTCTTCCAATATCAAAATCTTCATTTAAATAAATTGTAACCTTTTCTACTTTTTGAGTTTTCAAATCGAATTTGTAAACGTAACCTCCGTTTTCAAATACAATAGCATTATCACCAAGCGAAGGAAATTTAATGTCGTATTGAGTAAAATTCGTTAATTTTTTTGTTTCTTTTGTTCTGACATTGTAAGAATATAAATTAAATCTGCTGTCCCTATCAGAAATAAAATAAATTATATCGCCCTTCCACATTGGTATGATATCTTGAGCAGGATTATTGGTTATGTTAATTGTTTTCTTAGTATTAAAATTATAAATCCATATATCATCCACCTGACCTCCGCGATATCTTTTCCATGTTCTGAATTCTCTAAATACACGATTATAAGCTAATTCAGATTTATCAGGTGAATATGAACAAAAGCCGCCTCTTGGCAATGGCAGCTGTCTGGATAATCCACCATTTATTGATACTTCATAAAGTTGTCCTTTAAAATCATTAAACTCTTTCCATCTTGAACGATAGATAACTGTTTCATTGTCTTTCCAGCACATGACGATATTATTTGGTCCCATTCTATCAGAAACATCATCTCTGTTTAATGTAGCAGTTATTGTTAATCTTTTTGGAATCCCGCCTTCAGAAGGAATTAAATAAACTTCTGTATTGCCATCATATTGACCAGTAAATGCTATATATTTTCCATCGGGTGAAAATCTTGGAAACATTTCATAACCTATATCATTCGTCAACTTACGTGCTACTCCTCCTTTTGAATCAACAGAATATAAATCTCCTGCATAAGTAAAAACAATTTTTTCTCCATGTATTGTTGGGAAACGAAGTAAACGAGCTTCTTTTTGTTCAGCAGTTATGTTTATAAAAATTGTAAAAAGAATTAGTACTAATTTGAAAAGCAATAATTTTTTGTTCATAGTAAAACCTCATTTTATTTATTTGATAATATTTTAATATTCTTCCATATCAATATTTCCATCCCATAAATATTTTTTTGTTTCACTTATAATAATTTTATTTAGAAAAAATAGTGACAACAAGTTCGGCAGTGCCATTAAAGCATTAGTAATATCAGCAAATGACCACACAATATTCAAAGTCATAATACTTCCTATAAATACAAATACTACCCACAACCATCGATAAGTTTTAATTAATTTTTGACCAAAAAGATATTCAATTGATTTTTCTC
Source organism: uncultured Melioribacter sp. (assembly GCA_964572725.1). Classification (GTDB taxonomy): domain Bacteria; phylum Bacteroidota; class Ignavibacteria; order Ignavibacteriales; family Melioribacteraceae; genus Rosettibacter. Next base: position 4,415 of record CAZNFW010000055.1, read on the forward strand.
CATAATAAGACCATCCAATGATTGTAGAAAAAACAAAAGTTAATAAACCGATAGTTAATAAAATTGAGCCAACAAAAGGAATTTCAGAGAATGCCTGTTTTGTAAGAACTGCTCCATCATAACCTTTAGTCCATTCATAAGAATTAACAATTACAAGACCTGTAAATGCACAAACAACAACAGTATCCCAGAAAGTACCAGTTGAAGAAACTAGTGCTTGTCTAACAGGATTTTTTGTTTGCGCTGCTGCTGCTACAATTGGAGCACTACCAAGACCTGATTCATTTGAAAATAATCCTCTTGCAATTCCAAATCTTATGGCTTCTTTGACACCAGCACCAATAAATCCTCCCATAACTGCATGTCCAGTAAACGCACTTTTTATTATTAAATAAATTGATTGAGGAATTGTTTGATAATTAATTATTAATAAAATTATGCATCCAATTATGTAAAAGACTGCCATAAATGGCACCAGTCTTTCACAAACTTTTGAAATTGATTTAATACCACCGATAATAACAACAGATGTTAAAAAAGCCAAAATAATTCCTGTGAAAAATGAAGGGATACTAAAAGTATCATTAAGTAAATGTGAAATTGAATTAGCCTGCACCATATTTCCAATACCAAATGCAGTAATAGAAGTAAATGCTGCAAATAAAACAGCAAGGAATTTATTATTCATTCCTTTTTCAAGAACATACATTGGACCACCAGCTATCAATCCGTTTTCTGTTGTAGTTCTATATTTAACAGATAAAAGAGCTTCTGAATATTTTGTTGCAATTCCGAAAACTCCTGTAAGCCACATCCAAAATACAGCACCTGGTCCGCCAGAAGCAATTGCTGTTGATACTCCTACAATGTTTCCAGTTCCAATAGTTGCAGCAAGCGCAGTAGCAACAGCCCCAAATTGACTTATATCTCCTCTGCCTTCTTTATTTTTTGTAAATGATATTTTAATTGCTGTCCATAAATATTTTTGAATAAACTTTAATTTAATGGTTAAAAATATGTGAGTCCCAAATAGTAAAATTAAAAGCGGTATACCCCAAACCAAATTATTAACTTGAGTCAGAAAGTTTTCAATAGATTGCATAATATACCTGTTTGTTGTTATTCAATTAATTTAGAAATATAAACAGGGAACATATTTTTCCATGTATGCCAATCATGACCACATGCAGGATAAATATCTAACTGGTGATTAATATTTTTTAAAAATAAAATTTCGCTCATTTTTTTATTTTCATTAACAGCTAAATCCCATTCACCAACTCCTAAAAAAATTTTCATTGATTTAATTCTTTCAAGATACCAATTATCTTCAAGGTTGGGCATATAATCAAATGGATTATTGAAATAACAATTATCATCATAATAGCCAAAAATAAACTGCTTTATATCAAAAAATCCTCCCATTGATATTACTGAATCAATAACATCAGGATGACGAAATGCTAAATTCAAAGCGTGATAACCACCAAAACTACATCCTGCAACACTTACAAATTTCCTTTCTGTTTCATATTTAGCAAATTCAATTACTTCATTCAAAATTATTCTTTCATAAATAATATGTTTTTTTACCCGCTCTGATGGATTAACATTAAAATTATACCAGCTTTCTGAATCAATTGTATCGGGACAATAAATTTTTATTTTATCGTTATCAAGAAAACTTTCAACACATAAAATTAATCCTGCATCCTTACAGTCATAAAATTTTCCCTTTTCTGGTGGAAATAAAATTATTGGATATCCCGAAGTGCCAAAGACAAGCATTTCTAAATCACGGTTTAAGTATTGAGAGTGCCATTTGTGGTAAGATTCTTTCATCAATATGTGAATAATTTTTAACAAAGTTAAATAATAATTAATTATGATGCAGATAATTTTTTGGAAAAAATGATAAACAAAGATATTTTTGAGTTACAAAATTATGCGCCCGTAGCTCAATTGGATAGAGCAGCAGACTTCGGATCTGCGGGTTGAGGGTTCGAGTCCCTCCGGGCGTACAAAACTAAATTACAAATTCTATATTTCTCCAATAAAAATTAGAGAATTTCATATAAGTTTACTAACATTTTCATATTATGTTATTTCCAGAACATATTTATAAATTCATGTACTCAGCACTTCAGGAAGCTGAAAGAGCTTTCGAAGAAAATGAAGTTCCAATTGGTGCAGTAATTGTATATCAGGATAAAATTATTGCCCGCGGTTATAATCAAACTGAAAAATTAAAAGACCCTACTGCTCATGCTGAAATGATTGCCATAACATCTGCTGCAAATTACATTCAGAACTGGCGATTAAATGAATGCGATTTGTATGTAACTGCTGAACCTTGCATAATGTGCACTGGAGCAATTCTGCTTTCGAGAATTAAAAATATATATTTCGGAACTTTCGAGCCAAAATTTGGGGCATGCGGTTCTTTGTACAATATCATTGAAAATAATAAATACAATCATAAACCAAATGTGTTTTCAGGTATTTATGCTGAAGAATCAAAATCATTATTAGAAAAATTTTTCTTGCAAAAAAGAGCATCAGAAAATTAATTTCTTCATTTTGTCTATCAGAACATTTCTGTTTATTTTTGCATTCAAATTTTAAAATAAATTTAGAAGTATCATGCAAATTATAATATTTGGCGCACCTGGTGTGGGGAAAGGAACACAAGCAAAAATTTTAGCTTCAAAATTAAATTTAGCTCATATCTCTACCGGTGATATCCTTCGTGATGCAATTAAAAATGAAACAGAGATGGGCTTAAAAGCCAAAGAAATTGTTCAAAGCGGCGGACTTGTTCCAGATGAAATTGTAGGTGGAATTGTAAAAGAAACATTAAAAGAAGAAAGATGCAATAATGGTTTTATACTTGATGGTTTCCCAAGAACATTAAAGCAAGCTGAAATTCTTAGCAAAATTTTATCAGAATTAAACAATGAAAAACTTTATTTAATCAAATTAAATGCAGACGATAATGTAATAATCAATAGATTGAGCAATCGTCTTGTATGCAGCCAATGTGGAAATATTCTCAATAAAGATGAAGTAAAAGAGAATTTTAAATGTCCATCCTGCGGAGCAATAAATAGTTATATTAAAAGAAAAGATGACGATGAAGAAGTAATTAAAAAAAGATTACAAGTATATCACGAAACTACATCACCAGTTTTCGATTACTACAAAGACAAAGCCAATATAATCGAAGTAGATGGAACTCAGTCAATTGAAAATGTTACTAAAGACATTCTAAAAAAATTAAATGTGAGTTAATCTTTCTTTTTTAAAATAACTTTTACTGCTTTTCCATCTTCGAGCTTTATAATTTTTGTATCAAAAGAACGAATAAGTTCGTAGTTGTGAGTAGCAAATAAAACAGTTGTTCCGCGTGAATTAATTTTTTTAAGAATTGATAAAATTTCTT
>CAZNFW010000055.1:7878-17364 GCA_964572725.1 uncultured Melioribacter sp.
AAATTGCCTGTGGGTTCATCTGCCAATATTAAAAATGGTTCATTAATAATTGCACGGGCAATAGCTACTCTCTGTTTTTCGCCGCCTGAAAGTTCATGCGGCATATTTGTTTGTTTGTGTGCCAGACCAACTTCAGAAAGTGCATAAAAAATTCTTTTCTTTATTTCTCTTTTTGGAGTTCCTATCACCTGAAGGACAAAAGCTAAATTATCATATACATTTCTATCAGTTAACAATTGAAAATCCTGAAATATAATTCCAATCTTTCTTCTTAATAATGGAATTTCTCTTGGACTAATTGAATCAGATGAAAATTCACCTACCTGCACATAACCTGATTGAGGGAAGCAATCCATATAAATCATTTTCAACAAAGTTGATTTCCCTACCCCGCTTTTACCAATTAGAAAAACAAATTCTCCCTGCTTAACTTCAAGATTCAAATCGTAAAATACAGGTTGATTATTATAACTAAACTGAACGTGATTAATTATCAGCATTTATTTTTTCTTCTTTAATATAAATTGTACTCTTTCTGAATCAGGATTTGCGTTATTGAATGTAAATGCTTCATAACAATTCATCACATAAAAATTTGATTTTTCTATTATATCAAAGTATTCATTAAAATCATAAATTTTTTGTCTATGAATTTCTCTTACTTTTTTCCCATCTTTTAGTGTTATATCAAAAATATTATAATGAATTCTTTTTTCTCTATCATACTTACTAATTTGTTTGTAATGAATTCCATTAAAACTGCCTTTTCTATTAAGATAATGTTCGTATCTAATACTGTTACTTTCCAAACTAACATCGAATGTAAATATTCCATCGTCTGTTAAGCATGAATCAACTGATTTAAGTAATCTTAATATTTTTTCTTTTGATGTAAGATAATTAATACTGTCAAAAGTTGAAAAAACAAAATTGAACTTCTTTTTGAATGGAAGTGAAGTCATATCACAAACTACTCGAAGAATCTTATCATCTTCAAATTGTATCAACATTGAGAAAGAAGAATCTGTAGCAACATAAAAGTCGAAAATATTTTTGAGTCTTTTTGCAATACTACCTGTACCACTTGCAATTTCAAGAGCTTTAATACTTTTAATTTGTAATTCACTGGAAATTTTTACCAAATAATCTGCCCAGCTGTCGTAATCAATAGAACGCATTAGATGAGAATAAATTAATGCAAGATGAGAATAAATTTTATTGCTCATTTCTTCATTCTTTTTCGAATAATTAATTCAGCCCATTTAGCTGCTTCAATCATACTTGAAGGATTTGCGATACCAATTCCAGCAATATCAAAAGCAGTTCCATGGTCAGGTGAAGTTCTAACAATTGGCAAACCAGCAGTATAATTAACTCCAAGATTAAAATTCATCATTTTGAATGGAATTAAAACCTGATCATGATACATACCAAGAACAGCATCATAATTTTCATATTTATGCAAACCAAAAAAAGCATCTGGTACAAAAGGACCATCAATATTTTTTTTACTATAGCTTTTAATAACAGGTTTTATAATGTCTCTTTCTTCAGTCCCAATTAAGCCTTCCTCACCTGCGTGAGGATTTAATCCAAGCACAGCGATCTTAGGATTTTCTTTTCCTAAATCATTTTTAAGTGTGTCGTATAAAATCTCGATTGCATGTCTTAACTTTTTTTGTGTAATTAATTTTGAAACTTTTTTTAATGGATGATGAATCGTTACCAGTCCGCAAATCATTTTATCTGATAAGAACACCATCATATAATTTTTTGTTTTAGTCAATTTTGCCAATAATTCAGTATGTCCCGGGAAATTTATTTTTGCAAGATTAAAAGAAAGTTTAGAAATAGGGGCTGTAATTATACCATCAGCATTTCTACTTTTTACGAAATTAAATGCTTCGGTAATTGATTTAAATGCAGCTTTACCAGATTGAACAGTTGGCTTTCCGACAGATTGTTTGAAATTACCTATATCAATTATTAATACTTTTTTATTTTCATTTAAAGCAACTCTGTTCGTAATCTCATATTCAAATTCTGGTTTAATTATTTGTATCGTATTATCAAAAACTTTCTTAGGAATAAATACAAAAATTTTCTTTTCAGATAATGATGTAATAGTATTAATTGTTTTAATTACAATTTCTGGACCTATTCCATTAATATCTCCGCATGTAAAAGCAAGTTTAATCATATTATTCTTCCTGTATGTAATTCCCTAATCCGCTACTATCTGCAAATGTAAATTGTTTGTTGATATTTCTGTAAATCCATGTTTCAATTACTTTATTATCAGAATAATTTCTTAATATTTCATCTGGATGTCCATACTTAATATAAATTTTACCTCTGTCTGTTTTAGCTCCATCTTTATATACTAAAGTGCTGAAATTTTCAATTGCATAATCAACTCTTTTATAAAATTCATTCATAAATTCATTGAACTGATATTTTCTATCTGGATATTTTTTATCCCAGTAATCTGTAAGTGCATCATATAAATTACTTTTTGAGTTCTGTAATAATTTTGCTACAACATTTTTGTCTTCAATAACATTTAAAATATCAATTGCATATTCAGGATTTATAAGTGATTTTGGTTTATTAATCCAAACAACATTTAAATCAAAATCAGTTTTTTTATTAGAGTGTGTAATAATTAATTTTGCTGAACCTTCATGTAATTTATAATTAAAATTATCAATAACAAAATATCGAACCAAAAAGTCATCGTGTAATTCATTAATACCAATAAAACTGCCACATTCAGTCATAGACAAGTTATTTTCATAATATTTTGCAGATTCTTTTTCAAATAAAATTTTTCCTTTCTGTTCTATTTTAATGTTTAGATATTTTAATGAAGTATCTTGAACTGGAATTAAAAGCAAATAATCTGAACTTGCAAAAGGAACTGTATTTCCAAAATTTGTTAACTTAAAAAAATATGAGTCAGAACATTTTTGATTAGATTTTTCAACAATTATTGGCGCATAAATATTGTCTTTTATAAAATCATTCAAATTAATTTTTATAGAATCAAGAATGATTTCCTGATCTGTATTGTAAATATGTAGGATTGGCAAAATTGTATAATTCAATTTATCTATATTAAAAAAAGTAAATCCTTCTAAAAATTTATCGTTTGACTTAGTATCATTATAATCATCAACATACACATTTTTTGTAATAGATTTTCGATTTACAATTTTACTCCCATTAAACAAATTAAATTCAATTTCCATTCCGGAAAAAAATTTCTCTTCTTTTTTAATAAAAACAAGATTTGAAAAAGGGATTTTATATGACAAAAAAAGCTGATAACTGCTTTTTGAGGGCAGAATATTTTTTTCAATATGAATATTTTTTTTATTCACAGGTTCTATTCTTTGTGATAGAACCTGTGAATCCAAAGCAAAAGATAATGTAAATAGAAAAAGAGATATGAACTTAATAAAGAATTTCATGATTCGTTTAACTATTCATGCTCTGCAGAAATTCTTTATTATTTTTTGTTCCTTTCATCTTATCAAGTAGGAATTCCATAGCTTCGGTGGGATCCATGTCTGATAAAATTTTTCTAAGTATCCATACTTTGTTCAATTCATCTTCTTTAAGAAGAAGTTCTTCTTTTCTTGTTCCTGATTTATTAATATCAATAGCCGGGAATATTCTTTTATCTGCAAGATTTCTATCGAGTACTAATTCCATATTTCCAGTACCTTTAAACTCTTCAAAGATAACTTCATCCATTCTGCTTCCAGTATCAATTAATGCGGTTGCAATAATAGTCAAGCTGCCGCCGTCTTCAGTATTTCTCGCAGAACCGAAAAATCTTTTTGGCTTATGAAGTGCATTTGCATCAACTCCACCAGAGAGAATACGACCACTATGAGGAATAACAGTATTATGCGCACGAGCCAATCTTGTTATACTATCAAGAAGAATAACAACATCATCTCCGGCTTCAACCATTCTTTTTGCTTTTTCAATAACCATATTTGCTACTTGAACATGTCGTTCAGCAGGCTCATCGAAGGTGGAGCTTATAACTTCTGCCTGAACTGATCTTTGCATATCAGTAACTTCTTCTGGTCTTTCATCTATTAATAACATAATAATTTTTACTTCAGGATGATTTCTCGTAATTGAGTTTGCAATTTTTTGAAGGAGAATAGTTTTACCTGCTTTTGGTGGTGATACAATCAACCCTCTTTGACCTTTTCCTATTGGAGCAATTAAATCAACTATACGCATTGAATATTCGCCGGGTGCAGATTCTAACTTTAATTTTTTTGTAGGATAAATTGGAGTCAGGTTATCGAATAATGTTCTTTCGCGTATTGCTTCAGGGTCTTTTCCATTTACTGCTTCTACTCTTAATAAAGCAAAAAATCGTTCACCTTCTTTGGGAGGACGAACCTGCCCGCTTACAAAATCACCTGTCCTTAAACTGAATCTTTTTATTTGTGAAGGTGAGACATAAATATCATCGGGTGAAGGCAAGTAATTATAATCTGCCGACCGCAAAAATCCATAGCCGTCAGGCAATACTTCAAGAACACCTTTAGAAAATGTTAATCCATCTTTTTGAGATTGGGCTTCTAAGATTTTGAAGATTAGTTCCTGTTTTCTCAGGTCACTGTAACCTGTAAGCCCAAATTCTTTAGCAATTTTGTAAAGATCAACTATTTTTTTTGACTGTAATTCTGATATGTCCATTGGCATGATTAACTCTTCCTGCAAATTGTGATTAAATACCTCGATATTTATTTTATTAAATGGGGATCAATTGACACTTGATCTTATGGATTAATTATTAAATAACGCTGAAGTTTTTCTGAGGTTCACTGGAAAATTATATTTCTTAATTCTCATTGTCAAGCTTTTCCTTATAAATTTTTGATTTTATTTTCCCAAGCAAATACATACTGCCAAGAATAACAAGACAACTATCTTTTTCTTCTTTAAAGTAATTCATCACATAATCTTCAGGATTATCTATAGGAATTACATTTATATTAATTTTATTTGCTATCATTTTAATTTCATCAGTTGAAGCAGCTCGCTCATTTTCTACAGCTGTTACATAAATATTATCGTAAAAAGGCACTAACAATTTCAACATTTCTTCAATATCTTTATCCTTCATGGCTCCAAATATCAATTCTCTTTTTGAGTATGAATAATATTCTTTAACAAACTCTTCCAGAAATATTTTTACACCTTCAGGATTATGAGCTGAGTCAAAAATTATTCTTGGTTTTTCATTAAATATTTCATATCTGCCCTGAATCCCTGAATTTTTTACAACATTATTAATTCCGCGGTTAACTTTTAAATAATCATCTAAATTTAGAACAACATCTAAACATTTTACTGCTAACGAACAATTTAATAATTGATGATAACCTTTTAATGGAGTTTTGTAGAGATTATAATTTTTGTCTTTTAATTTAACTTCAACAAAATCTTTTTCTTTAACTACGAAATTATCGAATGGATAATATTCACAATTAAGTTCCAATGCTCTTGAACGGATAATATTTTCTGCTTCTTTTGGCATGTAACCGCTTATTACAACTGTTTCTGGCTTAATTATCCCTGCTTTTTCAAATGCAATTTTTTCTAATGTATCACCAAGAATATTTGTATGTTCTAAACTAATTGAAGTGATTAGTGAAGCTAAAGGTGTTATCACATTTGTTGCATCGAGTCTGCCTCCAAGTCCAGTTTCAATAACTGCATAATCTACATTATTATCATAAAAATATTTAAAAGCCATTGCTGTAGTAATTTCAAAAAAAGTAGGTTCTAATTCCTCAATTATGTTTTCGATTGAATTATAAAATGAACAAATAAAATCATCATTTATTTCTTTTCCATTAATTCTGATTCGTTCATTAAATTTTACAAAGTGCGGTGAAGTATAAAGGCCAACTTTATAGTCATATTCTGTTAATATACTTGCAAGAAAAGATGCTGTGCTTCCTTTCCCATTAGAACCTGCAATATGAAAACATTTTAATTTCTTATGTGGATTTCCAATATAATCCAATAATTTTTCAATGCGTTCTAAACCAAGCTTAATATGAAATTGACGCATTGAAAAAAGTTTTTGAAGTATAGAATCAATATTCATTTTATAAAATATAGGAAGCAGTTAGTTCTGATATTTTTTTAATTGACATTTTCTCGCAGTAATTTTTCATACCTTCTAAAATTTCCAAAGCTGCATATGGATTTATAAAATTAACTGTTCCAAGCTGAACAGCTGAAGCACCAACAATCATAAATTCAACTGCATCTTGCCAGTTCATTATTCCGCCTATGCCTATTATTGGAATATCAACATTGCGGCTTATCTCCAAAACTTTTGCAAGTGCGATAGGTTTTATTGCAGGACCTGATAATCCTCCAGTAATGTTTTTAATTTTTGGTTTACGTGTCCAGATATTAAAAGAAGTTCCAACAAGTGTGTTTATAGCAGAGACAGCGTCACCTCCATTTTCTTTAACTACTTTTGCAAAATCAGAAATTCTTGAAACATTAGGAGATAATTTTATGATAACTGCTTTATTTGTAACAGATTTAACTTTTTCTGTAATTCGACCCACAGCATCAAGATTATTTCCAAATTCCAGTCCCCCTTCTTTTACATTAGGACACGAAACATTTATTTCAAATGCAGCAATTGAATCTTCATCATTCAATGTTTTTGTGCATTCAACATATTCTTCAATTGAACTTGCAGCAATGTTACAGATGATTGTTGTATTCAGTTTTTTTAGAAAAGGTATTTTCTCTTTAATAAATGCTTCAAGTCCTACATTTGCCAGTCCAATAGCATTTAACATACCTGAGGGTGTTTCACAAATTCTTTGCGGCGGATTTCCCTTTCGCGGTTTGAGAGATATAGATTTTGTTATTATTCCACCTATTTTACTTAAATCGATAAACTGAGAAATTTCATTTCCATAACCTGCAGTGCCTGATGCAAGCAATATCGGATTTTTTAACTTAAGCTTACCTATATTAACTTTTAAATCTACTTCCATCTATTAAATATTTTTATTTCAATTAAAATTTATGAATTAAAGTATAATCATATCAGCATTAAAAATTGGACCATCTTTACAAACCAGATAATAACCTTCACCATTTGATTTTTCTACCGGGCATCCCTGACAAATTCCAAACCCACAAGCCATTGCACATTCAACAGAAAGCTGGCAATCATAATTATTTTCAATGGCAATTTTTTGCAGTGATTTTAACATTGGATTTGGTCCACATGCAAATATTCTAAAATTTGTTTTTAAAAAATTTCTAAATTCTTGTATAAATAAATCAACAACATTACCATGAAAACCTTCAGATCCATCATCAGTTGCGGGATAAATATTCGGTAGATTATATTTTATTAAATGTTCTTTTGTTCTGCCTCCAATGAAACTTTTAATATCAATATTAGCGGGCAAATTTTTTATAAGATAAGGAAATGGTGCTGTTCCAATTCCGCCGCCAATTATAACTGCAAGTTCATAATTTCCTTCAAGATTAAAACCATTTCCAAGCGGTCCTAAAATATCAATGATATCACCAGATTTTTTTGAAGCTAATATTTTTGTTCCTTCTCCGTGCACATCAAAGATAAAAATCAGATTATCATCTTCAACATCACAAATACTAAATGGCCTTCTAAGCAATGGATAATTAGTATCAGAAACCTTGATATTACAAAATTGACCCGGCTTAATTTCTCTGGCAATAACTGGTGAATTAACTTTTAATAAATAATAATTATTGGAAATTTTACTTAAAGAAATAATGCGAGCTTTTTCAATTATCAACAAATAATCTCGAATTTTTTGTGAGCAAATTTAATGATGATGAAACAAATGACAAAATTTTATTCAACATTTCATAAATTTTTCTTCGATTGCTTTTATTTTATCCAATCTTCTTTGATGTCTTTCTCCTAAGAAAGCAGAATTCAACCATACATCCACAATGGATTTAATAGTTTCTTCTCCTAATGCTTTTGCACCTAATGAAATTATATTAGCATCATTATGTTCTCGAGAGCTTTTAGCAGAAAATTCATTATAGCATGTTGCTGCTCTTATTCCAGGAATTTTATTTGCTGTAATAGCAGATGGAATTCCTGTTGCATCTATTAAAATGCCGCAATCAAATTCTTTTGAAGCTACTCTTTGTGCAACATTCAATGCAATATCAGGATAATCAACAGAATCTTCTGTAAAAGTTCCGACATCAAGTACTTCATATGATTTATTTTTAAGATAACCTACAAGCATTTTCTTTACTTTTACACCTGTGTGGTCAGAACCAATAACAATTTTTCTAAAAAATTGTGTATGATTTTTTTCATCGATATCAAAAATAATTTTTAATCCTGCCTGTTTAATTCTGTCAATTGCAGAAGGAGTAAGTATTTCATTTTTTTTAAGATGAATTTCTGTTAATCCATTTTTAATTAACAGAAGAATATCATTTTCAGTGACAGCTTTTTTCATATAAGTTCTGTTCTGTTATTCATTTTTAGATAGTCAACTACCTGACGAACATCTTGTGCATAGTTACGATTGCAAATTAACAGTGCATCGTTTGTATTGATAATAATTAAATTTTCCGCTCCAATAACTGCTGTAAATTTTCTTGGTGAAAAGATGTATGAATTAAATGTCTTCTGAGAATAAACATCACCAATAATTACATTGCCATCTTCATTTTTCTCGGATATTTCATAAACTGCCTCCCAGCTTCCTACATCATTCCAGTAAAAATCAGCTTTGATTACATAAACATTGTTTGCTTTTTCCATAACACCATAATCAATAGAAATGCTTTTTAATTGACCATATACTTGAGTTAATTGTGTTTCGAAATTATCAGAATTTATAAATGATTCAATTTTTTCTAAACCTTCATAAAGGTCAGGAAGATATTTTTTAATTTCATTTAAAATTGTATCTACTCTCCAGATAAACATACCGGAATTCCAGAGGAATTCTCCGCTTTCAATAAATTTTATTGCAGTAGCCAAATTTGGTTTTTCTGCAAATGTTAATACCTTATGAATATTTTTTTTAATTTCAGCATCATCAAATTGAATATAACCATAACCTGTTTCTGGTCTTGTGGGTTTAATCCCGATAGTAACTAATCCTTTTGAATTATATGCGAAGTCTGCTGCTTTTAATAAACATTTCTGGAATTCATCTTCGTTTTTAATTAAATGGTCTGATGGTAGTACAATAGTAACAGCTTCTGGATTCTTCTGTTTAATTAAAACTGAAGCTAATCCAATGCAGGCTGCAGTATTTTTCCCAAATGGTTCATCAATGATATTTTGTTCAGGAATATCAGGTAGTTGTTCTTTTACTCTTAATTTTTGAATTCTGTTAGTTATCACATAAATATTCTTTTTATCAACAATGCCTTCAAGACGTTTAA
>CAZNFW010000056.1:0-17144 GCA_964572725.1 uncultured Melioribacter sp.
AATAGTTCCTGCCTGGATACTTTTTCTTATAAACTCTCTGCGTTTCATTTTTTTGCTCCGTTTATAAAATTCTTTTCATTAAAAAATAGATATATATTATATTGTATTCAAGATTTATAAAAAAATTATGGATAATAAAATGAATGCCAATACAATTTTATTAAGCGAAAGCAAAATAAGAAACATTGCTTTTGATCTGATTGCTCTCTCTGTAATAACTTTGACACCGGCTTTGTCGCATTTACTGAGCATTCCTTTATATTTATTGGAACCAATGAGAATTATGTTGTTGATATCTTTGCTTTATACAACAAAGAAAAATGCCTTTATACTTTCATTTATTTTACCATTTTTTTCATTATTAATTTCAAATCATCCAGCACTTCCTAAAGCAGTGCTTATTTCTTCTGAATTAATGTTGAACGTTTATCTTTTCTTTTTATTCTTACAAAAGATAAATAATAATTTTGCTGCAATGTTTTTGAGTATTATACTGAGCAAGATTTATTATTATGCAGTGAAATTTTTATTGATTGCTATGGGATTAATGTCAGGCGAAATTGTATCCACGCCAATTTATTTACAGTTAATAGTTGCACTGGCAATCTCATTTTATACTTATATTGTGCTAAGGAAGGAAAGCAAATCAACTTTATTGAATTAACTTATGTTGAGCACTTGAAATAAATTTCTATTAGCGAATTAGCGGCTAAAATAAAATTATTAAAAATAGTTTGCCAACTTCAGTAAATTATTTGGAAATTTATTTTATAGTTGAACAAATACTATCTGGTGTATCTCTGTAATAAATGTAGGTCGGGAAATTTACTTTTTCGATTTTAAATTTTTTTGTTGCTCTTTCAAAAAAATCAGAATCGTCACTGTATTTCAAATTTTGAAATCCATTTAATTCAAAAAATACTTTTCTTTTGCCAAAGAATGTTCCTCCAATTACACATTCTGAAAGATGAATTAATCTTTTTAAATCATTTTTATCTTTAACGTAAGGGGAACCAACTATTTCTACACCTCCATGAATTAAATCTATTTCCTGATTTTTGTGCATAAATTCAATTCGTAAACTCAAATGTTCTGGTTTATATTCATCATCACTTCCTAAAAATGTAATAAAACTGCCCACAGAAGCTTGAATGCCTGCATTTGTTGTAAGAGGTGTTTTTCTGTTTGAATGTCTCATGTATCGAATATTTTCGTAATTGATAATGTATTTATCAATTAATTTAATTGAATCATCTGTGCTTCCATCATCAACAATAATTAATTCCCAGTTTTTATAAGTCTGCTTAATTACAGATTCTATTGCCCGCTCGAGATAATTTTTTCTGTTATAAGTTGGAAGAATTATTGAAACAACGGGATTAAAATATTTGTAAACTTGCATCATAAAAAAATGAATTTAGTTTATTTCAAATATAGTTTTTTATTATACTAATTTTTAATTAATTTCACTTGTTAATTTAGCAACAAAGAAGATATAAAATGAGTTCTCGAGAACAAAAGAATTATTTTGAAATCTTAAAAAAATATGAAAGAAAGTTTGAGCCAAAAGAGCTTGAAGAATACAAAATGCTGCTTAAACGACACAAAGATGATGAAGACCTCGACAAATTATCAATGGAAAAATTAAAAGCTCTTTATGTGAAATATCATGTCAATCGCGAAAAAAAGAATTACGATTATTTATTTAAAAAGTCAGATAATGATTCCAATAATCAATCCTCCTAATAATAATCTGTGGTGGTAAAATGAATTACAAAATATTAAATCGAGTTATAGCAGGCATAGTTTTTTTAATAAGTCTTTTTGTTTTCATTTCTACAGTTCAGCCTACGGTTTCATTCTGGGATTGTGGTGAGTTTATAGCTTCTTCTTATGCTATGCAGGTTCCTCATCCGCCCGGAACCCCATTCTTTTTAATTCTTGGCAGAGTATTTTCGATGATTCCTTTTGCAGAAAATATTGGCTTGCGTGTCAATATGATTTCTGTTCTGGCAAGTGCATTTTCCGTAATGTTTTTATATTTGATTGCTGTTAAATTGATTAAAAATTATAGAAGAAAGGAACCTGAAAATTTAATTGATGCTCTTGCAATTTATCTTTCTGCCGCAATTGGAGCTCTATCATTTTCTTTCAGCGATACTTTCTGGTTTAATGCAGTCGAAGCAGAAGTTTATGCCACATCAACATTCTTCATAGCATTTGTAATCTGGTTAATGATTTTATGGAATGAGAAAGCTGACCAACCTGATAATGAAAAATATTTAATTCTTATTGCATATCTTATTGGTCTATCAACCGGTGTTCATTTGATGTCAGTCCTTGCAATTGTTCCAATTGTGATGGTCGTAGTCTTTAGAAAATATGTGACTGATGATGAAGTGCTTAAAAAAACAGGAATTATTTTTATAATTCATTCAATTATAATTTTAGTAATTGCATTTATCATGTGGGCTTCGCAAAATGAATCCACCCCGCCTTCTTATGAACAATTCCAGCAAATTGATATGAGATTCTGGATGGTATTTGTTGTTGTTAGTGTTATGTTTATGGGCGCTCTTTACAAAAAAATATTTCAACGAAGTTCATTCTATATCCCAATTATTATTGGGGGTATTGCCCTTGTCGCAGTTTATCCTGGTCTTGTTAAATATGTCCCCAAATTAATTACAGTAATTGCAAATAATGATTACACTCTTGATATTATTGTTTCAGTACTGCTGTTTGCAGTATTAGGTTTTGGAATTTACTGGTCTGCAAAAAATAAAAAACCAACATTAAATTTGATATTTAAATGTGCATTCTTTGCAATGATTGGCATTACAACTTATGCTATGATTATTATTCGTGCCAATCAGGAAACGCCAATTAATATGAACAGTCCAAAAACTTTCACTGAACTTGAATCTTATTTAAATCGTGAACAGTATGGCGACTTCCCAATTTTCAAACGCAGATTTTCTAATGAGCCTCATCAACAGGCAATTTATACAAACTATTCAAGCGACCTTGATTTTCTTCTTCGCTATCAAATGGACCATATGTTTAATCGCTATTTATTCTGGAATTACATTGGAAGAGTTTCTACATATCAGGATAGTGGTGTAGACTGGACTGATTTATATGGTATTCCATTTTTCATAGGTTTATTTGGATTGTATTTCCATTTCAGAAAAGATTGGAAAATGGCATCTGTCTTTCTTGTAATGTTTATTTTTCTTGGCTATTTAACAGCATTCTATCAAAATCAACAGGAACCTCAACCACGTGAACGAGATTATTTTTATGTCGGTGCATTCTTTGTATTTTCATTGTGGATTGCACTTGGAATGCGTGGATTGATTGAATTGTTTTATGAAAAATTTGATAAAATAAAAAATCTTACACCTGCAGTTATAATTGTTCTCCTTTTTGGCTTTATTACAGTTCCTGCAAATATGCTGCGTGTAAATTATTTTGAACATGACCGTTCAAGAAATTATGTGCCCTGGGATTATGCTTATAACCTTTTGCAAAGTGTTGCTCCAAATGCTATTCTGTTTACAAATGGTGATAACGATACATTTCCCCTCTGGTATCTGCAGGATGTTGAAGGTGTAAGACGTGATGTTCGAATTGCTAATTTGAGTTTGTTAAATACGCCATGGTATATCAAACAATTAAAAAATACTTCACCTTATGGAGCTGAAAAAGTTGCAATGAGTTTTACTGATGATGAAATTGACCAGCTTACTGTTCAAAGATGGGAACCTGCGGAAATGTCAATTCCAGTTTCAGATGATATTATAAAAGAATGGGGAATTACAGATACTTCTGTAATTAAAAATAAAAAGATTACATGGAGAATGGAAAGTCCAGTTCAATACGGAAATATAAAAGCAATTCGTGTTCAGGACTTAGCTGTTCTTGATATTATTATGCAAAGTAAATGGAAAAGACCAGTTTATTTTGCAATGACCTGTTCAGAGGATAGTAAACTTAGTTTGAACGATTACTTACAAATGGAAGGAATTGCATTAAGAGTTGTACCCAAGAAATTCAGTTCACAATCTTTTGAATATATAAATGAACCAATTGTTAGAAAACAGCTGTTCGACGAACCTGAAGGTTTTAGCAAGACTTATCAACCTGGATTTAAATTTAGAGGCTTAAATGATAAAACAATTTTCTTTGATGAAAATCATGAACGTATTTTACAGAATTATCGAAATACATTTTTAAGACTTGCAATTCATTATTTGTATCAGCTTAAAGACAGCGCAAAGACAATCGAAACTCTTAACATGATGGAAAAGAAAATTCCAAGAAGTGTAATTCCGATTGATTACAGAATTCAACATGATGTGGCACGTTTATACTATGCTGCAGGTGATATGAAGGATTATACTGTTTATGCTAAAGAATTAATTGAAACTGCTAAAAAAGCACTTAAACAAAATCCACAGGATTTTACAAGCTGGAACAATCCTTATGATATTCTTCTTACTCATTATGAAAATTTGAAAATGTATCGAGAAGCAATTGATGTTCTAAATCAACTTGCTGCTTATATTCCGAATGATGAAACAGTGAAAAGTTTATTGAACAGATATAAGAGACTTGCCGGAGATACTATAAAATAAATTTGGTGAATATAGACGGCATAGATTATTTTCTGTGCCGTCTTTCTAAATTAAAAACTAATCCTCACATGTTATGAATATCCTTATTATCGCATTATCTGGAATTGGCGATGCTCTAATGTTTACACCCGCATTAAAAAAATTGAAAGAAGAATTTCCTGATTCTGAAATTAGTATACTTGCTATGTACAAAGGAGTAAAAGAAATTTACGAACGACTGCCAGAAGTTTCTAAAATTTATTACTGGGAATTTTTGAAAAAAAGTAAAATCGAATCACTTAAGTTTGTTTTAAGCCTTAGAAAAAAATTTGATATTACAATTAATGTCTATCCTTCAAACAGAAAAGAATATAATCTTATTAATTTTTTAATTGGAGCAAAAAAACGAGTTGCAGTAAAATACTTAAGAAGAGATTTTAGAAATTTTGGATTTCTGAATAATATTCGAATTAAAGAAAATGATGAACTGCATAATGTTGAAGAAAATATAAAATTGTGCGAACTGGTTACAGGTAAAAAAATATATGATATACCACAACTGATAATAAACTTCAAAGAAAGTGATTTGAAATTTGCTGAAAAATTTTTTAGAGAAAATGAATTTAAGAATGATGAAATGGTTATAGGATTTCATCCAGGTTGTTCTACATTAAAAAATCATGATAAAAGAAGATGGGAAGAAAATAAATTTGCAGAACTCGGTAAAAAATTAATAAGTAATTTTAATGCACGCATTTTAATTTTTGGCGGCCCAGAAGAAAAAAGTCTAAAAGAAAAAATTTTAAGACAAATCAATTCAAAAAATGCAATTGCAGTCAATACAAATTCTTTAATTGAAACTGCAGCTGTAATGAAAAGATGCAATGTTTTTGTAACGAACGACTCCAGTTTGATGCATGTGGCTTCTGCGCTCAAATTAAATGTAGTTGCAATAATTGGTCCTACAAATAAAAATTATATTCATCCATGGAAAACAAACTATCAAATTGCTTCTCTTGAACTTGAATGTTCTCCATGCTTTTATTATTCACCAAAGCCGCTGAGTTGTAAAAGAAGAGATATTAAGTTTAAGTGCATAAAAGAACTTGGTGTTGATTTGGTATATGAGAAGTTTAAAAAATTTTTATACTAGTTTTGTTTATTGATTCTCAATAAAAAATTATAGAAATTTGCAGCCGACCGAGGAAGCTGGGGACAACCCGGCTGAGAGGAAGTCTAGAATGCGACTTCGGCCTCTTGAACCTGATCCGGGTAATACCGGCGTAGGGAAGGTTAATTCAAATTTCCTTTTAAACCCTCCCAAAACTTTCCTCGGTAATTTATAATTCAACAAAAGAGGAGATATTTTATGACTCAATTAGAATTTGCCCGCACAGGCATTATAACAGAAGCTATGAAATTTGTAGCTGAAAAAGAAAATAAATCTCCGGAAGAAATCCGTGAACTTGTAAAACATGGGAAAGCTGTTATTCCAGCTAATATAAATCATCATAATCTTTCTAACTATACTGCAATTGGAGAATCTTTAACTGTTAAGATAAATACTAACATTGGTACATCTTACGATTATGTTAATATTGAAGAAGAAATTGAAAAAGCAAAAATCTCAATTGAATATGGTACAGATACTTTAATGGATTTATCAACTGGAGGCGACTTAAAATTTATTCGCAGCCAAATTCTAAATGTATGCACTGTTCCGCTTGGTACAGTTCCAATTTATGAAGCTGAATTCATGGTTGCAAAAAAATCTTCAATTTATGATATGACTCCTGATGATATTTTTAGTGTAATAGAAGAACATGGCAAACAAGGTGTGGATTATATAACTGTCCATTGCGGAATAACATTAGAAACTTTACGCCGTTATCAAAATGAAAATAGAACTACTGGGATTGTTTCTCGCGGCGGTGGATTGATGGCAGCATGGATGCTAAAAAATAAAGAAGAAAATCCACTCTATAAGTATTACGATAGATTACTTGAAATAGCACATGAATATGATATGACTTTATCACTTGGTGATGGTTTACGTCCAGGAAGTATTGATGATTCTACGGACAGAGCTCAAATTGCTGAATTAATGATTATTGGTGAACTTGTTGAAAGAGCACACAAAGCCGGCGTTCAGGTTATGGTTGAAGGTCCGGGTCATATTCCACTTAATGAAATTCAAACTAATATTCAGATACAAAAGAAATTAACAAAAGGTGCTCCATTTTATATCCTTGGTATGCTGCCCACTGATATAGCTGCAGGTTTTGACCATATTGCTGGTGCTATTGGCGGCGCTCTTGCAGGATGGTATGGTGCAGATATGCTCTGTTATATTACCCCAGCAGAACACGTTGCTCTGCCAAATGTTGAAGATGTGAAAAATGGTGTGATAGCTTTTAAAATTGCAGCTCATATTGCTGATATCGCAAGGGGCAATATTAATGCTATCATTAGAAATAAATTAATGAGTCAAGCCCGTTACAAACTTGACTGGGAAAAACAATTTGGACTTGCTTTATACGGCAACGAAGCAAGAAAAATTTTTGAGCGAAGAGCAAGTAAAACTCAAGCATGTTCAATGTGCGGACCTTTTTGCCCGATGAACCTTGTTGAAAATACAATTCGTAATCATAAATTAATGGAGGTAGAATAATGAACAAAGTTCAATTTCCTGCAATTGGAAAAATTAGTCCTGAATTTTTTAATCACTACATTTATCCGCAACTTGGACAAAAAAGAAATGATGTACTTGTATTTCCACATCATGGTGTTGATATTGGAATAATTGAGGTTTCAGATAATAAAGTAATGGCAGTAACTACTGACCCAATTTATATTGTCCCTCAATATGGATGGGAAAAAGCTGCATGGTTTGCATGGCATATTTTGGCAAGCGATGTAACTACAAGCGGATTTTCACCTTCTCATGCAGTTTTTGATTTTAATTTGCCTATGAGTATTACTGAAGAAGAATTCGAAAAAGTCTGGAATGTAATTCATAAAGAATGCTTAAAATATGGAACAGCTGTTGTTACTGGTCATACTGCTCGATATACAGGTACAGATTATCCAATGGTTGGCGGTGCAACTTTTATGGCAGTTGGTTCTAAAGATAAATACTTAACTCCAAAATTTGCTCAGGAAGGTGATTATGTTGTAATTACAAAAGGTGCTGCTATTGAAGCCGTAGGTATATTTGCAAATACTTTTAAAAATTATATAAAAGAAAAATTAGGCGAAGATATTTTTACTAAAGCTGAAAATTTATTTTATAAAATGAGCACAGTAGATGATGCTTTGAATGCAGTCAAAATTGGTGTAAGAGAAGATGGGGTTACTTCTTTACACGATGCAACAGAATGCGGCGTTATTGGCGGCGTTTATGAAGTTGCTCAAGCTAGTAATAAAGGAATTATTATTTATAAAGATAAAATTCCTGTTCTTCCAGAAGTTAAAGCTGTTTGCGATTTATTTGATATGGATCCTTACATTTCAATTAGTGAAGGTACACTTGTCATAACAGTCAGACCTCAGAAAGTTGACCAGTTAATAAGTGAGCTAAACAAAAATAAAATTGATTGTGCTGTAATTGGTGAAATTCTTCCTTTAGAAAAAGGAAGAAATATTGTAGAAAATAATGTAACAAAAAATTTAGAACATCCAAGAGTTGACCCATTTTGGCAGGCAATTGCAAAAGCATTTGAAATGAAATTAAATTGATTACTAATATGAATTCTATTCCAATTGTTTTAACTATCGCAGGAAGT
This sequence comes from uncultured Melioribacter sp., assembly GCA_964572725.1. Taxonomy (GTDB): domain Bacteria; phylum Bacteroidota; class Ignavibacteria; order Ignavibacteriales; family Melioribacteraceae; genus Rosettibacter. The sequence continues at coordinate 8,405 of CAZNFW010000056.1, forward strand.
GACAGCAGTGCAGGTGCGGGCATTCAAGCAGATTTGAAAACTTTTATGGCTCTTAATGTTTATGGAACTACTGCTGTCACTTCTATTACTGCACAAAATACTAATGGAATTTCTCAGGTTTATCATTTACCAGCACAAATAGTATATCAACAAATTAAATCTATATCAGATGATTTTGAAATTGCTGCAGCTAAAACTGGTATGTTATCAAATAATGAAATTGTTCTCAGCGTTTCAAAAGCTATAGAAGAAATTGGAATAAATAAGTTAGTGATTGACCCTGTAATTAATGCGAAAGATGGAACGTATCTGCTTGAAGAAAATTCATTAGAAATATTTAAAGAAAAAATATTACCTCTGTCACTTGTTGTAACGCCAAATAAATTCGAAGCAGAAATTCTTTCGGGAATTAAAATTTATTCTAAAGAAGATATTATTGAATCCGCAATGAAAATTTTTAGCTTAGGACCAAAATATGTTGTTATTAAAGGTGGACATATTGATACTCATGAAAAAGTCATAGATTTAATTTATTCCAAAGATAAATTTGAATTTATTGAAAATACTCGAATCAAAACAAAAAATACTCACGGAATTGGATGCACTTTTTCTGCTGCAATTACAGCTTTCATAGCAAAAAATTTTGATGTAATTGATGCAATAAAAAAAGCTCGGCTCTATGTTCAAAATGCACTTAAATCTGAAATAAACATTGGTAAAGGTTTCGGTCCATTAAATCACAGGTGGTTATGGAAAGAATAAAAGGCATTTATGCAATTACCGACGAAAACTTAATACCCGATAATAAACTTGAAGAAATGGTTGAACAGGCAATTTTAGGCGGAGTAAATTTAGTTCAGCTGAGAGACAAAAATTTTTCTTTTGATAAGAGAATTGAAAGAGCAAAAAGATTAAAATCTATTACACAAAAATTTAATGTGCCCTTAATAATTAATGATGACCCTTTTGTAGCATTGGAAAGTGATGCAGACGGAGTTCATTTGGGTAAAGATGATCTTACTGGAAACGAAGTTGAGAACTTTAATAAAATAAAAATAATTTTAAAAAATAAAATCATTGGAATTTCTTGCTACGATAGTTTAGAACGAGCTTTGAAGTTTGAAAAACTTGGAGCTACTTATGTTGCTTTTGGCGCAGTCTTTAATTCTCCAACTAAGCCAACTGAAAGTGTAATAAAATCACTTGACTTTTTTAAGAAAGTCAAGAAAAAACTTAAAATTCCTGTTGTTGCAATCGGCGGCATTAATCATTATAACTTTCAAATACTGTTAGATTATAAAGTTGATGCTATTGCAGTTGTATCTGCAATTTTTAATGGTAATCCATTCTTGAATGCACAGAAATTTTTAAAGAATAAAAATTAAAATTCCGTCCAGTAAAACTTTTCATCAATTCTGCAAAGGCATCAACAAATTTCTTATAAAAATTCATTTCTTCATAAAAATTATTTCTGTTAATTTTACTTAAAAGCAAAACGATTTTATTTAATAATCGTCTTAATTACTGTTAAAAAAATTTAAGAGGTCTTTATGAAAAAAATTTTTTATTACCCGTTATTAATTTTTGTTATTCTTATTTCATTTTCTTCTTATGCATTTAATGGTGGTGATGAAAAAACACGAGGTTTTGACCTTAATAATTTGGATAGAAGTGTATCGCCATCAGAAAATTTTTATCAATTTGCAGTTGGCAGCTGGGCAAAAAATCATCCGATTCCCGATGACCAAACTCGCTGGACTTCCTTCTCTATTCTCGAAGAAGAAAACAAAAGAATATTAAAAGAAATTGTTGAAGAACTTGCTGCAAGCAAAAATTTGCCAAAAGGTTCTTCTCAACAAAAAATAGGCGATTTTTATGCAACAGGAATGGATTCCATTCGAATTGAAAAAGCTGGTTATAATCCCATTAAGCCGTACCTTCAAAGAATTGATAATATTAATAACAAAAAAGATTTAATCACTGCAGTTTCTGAATTTCATTCTACTGGAATACCTGCTCTTTTTAATTTTTATGTTAGTGCTGATGCAAAACGAAGTGAATATAATGTTGGAATAATTTCGCAGGGCGGCGTTGGTTTGCCTGATGTTGAATATTATACGAAAGATGATAATCGTTCTAAAGAAATTCGTCAAAAATATGTTCAGCATATCGCTAACATGTTTAAGCTGATTGATGTCGATGATGAAACAGCAAATAAGTATTCACAAATAGTGATGAATATTGAAACAAAACTTGCAAAAGTATCAAACACACGACTCGAAAATCGCGACCCATATAAAACTTATAACAAAATGACTTTTAATAATTTGAAATCAATTTCAGAAAATCTTAACTGGGATAGATACTTTGAAAAATTAGGTATAAATAAAATTGATGTTGTAGTTGTTAATCAACCAAAATTTTTTAAAGGAGTTTCTGAATTATTAAATGATGTTTCACTTGATGACTGGAAAATTTATTTGAAGTGGAATGTATTGCGTTCATCAGCAGGCGCATTAAGTTCTCCTTTCGTTAATGAACAATTTGAATTCGAAGGCAAATTTTTACGTGGACAAAAAACAATTCAGCCAAGATGGAAAAGAGTGCTCGATGTTTTGAACAGAACTGTTGGAGAATTACTCGGACAGGTTTATGTTGCAAAAGTATTTCCGCCCGAAGCAAAAGAAAAAGCAAAATCTATAGTTAATAATCTTTTAATCGCAATGAAAGAAAGTATTGAAAATCTTGAGTGGATGAGTCAGGAAACAAAACAAATGGCATTAAAAAAATTAAGTACATTTGGAGTAAAAATTGGTTATCCTGATAAATGGAAAGATTATTCAGAACTTGAGATTGCAAGAGATTCCTATTTCAAAAATTTAAGAAGAGCAGCTGAATGGGCTCGAAAAGAAAATTTGAAAAAACTTGGTAAGCCTGTTGATAAATCAGAATGGGGAATGACACCTCAAACAGTTAATGCTTCTTATTCTCCAACAAAAAATGAAATAACTTTTCCAGCTGGAATTCTTCAACCGCCATTTTTCAATCCTCAAGCAGATGATGCAATAAATTATGGTGCAATGGGCGCAGTAATTGGTCATGAAATTACACATGGTTTCGATGACCAGGGCAGAAAATATGATGAGAAAGGAAATCTAAAAGATTGGTGGACAAAAGTAGACAACGAAAAATTTCAAGCACGCGCTCAAAAACTTGTTGAGCAATACAACAATTTTGTTGTTATTGATACATTTAAAGTGAATGGTGCATTAACTCTTGGAGAAAACATTGCAGACCTCGGAGGATTAACAATTTCATTTGCAGCATTCAAAAAAACAGAACAATACAAAAAAGGTGAAATGATTGACGGCTTTACTCCTGCTCAAAGATTTTTCCTTGGATGGGCACAAATCTGGGCAACAAATATTCGTCCAGAAGCATTAAAACTACAAGTAAAAACTGATGTTCATTCACCAGCAGTTCAAAGAGTAAATGGACCTCTTATGAATATGCCAGAATTTTTCGAAGCTTTCGATGTCAAACCAGGGGCGCCAATGCGCAGCCCAGAAGATAAAATTGTAAAAATCTGGTAATTAATTTTAAGAGGCTGTCTAAAAAGTAATTTTTCAATTAAATAAATAATCTGTGAAAATCTATTAAAATCTGTGTTGTCTGTGTTCTATTTTTAAAAAATTCTTACTTTTTAGACAGTCCCTATTAAATCTTGAGATTCATAAACATTTTATAATTGTAATCAATTCATGAGGAATGAAATGAATTATTCACTCGAAGTAAAAAACTTAACAAAAAGATTTCAGAATATTCTTGCTGTTGATAATGTTTCATTTGAAATTCCTGACGGTTCTATTTTTGGATTAATTGGAAGAAATGGTGCAGGAAAAACTACAACAATTCGTATGATGATGGGAATTTATGTCCCAGATAATGGCGAAGTAGTTTTGCATGGAGTTAAAGTCGGTCAAGAATTCAAAAACAGAGTTGGCTATTTACCAGAAGAACGCGGACTTTATAAGAAGATGAAAGTCTTAGATACTCTTCTTTATTTTGCAGAACTAAAAGGAAAATCAGGAAGAGAAATTCAAAGACTTGCAGAACATTATCTGAAAAAATTTGAACTGTACGATAGAAGATTATCAAAGGTAGAAGATTTATCTAAAGGCAATCAACAAAAAATTCAATTCATTGCCACGATTCTTCACGACCCTGATTTTATAATACTTGATGAACCATTCTCTGGACTTGATCCAATCAACACAAATTTATTGAAAGATATTATTCTCGAGATGAAGCAAAGAGGAAAAGTTATAATTTTTTCAACTCACTTAATTGATTATGCAGAAAAAATGTGCGACTATATTGCTATAATTGACCACGGTAAACTTGTGCTTAAAGGTCCTCTATACGAAATAAAATCAAAATATGCAAATAGAAATGTTAGTTTAAATTACGAAGGAGATATTTCTTTCTTAAAAAACTATCCAATTGTTGAAAAAGTTGAAGACTTTGGCAATACAACCGGCATTCGTTTGAAAGATGCAAATCAAACTCAGGAATTATTAAAATTATTAATTGAAAAAAATGTTATAATAAAAAAGTTTGATGCTAACGACATTTCGCTTAATGAAATTTTTATAGAACTAGTTGGCAAAGAAGATGAAAATAAAATTCCATCTCACAAAAATTGAGGGATTAAAATGATTAACTACAGAGTCTTAGCTGTATTAAAAAGAGAATTAAAAGAAAGACTTTTTTCTAAAACTTTTATTGTAATGACTCTTCTTATACCAGGTTTAATTGTAATAATGTTTGGTATTCAGGCATTGTTATATTCTGCTGAAAGCAAAAATCTTAAGTTCGAGCTTATAACAGAAAATCCGGACTTAATTTCGAAATTTGAAAATGAATTCAGTCAAGAAAATTTTGTGACAAACAAAAATTATAATTTTGTTTACAGTTCAATGCCGAGGGATAAGTTTAATGAATATTTGAAAAAGAAACGTCAGGATATTACTGAAGAAAAATTAACAGGAATAATATATATTCCATCAACTGCAATGAAAGATAAAAAAATTGAGTACTATTCAAAGTCTCCTCAAAATATTTCGCTTTCACGAGAACTTGAAGGACCAATTAACAAAGTTCTTATTGATTCATATTTTATGAACAGAACTTTGACACAGGAAGAACTCAATTTTGCTCGAAGAGGAATTGACTTTGCTGCTTTCAAAGTTTCAAAAGATGAAGATATACGCGAAGAGGGTTATGGAAATATCATTCTTGCATATGCATTTACATTTTTGTTGTACATAAGTTTATTGCTAATTGGACAGATGACAATGCAGTCTGTAATCGAAGAAAAAAGCAATAGAATTGTTGAAGTTATTCTTTCATCTGTCAGCTCGAGAGAATTAATGACAGGAAAAATTTTAGGGGCATCAATAACAGGTGTAGTTCAAATGGGAATCTGGCTTTTAACAATTATGGCAGCTGCTTCTTCTGCCTGGTATGCTTTGCCTGAAGAAATTGTTCTAAATGTTGAACCGGATATAGTAATTTATGTATTAATTAATTTCTTTGTTGGTTTGATTTTATTTATTTCACTCTTTGCAACTGTTGGAGCTATATTCGATAATCCGCAGGATGCATCTTCTGGAACAACACCAATAATTATGATGATTATTATTCCATTTTTTATTTCAATATCAATAATGGAAAATCCAAATAAACCTTATGCTGAAATTGCATCGTTGTTTCCATTTGCTTCGGTAATTGTAATGCCTGCAAGAATGAGTTTAATTGATGTTCCTCTCTGGCAGTTAATTGTTTCTGTTGCAATAAATATTTTGACAATTATTTTAATCTTTCCAATTGCTGGTAAAATTTATCAAGTGGGAATTTTAAGAACAGGTAAAAAACCGAAGTGGTCAGAAGTTATTAAATGGCTTAAGTATCAATATTAATTCTGATAAAATTTTTATTTGTGTTGCTTTAATTTTTATAGGAATACAACACCTGTCACCAGACAACACTTTTGCATGTCATACTCGCGAAAGCGGGTATCCAGAATAAAAATTAATACAGTGATGAAAAACAAAATGACAGATGAATGATGGATTCCCACTTACGACAGAGAATGACAGTATTCTTATAATGTCATACCCGCGGAAGCTTGACTGCCGTAGGTAGTCGGCTATCCAGAAAAAAGTAGAAAACAATGATTGTCATTCTGAATGAGCGAAGAGAAGCTCAAAACAAATTTGTTCTCATTATTTTAACTTTTGAGTAAGAATTAACCGCAAAGTTCACAAAAGATAAACGCAAAGACAAAAACCTTTGTGCTCTTTGTGTTTAACAAAAACATTCGTGCAATTCGCAGCAACTTAAGGGTTGAATTAGATAAGTATTTATAACCACTAAGTTCACAAAGTGCAACACAAAGGTACACGAAGGAATAAAACTTTGAGTTCTTTGTGAAAATCCTTTGTGTTCTTTGTGGTTAACAAAAACATTTATGTGCATTCGCTTAATCTACCTGACGGTAGACAGGTTCACGGTTAAAAATTACATACCACCGCGAAAAATATTCGCATAAGAAAAGAAATAATTCTAAATTTATATGCGAAATTAAAATAATTTTAAAGTGGCACAATTATTTCTTTAAAATTAAACTCGGAATTGCAGAATGGATAAAAATTTACTGAAGAGATTAGCAGCAGAAAAAGCAGTTGATGAAATTAAAGACGGAATGGTTGTTGGTTTAGGCACTGGTTCTACTGCTAAATTTGCAATTGAAAAATTAGCTCAAAAAATTAAGGACGGTCAATTGAAAAATATTTACGGTATTCCAACATCAAAAAGAACTGAAGAATTAGCATCACGACTCGGAATCCCATTATTATCTTTAAATCAACTATATCAAACCAAGAACCTCGAACTTCGAACCTCGAACTTAATAGATATAACAATTGATGGAGCTGACGAAGTTGATAATGAACTTAATTTAATTAAAGGCGGCGGCGGTGCATTGTTAAGAGAAAAGGTTATTGCTCAGAATACAAAAAGATTTCTTGTTGTAGTAGATGAATCAAAACTTTCAGATAAACTTGGGAAAAATTTTTTTGTGCCTGTAGAAGTTTTGCAGTTTGCATTAGAAAGTGAAAAAGAATTTCTTGAATCATTAGGCGGAAAAGCTCAGTTAAGAAAAAATGAAAACGGTGAACCATTTATTACTGATGAAGGAAATTTTATACTTGATGTTTACTTTGGAAAAATTGAAAATCCATATGAACTTAACTCTATATTAAACAGCAGAGCTGGAATAGTAGAACACGGAATTTTTTTGAATGAGCTGGTAGATTCAGTTTATTGTTCTTTTGATAATGAAGTAAGAGTAATTAGGAGAAAGGAATAATGGAAAGATGGAATGTTGGAATAATGGAATGTTGGAAAGTTGGAATATTGGAAGATTGGAATAATGGAAAGTTGGGAGAGGTAATATGTGGAATTGAAAAGGAAAAATATTAATAGAGGCTTTACAAAATTGAGAGTATGGCTGGATTCTATGGAATTATTTAAGCTGGTTTTTGAAACAATAAAAAATTTACCATATGAAATGAGCAGGATAAAAAGTAATTTACTTGATGCTGCAAATAGTATACTAAGAAATATAAGCGAAGGATATTGCAGAAAAAATTTGAAAGAATATCTTAACTTTTTGAATATATCTCTTGGTTCTTGCGGAGAATTATATGCGGGATTATTATCAATTAAAGAAATAAAATTAATAAGCGATGAAGATTTTGAAAAATTTGATAAGATACATTACAAAGTAGAAAATGAATTAATCAGATTAATAAAGTCTTTGCAGGAAAAACAATTGAAAAATGAATGGGAAAATAGTTTTGTGAAAGAAGTAAACAGGAAGAAAGAGTGATGGGGAATTGGAATGTTGGAATATTGGAATATTGGGACGCTGGAACGTTGGAATAATGGAATGTTGGAATATTGGAATGTTGGGGAAATTCCCATTTTTCCAATATTCCATTTTTCCACTCTTCCAATTTTCCATCTTTCCAATATTCCATTATTTCTTTGCTTGTTACATTTGAAATGTGTAACTTATTTCACAAAAAAAGAAAATTATTTAAAAATTTGTTGACAAATAAAAAGCTAACATTTATTTTAAACCAAAACTCTATATAAATTTTATAAGTTGTTGAAAAATAATGTTGTTTGAAATTTTGTGAGATGCGCGGATGAAAAAAATATCCGCGAATTTTCGCGAAAGTGACAGCTTAAAGAATGGATTCCCGCTTGCGCGGGAATGACAGATGAAAAGTGAGTGATGTTAGGAATGTGTCATACCCGCGAACGCGGGTATCCAAGAATGATGATTAAAAAATGGATTTCCGTTTTCACGGGAATGACAGGTGAAAGAGGAATGACAATACAAAAAAATTTTAATAAAACATTCGTGAATTAGCGGCAAAAAATTTTAACACAACATACAGAACTAAATGAAAAAAATAATTAACAACATTAACAAACAAAATAAGGAGGTAACACCGCATGAAACAACCAATACCTACTTAAGGACGAGGGCTTGCAGACTTGACTGTCGAAGACAGTACAGAAAGTTTGTTTGTGTGTGTAAACAATTATTCTTTTAATCAAAAACAATTTCTCAACCAATAAGGGAGAAAAAAATGAAGTTAAACAA
>CAZNFW010000057.1:0-16451 GCA_964572725.1 uncultured Melioribacter sp.
CACTAAGGAACACGAAGGATTAAAACTTTGTGTTCTTTGTGAAAATCCTTTGTGCCCTTTGTGGTTAAAAACATTCGTGCAATTAACGGCTAAAACTTTAACTCACCCTAAAAACATTCTTTTTAAAAAAAATGGCCTTGTATTAAGATTATTAACTTAAAGTGATTATTTTTAAATTAACTTTGTTAATAGTTAATGATAATAATATTTTTCAAATATCATTAACATTTAGCTTTTTGTTGTTATTTCATAAAATCATATAACAAAATAAAATATTTGTGATTTATTTCTTTGTGAAAGCTCCAAAATTATTTTATATTATTGCGATTAAAAATCAATAATTTACAAGGGCAAAGAGATGACCAACACTTCAAAAATTTTTTTGGTTTACATATTTTTAACAAATTTAATTTTAGCACAAGTAACTATAACATTGCCAACAGCAGTAGGCACAGCAGGAAGTGAAAACTTATTTCCAATCTCAGTCTCTGATTTAACAGGTCAAAATGTTACTTCATTCCAGTTTCAGGTAAATTATAATAAAAATGTGATTTATATAACTGGAATAAGCACTTCCGGTACACTTGTAGGTGGTAATAGTCCTACTACAAAAATAGATACAATAAATGGTTACTTGAGAGTTTCCTGGGCAAGTGCGTATCCATTAACAGGTTCTGGTACTTTGTTCAATATAAGAATAAAATTCAGAGGCAGCGGTTCTACACCATTAGAATTTGGCGATATTGTTTATGATAATGGCAATGTGAATCCTAAAATGTTTGGTCCCTCTGAATTGCAGGTGAACTGGATTAATGGTCAGGCAAGTGTAAGTACTACTAATAATCCACCAGTATTTTCAAGTGTTGGGGATAAATCTGTAAACGAAAATCAGACTTTGACTTTTACTGTAAGTGCAACAGATCCAGAGAATGATCCTTTAACTTATGGAGTTCAAAATTTACCAGCAGGAGCTAATTTTAATTCAACTACAAGAACATTTACATGGACGCCAAATTATAATCAAGGGGGGAGAAATTATGTTGTTACATTTACTGTAAGTGATGGAATTAACACTTCGATATTGAATGTTACAATATCTGTAGAAAATGTAAATAGACCACCTGTATTAAATCTTAATACAACAAGTCCTGTAAATATAAGTGAAGGACAAAATTATAGTTTACAACTTACAGCCACCGATCCAGACAGCGGAGCTGTTTTACTTTTTACATATACTAATTTACCATTAGGAGCTGACTTAACTGCAGATGGATTATTTACATGGAAACCATCTTATAATCAAGCAGGAAGTTATATAATTACTTTTACTGTTATGGATGAATATAATGAAAAGGATTCAAAAACTCTTATTATAAATGTCGCAGATGCAAATCAACCACCAGTAATTACTAAGAAAATTCCGAAGGATACAATTATAACTGTTCATAATGTCCCCGTAGCTTTTACCTTTCAGTACCAAGCAATTGATTATGAAGGAGAATCACTAACATTTGCACAAGTAGAAGTACCAGCTAATGCAAGTATATCGCAAAGCGGATTATTTACATGGATTCCAACCCAAGACCAGGCTAATAAAACTTTCCGCATTATAATAGCAGTTTTTGATGGTCATAATATTGTGTATGATACAACTTCTGTTAAAACAAGTCCAGTTGTAAGCGTTCGAGATAATGCCAATATTCCTTTGCAGTATGAACTATATCAAAATTATCCCAATCCATTTAATCCATCAACTACAATATTTTTTGCTATTCCAGAAGAATCAAATGTAACATTGAAAGTCTATAATTCATTAGGTAAAGAAGTGGCTACATTAGTTAACAGAGTATTACCTGCTGGTTATCATTCAGTTGTGTTTAATGCTAAGAATTTAGTAAGCGGAATTTATTTTTATAAAATTGAAGCAGGAAATTATACTTCGGTAAGAAAAATGCTATTGATGAAGTAAAAATTATAATTGTAGTAGTTCAGTCTTAAAAAAATAATTTTAAATACGATAATATTGATGAAAAATTTTGTTTGAATTTTTTTGGTTTTTGTGAACTACGGGGGTCAAAATTTTATTAAATAAAATAAATTCATTCATTTTGCCCCCTTTTATTTAACTTATTTGTCATAATGTAATACATCTTTTATTCATTGAATTATGAAATAAGTTGTTGATTCTTTTTTTGGTAATTATTTATACGGCGTGAAAAAGTATTGAATAATCATTAACAAAATAATTATGGTGAATAACAAAAAATTTTATGAGGGTATCCTTTTAGGGCTTATCTTTTTAATAATTTTTGTTTTATTGCTTCTGCTTGGCTTACATTTCATTAATCAACATGAAGAATTAATAGAACCGCTGAATGTAAAATCTGAATTATTTTTTATAATTGTTACTCTTTTATTGTTCTTAGTATTGACAGGAGTTTTTATAATCTGGCATTCGAAAGAAAAAGAAGAAAAAATTATTGAAGAAGAAAGTTATAGAATTGTTAAAAGTCTTAATAGATTGTATCGAGTATTGAGTGATATTAATCAATCGATAGTAAGAATAAAAAAGAAAGAAAGATTATTTGAAGATATTTGCAGAATTGTAGTTCAGGATGGAAACTATGATGTATGCTGGATTAGTTTGCTAAATCAAGAGACAATGAAATTACAACCATTATTTTTTAACGAGCAGAGAAATGGACTTTTTGAAACTCTAAAAGAAAAAATAATTGATGATTTGTTTGGTGTGAAATGTTTAGTTGATGAAAATTATGTTTGCAATGATATAATCACAGAATTATCTGATGAAAAAAGCAAAGAGATTCTAATTTCTCTTGGTTTAAATTCATTTGCAGTATTACCACTGATAATTGATGAAAAGATAATAGGCACAATTAATTTTATTTCGAGTCAAAAAAATTATTTCAATGATAACGAAATAAGTCTTCTTAAAGAATTATCAATGGATTTATCTTTTGCAATAAAGCATTTTGATGAGGAAGAAAAAAGAATTAAAGCAGAAAAGGAATTGAGGGAATCACAACAAATGTTGAGATTAATTCTGGATACAATTCCTGTAAGAGTTTTTTGGAAAGATGTTAATCTAAATTATCTTGGATGCAATAAACCTTTTGCAAAAGATTCTGGAATGAATTTTCCCGATGAAATAATTGGCAAAAATGATTATGAAATGGGATGGAAAGAACAAGCTGATTTATACCGTGCAGATGATAAATTTGTAATTGAAACAAGACAACCAAAATTAAATTATGAAGAACCACAAACAACTCCTGATGGGAAAACAATATGGTTAAAAACAAGTAAAATACCTCTAATTGATGCTGATGGAAATATTAAAGGAGTCTTAGGTACTTACGAAGATATTACTGAAAAAAAATTAATGGAAGAATCTCTTCTATTGAGAGAATCTCAATTAAGAACAACACTATATAGTATTGGTGATGCTGTTATTGCTGTAGATAGTGAAGGTTATGTAATGATAATGAATCCTGTAGCAGAAAAATTAACAGGCTGGAAGGAAAGTGAAGCAAAAGGTAAACCTCTCGAAGAAATATTTAATATTATAAATGAAGAAACAAGAAATAAAGTTGAAAATCCAGTAAGAAGAGTTTTAAGAGAAGGGGTAGTTGTTGGACTTGCAAATCATACTGTTTTAATATCAAGAGATGGAAGAGAATTCCCAATTGCAGATTCTGGCGCACCAATTTTTGATGAACATAAAAATATAATTGGCGTAGTATTAGTTTTTAGAGATCAAACTGAGGAAAGAAGAATTCAAAAAGCAATTAAAGAAAGCGAAGAAAAATTTAGAGAACTTTCTGAATCAGCTCTTGCAGGTGTGTATTTAATTCAGGATAATATTTTTCAATATGTGAACCCCTCGCTTGCTAAAACTTTTGGTTATTCTGTTGATGAAATTGTTGGGATATTAGGACCACTCGATTTAACTCATCCTGATTATCATTCTGAAGTATTAAAAAACATAAGAAAAAGAATTGACGGTAATGTGAAAGAGGTTCGTTATGAATTTAAAGGTATTAAGAAAAATGGTGAAGTTATTGATATTGAAGTTCATGGAGTAAGAATTAATTATAAAGATAAACCTGCAATTGTTGGGACATTAATAGACATAACCGAAAGAAAAAAAGCAGAATTAGCACTAAAACAAGCAGAAGAAAATTTCAGACAATCTTTCGATGAATCACCAGTTGGTATCAGGATAGTAAATGAAGATGGTAAAACAATCTATGCAAATAAAGCATTGCTTGATATTTATGGTTATGAAAGTTTAGATGAATTAATCAATACATCTGTTTCTCATCGTTATACAAAAGAAAGTTACGAAGAATTTAAGAAAAGAAGAGAATTAAGAAAGCAAGGTATTGAAACTCAGCATTATGAAATAAGCATAATCAGAAAAGATGGTGAAATAAGAAACCTTGATGTATATAGGAAAAAAATCATCTGGAACAACCAACCTCAATATCAAGTAATTTATATCGATATAACAGAAAAAAGGAAAGCTGAAAAAGCATTAATAGAAAGCGAGGAAAGATTAAATCTTGCAATACAAAGCGCAAATATTGGTCTCTGGGATCAAGATTTTGTAACAGGCAAAATTATTAGAAATAAACAGTGGGCAGAAATGCTCGGATATACTTTAGAAGAAATAAATACTGATATAAATGCCTTTTTAAATTTGATTCATCCAGATGATTTAGAAAAAGTTAAAGAAAAAATTAAAGAGCATGAGGATGGTAAAACTGATATCTTTAGTGTTGAATTTCGAATGCTTACAAAAAATGGAAATTGGAAATGGATATTAAATGTTGGAAAAATAATTGAAAGAGATTCAAATGGAAAACCAATAAGAGCAATAGGTATTCATTTAGATATTAATGAACGGAAATTAGCAGAAGAAGCATTAATTATAGCAAAAGAAAAAGCTGAGCAGGCAGATAAAATTAAAACCGAATTTCTTGCTCAAGTTTCTCATGAAATTCGAACACCAATTAATATTATTGTAAGCAGTGCAAATCTAATTAAGGAATCAGTTTATGACCTTGTAGAACCAGAATACAGACAATTATTTTCGAGTATAAATTCAGCTTCATTCAGGATTATAAGAACCATTGACCAGATTTTAAATATGTCTGAATTACAAATTGGGGCATATCATGCAAATCCAAAATTAATTGATTTAAAGGATGACATTCTTGAAAATTTATATAATGAATATGTTAGATTAGCAGAATCCAAAGGCTTAAGTATAATTAAGAAGTATCATGTTGAAGATGCAAAAATTATTGCGGATGAATATAGCATAACTCAGATATTTGCAAACTTAATAGACAATGCAATAAAGTATACAGAAGAAGGATATGTAGAAGTATCCCTATATGAAAATGAGAAAAAGGAAAAAGTAGTTGAAGTTAAAGATACTGGCATTGGAATTAGTGAAGAATTTTTGCCTCGTTTGTTTGAGCCGTTTGTTCAGGAAGAACAGGGATATTCTAGACCATATGAAGGAAATGGTTTAGGATTGGCTCTTGTTAAAAAGTATTGTGAACTAAATAATGCTTCAATTAGTGTTGAGTCAAAGAAAAATATTGGGACTGTATTTAGGGTGATAATTCATCATAAGTAAGAAATTTAATGGTTAATGAAGTTTTTGTATTTCAAAATAAATTGTAAAAAAAGTTCTTAATGTGAATGAAATTATTGCAAGAGGAATTTGTTATAAAAAAATAACAATTATTTTGAACAAGGTGAAAAATTTCATTCTGCCATGCTGAACAAAATTAATAAATCTAATTCTTTATAACCACAAAGAGCACAAAGGATTTTCACAAAGAACACAAAGTTTTAATCCTTCGTGTTCCTTAGTGCTGTACTTTGTGAACTTAGTGGTTAAATCTTATTACTACTCTTCACAGTATTATGTTTTGCGAGTATGACAGAAGGAATGTATGGATGCCCGCTTTAGCAGAGATGAAAAATAAGTTATGTATCAGTTCCGTAAAAATTTACCTGTTGGCAGAAAGGCTTACATCAGGATTAAACGTGCGGGAATTCAGATAATTTATTTTATAAAATTATTCCCTAGCTAAGTGGAAGTTAATATAATTATGAAAGTTATATAATCTGAATGAAAAATAATTATTTTCTGAAAGAATTTAAGAAACGTGATTAACCGAAATTATTCGAGGATGAATATTTGATGGCATAAATTTATTTTTGAAAAATAAAATTAAATAGTAAATTAAAACGCAACCCAAGCCAAATAAAAATGAACAAATTTCATTTTTTTTGAAATCAAGAATGTAATAACTTAACATAATCCCAGCTATAAAAATCAGAAGAGGTACGGCATAAATATAAGTGGAGAATTTTAAAATTGTACTTCCTTGAACTAATATTTTTACGACATCACCTGGTCTGGTATGAAAATTATCAATTACTTTCAAAGTTCTCGAATTATTATCTTTTGGTAAACATATAATTTTGGCTGAACAGTGTTCACAATTATCAATTTTAGTTATAACCACTTCTGCAATTCCATTTGATGAAGAAATAACAATTCCTTCTTCAATTAATTCTTCTTTATACATTTATTAATTACCATATTATGATATGTTATGTGAAAATTATTTCTTAGGATAAATTTGTATTAACAGCTAAAAATTTTACTGATTTATCAATTTCTATAAGATTTTTACTCTCAGATTCTTCGCTTCGCTTAAAATGACAGAAAAGAGATTCTTTTTCTAATAAATCGGCTTCAAGATGTTAATTTAAATTCTTTTGTCATTCTGCGTAGTCCCCTATGAAATCAAGACGATGAAGAATCTAAATTCAACAAATCGAAATCAAAATTATTGTATAATTCATTATAACTGAATGATGTTCATCTTTCACTAATTACCTTAATGAAATCATTTATTTATCAAATATCAATTATTAACATAAGTAATTTTTCTAATTGCACCTGTAGAACATTTATCAAATGGAATTTTAGATTCATCAAGTTTATCGTAATTAATTACTGCGAGATTATTAATCATTTCAATACCTCCATCTGATTTGCGGGCACAAATTCCGCATCCGATACATGCAGCTTTACATATTTCTTTTGCTCTTTTAGGTTCATCCTGATTTTTGCATAAGATAAATATGTTTCTATCAATAGGATGCATTTCAATAATGTTGCGGGGACATGCTTTTGCACACAAACCACACCCAGTGCATAATTCTTCTATAACTTCTGGCATTTCATTAGTTTCGTTCATTATTAAAGCATCAAATGGACAAGCAATTACACAATCTCCACCTCCAAGACATCCATAATGACAAAGTTTATCGCCGCCTGATACAATTGACATTGCCTCGCAATTTTTTGGACCGTAATAATTTACTGATTTCTTAACAGCATTAAATTTATTTCCATTGCATAAAATTCTTGGTATCATTTTAATTGTCTTATCTGTTTTTATACCAAGAATTTCTCCAATTAAATTTGTGGTTTCTTCTCCACCAACCGGACAGCCATTGGGTTGAGTTTTTCCTTCTACAACTTTTACTGCAAAATCATAACAACCTGCATTACCGCAGGCTCCACAATTTGCTCCTGGTAATATTTCATTAATTTTTTCTATTAAAGGATTTTCCTCAACTCGAAGCTTTTTATCTGCAATTGCTAATCCGCTCGAAAATAAAAATCCTAAACCTCCCATTGTAGCTATAGCAATTATCAATGTTATTTCCATAATTACCTCGATAAGTATTTTTCAAAATTTGATGATTGATGAATAACTCCCGAAGAATCTACTATCATAACTTCTACATTTTTCAATGACTCGGCTAATTTGATTCCTTTTTCAGGACCTAATACAAAAATGCCCGTTGAAAGAGCATCAGCTGTCATTGCATCATCAGCAATTACTGTCACTGATTGACATTCATTTGCAGGATAACCTGTAGCAGGATTAAAAATATGAGTAAATGTTTTCTTACCTTTTTTGAAAAATTGTTCATAGTCTCCTGAAGTTGAAACACCTTTACCATCTATCTTAATTGTTGCCAGTATTTCAAATTGTTTGCGTGGATGTTGAATTCCAATTTTCCAGTCATTTCCTCTTGCAAAAATTTCTCCTCCTACATTAATCAGGTAATTTTTAATTCCATAATTTGAAAGAATGTTTGCAATTCTGTCGGCTGCATAACCAGGAATACAGGCATTAAAATTTAATTTGATATTTGCTGGTTTAATTAAAATGTTTGGTTCTTTAAGTGTGATTTTTTCCCATCCAATTTTTTTAAGTGCTTCTTTAATTTTATGAGGAGAAGGAATATCAGGAGAATTTTTATCGAAACCAATTAATTCAATTAAATTTCCAAGTGCTACATCAAAACATCCATTAGTTAACTTCCATAATTCATCACATTTTTTTAATACATAAAAAAATTCTTTGTCAACAATTATTTCATCTGCATCAGTATTGTTGAGTTTCCACATTGGATTTCCAATCATATATGTAGAAAAAAGAGTGTCAATTCTTCTTGCTTCTTTAAATCCTGCATTGATTGCTTTATTAGCAATTATCTCATTAACACCACGAACCTGAATTTCTACGGTGCTGCCCATAGCAATAGTAGTACGTTTAATAGTTTTACTATCACTACATGAAATAAAAATTAATAAAAGAAATATGTAAAATAGTTTTTTCATTAAATCATTCCCGCAAAGCCCATAAATGCTAAAGCTAAAAGTCCTGCTGTAATTAATGTAATAGGTGCACCGCGAAAAATATTTGGGACATCAGCCAAATCAAGTTCTTCTCTAATGCCAGCCATAATTAATAACGCAATAGT
The DNA here is from genome assembly GCA_964572725.1 of uncultured Melioribacter sp. Lineage (GTDB taxonomy): Bacteria > Bacteroidota > Ignavibacteria > Ignavibacteriales > Melioribacteraceae > Rosettibacter. The sequence goes on from CAZNFW010000057.1 coordinate 8,896, forward strand.
AAATCCAGCTCCTGCACCTAAGCCAAAAAAAACACTCTGCATAAATGTATAATTTCTCATTGATAAAAGTAAAGCCAATCCAAGAATTGCGCAGTTTGTTGTAATTAAAGGAAGAAAAATTCCAAGTGCACGATAAAGCGGAGGACTAATTTTTTTAATAACCATTTCAACAAATTGAACTAATGATGCAATTACAAGTATAAAAGAAGGTATTTGAAGAAAATCAAGATTAAACGGAATAAGAATTTTGAAGTATAATATCCAGCTTACTACAGCAGTTAATACCATTACAAATGTTACAGCCATTCCCATCGAAATAGCCGAAGAAATTTTATTTGATACACCTATAAATGGACATATTCCCAAAAACAGTGACAAAACAAAATTATTTACAATTGCAGCTGATATAAAAATAATTAGTAAGTCCATTTACTCCTCCATTTACTCGGCTTTGTTAGATAAATTTACTTGAGCAGAATAATTTTCTCTGTATTTATCAATTAACGATTTGTATTCAATGTTTTTCTTTTTTTCAATATATGCATTTGCAATTCCCATTAATAATCCTAAAGTTATAAATGCACCTGCGGGCAAAATCATTACAAGTAAAGGTTCAAATGAATCAGGAAGAATTTGGTAACCAAAAATTGTTCTTGAACCGAATAATTCTCTTATGCTCCCCATAATAATTAATGCAATTAAAAATCCAACACCATTACCGAGTGCGTCCATTATTGACCTTAAAGGAGAATTTTTTGATGCAAATGCTTCTGCTCTGCCGAGAATAATGCAATTTACAACAATTAAAGGAACAAAAGGACCAAGGGCTTTACTTAGTTCCGGAAATTTTGCTTTCATTACTAAATCTGCTATTGTAACAAAAGTAGCAATGATTACAATGTAAGATGCAATTCTAACTTGATTGGGAATAAGTTTTCGAACGCATGAAATTAAAAAGCTTGAAAAAACAAGAACAAATGTAGTAGCAAGTGCCATAGCTACTCCATTTAAGGCTGAAACAGTTACGGCAAGAGTTGGACACATACCAAGTATTTGTTTGAAAGTTGGATTTATTTCCCATAAACCTTTTGTAAATTCTTTCCAGATGGAAACCTGTTTTTTCATAGAGAACCTCTTTCTTTTAAGATGCGTGCTTTCTGAATTCCATTATTCACAATTGCAACAACAGATTTTGAAGATATTGTAGCACCGGTAATTGTTTGAATCTCATTAGGCTTTTCAGGGGCTTTCCCTTTCACCCAATTAATTTGAGGAAGGGTTTGAAGCCCTTTGAATTGATTTTTGAAAGGTTCTTCTGTGATTTTTGTCCCAAGCCCGGGTGTTTCAACCTGTTCTAAAATTTCAAGAGAAGTAATTTTATTTAAGTCAGTTGACAATCCGACCATCAGCCTGATTTTTCCCTGGAATCCATTGCCTTCAAAAGCTAAGGAATAACCAATAAGATTTTTATTATCATCAAACACTTTATAAATTTCAAGGTCATCTGTATTTATCTTTTCGTAGAACTTTCCAGCAGGCTGAACAAGAAAAATCCCTTTTTCAGTTTCTGCATTTTTATTTGCTGCTATTAATGGACTTGCCCATTCATTAACTTTTGTAAGTAATGCACCAGAAATAATTCCAATAATAGTTAACACTAAAATAATTTGAATAGTTTTTTTCATTCCTTGAAGCTCCGGATTTGTTCACCAAAAATTCTTGGTACAGTCAAACGATTAATTAAAGGAACAAATGCATTCATAATTAATATTGCATACATAACCCCTTCTGGTAAGCCTCCAAAAATTCTGATAATAACAATGATTAGTGAAATACAAAATCCAAAAATCCACATTCCTTTTGAAGTAATTGGAGATGTGACCCAGTCTGTAGCCATAAAAAAAGCTCCAAGAAGAAATCCACCGGCAAAAATGTGGAACAGAGGATTTGGATATTTTATTGGGTCAATTATCCAGAATATTCCTCCCAAAAGAATTATTCCTGTTATCATAGAAATTGGAATTCTCCAGTTTACAATTCCAACTGCAATTAAAAAAATACCGCCTGCTAAAATTGCAATGGCAGAAGTTTCGCCGATTGAACCGCCAATGTTTCCTATTATCATTGGTTCGAGTTTAGTAAAAACTCTGTCGAATTTATAAGCTGCGAGCGGTGTAGCAGATGATATTGTATCAACAGCAAAATTTGGTTTTGACCATGTAGTCATTGCAACTGGAAAAGCAGCCTGCAAAAATGCTCTTCCAATTAATGCAGGATTAAATATGTTAAAACCCAGACCGCCAAATAATTCTTTTCCAATTGCTATTGAAAATATAGCTCCTAATGCAGTTCCAGTTAATGAGAAATTTGGGGGAAGAATTAATCCGAGTAATATTCCAGTTACTACTGCACTTCCATCATCAATTGAAATTTTTTTTCTGCGAATTTTTTTGATTGCAGCTTCTGTTCCAACAGCAAAAAAAATACTTACAAAAACAATAAGTAATTGATATATACCAAAAAATATTACGCCTGATATTAAAGGTGGAAGTAATGAAATTACAACAAACCACATTACTTTTTTTGTAGACCAATTTGAATGAATATGTGGTGAGCCGCTTAATTCTAATCTGTTTAATTTTTCCATGTTTAATTTTATTTCAATTAATAATTCAGTGATTTTTTAATGGATTAAAATCATCTATGTTAAACTAAAGACTTTTTGCTTTCCTAATCGTATCCATTGTACAAGCGGAATGTTTGCCGGACAATTGTATGTGCATGTTCCACATTCCATGCATACAGTTATTCCAAGTTTTTTTGTCTCTTCATATTTTTTAAACTGTGTTAAACGAACCAATCGAGTTGGAATTAAATTAAGAGGACAAACTTCAACACATTTTCCGCATCTTAAACAATTTGTTTCTTCAAAATTGTATGCTTCTTCTCTTGTTAAAACAAGTATGCCCGATGTAGCTTTTGTAATTGGAGCAGATAAATCATATTGAGCATAACCCATCATGGGACCGCCGACAATAATTTTTACTGCATCTTCTCTTATACCGCCGCAAAAATTTAATACATCTATTAAAGGTGTTCCAATTCTTACAATTAAATTTTTAGGATGATTAATTCCTTTGCCAGAAACGGTTAATACAGCTGTTATTTGTGGTTCTCCTTTTATTACGGCATCATGAATTGCAACAGCTGTCCCGATATTTTGAATGATGCATCCTGCATCAAAGGGAAGTTTGCCCGGGGGAATTTCTCTTCCTGTTGCTGCTTTTATGAGCATTTTTTCTGCACCCTGCGGATATTTAGTTTTGAGAGCAATAACAGAGATTTCCGGAAAATTTGACTCGTCAAACGGGTTTGATACAGCTTTTTCAAGTTTTTTAATTGCTTCTGTTTTGTTATCCTCAATCCCGATTATTCCTTTTTTTACATTTACAGCTTTCATAATAAGGCGGAGACCAGATATTATATCATCAGTTCTTTCAATCATTAATCTGTAGTCTCTTGTCAAATAAGGTTCGCATTCGCAGCCATTAAGAATTATGTAATCAATTTTTTTATCAGGCGGTGGCGAAAGTTTTACATAAGTTGGGAATGCTGCTCCGCCTAATCCAACAATGCCGGCATCTTTAACTCTTTGAATTATTTCTTGGGGAGTAACTTTTTCTGAATCAAGAGGATGAAGTTTAACAAATTCTTCGTTCTCGTATGATTCAATAAAGATGGATTCTTTCAAAAATCCATTGAAATTTACTGCTTCTCCAATCTTCAAAATTTTTCCAGTAACAGAGCTGTGAATGTTCGATGAAATAAAACCATTCTGCTTTGCAATTAACTCGCCTGTTTTAACCTCCATTCCTTTTTTAACTAAAGGTTGTGAAGGTTTTCCAGCATGTTGTGAAAAAGGAATAATAACTTGTTTTGGTGGCGGCATTATTTCGATAGGAAGATTTTCTGATAATTCTTTATGAGTTCTTGGATGAACTCCGCCTTTAAAAGTTTTTTTATTATTTAAAACAAGCATAAGAATCTCATTTTATAGAACAGAATAGTAACTGTCGCATAATTTATGCCATTAATTTTTTAAAGTATATTAATTAATTGAGGACAAATGTTTGATTAAAGACTTATAAACAAAGATAAACAAGCTAATCGGAGCTTAAATTGATTTTGCTTTTCAGATTTGAAAAAATGATTTGTTATTTTGAGAAATTATGAAACTAATTCGGCTAATATTTCTTTTTTTTCTTTTTGTTGTTTGTTTTTATCAGCTTTTATAAGTCTTAAATTGATTTTAATATTTTCATTATCAATTTCAATAATAAATAAACCTGATTCTGATAACTCATTATTTTCTATAGAGCCGCCGGCATTTATAAATTTAATTCCTTTCCTGCTGTATTCTTTTAATTCATGACTGTGACCGTGAAGAACAAGTTTTACATCATTTTTCTTGAATAATTTAATTAGTCTTTTCTTGCCTCTTAATTTCATTGTGTAGCTTTCAATTTTATTCCATAATGCATTGAACGAACTTTTTGCTTCAATGTTATTTTTGTAAAAGTGATGATGAATCATTATGATTTTTAATTTGCTTTTAATCCAAGGTAAATTAAATAATTTTTTAAGTTCTTTTCTTTGTTGTCTGGATATTTTTCCATTTGAAGCAAAAGGATTTTTTACTTTTGTATATTTGTCAATTGAGTTGAGTCCTATTAATGCAATATTTCCCATAATTTTTGCATATGGGAAAATGTTTTTTGAAATCGTGATTGTATTTTCAAAAAGTTCTTTGAAATAATTTTTAAATAAAAGAACTTTTTCCTGATAATTAGTCTGCAGGCATTTTAATGGGAAATTGGATATATCGTTAATTGTCTGAATACCGCCAAAAATGTCATGATTACCAATTACTAAAGATGTTTTATCAGAATCAAAAAGATTGTTTGTTTCGAGAATCTTTCTTAGTATTAAATAGTCATTTTCGTTTGAGTTATCTGAAATATCGCCTGTGATAATTAAATGGTCAATATTTTCTTCTGCAGCTGTTTTTATTAAGGTATGAAGACGTTGAATGTTTTGCTTTTTGTAATTTTTACAAAGATGTAAATCTGAAATGTGTGCAATCTTGATTTTTTTCATAGAACAAATTTATAATACCTTTATTAAGAGAATATTAACATAATGTTAATAAATCATTAACAGATTAAAATTCTTTTTTGCTGTTCAGTATTTATTGAATAGAATGAAATTATTTTAATATTGTAAGTGATTTAATAATTTATTAACCAAAAGATAATATTGAGGTAAAAAAAGGTTAATAATATTTTTTTAATATTGCACATTAAAAACAGGTATTTATGAAGAAAAAAATTTTATTCATCTGCGGTTCATTAAATCAAACTACAATGATGCATAAAATCTCAATGCATATGCAGGATTATGACTGTTATTTTACTCCTTATTACAGTGATGGATTTTTAGGATTACTTGCTAAAAAAGGAATACTTGATTTTACAATTCTTGGCGGCAACTTTAAAAAACAAACAGAGGAATATCTTAAAAAAAATGAATTGAAAGTTGATTACAAAGGAATAAGCAACGATTATGATTTAGTCTATACATGTGCAGATTTAATTATTCCCAAAAATATCAGGAATAAAAAAATAATTCTTGTACAGGAAGGAATGACCGACCCTGAGAATTTTGCTTTTTATCTGGTAAAATATTTTAAATTTCCCAGATGGGCAGCAAGCACTTCTGCAATGGGAATGTCAAATTTATACGATATATTTTGCGTTGCTTCTGAAGGATATAAAAAGTTATTTATCAAAAAAGGTGCAAAGCCGGAAAAAATTATTGTAACAGGTATCCCAAATTTTGACAACGCCAAACAATATTTGAATAATGATTTTCCTTATAAAAATTATGTTCTTGTTGCCACATCAGACATGCGTGAGACATTTAAATATGAAAATAGAAAAAAGTTTATTAAAGAATGTGTAAAGATTGCTAATGGCCGCCAATTAATATTTAAGCTGCATCCAAATGAAAAATATGAAAGAGCTGTACGAGAAATAAATAAGTATGCCCCTGGTGCTCTTGTATTTCAAGATGGGAATACAAATCATATGATAGCCAATTGTGACGTCTTGATTACCAGATATTCTTCTGTTGTTTACATCGGTCTTGCATTGGGGAAAGAAGTTTATTCATCTTTCGATATTAATGAATTAGAGGATCTAATGCCTGTTCAAAACAATGGAACATCAGCTGAAAGAATAGCAAGAATAGGAATTTATCTTTTAGAATCTAGAAATTTATCGCTTGAAGATATTCATGAGAAGTATGAACTTAAGGCAGTTTGATATTTTTATATTTGACAAAAAATATCAAACATAAAATATAAAATGAAAATAGTGACAATAATTCAAGCAAGAATATCTTCAACACGACTTCCAAGAAAAGTTATGCTTCCTGTTCTTGGAAAGCCGCTTTTAATTAGAATGATTGAAAGAGTAAAGCAATCTAAATTAATTGGAGAACTTGTTATAGCAACCTCATCAAACTCAGAAGATGACCAAATTGAGTTATTGTGCATGGAAAATAATTTAAATTGTTTTAGAGGACATTTAACCGACTTGCTCGACAGGCATTATCAAGCAGGAAAATTTTATAATGCAGATGCAGTTGTAAAAATCCCTTCGGATTGCCCATTGATAGACCCTCATATTATTGATGCAGTTATTAAATATTATATTGATAATTTAGATAAATATGATTATGTGAGTAATCTTCATCCTGCTACATATCCAGATGGAAATGATGTTGAGGTAATTTCCTTTTCTGCTTTAGAACGTGCATGGAAAGAAGCAGTAAAAGATTTTGAACGGGAACATACAACTCCATATATCTGGGAAAATCCAGATAAATTTAGAATTGGCAATGTAACATGGGAGACAGGTTTGGATTACTCTACAGTTCATAGGTGGACAATAGACTTTGAAGAAGATTATCAATTTATAAAAAGAGTTTATGAAGAACTATATGAACCAAATTATCCATTTGGAATTTATGATATAATAAATTTATTGAAACAAAAACCTGAAATCTATGAAATTAATAAAAAGTATATTGGGAAATATTGGTATGAGAATCACCTTGATGAATTGAAGCACATTGATGATTACAAAGCAAAAATAAGTAGAAAGATGGATTTAAGTGATGATAAAAAATAATTGCTGTGAACTTGTTGGTTAATCAATTTTAGTTGTAGCAGATAAATGGAATGGTGGAAAGATGGAATAATGGAAAAATGGGATAATGGAAAGATGGAATGATGGGGAGTTAAGATAAAATTTATGAATAGAATAATGATAGTACAGAGAAGAAAAAATACAGATGGTTTAATTAGTCATTATTCTTATTAATTGATTTGGGAATATGAGTGAGGAACTCTTTTGCTTAGTCAAAAAATAAATATTCAAAAAAATCTATGGGTTTAATGAAAAACTAATACTTAATGATTTTTTTTGTTAATT
>CAZNFW010000058.1:0-15801 GCA_964572725.1 uncultured Melioribacter sp.
CAGTTTATTATGAAGGTTTAATGGCACTCTACAGAATTGACCCAAATGAAATTTATTATAATTATGCAGTACAATGGGCTGAAAGTCATAATTGGGAACCTGCTTATGGAGGGACTACAACGCGAAATGCAGATAATCAAGCTTGTGGTCAGACTTACATTGAACTTTACCAAATCGATCCACAGCCAAAACGAATTGAAAAAATAAAAACAGTAATCGATGGAATGGTAAATAGTGATAAAATAGATGACTGGTGGTGGATAGATGCTTTACACATGGCTATGCCTGTTTTTGCAAAATTAGGAACAATTTATAAAGACACATCATATTTTCACAAGATGTATGAAATGTACATGTTTACAAAAACACAGCAAGGGGGATTTGGTTTATATAATCCAGTTGATCATTTATGGTGGCGTGATAAAGATTTTACTCCACCTCATACATCTCCAAATGGCGAAGATACATATTGGTCAAGAGGGAATGGCTGGGTGTTTGCTGCTCTTGCTCGTGTTCTTGATGTTATGCAAGAAGATGCACCTCATAGAGATGAATATATTAAAACATTCAAAGAAATGGCTGAAGCATTAATTGCTGTTCAAAGAGATGATGGATTCTGGAATGTAAGTCTTCATGACCCAAATGAATATGGTGGCAGAGAAACTTCTGGTACTGCACTTTTTACATTTGGTCTTGCATGGGGTGTTAATAAAGGAATACTCACAGATACAATTTATAAAAATGCTGCCATCAGAGCCTGGGATGCAATGGTAAAATATGCTTTGCACGAAAATGGTTTTTTAGGTTATGTTCAAAGTACTGGAAAACAACCTTCTGATGGACAACCAGTTACCTACGATAAAGCCCCAAATTTTGAAGATTACGGTCTTGGAGCTTTCCTTCTTGCAGGCAGTGAAATATATAAATTAGCAGATGCTACTACTGATTTTTCTTCAGAAAGTTTTGATGATAATTCTACTATACCAAATATTGCTGTTTTGCACCCTCCATTCCCGAATCCATTTAATCCTCAAATAACAATATCATATTCATTGTACAGAAATGGAAATGTACTCCTTTCTGTTTTTGATTTAATAGGACACGAATTAAAAACTTTAGTTAATCAATTCCAGAACAGAGGTGATTATAATATTTTTTTTAATGCTGCTAATCTTGCAAGCGGGACTTACATTCTTAGGTTAAAAGTTGATGAATTAACTCAATGCAGGAAAGTAATTTTATTACACTAAAAAATATTTCGATTTGATAAAAAATAATTTGAGCAAAATTCTATGAAAAGAAAACTTAACTCCAAATTATTTCCAATATTTTTTAATAAAAATTGGTTAGCTGATTATTTGCTTATCATTGTTTTATTATTTTATAATTCTGTTTTGGGACAAGATGCAGGTATAATTAAATTATCCTGGCTTGGGGGTAAACCTCCGACACTTTTAACAGGAATTAGCTGGGGTGTACCACTTCCAGAAGGGAAATTTAAACCATCAACTAAATTTTCTTTGAAAGATGAAAAAGGTAAGCAACTGCCATTGCAATCATGGCAAATGGCTTATTGGCCTGATGGTTCTTTAAAATGGGTTGGTTTGTGTACTGTAGTTGATTCAAATGCTGGAACGACATTCACACTAGAACCATTAAAAAAATCTGATAATGTTTATTTAAAATCGAAGATTGAATTAACAGAAATAGATAACAATGTTCTGGTAAATACAGGTGTTTTACAATGTGATATTCCAAAACAAGGAAAACAATTTTTCCGATTCATCAAAATAGATGGCAGAACAATTTCAACTGGCGGAAAATTAATTTGCATACTGCAAAATGGTCCAGGTTCTGAAATTGGTGAACAACCTGTTAAGGAATTGTATTTTGGCAATATTGATAAAGTTATAGTTGAACAAAGTGGTCCAATAAGAGCTGTAGTAAAAATTGAAGGAAAGCATGTTTCGAAAACTGGAAACCGAAGCTGGTTGCCATTTATTGTGCGACTCTATTTTTATGCAGGGCTACAATCTATCCGTTTGGTTCATACAATAATTTATGATGGTGATCAACAAAATGATTTTATTCGTGGATTAGGATTGGTATTTGATGTTCCGCTTGATGAACAATTATATAACCGTCACGTTCGCTTCTCAGGAGACGATGATAGATTATGGGATGAACCATGTCAACCACTTACTGGAAGATTCCCGCTCGATCGTCAACAAAAAATTTATTCAAAACAACTTCTCGGAGAACGAATAGCTGAACCGGATTCATTCTCCAAACAACAAAAATTCTTAATTGATAACTGGGCATCGTGGAATGATTTCAAACTTGTTCAATTAAATGCTGATGGCTTTAGAATATTAAAAAGAACTAACAACCAGAGTGCATGGATAGATGCAGGCTATGGTAATCGTTCGAATGGATTGGCATTTGTAGGTGATGTATCAGGCGGGTTGGCAGTTTGTATTCGTGATTTCTGGCAATCTTTTCCATCTGCTCTTGAAATCTCAAATGTTAAAAAAGATACTGCTCAATTAAAAGCCTGGTTATGGCCATTAGATGCCGAAGCAATGGATATGAGACATTACGATACTCTCGCATGGGGTCATAATCTCGATGCAAGTTATGAAGATGTTCAACCCGGATTTAGCACTGCAACAGGAGTTGCTCGTACTTCTGAAATTTTGATTTACGCTTCAACTAATGTTCCTTCCTATGATATTTTATCTAAATTATCTCAACTGGGTAATAATCCGCCATTACTAACTGCATCTTCTGAATATATTCACAGCATACCTGTCTTTGGAATCTGGAGTTTACCTGATAGAAGTACAAAAGTAAAATCCTGGATTGAAGACCAGCTCGACAAAGCTTTTAATTATTATAAATTAGAAGTGGAACAAAGGCACTGGTATGGTTTCTGGAATTATGGTGATATTATGCACAGCTACGATTTTCAAAGACATACATGGAATTATGACATAGGTGGTTTTGCCTGGGATAATACTGAACTAATGCCAAATTTGTGGTTATGGTATAGTTATTTACGCACAGGCAGAGAAGATATTTTTAGAATGGCAGAGGCAATGACACGTCACACAAGTGAAGTAGATGTTTATCATCTTGGAAGATTTAAAGGCTTGGGTTCACGTCATAATGTTATTCATTGGGGATGTGGTGCAAAAGAAGTTAGAATTTCTCAAGCAGCGTTAAAACGATTTTATTATTACCTTACAACTGATGAACGTACCGGTGATTTAATGCATGAAGTTGTTGATGCAGCTAATGAATCAATTGGAAATGTAGATCCGCTGCGAATGATTTTAAAAGATAAAAAATATCCAACCCATGCACGTGTTGGACCTGATTGGCTTGCGCTCGTTGGTAACTGGATGACTGAATGGGAAAGAACAGGAGATACTCATTATCGAGATAGAATAATGATAGGTGTTGATTGTTTGTATAAAATGCCTTTTGGATTTTTCTCTGGAAAAGATGCTGCATTTGGATACGATCCATCAACTTATAAATTGTATCAACTAAATGAAAATGATATTGGCTCAGCACATTTATCTGTTTTAATGGGAGGACCAGAAGTTGCTTTTGAATTAAGTCATTTGCTAAAAGATAAAAAATGGGATAAACTCTGGATACAATTTTGCAAATTATATGGTGCACCAAAAGAGGAAGTTGAAAAAGAATTTGGTAAATCTGTTGAACTTGGCAGACCCGGTCCGTGGTACTCACGGCTTCCAGCTTATTACGCAAAAATTAGTGGAGATTCTTCTTATGCAAAAAGAGCATGGGAAGAATTTTTTAACATAGGTTCAAGATTTCAAACTAATTTTGAAATGAAAAAGTTTGATGAAATACACACTCTTCAACCAATTTATGAAGTGAGAGGAGTCTCAACTAACAATACAGCACAGTGGTGTCTAAATGCAATTGAATTATTGCAACTAATTGGTGACCAGTTGCCAGAAGATATTCCCGTATTCCAAAACTCGACACAATTCAAAAATAATAACGAGAAAGATGCTCAGTATCAAAAAGGTGAACTGCTTTTTGAAGATAATTTTGATAATGGTTTGCAAAACTGGATAGTTGAAACACCCAAATCTCCATTTTCAAAAGTTGAAACAAAAGACGGAAAACTTATAATCGATGTTGAAAAAGGTGCAACAGTTTGGTTAAATAAAAAACTTTCTGGAAATATCTTAATTGAATATCGTAGAAAAGTAATAATGAATGATGGACATAATGATAGACTCTCTGATATGAATCAATTCTGGATGGCAATAGATCCAAGAAATGAAAATTTGTTTACCCGCAGCGGAATTTTTGAAGAATATGATTCTCTTAGACTTTATTATGCTGGAATTGGCGGAAATAGTAATACAACTACAAGATTCAGAAAATATCAGGGCAATGGAGAAAAAACTTTGTTGTTTGATTTTCAGGACGAACATCATTTACTAAAACCTAATAAAAATTATCTCATTCAAATTGTTGTTTATAATGGCACAACAAAATTTTACATTGACGGCGAAGAATATTTTTCATACAAAGATGATGAACCTTTGACAGAAGGTTATTTTGGTTTTAGAACAGTGCAGTCTCATCAGGAAATAGATAATTTTAAAATCTACCGCCTCAAATAAAAATAAATGGCATTTAAAATTTCACTTGTGTAATGATTTATCAAATAGAAGTTTAATCGCTGCTAAAAGCTTTTTCCTGCGTTCCCATTTTTTAAATAATTTGAGAATTAAAAATGAGAAATATTATATCATTAGTTGCAGTAGTAACATTATTGATTATGTGCTCAGTTTTAAAAGCACAAATTGGTACTCGCTTCCCATCAGAGAAAAAAATTGTTACTGATCCAGTTACAGGTATAAAACTTATTTTTTTAACAAGTAAATCTTATGGAGATTCTAAAATTTATCCAACTCATAATCAATGGACAGCGGATGGTCAATGGATTATTTTCAGGTCCCGGCGAGTTAGAGGGGAAGTCATGGCAGTAAATGAGAAAACTGGTGAAATTATTCAAGTCACAGAAGGTGGATATTTAGGATCACCGCTTGTTGCAAGAAAATCTATGAGATTATATTGCATGAGAAATTCATCTGAAGTGAATGGCTCGCAAGAAATTATTGAAGTAAAATTGGATGAATTATTCAATGATTCAAAGTCTGGTAAATTAAAAGATAAATCACATTATCAAAGAGTTTGTGGAATCATTCCCAGTGAGTATGAAGCTGCCGGCGATTTAGCATTGGATGCTGATGAAGAATGGGTCTGGTTTCGTGTGGGTCGTAACATAGCAATGAAACATTTACCAGAAGGTACTAAAATCGAAAGCAATTATGGTCCTCGTAACATGGGTGCGGGACCGAATGGAATAGCCGGGATGAATATTAAAACTGGTGAACTTAAATATGTTGTTTCAGTGCCTTTTCAGATTGGACATATTCAAAGTAATCCTTGGGTTTCTGGTCAAATAATTTTTTGCTGGGAAACTGGTGGCAAATCTCCTCAACGCACATGGATTGTAAATTCAGATGGTTCAGGCTTAAGACCACTTTATCCAGAAGCTCCATATGAATGGGTAACTCATGAGGTTGTTATAACTCCCGATGAAGTTGCTTTTGCATTAATGGGTCATCGTAAAATTTCAAATAATCAAGCAGATGTAAAAACAGATATTAATCATGATGAATATAATCCCGGTCAGGAAATTGAATGGGGAAACTGCGGCACAAGAGAAAAACCCACTGGTCTTGCTGTTGTAAATATAAAAACAAAAGAGATGTTTATTGCAGGTCAAATACCTTATGGTAGTGGATTCTGGCATGTTGCTGGTTCATCGGATGGAAGATTTTTAGCAGGTGACGATTTTGCACGTGAGATTTATTTGATTAATCGCCATACACATGAAATGATTTTGCTTTCAGCCGGACATAAGACTACTGCACAAGACCATCCTCATCCATCATTCAGTCCTGATGGTACAAAAATTCTAATTCAATCAGCAATGCTTTCTGAAGATGGAAAGTCAATGAACCTTTGTATAATTCCAGTTCCAGATGAATGGTTAAAAAGAAATTATAACAAATCAAAATAAAAATAAGGAGGAATAACAGTGAAGCAAATTAAAATCTTTTTAGTAATTCTATTTTTAAGTATTACTTCTTTTGCTCAAAGCAATATTGATGAAATTGTGGTTAGAAGAGTTGCAGATTATATTCTTGAACATGGAGAATTAGGTTTTAAAGATGTTAACACTGGAGAAATTTTTAAATCAACAAAGAATGTTCCTGAAGATGCTAAATTAAGATTCTTAAATTCATTTGGTGAATGGCATTATACAAATGGTGTACTTAATATGGCATTAATTAATTTGTCGAATTTTACAGGAGATAAAAAATATGCAGATTATGCTGCGGCTCATGTAGCTTTTGGAATGGATAACTACAAATATTTTCAGGAAAGATATAATAAAGAAAAAGACGGACCACATTACATGTTCCCATTTGGACAACTCTGGACTATGCGAGAACTGGACGACTGCGGTGCTATGGGTGCAAGCATGATTGATGTTTATGAGTTTATTAAACGTGATGATTACAAAAAATATATTGAGAACACTGCTAATCATATTATGAATAGGCAGGAACGATTGGAAGATGGAACATTGGTAAGAACATTTCCTCATAAAATGACATTATGGGCAGATGATTTGTATATGAGTGTTCCATTCCTTGCAAGAATGGGAAAGTTTTCTGGTGATAAAAAATACTGGGACGATGCTATTCGACAGGTAAAAAATTTTTCAAAATATCTCTGGGACGAAAATAAAGAATTATACTGGCATTGTTATTATTCAGATTTGAAACGCAATGGTGTTGCTCACTGGGGAAGATGCAATGGATGGGTAATGATGGCAAAAGTTCATCTCTTAAATTTTTTGCCCGAAAATTATCCGGGTAGAGAAGATATAATCAAAGATTTAGAAAGACAAATTCTTGGTATTGCAAAATATCAAAGCAAAGAGGGTTTGTGGCATCAATTGCTCGATAAAAATGATTCTTATCTTGAATCTTCGTGTACCGCAATGTTTGTTTATTGTATTGCTCGTGCTGTAAATCAAGGATGGATTGATAGACGCTACGCTTCAATTGCAATTACAGGATGGGAAGGTTTGAAAGAATATAAAATTCAGCTTGACGGTCAGGTTAAAGATATCTGTGTAGGAACTGGCATTGAAGATAATCTGGTTTTCTACTATGAACGTCCCGCAAGATTAAATGAAAAACATGGGCTTGGTGCAGTTATAGATGCAGGCATTGAAATAATTAAATTAAAGAAAACATTAAATCAAAAATAGCTGAATTAATTCTAATCTTTAGTTTGAATCTTAGATGTAACAATAAATTTATTCCTAAAAATTTAGGAGCTGCATATGAAAATATTTGCATTTAAAATGAAATTAAAACCCGGTTGTAAAGAAGAATACAAACGCAGACACGACCAGATTTGGCCAGAATTAAAAGAGTTGCTGACACAAAGCGGTGTAAGAGACTATTCGATATTTTTAGATGAAGAGACAAATACTCTATTCGCAGTTCAAAAAATTGTAGGTGAATCAACTTCACAAGATTTAGGTCTTAATCCAATTGTTCAAAAATGGTGGAAATATATGGCAGATATTATGGAGACTAATCCAGATTATTCTCCTGTTTCTATACCCTTAGAAATGGTCTTTCATATGGATTAATAAAATAAGGAAATTATTATGGATTCATTAATGAGCATTATATTAATTGCAATTGGCAGTATGTGTGCTGCCAGTTTTTATGTGCCCATAAAAAAAATAAAAGAATGGGCTTGGGAATCTTACTGGATTGTTCAGGGAGTTATTTCATGGATTATTGCACCTTGGATATTTGCATACTTCACTGTTCCAAATTTAGGAGAAGTATTATCCAATTCTCCATCTTCTGCAGTTTGGGGTGCAATAATTTTTGGTGCACTCTGGGGTGTTGGAGGATTAACTTTTGGTTTGAGCATGCGATATCTTGGTGTTGGACTTGGACAATCTGTTGCACTTGGTTTTACTGCTGCTCTAGGTACTCTAATTCCGCCATTTGTTTCAGGAAGAAATTTATTTGCTACTCACGAAGGAAGATTAATACTTATTGGAGTTACAATTTGCGTAGTCGGTATTGCTATAGTTGGTTATGCTGGAGTTTTAAGATCGCGAAATATGCCTGAAGAAGATAGAATAAAAGCAATTAAAGATTTTGCACTTAAAAAAGGTTTGTTAATTGCTGTCCTTTCAGGATTAATGAGTGCATGCTTTAATTATGGTATTAATGGTATCCCCGGTGTTGTTGATGCAGGTTATGCAATTCAAAAAGTTGCTGCACAATATAATACTGACCCTTTGTTTGTTGTTAATCCTGCTTACATTTTTGTAATGTTTGGAGGATTTTTAACAAACTTTGTCTATTGCATGTATCTGAATTTTAAGAACAAAACTTTTAGTGATTATTATTCGGTTAATAAAGAAGTTTTAGTAAATAATTTATTGTTTTGTTTATTAGGCGGAACACTCTGGTATTTGCAATTCTTTTTCTTTGGAATGGGTCAAAGCAAACTTCCTTCTGAAATGTTTGTGTTTGGATGGAGTATTTTGATGGCATTGAACATTCTTTTCAGTAATGTCTGGGGAATACTTTTAAAAGAATGGAAGGGGTCAGGCACAAAAACTATTTCTACTTTAATTCTTGGTCTTATACTTCTTATTCTTTCAACTTTCGTAATTAAATTATAATTCTACTAACTTTTGGAGGTACAGATGAAAAACGAAAAATCAATAGAACAATTATATCTAAAAGCAAAAGAACTTTATGGAGAACTTGGAGTTGATACAGACAAAGTTTTGAAAAAGCTTGATGATATAAAAATTAGTTTGCACTGCTGGCAGGGTGATGATGTAGGTGGATTTGAAACACCTGATTCTGAATTAAGTGGCGGTGGAATTCAAGTGACTGGAAATTATCCGGGAAAAGCAAGAACAATAGAACAGCTACGTGCAGATTTGGAAAAAGTGATGAGTCTTCTCCCAGGAAAACAACGCCTTAATCTTCATGCAATTTATGGAGATTTTCAAGGTGAAAAAGTTGATAGAGATCAAATTGAGGTAAAGCATTTTCAAAGCTGGATTGATTGGGCAAAGAAATTAAATATTGGTATTGACTTTAATCCAACTTGTTTTTCACATCCTTATGCTGATGACGGATTTACACTTTCAAGTAAAAATGAACAACATCGTAAATTCTGGATTGAACATGTAAAAAGAACAAGAGAAATAGCCGCTGAAATCGGTAAACAATTAGGAACTCCATGCATTAATAATATCTGGATTCCAGATGGTTCTAAAGATATTCCTGTTGACCGTTATACTCATCGAGCTTTGTTGAAAGATTCCCTTGATGAAATATTTAAAACTGATTACCCGAAAAATTATTTAAAAGATTCTCTCGAAAGTAAATTATTTGGAATTGGTTCTGAATCAATGGTTGTGGGTTCGCATGAGTTCTACATGGGCTATGCAGTTAAGAATAATAAAATGATTTGTATTGATTGCGGTCATTTTCATCCTACTGAACAAATAGGTGATAAAATTTCTTCATTGCTTCTTTTTGTTGATGAATTGTTATTGCATATAAGTCGTGGAGTACGTTGGGACAGCGACCATGTTGTAATTTTTAATGATGAAATTCAGCTTATTGCACAGGAAATTGTAAGAGCAAATGCTTTGAACCGTGTGAATATTGGTCTTGACTTTTTTGATGGTTCAATTAATCGAATTGGTGCTTATGTAATTGGAACAAGAGCTACTCAATTGGCATTTTTATATGCAATGTTAGAACCAACAAAAATGTTAAGAGAATTGGAAGAAAATGGAAAATACTTCGAACGCCTGGCTTATCTCGAAATTATGAAGACTAAACCATTTGGTGCAATTTATGATTACTATTGCATGATAAACGATGTACCTGTAGGCGAAGATTATATTAAAGAAATACAAAAGTATGAAGCAGAAGTATTGAGCAAAAGAATTTAATATTAATGTTGGTTATCAAAAATTCATTCCCAATCGAATAATTCCATTGCAATAATGATTAGAAGCATACCAATTTTAAAAACAATGCAATTTGAGAAACTTCGCTGTTGATAATAATTATCATTTGTGTTCCATTAGATTATCTTGCTTTCTATAACTAATCCAAAACTTTATTAAATCATCTTTTTTTTATAAAATTTATATTAGATTTTTATATGCAGGAAAGATAATATGAACAGAAGAGATGCAATAAAAAAAACCGCAGGTGCTGTTGCTTTAACTGCATTAGCACCTACTCTAATACCTAATATTTTTATTTCTAAATACGGTCCCAAAAAAGAATTTAATGTTTTAAAATTTGGTGCACGCGGTGATGGTAAAACATTAGATACATATGCAATTCAACAAGCAATAAATAAAGCATCAGCTTATGGCAAACAATCAAAAGTAATTATTCCTGAAGGATACAAATTTCTTATAGGTACAATAGAACTTAAAAGTGGAATTGAATTTTTTATTGATCAAGGAGCAGAGTTATTAATAAGCATAGAACAAATGCATTATAAAAATTCTGCAGTAATTTATGCTGAAGGAGCTGAAGAACTTTCAATTTCTGGTTATGGTAATATAGAAGGACGAGCACTTGAATTTATGTCGCATTATGAAGAGGAAAATGAATGGTGGATTCCCAAAACTTGGCGTCCCAAAATGTTTATCTTAAAAAATTGTAAAAACTTGTCACTGAAAAATTTTTCTTTTAGTAATGCACCTGAATGGGGTTTGCATATGCTTGGTTGCGAAGATGTAGTTGTAGATGGAATAAAAGTCAGAAATTATCTTAATGTTCCTAATTGTGACGGAATAGATCCTGACCACTGCAGAAATGTTGAAATAAAAAACTGTGATATAGTGTGTGGAGATGATGCAATTGTTATTAAAGCTACAAAGCAAGAAAAAGACTATGGACCATCATCAAAGATTCATGTTCATGACTGCATTCTTGAAACGCAGGATTCCGGATTAAAAATTGGTACTGAAACAACTTCTGACATTAATGATATTATTTTTGAGAATTGTAAAATTAAATCAAGCTGCAGAGGATTAAATATTCAACTTCGCGATAATGGTATTGTTAGCAATATAGTCTTCAAGAATATTGAATTTGTTGCAAGATACCATTCCAATCCATGGTGGGGACGCGGAGAAGCAATTTCTTTTAC
Source organism: uncultured Melioribacter sp. (assembly GCA_964572725.1). GTDB lineage: Bacteria > Bacteroidota > Ignavibacteria > Ignavibacteriales > Melioribacteraceae > Rosettibacter. Next base: position 11,371 of record CAZNFW010000058.1, read on the forward strand.
TGCTATTCCAAGAAATAGTGATACTCATATAGGAAAAATTTCAAATGTAGTTGTAAAAGATGTTAAAGGAAAATCAGAAAACAGTATTAGAATTAATGGGACAAAAGAAAGTATAATTGAAAATGTATTGCTCGAAAATGTATCTTTAGAAATTGGAAGATGGACAAAATATAAAGGTGGACTTTTCGATAATCGTCCAACAAATGTTTATGAACCAATAGAGTATTGTGACAATCCAGCTATAAGCATTAAATATGCTGATGATGTAAAAATTGTTAATTCTTCTGTTAAGTGGACAGATAACCTGCCAGATTATTTTAGTAATGCAATTAAAGTCGAAAAGTCCAATAATGTTAAGATAAAAGATTTTGATGGTAAAACTGCACACCCGGATAAATATGAAGATATAATTTTTCTAAAGGAATAATTATGAAAAAATTGTTAATCGTAATTGCATGGTTTATTTCAATATCATTTACATTTCATGATAGAGAGGAAAAAATATTTCCAATATTTCAATTCCCTCTAAACAAAATTCCAGTTATAGATGGCAAAGCAGATGACTGGGAAATAGTTCCGGATTCTTTTACAATTGGTATTGAACAATTGTGGGAAGATTCAGGCAAACAACAAGCAATAAATAAAAAGAATCTTGATGTTAAAGTTAAAGTTGGATGGGTAAAAGGTTTGAATCGATTATACTTTTTATATGAAGCATATGATGATTACTGGAGTTTTAGCAGAGCAGATCATCATAATGATATTTTTGAAGTAGTTGTTGATGGAGATTTATCCGGTGGCCCACTTGTAGACCATGTACACTATAAAGTTTGGACTCCGGAAGCAGTAGGACAAGATAGAGTAAAACTTGATTCTAGAATATCACCTCAAGATGAACACTGGTTAATGCATGGAGTACATGCTCAAAATTATCATATCTTTACTCCTCCGGGAAATAAAGATTGGTGTATGGTCTGGGGAGTACAGCCATGGATAAAGGAATTTCCATATTCTTTAGCAGCATATAATTATGATTTCAAAAAAAGCGGTGAATCTGGTAAACTAACTCTCGAATTTTATATTACTCTTTTTGATTATGCACCTGCTGATGGACCTACAAGAGCAGTTGAATCAAAATTAGAGGAAAATAAATTGATAGGCTTATCCTGGGCTGTTATTGATTATGATGATTCTTCATCTCAAAATAATGGATTCTGGAATCTTTCACGTCATCATACAATGTATGGCAATGCTTCGTATTTGTGTCTTTTTAAATTACTGCCGCTGCTTCCAAAATTTCTTCCTAAAATTAAAGCAAACTGGAATTTTCAAATTATTGACTTCGATAAAAGAATTGTAGCTTTTAAAGATTTGTCAATTGGTAATATTAAAAAGTGGAAATGGAATTTTGGGGATGGAAATTTTTCAAATGAGCAAAACCCCATTTATCAATATAAAAAAAGTGGGGATTATAATGTTACACTTTATGTTGAAGGTCCTGATGGTGTGGATTCGCTTACAAAAGTTTGGGATGTTGCATTTAAATAATTTTTTCCACGATTTCTTAACTTCATAGGTGAAGCAATGAAGAAATTAGGTTTAACAATTATTCTGTTATTATCATTTTATATTTCATCTTTTACACAGGATAATAATATCAATCTTATAACAAATGTTTTGCATAGAAATAAAATCTCTTTAAATGGACGATGGAATTATATTATTGACCCTTATGAAAATGGATATTACAATTATCGAAGAGAACCTTTTGATGAATCAGAAATTCCATCAGGTGGATTTTTTCTTAATCGAAAACAAAAAAATAAAACAGAGCGAATTGAATATGACTTTGATTTATCACCAGCAATAACAATTCCGGGCGATTGGAATTCACAGGTAAACGAGTTAAAAATTTATGAAGGTACTATCTGGTTTAAAAGAAGTTTTGAAGTAAATAAAAAAGAGAACAAAAGATATTTCTTATACTTTGGTGCTGTTAATTATGAAACACATATTTACCTGAATGGGAAAAAAATTGGAACACATATCGGCGGATTTACTCCCTTTAATTTTGAAGTCACAAATTTTCTAAACAATGGTGAAAACTTTGTTATTGTAAAAGTTGATAATGTCAGAAGAGTTGATGCGGTGCCAACTGTTAATACAGACTGGTGGAATTATGGTGGTATTACACGCGATGTTTTTCTGATAGAAACTAATTCAACTTTTATTCAGGACTATAAAATTCAATTGAGTAAAAACAATAATCAGTTAATTGAAGGATTTTTGCAATTAAATGGTGATGAAAAAAAGCAAACTGGTTTTGTAATTATCTCTAAAACTAATATCAAACAAAAAATTTTAACAGATGAAAAGGGTTATGCAGAATTCAAAATTCCAGTTAAAGATTTAAATCTTTGGTCACCTGAAAATCCATTTCTTTATGATATTAAAATTGTTATGAAGACAGACTCAATTTATGACCAGATAGGTTTTCGCACAATAGCAGTTAAAGGGAATGATATTTTGCTTAATGGAAAACGAATTTTTTTGAGAGGAATTTGTATTCATGAAGAAAATCCATTAAAGCAGGGAAGAGCTTGCAGCGAAGGCGAAGCTTTTATGCTCTTAAATTGGGCTAAGGAACTGAACTGTAATTTTGTTAGACTTGCACATTATCCACATAATGAATATATGATAAGAACTGCAGAAAAATTAGGATTACTTGTGTGGGAAGAAATCCCTGTTTACTGGACAATTCTATGGGAAAACTTTAATACATTAAATAATGCTATAAATCAATTAACCGAAATGATTGTAAGAGATAGAAATCGTGCTAATGTTATAATCTGGTCAATTGGCAATGAAACTCCTATAACTCCAGAAAGATTAAAATTTATGAAAACACTTGCAGATAAAGCAAGGCAATTAGATAATACAAGATTAATTTCTGCTGCACTGCAAGTATATAATCTTAAAAATAATCCAGATGTCTATGTTATGGATGACCCATTGGGAGAATTTCTTGATGTTGTTTCTTTCAATGAATACATAGGATGGTATGAAGGTAAACCAGAAAAACTCAATAATATTAAATGGCAATTTAAATATGATAAACCAATTATTATTAGCGAAACAGGAGCGGGTGCATTACAGGGATATTATGCTGATAGTTTAACTGTATGGTCAGAAGAATTTCAGGAATATTTTTTCAAAATGCAGATTAATATGATTAAAAATTTAAATCAGGTTAAAGGATTAACACCATGGATACTTGTTGATTTTCGTTCACCAAGAAGACAGCATCCTGTTTATCAAAATTTCTGGAATAGAAAGGGACTTATATCAAGTTCAGGTATTAAGAAAAAAGCTTTTTATGTATTGAAAAATTTTTATCAGGATATTGCCAAGAAAAATATTATGAATTAAAAACTGAAAATAAATTTCAAAAATATAATAGTTATGTTTAGTTTGAATTAATTATGGTTGTTATTCTACGATTACTCCCACATAGTAATGGTTTGTTGCTTATATTGACATAACTACAGACTTTATCTTTCAAGAAATAACTTAGTTAAAAGTTAGTAAAAAAACTTTATTTGATATAGTCGATTATTGTAACAATTTGATTATAGAAAATAAAAAACCCCATTTTTAGCTTAAAAATGGGGTTTTTTTGTGGGCCCAGAAGGACTTGAATTTACCCGCCTCAGGAGGGCCTCCGACCCGCTGATTATGAGTAATCAGGAATATTCAGAATTTAGCTTAAAAACAAACTTTTTTACCCCACCAAAACAAAATTTAGTAAGAAGGTTATTTATGATTTTTTATTTAATTAAATATACTGTAATATAATTGATCATAATTTTTCTTACAACAAAAATTTTATAATAACATACTTGCTCAACTTTTCAAGTTTTCAAGTTTGCTTGCTCTAAATGTTTGATTATAATTAACATATTATAACTTTTCTACTATAAAGACTCGCGTTGTTGACGGTTATTCTCATTATGTCGTTCTTCACGAACTGGTAGCAACCATGCAAGAATATTGAGTTATAGCCTCGTCAGCCTTTGGTTGAGATGTTCAAATAACAGTCCAGAGAGCACTGGAAAAGTATCATTCAGTTAAATCACGACTTATTACCGATAATGGTTCTCAGTAAATCTCTAAAGATTTTGCTGAGTATCTGATGTTCGTCGGACTTCAGCATATTCGAACATCGATTGCCTATTCCAAAAGCAATGGTAAGATCGAACGGTATCACAGAACGATTCATGAAGAATGTTTAGCAACTAAATCTTTGATTAATCTTAATGATGCAAGAAAACAGATTGCCGGATACATTGACTTCTATAACACATAAAGCGTTTACCCAGTTCTTTTATAAGGATATTTATACTGAAGAAAATTTAAGAAAAATAGGATTAA
>CAZNFW010000058.1:15811-16153 GCA_964572725.1 uncultured Melioribacter sp.
ATGATTTTTTGAACAACAGAATTACCGAGAAACTTGAAGTAAGAAATACTAAATTGCAGTTGGCTAAAAAAACAAGATATTAGGAGAAAAACGTTGGCTAATTTTCAACAACTTGCAGCTTGTTTTTCACCTTACTTAAATAACTCGTTATTCAATTTCAAGCTGAACCAATACATTTTTTCATTTTTATATTATAAAGTTTATCAAAATATTTTTTATAGCTTAAACTTTTTTTATAGAAAGAAGCTCATTTCCCCTATATATTTTCCACACGCTTATAGAACATTTCTTTAATATTAAGGTTAATACTTTACAATAAATTTTTTCTTATATTATAAATAT
>CAZNFW010000059.1:0-12600 GCA_964572725.1 uncultured Melioribacter sp.
AAAAGAGTAATTTTATTTTCAAGACAAGCGTTAATTGCTTCATCAATAGTAGCATTGCCTTGATCGGGGTCTTCATCTGTAATTATTATTAAAATTTTTTGTGAGCCTGGTCTAAATGCAAATGACGAAGCTGACTGCTTAATTGCAAAATATCCGGGTTCTTTACCGCCCTCGGTTTTATTTAATGTCCATAAATTATTTTTAAAATATTCAGCATCATTTACAAGCATTCCATTGTTTTCAATTATAGGATTACCAGAATTTGCTGATGCTCCATATCTGCATAATCCAAGTGCATAATCAACCCCTGAAGCAGAAAGATTATTTACAAAGTTAATAACATTGTTTGAAACTGCTGACTGCTCATCACCCATACTTCCGCTGTTATCCATAATGAAAACAATATCAGCCAATCTTGCATTGCCTGATTGTCCCGGAGGAATAATATTAAAATTCTCTTTTTGAAGTATTCCATCTTCATATACCTGAAAGTTTGATAATGATAATGTGTTTATGGCATTATAGAAAGTATCAACAGATACATATAATTGTAAATTCGGGAAATTTTGTATATCCAGATTGATAATCTTAGCCAATAGTGGTGCTGCGTAACCTTCGCCGCTTAATTCAACTTCGTAAACCTTGTTTGTACTGTAATAAATTTTCAGCTTGCCGTTATCTAATCCTCGAGTTGATGGTTTATAGGTAACAAGTATTTCTTTAGATTTATTTGATGAAAGATAAAATAGGGAAGTCAATTCTTTAGTAGTTCTTAATGAAAAATCTGGAGTTAAATTTATTGTTTCATCGTACGAAAGAGCTGATTGGGTTGCCCCTAAAACATAAGTGAAATTGTTATTGGTAATTTTTATTGAATCAATTGTAACGCTCTGAGATGACCTGTTTGTAATTATTAAAGGAATTGTTTTACTGTTTTTCAAATCGACAGCACCAAAAGATAAAGTCTGAGGGGTAGTAAAAATTTTTGATAATCCTTTTCCTTTCAAAGGAATTGCTATTGGTGAACCGCTCTGTATATTATTATAAATTAATAAGTTGCCTTGTATAACAGTTTCAGATTGTGGATTGAATTTTAATTTGACAGAAATAGTTTCTGATTTTGCAACCCAGATATTTTTAGGTGGTGAAGTGCTGAAAGTAAATTGGTTATTATCAATTTCAATTTTGTTTATATATAAATCAATTGAACCTGTGCTTGAAATAATCTTAACAGTTTTTTCAATAGAAGAACCAAGAATTACTTCTCCAAAATCAATTTCGTTTTGCGGCAATGAAAATGAGATATTACCATTATATGGAGTTATTGAAAAAGGTTGATAGTCAACTAATCCTTCAATTTTTTGACCTATTCCATTCGGATTATTTGAATGAGCCGGTCCTGAAGGATCTCCCCAGAAATTATTTTTTGCAATTAATGTTGTTGTGCTATAATTCTTTATTGCATATGTGTTGTTATAAAAATCATTATTGAGAATAATTGGATTTGCATTGTTCCTTGTAACTATTGCATAACTGGATTTTGTAAATCTGCAATTTTTAATTTCAGGTGACGAGTTGTCAATGTTCAAGTAGACATTGTTGAAAAGACAATTATTAAACTGTGCGGCAGAATTATAACTTATTTGAATTATTGCATCACTGCTCGACAGCCCAACAAAATCTACATTGTTAGCAATGAGACTGCCCTTAGAACTTGTGCTGTAACCAATTGTAATTCCAGAACTGAAAGGAAAATAAATTTTAGTATTTGGTTCAATAGTAAGAGCAGCATTGTCTCTTACAGTCAAACCATTTATATAATAAGGAGAATTAACACTGGTAATAGTGATATTTTTTTTAATAGTGCCCTGATAAGAAATACCAGGGTATAAAACATTTATATCATATATTAAATTGTTTACATCTACCTCTGCAGCATCTTCAAGAATTATTGGATAATTGACTGCCTTAAAGATAGAACTAGAAATAGTTACATTTGTGTTTTCAATTAGCAGATATGAATTGTCAAAAGTGCAATTAAAAAAATTACCTGTACCACTTTGATCTTTAAAATAAATTTTTGCATCACTTGAAATAATTCCTTTAAAATATACATTGTTTGCATTGAGTAGCCCTTTTGACGACGAAGAGAAACCTACAGTGATTGGAGTTGATGATGTTAAATAAATTTCATTGCCCGATTCAACTTGTAATGTTGAATTATTTTTAATTGTCAAGTAATCAATGAAATAAGGAATGTTATAATTTTTCAGAATGTAGTCTGAATTAATATCTCCATGAAATAAAATTCCATAATTATTATTGTTTGATAATAAATTGAGATTGGAAGGAATAATTTTCCCGCCATTTTTTAATTCAATAGGATATGTACAGTTAGCAAAACTCGTGTTATTAATTACTACTTCACAATTTTCAATAAGGAGATAGGTGTTGTCAAAATCGCAGTTTTCAAAAGTGCCGCTTGCAGAAGCATCTTTGAAGTAAATTTTTGCATCACTTGATTGCATCCCTTTGAAAATCACCCCATCAGCAATCAATGTTCCTTTTGAATTCTGACTGTAACCAACAGTAATGAAGGATGATGTAGTAAATCTAACTTCAACACCGCTTTCAATAGTAAGAGTAGCACCATCACGAATCGTTATTGAACCGGCAACATTGTAAGGACTGTTATTGATTGTCCACGTAGTGTTTGTATTAATTATACCTTGTACATTGGTTTGAGAGAAACATAGAGAAACAACCAAGAAATTAAAGAAAACAAAATGCCAAAGTTTTGTTTTCATTTATAATATAATTAAATAGTTGTCTCTCAAACTGTACAGGAAAAGCTTTAAGACCAGGAAGGATAGAAATTTATTCAAAAAATAATTTTCTATGATAAGGTATTTTTTTCAGAAGATTCACTTGTCTAAAATAAAATTAATAAAAAGAAATAATTTTGCAAATAAAAAATTTCGTAATGTTAAAAAAATCACAATGAATGTGAGTAGAAAACAAAAAGAAAATTTATACAATTACTTGACAAAGCGAATGATAAACCATATTTTTTCACACAAAATTTGTAAGTTTATTTATTGTATTCCGCGTTAGCTCAATGGTAGAGCATGCGGCTGTTAACCGCAGGGTTGCAGGTTCGAGTCCTGCACGCGGAGCGAAGGGACTTGTGGTTAAAAACAAGTCCCTTTTTTTATGAACTTGAGCAGTAGAAAATTGTTTTTGTAAAACAATTCAGGTGCTCTGTTCGCAATTAATTTATTTATTAACATTTTTAGGAGCATCTTTAAGATGGCAGAAAAAGTAAGAGGAACCGTTAAGTGGTTCAACAGTTCTAAAGGTTATGGATTTATTTCTCGTAAAGACGGAGATGACGTTTTTGTTCATTTCCAGGCAATTGTTGGCGAAGGCTATCGCAGTCTTCAAGAAGGTCAACAGGTTGAATTCACTATTGCTCAAGGACAAAAAGGTCCGCAAGCTCAGGAAGTAAAAGTTATAAAATAATTCATTTACTGAGGTTAACTTAGCTTCATTAAAGCCCAATTAAATTATTGATTGGGCTTTTTTATTTTAATTTGCTCTTAAAATATTTTTTCAGCTTTTCTAATTTTGGTGAGATTACAAAGCTGCAGTATGGCTGATGTGAATTATTATTGTAATAATTTTGATGATACTCTTCTGCTTTATAAAAATTTTTGAAAGGACTTATTTCCGTAACAATCGGATTTTCCCAATTTTTGCTGTCATTTAATTTCTTTTTCATTTCTTCTGCTATTTTTTTCTGTATCTCGTTGTGATAAAAAATCACTGAACGATATTGAGTTCCAATATCTGCTCCCTGTCTATTTAAAGTTGTTGGATCGTGTGTGCTGAAAAATATTTCTAATATTTCATTATAAGAAATTATTGATGGGTCAAATGTAATTTGAACTACTTCTGCATGACCTGTTTTTCCTGTGCAAACTGCTTCATATGAAGGATTGGGAACATTACCTCCCGAATAACCACTTTCTACTTTTATTACACCCTTAATTCTTTGAAAAATTGCTTCACTGCACCAAAAGCATCCTTCTCCAAGTGTTGCAATTTCATATTTATTAGAACTCATTTTAACCTCCGACTGAATTTTGGGCACTATCTCAATATTATTTTGTGGATTTACAAATTTCAAAATGATTAAGAAAAGTTTTATGATTATCATTTTAATTAAGAATTTTTTATTAAATACAAAGATTTTATCCAGATAGTTCATTAAAAATTTTTGATGTTTTTATAAATAGAAATAGTTAAATTCATACGGCTTCTATTTCTGTTCCTTTCAAAAAGATATAAATGGGGGTGAAGATGAAAAAGTTTTTCTTTGCATTCCTATTTTTGGGGGCTTCATTAGTAAATTCACAAATTTTGTTAGAAGAAAATTTTGATTACGGGAACTCATCCGGCTTATTAGTAAATGTTTCAGGGGGTAACTGGGTAAAATGGGCGGGTTCAAATAATGATTTTTATTATTCTCCCACGAGTTTGTATTACTCAAGCTATCTAAATTCCGGAATTGGTGGCTCTGCTGTAATTAATGCTGGGGGCGAAGATGATTTAACTCGAACATTTACTTTTCAATCCTCAGGAACTGTATACTGCTCATTTTTAGTATCAGCTTCTTATGTTACAACTACATCTAATAATTATAATATACATTTTAATTCTTCAACTTCACAATGTGCAAAAGTTTATTTCAAAAAAGGTTCTCAATCAGGTAAATATGTTATTGGGCTTTCCAAAACAAGCGACACCCCAGTGTTTACAAATTCCGAATATGATATTGGAACTACCTATTTAATTGTTATCAGTTATAAATTAAATCCTGGTTCAAAAAATGATGAAGCAAAATTATGGATAAATCCTAATCTTGATGGGACTGAACCTGCTGCAGATTTAGTGAAAATTGATTCTTCAGCTAATGATGTATCCAGTGTAAGTTCTATTTCATTGCGTCAGGTAACAAGCACTATAATTGTTGATGGTATTAGAGTTTCAACATCATGGTCGCAGGCTCCTCTTCCAGTTGAACTTACATCATTCTCAGCAGTTCCATTTGGGAATAAGGTGCTGCTAAGTTGGGCAACGGCAACAGAAGTTAATAATTATGGATTTGAATTACTGCGGTTTAATAATACTTTTCATGCAAATAAGCAGTGGCAAAAAGTTGCTTTTATTCCGGGAAATGGAAATAGTAATTCTCCTAAATTTTATACTTATGTAGATGAACCAACAGGCGGAAATGAATTTTTGTATAAACTAAAACAGATTGATTACGACGGCTCGTTTGAATACTCGTATGAAATCTTTGTAAAACTTGAACTGCCAAAACAAATTAAATTATATCAAAATTATCCCAATCCTTTTAATCCAGTTACAAGTATTAAATTTTCAATACCAGATAATGCTGATAATTCAACAAAAAAAATTATTATTAAAGTATTTGACGTGCTTGGAAAAGAAATTAAAACTCTGGCAGATGACTTTTATTATCCAGGCAATTATGAAATTGAATTTGATGGTAGTAAATTATCGGCAGGTGTTTATTATATTATGCTTATAACAGAAAATCAAAAATTTATTAATAAATGTTTGTTAATAAAATGAATCTTATTTCTGTTTATTACATCAAATAGTCAAACAAAAATACTTCTGGAGGAAACATGAAAAAAAATATTGGCTCAACTGATAAAATAATCAGAATAATTTTAGGACTCGCAATAATTATAATTGGAATTATTGCACAAAGTTTGTGGGGATTAATTGGTTTAATACCAATTCTTACAGCATTAACTGGCAGATGCTTATTGTATGTTCCATTTGGTATTTCAACTTGTAAAACAGAGCAATCAGAAAATACAAATTAAATTTAATTTCAAAAAAGAATAACATTCGAAAATATCTAAGCAGTTTTTGATTTGGCATTTTTCGTGAATTTTTTCATTCTTATTTAAATTATTTTTTTTGTATGGCGAATAGATAACAAATAAAATTTTACGTATTTAATTGCACAGGTTTATTTTTATATCTGTCAATTCTGCATTAGAAGAAGAATTGTGAATGATATTTAAAGATAGTTTATTAGTTTGGGTTGTTTAAAAAGTAAGTTTTTTTAAAAAATAGAACATAGAAAACACAGATTTAAAAAGATTTTCACAGATTTTGAAGTTGAATAGTTACTTTTTAGTCAGCCTCAGATATTTCACATAAATTTTCTTTAGTAAAAAAATACAAATAAAAGTTAGAGACTACTGTTCTTTTAATCCTAGAAACTCCAGTAATCTGTTATGTGCATCTTCTGATAACTGTACATTATATTTTTTGTAAAACTGAATTGTATCTTCGACTGATTTAAAAAAATGCTGGCAGTTTTCACAGCTTTCAAGATGAGCTTTAATTTCTATGCACATTGGTGAATTAAGTTCTTCACCAAGATTATCGCATATGTGCATCATCACATCTTTGCAGGTCGGTTTATTCATAAGCCAATTTTTTATTTAATTCATTTCTTAAAAATGCTCTCGCACGATGTAGTCTTGACTTTACTGCTGGAATAGAAAGGTCAACAATCTTCGCTGTCTCTTCAGTAGACAATCCTTCTACATCTCTTAACATAAATACAATTCTATATTCAGGTGAAAGTTTTTGAATTGCTTCATCGAGAATTTGTTTAAGCTCGTTATTTTCAGTTACATGCTCTGGAGTTACTTTCCAGTCAGCAATGTGTTTCTCATCTATATATGCTTCGTCATCATCAAGAGATGTAAACCCATACCTGTTCTCACTGCGGGCAAGCATTAAACAGTGATTTGCAACAACACGATAAAGCCATGTAGATAATTTTGAATCACCGCTGAATTGGTGCAAATTTTTTATCATGCTTAGAAAAGTTTCCTGCATTGTATGTTCGGCTCTTTCTTTATTACGACAAATTTTAAAAGAAAAATTATAAACAGTTTGCTCGTATATTTTAACAAGTTCTGTTAATGCTTTTCTGTCACCTTTTTGTGCTTTTTCAATTAATTCTTTTTCGTTCATGGAGTAAGATGCTGTTGTTTTAATTAAGATTCATCTATTGGCTGATTATTCAAACTTTTCCATAAATAAATACTTGCTACAGTACAGTATGGATGCCAATTGTTCTTTCTTGCAATATTTATCACTTTATTGCTATCAGGTAAATTTTTCAATCCGTAATTTAACATTACTGCTTTTCTAATTCCAAAATCTGAATAAGGAAGGACATTCTGTCTTCCTAATGTAAATATTAAGAACATGTGTACAGACCAAATTCCAATTCCCTTTACTTTTGTTAATTCATTTATAATTTCTTCATCTGTTCTTGTAGAAAATCCCCGTAATAATATTTTTTGATTTATAATTTTTTCAGATAAATCTTTTATGTATTTTACTTTTGCATTTGACAGACCTATTGCACGAAGATTTTCATCGCTTGTTTGCAAGATTAGTTCTGGTGTTGGTTTGTTATTGTAAAATGACATAAATTTTTTCTCGATTGATAATGCAGCATACATAGAAAGTTGCTGCCCGATTATTGCTCTTAATAAAGCAAAAAAGTATTTTTTGTGTGGTTCAATTTTGCATGTGCCATAGATTTTTATTAATCTTGAAAGCACATTATCATTCTTTGAAAGATGTTTAATAGCTTTTGTAATTTCATTATTTAGCATAAGTTATAAATAAAAATGGAAAATCAGTTATTAATTACATTAAGTAAAAACAAATTACTGAAAAATATTGAGATATCTAAAATTGATTTCAGTAAAATTAAAGGAAAATTATTAACTCTAAACGAAGGTCAAATAATCTATCGAGAAGGTGATGCTGTAAATGAAATCTATCTGGTTATAAACGGTGAGGTTAATGTTCTTAAAAAACGATTACTTGGAAAAAGTAAATCGTATATCTATTCTGATAATTCATTCTTTGGGCACGAAGAATATCTTGAACAAACATCAAGAACTTCAACAGCTGTGGTTCTGCGTGATACATATTTAATTGTTTTATCGAAAGATGAAGTTGATAATTTAATTATGCAGGAGGAGAAAATTAAATTAAATATGCTTGAACCAGCTTCAGAGCATGAAGATATTTCTGAAGAAAAAGAAATTAAACACCCAACATTTGAGGATTTTGCAGAAACAAAAAATAAAACAACAGAAGAATCAGTGGATGATTTCTTTAAGTCTATTGTAGATGAATCCTCTGAAAATAAAGTAATAGAACCTTTGGCAGATAATTCTATAAAGGAAAAAGAGAAAGATGAAGAAATTCCTGATATAGAAAAAGTATTATTTGATGAAGATGGAATTCCAAAACCCGAAGTGGATTTGACGGAATCATCTGAAGAATTTAAAGAAAACCTTATAGACTCGGTTTTAAATGAAAATGGAATACCCAAACCTGAATTTGAGCTGCCTGAACAAAAAGAAGAAAATGTAATTAACTCAAATATTAGTGATAATATTGATGATGCATTTTTCCAGATTTTAAGCGGAGTAGAACAAAGTACTGTAGCTTTATCAAGTGATGAATCTTCGCAAAAAGCAGAAGAAAAGGTTGAAGAAGAATTTAATGAAGTTAATATTTCACCCGAACATATTGAAAATACAGAAGAAGTTAAGGAAGAGGAAAAACAGACTCAGGAAACAGAACCAGAAAAAGAGCAATCTGAAAGAAAAGAAAATATTACTTGGCAGGATTATGAAACAGAAGAAATATTTAAAGAAGTTGATGAGAAATTAATAAACATTGGCCAAAAGAAAGAGATTAAGGAAATCAAAAAAGATATAGAGCAAGAGGAAATAAAAATGAAAATTGATCAACTTCAAATGATAATCAAAGCAGCCGAACTTGTAAACTCAACTATTAAAATAGACGAAGTTTTAAAAAACATAGTTGAGGTTGCAACAGAGTTAACAGATGCAGATAGAGGCACATTATACCTTATTGATAAAGAGAAAAATGAACTCTGGTCTTTGATAGCAATGGGTACAGAAATAAAAGAGATAAGATTAAAAATTGGCGAAGGAATGGCTGGCTATGTTGCCAGAACAGGAGAAATATTGAATATTAAAGATGTATCGAAAGATCCAAGGTATCGTTCTGATTTTGATAAAACAAGCGGATATGTAACTAAAAATGCTTTGACATTCCCAATAAAAAATAAAAAAGGAGAAATAATTGGAGTTCTTCAATTATTAAACAGCAAGAAGGGTGAATTCTCAAAGTATGATGAAGAACTTCTAAATGCAATGTCAATTCATTCAGCAATTGCTCTGCAAAATGCAGAACTTGTAGAAAAATTATTGCAGGCAGAAAGAGTCCAGTCGCTTGGCAAAATGGCTAATTTTTTAATTCAGGATATTAAAAAACCTATTCTCGTAAGCAAACGCTATGCAGAGCATTTGAAGAATAAAAATTTATCTCCTGACAATGTTCAAATAGTTGATATGCTGCTTGAACAATTAAATCATGTAGCTGATTTGGTTCAAACTACTTCAAGCTATTCCGAGGGAAAAACAATTTTAAGAACTATTACTGTAAGTCTTAATAAAACATTAACAGATTATTCAACACGAATAGAAACTTATGTGGAATCACGAAATTGTAAAATTGTAAATGAATTTGATAAAGATGTAAATGTTAAACTCGATGTCAAAGAATTTTATCAATGTTATATGCATATAATCAAAAATGCCTGCGATGCAATGCCTGATGGAGGCACAATCACAATTTCTACAAAAAGAGAAGAAAAAGAAAGGAAAGTAAAAATATTATTTACCGATACAGGACTTGGCATTGCTGAAAGTCTCAAAGAAAAAATTTTTGAACCATTTTTCACTCAAGGTAAGAAAGAAGGAACAGGTTTGGGATTATCTATTACAAAACAGATTGTCGAAGCACACGGCGGGAAAATTGAAGTGCAAAGTTCTTTAGGCGAAGGAGCAACTTTTATTATTACTCTTCCAGCTTCCACTGTTATATAAAATGATTTCGTGATTGATGATTTTGATTGAGCTGATTTCATTTTATGAATCATAATTTAATTACAATATTAGGTCCTACTGCTGTTGGAAAAACAAGATTAGCTGCTTTACTGTCCAATCGCTTTGATGGAGAAATAATTTCTGCAGATTCCCGTCAGGTTTATAAAAGAATGAATATCGGCACAGGGAAAGATTTGGATGATTACATAGTCGACGGGAAAAAAATTCCATACCATTTAATTGACATTATTGAACCTTCAGAAGAATTTAATTTATTCCTTTTTACTCAACATTTTTATAAAGCTTTCGAAGAAATTAATTCAAGGAATAAAATTCCATTTCTTGTTGGAGGAACTGGATTGTATCTTCATGCAATACTAAAAGGATATAATCTTAAGAAAGTTGAATTTGATAAACAAAAATATGATGAACTCAATAAACTGAGCATTGAACAATTGAGAGAAAGACTTAAAAAGGTTAATCCAAAACTTCACAATACAACTGATTTAATTGTAAAAGATAGAATAATAAAAGCAATTATTATTTCAGAAGAAAAATCAGTTTCTTCAAAAGAAAATCCTGAAATAAAATCATTAACAATTGGAATTTATCTAGACAGAGAAAAAATTAAAGAAAGAATTACAAGCAGACTTAAATACAGACTTGAAAATGGAATGATTGAAGAAGTAGAAAAACTTGTCGCTGATGGAATAACATTCGACAAATTAGAATTTTTTGGACTCGAGTATAAATACATTGGCATGTATCTTAAATGTGAACTTAATTATAACGATATGTTTCAAAAATTGAACAGTGCAATTCAACAATTTGCAAAAAGACAAATGACATGGTTCAGAAAAATGGAAAGAGAGGGGATAAAAATTCATTGGATTGACGGGGCAGATTATCAAGCAGCAGAAAAAATAATTTTAGAAAATTATTTTTCATGAATAAATCATTTCAAAAAAATTTACCGTCTTTTGTTTTAACTTACTTAAGAAAACATTCATCAGATAAATGGAGCATAGAAGCTGACCAATTAGAAAATATCAACAACATAGTTGTTATACCCGCAATAAAAGAATATGAAAACATTCATAATTTATTAAAATCGATAACAGAAAATGATACTACTTATTTTAAAGAAACATTATTCCTTTTTGTAATTAATAACCCTGATAATTGTAGTTGGGATATTAAAGAAGATAACAAAAAAACAATTGAGTTTCTCAAGAATTTAATCAACAAAAAAAATAATGATGATTTTGCAAAAAAGATTTATGAAAAGGGAATTAAAATTGGTATTGTTGATGCTTCAAGTGAAAATAAAGCGCTTCCTTATCAAGAAGCTGGTGTTGGACTGGCAAGAAAAATTGGAATGGATTTGGCATTAGAAGTTTTTAATTATAAAAGCATCAGAAAAAAAATATTAATTTGTCTTGATGCAGATTGTATTGTAGAGAAAAATTATTTAAAGGAAATAATAGATAGTTTCAATCAGAAAAATTATAATGCGGCATGTATTTATTATGAGCACATTCTTCCAGAAAATAAAGAAGAAAAACTGGCAATCATTTGCTATGAATTATTTTTGAGGTATTATGTAGCAGGATTGAAATATGCTGGCTCGCATTATGCATATCAAACAATCGGCTCAACAATTGTGTGTGATGCAGAAAGTTATTGCAAAGCTGGAGGAATGAACAAAAGAAAAGCAGGAGAAGATTTCTACTTTCTTGAAAAATTGGCAAAGGTTACTTCAGTTCATCAAATCAACACAACAACGGTATATCCTTCAAGCAGAATTTCTTTGCGTGTTCCATTTGGTACAGGTAAACAAATTAATAAATTCTTACAGGATTCTGAAAAAGAATATTATTTATACCATCCCGAAAGCTTTAACATTCTAAAAAATTGGCTAGAGATTTTTCATTCTGTAAATAAAATTGATGAAAACTATTATCTGAAAGAAGCAGAAAAGATACACATACTTTTAAAGGAATTTTTAATTATGAATTCATTTGATAAAGCAATGAAAAATATTTTTAAGAATTCGAAGAATGATAAACAAATACAGAAACAAAAACTTTTTTGGTTTGATGCATTTAGAACATTGAAATTAATTCATTACCTTCGTGATGCAGGTTTTAAAATGATTAATATGTTTGATGCTATCGATAAGTTGATGGAAATGCTTTCTCTAAAAATTAATGTTAAGAGAAATGAAATTATACCTTCTTTAGAAGTACAGCTTGAGTACTTAAATTATATGAGGGAACTAAATAAAACATTTTAAATTAATTACAGGTGTAAATTATGTGTTATGGATTTGAAACTAAAGTTGAAGCAGCAATATTAATTCAGAAAATATTGGAAAGAAAATATGATGTGGATGCTTCATCTTTAACTGAATCTTTTAAGAAAGAAAATATTCGTCCAAACGATAAAATTCTTTGTATTTATAAAGAGGGAAACAAATTGCAAATTAGTTTGATTAACTGGGGAATTAAATTTTCTAAAGATAAACCAACAATTG
>CAZNFW010000059.1:12610-15346 GCA_964572725.1 uncultured Melioribacter sp.
AAATTCAAGAATGGAAACTATAAAAGAAAAGAAATTCTGGAATGATTTGTTTATGAACAATCGCTGCCTTGTACCCATGACAAGCTTTTATGAGTGGATAGAGGTTAATGGAAAAAAGGTTCAGCATAGAATTTATATTTATAATGAAGAATATTTTTTTGTACCTGGAATAATTTATAAAGACAAAGAAGATAATCTTTCTGTATCAATTATTACAACAACTCCCAATAAATTTATAGAACCTTTCCACAATCGAATGCCTGTGCTTTTAGATATAGACGAAGCATTAAATTTATTATTTGATTCATCTAAAGAGAGTGTTGACAAACTAAAACCTTATCCAAAATATTTTGATATGCGAAAAGAGATTGCAGTTCTTCCTGTAAGAAAGAGAAAGCTAAATAAAGAATAAAATTTTATATGTAAGTAATTAAAGCATTATAAACATTTTTGTATATTTGAAAGGTTTTTCACAGGATTTTATGGAACTATACGAAAAATTAAAATCAATAAAAGAAAAATACAGCGAAATTAACGAACAGCTTGCTGATCCTAATATTATTTCAGATCAGTCACGAATGATTTCGTTAAGTAAAGAGAGACGTGAACTTGAAGAAATTGTAAAGGCATTTAATGAATATGAAGAATTAATGAAGCATATAGTAGGAAATCAGGAAATTATTAATACATCTGATGATAAAGAACTTGTTGAATTAGCAGAAGTTGAATTAAAAGAATTATACAAAAAATTAGCCGAACTCGAAGAAAGAATAAAATTGTTATTGATTCCCAAAGATCCTGACGACGATAAAAATGTTATAGTGGAAATAAGAGCAGGAACTGGCGGAGAAGAAGCAGGATTGTTTGCTGCCGACCTTTATCGAATGTATTCGAGATATGCAGAAAAACGAAACTGGAAAAAAGAATTAATTGATTTAAGTGAAACAGGACTTGGCGGAATTAAAGAAGTTGTATTTTCGCTTTCTGGGGATAATGTTTATGGCGATATGAAATATGAAAGTGGAGTACATCGTGTGCAGCGTGTTCCAATTACAGAAGCAAGCGGAAGAATTCATACATCGGCTGCATCAGTTGTAGTTCTGCCAGAAGTAGAAGATGTAGAAATTGAAATTGATCCGAACGATTTAAGAATTGATGTTTACAGAAGCGGCGGTGCGGGAGGACAAAATGTTAATAAAGTAGAAACTGCAATAAGAATAACACATATACCAACGGGAATTGTTGTTCAATGTCAGGATGAACGCTCACAACTCAAAAATAGACAAAAAGCAATGAAAGTGCTTAAAGCCAGATTATATGATATGAAAATGACAGAACAGATGAATGAAATTGCTGCACAAAGAAAATCGATGGTCCGCAAAGGTGATAGAAGTGATAAAATCCGCACTTATAATTTCCCTCAAAATAGAGTAACAGATCATAGAATAGGACTTACACTTTATAATCTTGATTCTATCATAGATGGCGAATTAGATGAACTAATAGAAAAATTAAAAATTGCAGATAAAACAGAAAAGTTAAAAGAAGTTTAGTTATTCCCCAAGATTTTTTTGCTTAATACTTTTATTTATTTCAATCAGTTCAGGTTTATTTTCGAATAGTTTGATTATGTCTTCTAACAGGAAAATATTTTTCTCATTATACAATGCTTCATAAATTTTCTTAATTAATTCATAATCTTCAATTGTATCAACTGTCCATCTGTGAAATGAATAATCTTTTTCACATGCATAGTTTTTTATCTTAAATATTTCTGGATGCTGATAGATGTAAGGTGTAACATGTTCTCGTTCATAATTTTGTTTTGCTTCGAGATGAATTTTTTCTAAAACATTAAAAGGAAAAATTTCAGCATCGAGCCCGCGCGGGAATGTTCTGATAACTGTATTGCTCATATAATCAATTTTTTCTTTATCATATAAATCAAAAAATTCATTAAGCATTTTATCAAGTATTTGCGGATCAATTACTGGACAATCAGAAGTAATTCGAATTATCAAATCGGCATTAAATATTTTTGCAGTTTCATAATATCTTGATAAAACATCATCAGAACTTCCGCGATAGAATAGAATATTATTTAATTTACAGAATTCTTTAACCTTATCATCTTCTGGAAGATTTGTTGTAGCAACAATAATTTGGTTAATAAGTTTAGAATATGAAAGTCTATTTATAACATGCCATAAAATTGGTTTACCACAAAGTTCCTTAAAAATTTTATTAGGCAGACGCGTTGAACCTGTGCGTGCTTGAATTATGGCAGTAATATTATAGAAATAGTATTGATTGTTCATTAAAAGCTATATTAAATTTTTTTATAGATTATATTTTTTTAGTATCTGTTACATTTTTTTATTCCAAAATCAAAGATATATTTTTCATAGAGGGATACCCTCGTCTTTTGCAATCTGATATATAAATTTATTGTGAGTAAAGTTATTTATTACAATATCAATTTTTTGTTCACCTAATTCTTTTTGAAGTTCTCCTATTAACTTAATTTTTCTTTCGATGATATTATCTTTAATATTAGTCTCAATATATAAGTCTATATCTCCACCTTTTTTATTATCATCTATACGCGATCCGAATAAGTAAATTTTAGCGTCTCCACCAAAATATTTTTTTGCTAATTTTTTTATAACCTCAATATTTTCTTTTTTTAAACGCATTGAAATTTATAAAAGAAAATAATCAAATATGTTTTTGTTT
>CAZNFW010000060.1:0-15345 GCA_964572725.1 uncultured Melioribacter sp.
TGGAAGAATGAGAGCTCTTGCAGAATTAAGAGGTTTAGAACTTGGGATATATGTTCAGAAAAATTATTTTAAGAATGATTATGATTGAAAAAAATAAATTGATTATTGCATATCTAATTTCTTAATTTGCGAAAAAAATAATTGCCATGAAAAAAGTTATTCTATTTTTATTATTGGTGCCTTTTACTTTAGTCTTATCTCAATACAATTATGTTCCTTCAGAAGAAAATTTAAGAAATAGGAACTGGTTTCAGGATGCAAAGTTTGGAATGTTTATTCACTGGGGAATTTATAGTGTGCTTGGAGATGGTGAATGGGTAATGCAAAATAAAAGGATTGATAAAAAAAATTATGAAAAGGTTGCAGCTTTTTTTAATCCAATTGAATTTAATCCAGAAGAATGGGTATCGATTGCTAAAAATGCTGGTATGAAATACATAACAATTACTACCAGGCATCACGATGGCTTTTCTATGTTTCATACAAAACAAACTGATTGGAATATAGTAGACCGTTCTCCATATAAAAAAGATATTATTAAAATGTTGGCTGATGAATGTGAGAAGCAGGGGATTAAATTATTCTTTTATTATTCACTTGTTGACTGGTACCACAATGATTATTTCCCACGCGGCTTGACAGGTCAATATTCAAACAGACCAGACAGCGGTAACTGGAATAATTATATAATTTTTATGAAAGAACAATTAAAAGAACTTTTAAAAAATTATGGAAAAGTTTCTGGAATATGGTTCGACGGATTATGGGATAAAAAAGATGCTGAATGGAAATTAGAAGAAATCTATAGACTTATTCATGAACTTCAACCGGATTGCTTGATTGGTAATAATCATCATCTTCCGCCAATGGAAGGCGAAGATTTTCAGATGTTCGAAAAAGATTTACCAGGACAAAATACTTCTGGTTTTAGCGGTCAATCAAAAATCAGCAATTTGCCTCTTGAAACCTGTGAAACGATAAACAATTCGTGGGGATTTAATCTGCTCGATAATAATTACAAATCTGTAAAAGCGTTAATTCAATATCTTGTTAAAGCAGCGGGCAACAATGCAAATTTTTTGCTTAATGTGGGTCCCATGCCCAATGGAAAAATTCAACCTGAATTTGTATCAAGACTGGAAGAAATTGGAAAATGGTTGAATCATTATGGAGAATCAATTTATGAAACCCGTGGTGGTCCCATTACTCCCAAATCATGGGGTGTAACAACTCAAAAGGATAATAAAGTTTTTGTTCATATACTTAATTACGAAAAGCAAAATTTATTAATTCCAGATTTTGGGAAAAAAATTAAAAGCATAGTACTATTTGATGGAACTAAAGTAAGTTTTAAACAAGATTCATTTGGAATAGCAATAAAAGTCCCTGAAGAAAAAATTGATCCGATAGATACAATATTGATAATAAATTTTTAAGTTAATAGTAAACATAGTTGAAAAAAAAATTCCCATCCAAGTAAAAAATTATACTTCGGAAAACAGAATGTATTTCTCCTATTCAAATTCTGAACAATAAGATTTCCCATAAAATAATTTCTTCGATTTTTTATAAAAAAATACAAATATCAATTGATTACCTAGAAAATTAAAAAGTAATTTATTCAAACGATTGATTTTGCGTAAATAAAAAAATATTTTTGCAAATTGAAATTGTGTTAAACCGTTTTAATTTTTCAATTTCGTTCAGGATTAAAAAATGAAAAAAATTACAATAGTTGACGTAGCAAAAAAAGCTGGAGTTTCGAAAGGTACAGTTTCTGCAGTAATCAATGGTAAAAATACAGTAAAGCCAGAGACAAGAGAGCACATTTTAAAAGTAATGAAAGAATTGAACTTTAGACCGAAAGGAATAGCAAGAAATCTTAAAAATGGAAATCAGGATAAAAGCATTGGTATTATAATCAAAGATATTAATTATCCGTTTTATACAGCAATTGCTTCTGGTGTCAAAGAGTATGCAAACAGCAAAGGCTATTCTGTTATTATTACAAGCTCTGAAAATAATCATGAAAGCGAAAAAAAGTTCTCACATTTATTTTCTACTAAAGATATAAAAGGTGCAATCATAGCTCCAATTGTTGAAGGAGCTGCAGAAATTGAACACTTGTTTAATCTAAGAATGTTAAACTTTCCATTTGTCCTTCTGGAAGATGTAAAAGGAATACAGGCAAACGTAGTTGCTATAGATAATTTGAAAGCAATAAAGAAAGCTGTAAAATATTTAATGGATAATGGACATACGAAAATTGTTCATTTTGCTGGTCCGCCGCATTCATCTCATACTCACGAAAGAATAGAAGGATTTCGTCATGCATTTAGTGAAAGTACTCTTGTTTTTCATCCCGATATGATTGTTCCTGTAGGTAGTGATTATGAGGAAAGTTATAAGAAAACCATTGAATATTTTAAGAAACGCACAAAAGAAGATTATCCAACTGCAATAGTTTGCTTTAACGACTTACAGGCACTTTCTGTTATGCTTGCTCTTAAAGACTTGAATATTAGAGTGCCTGATGATATTTCAATAATTGGTAACGATGATATATTTTATGCTAAAATTTATCCCGTCCCATTAACAACCATTAGAGCACCTCAGAGAGAAATTGGTAAAAAAGCAGCTGAAATATTAATACGCAATATTGAATCATCAACTTTATTGCCTGTTGAAAAGGTTGTTTTAGAAACAGAACTAATTATAAGAGAATCAACAAAGGTGCTAAAAAAGGATTAATCGATTAAATCCAGTAAAGACAATTTCTAATTCGTATCCTGGTATATGTTAATGTCATCAATAGTTATGAACAACTTTCCGAAATTTTTAAATGCCCGCCTTGCTAACTTTTCTTTATTTTATTGACATTTAAAAAAAATGTTTCTTATATTTAATCGGTTCAATAAATGTTGAACTGTTAAAAGAAAAATATTTTTATATTCTTGAGTATAATAAAATTTAATAAGTGTGAGAATTTATATTTAATAAAATGATTTTTTTTATCGACAACAATAAATTTTTTTATTAAAAAAACTCTTAACAATTGCTGAGGTCAAAAGTGCAAACAACTCAAGAAAAACTTTCTTTAAAAGAAAAAATTGGTTACAGTCTTGGAGATACTGCTTCCAATTTGTATTTCCAAACATTCATGCTTTTCTTAATGTACTTTTATACTGATGTATTTGGACTTCCTGCTGCAGCTGTTGGAACACTGTTTTTAATTACAAGAATATGGGATACTATTAATGACCCTTTAATGGGAACAATCGCAGACAGAACAAATACACGATGGGGCAAATTTAGGCCATATTTAATTTGGGTATCCATTCCATTTGGAATAATGGGAGTGCTTACATTTACTACTCCAAACTTTGATGTTACTGGTAAATTAATTTATGCATATGTAACGTATAATTTATTAATGATGGCATACACAGCCATAAATGTTCCTTATTCAGCTCTTATGGGTGTTATTACTCCTAATTCTCTTGAAAGAACTGAAATTTCTTCATTCAGATTTGTTGCTGCATTTGTAGGTGGATTGATTGTTCAGGCTTCAACAATGTCGTTGGTGAAATATTTTGGCAAAGGTAATGAAGCACTTGGATGGCAATGGGCTATGGGTTGTCTTTCAGTTCTTGCTGTTATTTTATTTTTAATAACTTTCTTAACAACTAAAGAAAGAGTCTATCCTCCAAAAGATCAAAAAAGTAATTTTAAGCAGGATATTAAAGATTTAATTCATAATAAACCGTGGTTATTAATTGCTGGGGCAACTGTATTTCAACTGTTATATGTTGTTGTTCGCAATTCATCAATAATGTATTATTTCAAATATTATGTAAAAGACCAACAATTAAACATTTTATTCTGGAAAGGGGAAGTTTCTTTTGATGTTTTGGCTTCTTCATTTATGCTTTCAGGTACAATAGTTACAATAATTGGAGCAGTGCTTACAAAATGGCTTGCTAAAAAATTTGATAAGAAAAATACTTATGCAGGTGCATTAATAATAAGCTCGGTATTTTGTGCATTGTTTTATATTCTTAAACCGCAGGATGTTTTAATAACTTATTTATTAAATCTTATCATCTCATTTGCTTTAGGTCCTGTATCAGTTCTTCAATGGGCAATGTATACAGATACTGCAGATTTTTCTGAATGGAAAAATGGAAGAAGAGCTACAGGTCTGCTGATGGCTGCATCACTTTTCTCTTTAAAGCTCGGTCTTACTCTTGGCGGTGCAATCGTAGGTTGGTTATTAGCTTATTATGGATTTGTAGCTAATCAGGAACAAACATTAGAAACAATAAATGGAATTAAATTATTGATGAGTTTTTATCCGGCTATTGCTGGTTTAATTGGTGGACTATTGATGATAATGTATCCATTAAATAATAAAATGATGGAAAAAATAGAAGTAGAACTTGCCGCACGGAGAGTAAATTAAAATTATACTCAAATTAAAAATCGGAGGTAAGATGAAAAATTTAATTATAGGCATAATTTTACTTCTTATTTTTAATAGTAAATTTAATGCACAACCGATAAATCCTAATGGCAGCTTCGAAGAAGCATCATATGGCCCAGTAGTAAGTACTGATGTAACTGGTTGGAATTTACTTGCCGAGGGAAAAGGCAAAGCATATTTTGAAATTGTTGATAGTCCTGTTTATGATGGAATAAAAGCATTAAAAGTTATTATTGATACACTTGGTTCCAATCCGTGGGATATACAAGTTGTAAACGAGCCATTTACTGTAAAACCTAATACAAAATATAGATATTCAATAATGGCTAAAACAGATAAATCAGGTCCCGTCGTTAATTTTACAGTTGGTGAGCCAGTTACATACAGAGAGTGGGGAAGAGCTCATCAAGTAGTTATGACAACAGAATGGCAGCAAGTTACATTTGAATTTACAACACAAGCTGGGGTAACCGAAGGAAGAGCCCCGATTCATTTGAGTGAAAGTATGAATAGTATTTATCTCCCAGTTACATTTTACTTTGATGATTTGAAAATTACAGAAGTGACCGTTGATGTAAAAAGTGAAAATCAAAAGCCTTTGACCTATAATTTGTATCAAAATTACCCCAATCCATTTAATCCTATAACAACAATAGAATTTGAATTACCTGTAAGCGGAAAAATTCGTTTATCTCTTTATGATGTTCTTGGAAGAGAAGTTAAAGAAATTGCTTCCGGCATATTTGATGCTGGAAACTATAAAATAAAACTTGATGCATCAAATTTAACCTCGGGTGTTTATTATTATAAATTAGTTGCTAATGATTTTGTAAGTGTCAAGAAATTGATTCTCTTGAAATAATTTTCCTTATTCCAGTTGTGGGGAACTTGGTTTTTATAAATGGTGCCTCCATTTTCAAGTTCCCCATTTTTTTTACAAATTTTATTGAGGTATAAATGAAATTAAAAGTATTCATCCTGAGTTTAATATTTCTTTCATTAACACATTGTAAAATTTTTTCAGGTGATTTAATTAAACAGGATAAGCACAGTAAAGTAAAAGGTTCTTTTTATTCTAATTATTATCCTGATTTATTTGCTGAATTGCTAAGTAAAAAAGAAGATGAAGTTAAATTAAAAATTGATAATGCTTTTCAAAAATTATTTTATGGAGATGATAATACTGAACGAGTTTATTACCCTGTTGGAAACGATATGGCTTATATTAAAGATATCTGGAACGATGATGTTCGAACAGAAGGAATGTCTTATGGAATGATGATAGCAGTTCAATTAAACAAGAAAGAAGAATTTAATAGACTGTGGAAATGGGCAAAAACTTTTATGCAGCATAAATCAGGACAAAGAGAAAATTACTTTGCCTGGCATTGTAAAGATAATGGAGATAAACTTGATTCAAATTCTGCATCTGATGGGGAAGAGTGGTTTGTTACTGCATTATTCTTTGCATCCGCAAGATGGGGCGATGGCGAAGGAATTTATAATTACAAATTAGAAGCTCAAAAAATTTTAGATGCAATGTTATCTAAAACTGAATATTCTGATGATAGAAAAGTTGTAACTAATATGTTCAATAAGAAATTGAAACAAGTTGTATTTGTACCAGCAGGAGAAGCTGATGATTTTACT
Source organism: uncultured Melioribacter sp. (assembly GCA_964572725.1). Taxonomy (GTDB): domain Bacteria; phylum Bacteroidota; class Ignavibacteria; order Ignavibacteriales; family Melioribacteraceae; genus Rosettibacter. The sequence goes on from CAZNFW010000060.1 coordinate 6,134, forward strand.
GACCCTTCTTATCACACTCCTCACTTTTATGAACTCTGGGCAATGTTTGCAGATAAAAATAATGATTTCTGGTGTGATGTAGCAAAAACAAGCAGAGAATTTCTTAAAAAAGCTGTTCACCCAGAAACAGGCTTAGCTCCCGATTATGCAAATTTTGATGGAACTCCTGTTGACCCATGGAATGGCGGTCATAATAATTTTCAATATGATGCATGGCGTGTTGCAATGAATGTTGCTGTTGATTATATCTGGTTCAAAAAAGATAAATGGGCAGTTGAACAGTCAAATCGCCTATTAAAATTTTTCTATTCTCAGGGAATTAAAGATTATCCAAATCTTTATACTCTTGATGGGAAACCTCTTTCTAAAGATAGAAGTCCAGGTTTAATTGCTATGAATGCAGTTGCGGCTTTAAGTTCTACAGAAAAGATTCGAAAGGAGTTTGTAGAGGAATTATGGAACCTTCCAGTACCAAGTGGACGCGGAAGATATTACGACGGTATGCTGTATATGCTGGCTTTACTTCAAGTAAGTGGAAATTTTAAAATCTACATTCCGCAAGAATTGAAAAGTAAATTTTGTAAATAAAGGATTATAATTATGAAACGCCTCAATTTTATATTTATTTTGTTTGCATCACTCACAATTTTAAAAGCACAAATAGATTATGTAACTACTGAGAAAATTAAAAATGCATTTACGCTTTTTGAAAATGGAAAAGCAGCTCCAATAATTTACAGCAATGAAGATTTTGCAGGTGTAGTTAAAGTAATTAATCATATTCAAAAAGATATTGAAAATGTAACAGGGGTAAAACCTGAATTATTTAGTGATAAAATTCCAGATGCAGATGAAATAATTTTAGTCGGCACTTATAATAAAAATCAATTTATAAAAAAATTAATTGAGCAAAAAGTTATTGATGAAAATGAATTAAATGGTAAATGGGAAAAATTTATAATTCAGGTTATAGATGGAAAAATATTTAATGTAAAAAAAATTTTAGTAATTGCTGGAAGCGACAAAAGAGGTACAATCTTTGGATTATATGATTTAGCAGAAAAAATTGGCGTTTCTCCATGGTACTGGTGGGCTGATGTTCCTGTAAAGAAAAAGCAAGAAATTTATATTAAGCCTGGGGTATTCACACTTGGTGAACCAAAAATTAAATACCGCGGGATTTTTATTAACGACGAAGCACCAGCACTTACGGGCTGGGCATATGAAAAGTTTGGAGGATTCAATAGTAAATTTTATGAAAAAGTTTTTGAATTAATACTTCGCCTTAAAGGAAATTTTCTCTGGCCTGCAATGTGGGGCAAATCATTTTTTGTTGATGATACACTCAATCCAAAATTGGCTGATGAATATGGCATTGTTATCAGTACATCACATCACGAACCAATGATGCGGGCACATGTTGAATGGTCTAAATTTGGCAAAGGTCCATGGAATTATGAAAAGAATGATAGCGTATTAAGAGAATTCTGGCGTGAAGGAATTCGTAGAATGGGCTCTTATGAAAGCATTGTTACAATTGGTATGCGCGGCGATGGTGATGAACCAATGAGTGAAGAATCTAATATTGCTTTGCTCGAAAGAATTGTTGGGGACCAAAGAAAAATTCTTCAAGAAGTAACCGGAAAGAAAGCAGAAGAAATCCCTCAAGTATGGGCTTTATATAAAGAAGTTCAGGATTATTATGAAAAAGGAATGAAAGTTCCAGATGATGTGACTCTTCTTTTGTGTGATGATAACTGGGGTAACATTCGTAAACTTCCTTCTTTAGATGAAAAACTTCGTAAAGGCGGTTATGGAATTTATTACCATTTTGATTATGTCGGCGGTCCTAGAAATTATAAGTGGCTTAACACCAATCAAATTGAAAGAGTTTGGGAACAAATGCATTTAGCTTATGAATATGGTGCGAGAAGAATTTGGATTGTTAATGTTGGCGATATTAAACCAATGGAGTTTCCAATTAGCTTTTTCTTGGATTATGCTTGGAATCCAGATGCAATACCTTTGGAAAAATTACCAAAGTATTCTCAAAATTGGGCTGAAAAACAATTTGGCAAAAAATATTCTAAAGAGATTGCTGAAATTCTGGATAAATACACAAAATATAATTCACGACGTAAACCCGAATTACTTTCACCTGAAACATACAGCCTTGTTAATTATCGAGAATTCGAAACCGTAGTAAATGATTATAATAATTTATTAGAAAAAGCAAAAAGAGTTAACGACCAAATTCCTTCAGAATATAAAGATGCTTACTATCAACTTGTTTTGCATCCAGTAGAAGCCTGTGCTAACTTAAATGAACTTTATTATGTAGTTGCCAAAAATAGATTGTATGCAAAACAAGGAAGAGTCTTAACAAATGAACTTGCAGATTATGCACGCAAATTATTTGAGAAAGATTCATTGATTACAGAATATTATCATAAAATTGCTGATGGGAAGTGGAATCACATGATGTCGCAGACTCATATTGGCTACACATATTGGCAGCAGCCAGAAAAAAACTCGATGCCTGCAGTAAGTAAAATTGAAATTCCAAATGCAGCAGATATGGGGGTAGCAATTGAAGGTTTGGAAAGCTGGTGGCCATTTGAAAAAAGTGAAGCTGTCTTACCCGAATTTGATGTGTATAATCAACAGAAATATTACATCGAAATTTTTAATAGAGGAAAAATTCCTTTTGAATATTCAGTTAAGGTAAGTGAACCTTATGTAAAAGTTGATAAAGCAAATGGGAAAATCGAAACAGAAAAAAGAATTTGGATTTCTGTCGATTGGGATAAAGCTCCCAAAGGAAAAAATCGAGTCCCAATTTTTATTGAAGGTTTAGGTAAAAAGGTTACAGTTTATGCTGTGATTAATAATCCATCTGAACCAAAACGTAATAATGAATATTGTTTAATTGAAAGCAACGACTATGTTTCAATTGAAGCTGAACATTTTTCTAAAGCTGTTAATTCAAATCAAATTAATTGGGTAATTATTCCTAATTTAGGTAGGACTCTATCTGCAGTGACAGTATTTCCTGTAAATTCTCCTTCACAAACATTAAGTAATGAAAGTCCTCAATTGGAATATAATGTTTTTCTTTATACTACTGGTGAAATAAAAGTGAATTTATATTTTTCTCCTACATTGAATTTCACTCATAATCCTGAAGGAATTCGTTATGCAGTTTCGTTTGATGATGAAGCACCTCAAATTTATAATATGACTTCAAATCCAAATCCGCCGGATTTAAATCGTGACCCTGTTTGGAATAAATGGGTTGCAGCTAACATTAACATACAAACTTCAACTCATAATATTAAATATCCTGGAAATCATGTTTTGAAGATTTGGATGATAGACCCTGGGATTGTATTACAAAAAATTGTAATTGATACAGGAGGTGTAAAACAAAGTTATCTGGGTCCACCAGAAAGTTTTAATGGTAAATTAGTTGTTGAAAATAGAAAACGAAGATAAACTTAGTTTCATTCTTAGCAGGCGGTGACTATAAAATATTGTAAAAATAGAACGCAGATGACGCAGATTAATCAGATTTACTCAGATAAATTAAACAGCGAAAATCTTGCTCAGTCAGTTAAATCTGCGTTCTATTGTTAGTTAATTTGAGTTGAAAGATGAAACACAGAAAACACAGATTGTAAAGGATTTTCTCAGATTAATTATAAATCGATCCCATAAAATGACATGTAAGAAAAACTAATAAAGAATCTAAAAAATCAGAAAAAAGTGCAATATGAAAAAGCTTTTAATAACAATCTATATAATATCATTACTCAATATCACTTTAGCTCAAGATAAAAATTATTTTACCAATCCAATACTTGCTGGCTTTTATCCTGACCCAAGTATATGCAGAGTGGATGATGATTATTATCTTGTTAATTCTACATTTGCATATTTCCCATGCATCCCAGTTTTTCACAGTAAGGATTTGGTTAACTGGAAACTAATAGGTCATGTGTTAGATAGAATCGAACAGGTTAACTTAAATGGTCTAGGAGTATCAAGAGGAATTTTTGCTCCTGCAATAAGGTATCATAAAGGTATTTTTTATGTAACATGTACATTAGTAGATGCAGGAGGAAATTTTGTTGTAACTGCAAAAAATCCTGCAGGTCCTTGGTCAAATCCTGTTTGGATTCCTGAAATTGATGGTATTGACCCCTCATTATTTTTTGATGATGATGGAAAAGCATATATTCTTTATAACAGTGTAGCTCCTGATAACAAACCTCTTTATGATGGTCACAGAACAATTCGAATGTATGAATTTGATGTTGAAAATCTTAAAGTAATTGGCGAAGAAAAAATTCTTGTAAATGGCGGAACTGATATTTCTAAAAAACCAATCTGGATAGAAGGACCTCACATTTTTAAGAAAAATGGTTATTACTTTTTGATTTGTGCAGAAGGCGGGACTGCCGAGCAACATTCAGAAGTTGTATTTAGAAGCAAAAATGTTTTTGGTCCTTATGAACCATATAAAAATAATCCAATACTAACTCAGCGGCATTTAAATCCAAAAAGAAATTTCCCAATTACATCAACTGGACATGCTGATTTTGTTGAAACACAATATGGGAACTGGTGGGCTGTATTTTTAGGATGCAGACCTTATGAAGATGATTTTTATAATACAGGCAGAGAAACTTTTTTGGCACCAGTAAAATGGATTGATGGATGGCCAGTAATTAATCCAGATTTTGAAGAAGTACAATATTCATATTCTTATCCATTACCACCTCAGAAAAATTTTTCTGTAAGAAAATACAGCAGCAATTTTAAATTTAGAGATGAATTTAATGATACACTTTCTTACGACTGGATTTTTTTGAGAACACCATTAGAAAAATGGTATAATATTTCTAATGGGAAATTACAAATTAAATTAAGACCAGAAACTATTTCAGGAAAATCTAATCCAAGCTTTATTGCACATCGTCAACAACACCAAAATTGTTCTGCTGTTATTAAAATGAATTTTATCCCAAAATCAGAAAATGAAAAAGCAGGTCTCGTAATTTTTCAAAATGAAAATCATTATTACTTATTGGCAAAAACTCTAAAAAACGATAAACAAGTTATTCAATTATTGAAATCAATGGGTGAGAAAGATGAAATTGTTTTAGCTGAATATCAAGTCGAAAAATCGAATAACGAAAAAGAAGTTTATTTAAAAATTTTAGCTGAAGGAAAGAATTATGAATTTTATTATGCTTTTGAGAAAGATAATTGGAATTTATTGAAAGACAATGATGATGGAACATTTTTAAGTACAAAAATAGCTGGAGGATTTGTTGGAGCAGTTTTTGCAATGTATGCAACTTCAGAAGGTAAAGAAAGCAGCAGTTCAGCATGGTTTGATTGGTTCGAATATACTGGCAATGATGAAATTTATAAGTTGATTAAAAATTGAAATTAAAGGAGGGATTTTTATGAAAAAGAATTTAATTCTTAAAACAATAATTTTATTAATCATTATAAATTTTGAGAATTTATTTTCTCAGCCGTTAGCATTTGGTAAAGAAAAATTTCTTGGCAATGTATTTGGCTTTTCTGGTGTGCCATTAAGTTTTGATAATTACTGGAATCAAATTACACCAGAGAATAATACAAAATGGGGAGTTGTTGAAGGTTCGCGTGATAATTATTCATGGGCACGTGTTGATGAAATTTATAATTATGCAAAACAGCGAGGATATCCGTTCAAATTTCATACTTTAGTCTGGGGTCAGCAATATCCAAACTGGATTACATCTTTAAGTCTCGAAGAACAGCGTGAAGAAGTTGAAGAATGGATTCGACTTGTAGGTGAAAGATATCCTGATATTGATATGATCGATGTCGTTAATGAACCATTAACGGGTCATGCACCAGCTCCATATAGAGAAGCTCTTGGTGGTGCTGGCAAAACTGGCTGGGATTGGATAATTCAAGCTTTTGAATGGGCGCGTAAATATATTCCTAAAGCAAAATTAATTCTTAATGAATATAATGTGATTAACGACAGCTATAACACAACACAAATATTGAACATTGTCAACTTACTGAAAGAAAGAAATTTAATAGATGGAATTGGTATTCAGGGACACCGCTTTGAACTTGAAAATGCATCAATAAATGTTTTGAAAAGTAATCTTGATAGATTAGCTGCTACTGGCTTGCCAATTTACATTTCAGAATTTGACCTTGGAAACATAAGTGACTCAGGAACTCCTGATGATAATAAACAACTTGAACTTTATAAAAAAATATTTCCTGTATTATGGGAACATCCCGGTGTTAAAGGAATTACTTTCTGGGGATATATAGAAGGTCAAATATGGCAAAAGACTGCTTTCCTTATTAGAAGTGATGGTACTGAAAGACCAGCTATGCAATGGTTGAGGCAATATTTAACTTCAAAAAATACTTTTAAAAGTTTTCAAAATGGTAACTGGGAAGATTTAACAACTTGGCAGGAATTTGATGGGACACAATGGGTAAATCCAGCTTCAAAAATTCCAGATGCTTCTTCAGATGTTATAACAATTCAAAATAACCACACAATAACATTAAATACAATTGATTCAGTTGACCAGCTAATTGTTTATGATAATGGAAAATTAATTATTAATAAAAATGCTTCACTTAAAATTAAGAATGGAATAGGTGTTGATGCTACTATAAGAGGTACTATAGAAAATTTTGGTAATATTATAAAAGATGATTCTGCCACAATAAATTTCTATGATGGAAGTAAATATTATCATAAAAGAGATGGCGGTAATGTGCCTTATGCATTGTGGAGTACAAATTCTATTGCTCAATTCGACAGCTTAACTAATCAAATGTTTAATAACTTTAATCAAAGCTTTGGTAATGTGATATGGAATTGTACAAGACAACAAAGTGACTTATCTATAAGATTAGGTGAAATGTTAATTAAAGGTTATCTGTATGTGATGAGCACAGGTAATGCTAATTTAATTTTAGTTAGTGATGAAACAAAAAATTCGATTAGTGTTAATTTGCAGGGAAATTATATTCAAAGCGGTGGAAATGTTATGATATGTAATACAACCAGTCAAATTAAAAACATAATAATTGAACATAATGGAAGTTTTAGTATTTCTTCTGGAAAATTTATAATAAATGACGGCGGCAACACTGAGGTCTTGTGGAAATTAAATGGCGGTGACTTTACGATTAGAAATGCAACAATTACAAATAGAAATATTAATAAAAACAAATTTCTTTTTAACAACATTAATAATGCTCAGTCATTAACTCTTGAAAATGTGAATTATGAGTTTGCGGGTTTATCTCTTGAGGTTGAAAGCGGAGTTACATTAAACAGTGGAAATACAGAACTTAAGGGTAATGGAAAATTTACTTTAAAAGATGATGCAGTATTACGAATAGCTCATAAAGATGGAATTGATGGATTCTTAGGAACAACAAATCAAATTAATATAAGCAGAAATTCAGGCATCGTATTTAATGGTACTCAAGTTCAATATACTGGAGTATTAATGCCAGATTCTATTAAGTATATAGCTGTTGATAATAGTTCTGGACTTTCTTTATCAAAAAATATTTTAATCAATGATGTTTTTGAAATAAAAAGAGGTTCACTTATTACTGGTAACTATAAACTTTCGTATGGTAATAATTCAACACTAAAATACAGTGGTTCTTCTGGACAGTATACAAGCGATGCAGAATTTCCTGTAGAAAATGGTCCCACAAATTTATTAATTTCAAATCCAAGTACTGCTGGTGTTATATTACATGCAGATAGAAAAATATCAGGCAGATTAGAATTGCAGGGTAAATTAAAATTAGAAGAAGCTAATTTAGAAGTAAGTGAAGCAATAAGCGGAGGCGCATCAAAATATGTAATTACAAATAGTACTGGTGAATTAAGAATTTTGGTAGGGAACAGCGAAATTTTATTCCCTGTTGGTGTTGCTTCGTCATATGCTCCAGTATGGATTGAAAATAAAGGCACACCAGATTTAATAGGAGTAAGAGTTCAAGAAGATAAAACACCTGCAGCATATGGTGGAAGAGTTCAAGCAAAATGGTATATAAATGAAAATGAACCCGGTGGTGGAAATTATTCACTAAAATTTGGATGGATAATAACTCTGGAAGATGCAATTTTTAAACAGGATAGAAATGCTAATGCATTTATATTTAATCTTTCAGATACTACAGAAGCAGGCACAGGAAGTTATGAAAAAGAATTTTCGCGTCAGCCATATACAATTAAAAGAAGCGGCATTGATAAACTTGGAGTTTTTGCTGTAGGTAAATTTGATTTGAGTTCTGATTTAGTGGAGAACAACATTAAAGCTGAAGAGTTTTATTTAAGCCAAAATTATCCCAATCCATTTAATCCTGTAACAACAATAAAATTTTCAATACCTTCTGGAAATAATTATAGAACCTCACTCAAGGTGTATGATATTTTAGGAAATGAAATTGAAACATTAATAGATGAAATTAAATCTCCAGGAACTTATGAATTAAAATTTAATGCTAAAAATTATCCGAGTGGAGTTTATTTTTATAAGTTACAATATGGAAATCATGTTCAGGTAAAAAAGATGACTTTGATAAAGTAGTAAAAATAAATGGGTTAAAAATGAAAGAGCTAATTAATCAAATATCAATATGTATCGAAAAAGGAAAAGTAAATTTAGCATCACCATACCCGCCTGATATGAAAGGTCAGGAAGGTGCAGACGAACTAACTGTCAAGGCATTAGAAATTGGATTAAGTCCAGATGAAATATTAAATGCTTGTAATGATGGCATGAAAAGAATTGGTGAAAAATTTAGCCGCAACGAAGTTTTCGTACCTGAACTTTTAATGGCTGCAAAAGCAATGCAGGCTGTTATGAACCATCTCAAACCATATTTTCAGAAAGGTATTGTAGAAAAAAAAGGAAAATTTATCATTGGAACAGTTGCTGGTGACTTGCATGATATCGGGAAAAATCTTGTAAGCATGGTTGTGGAAGGCAACGGCTACGATGTGATTGATTTGGGTGTTGATGTAAAGCCAAATAAATTTCTTGATATTATAAAACAAAATCCTAACAGTACTGTTGGATTAAGTGCATTGCTTACAACAACAATGCAAAATATGGCAATTATTGTGAAAGAAATTAAAGAGCATTTTC
>CAZNFW010000061.1:0-14815 GCA_964572725.1 uncultured Melioribacter sp.
AATTTAATTAACAATGAACAACAAAATGGATTTTTGCAAGTCAATTTTATTATAAATGGAACTCAAGCATTCAATTTAATGACTTATTCTTTTATTTTTTTTGAATGTTATTACAAACCGATTAAAATCAATTTTCCATTAGCAATATTTTTATCTGTAAAAAAATTTAGGTGATTTATATTCTTCTATATCTTCTGTTATTATGATTTTTATTACTATTGATTTTCAAAAAATATCTATATAAGTTCCACTTGAGATGTAAGTTGATATTATACTTGGCAGTTGTTCCATGAATCATTATATCGATAATTATTCACTCACTTTTCAGAATTTGTATCAAAAAACCTTTAGTTTATACACCATATACAAATCTAAATTTAGTATAACAGCCATTCAAAAAACTATTAATTTAATGTTATCGAGCTTATCTAAATTAACTCAAATTTTATTGTTATTTAATCATAAATATAATTTGTTGGGTTGCAAACTAAAATCTAACTTGGTTGAATTTATAAAAGATAGTCAATGCAGTTCAATTTTCCCCCTATACATTCATTTCTTCAATGTTGTAATAGTCCCATTAACAGTTGTTAAAAATTAATTAAAAAATTATAAATATTCTTATTTCTTTTGTAGTAAAAATTCAGGTATATAAAAAATTCATTTGATTGTAGGCTTTGATAAAAAATTGCAGTTCTTGGTTTATAATCTTTTCAGTGAGTATATGTTCTTATATTAAGGCTTTTGGGTAATCGGGAATAAACTAAATTGACTCCAACCATAGAGAATTTTTTATAAAAAGCTTATTTATTAAATTCTTAAAGGAGTCTTCCTATGAAAACGATTTTTTCTTTCTACGTCAACAAATTTTTTAATATCTACCAATTGGTAAGTTATTTAATGTATTCTTTTTTAAGTTATTGTGCTAAAGTGAGTAGTCAGGTGTATTTCATTTTTAATAGCAAATTATTTTTGGGTGTGATATTATTTTGGGCTTTTCAAGTTTGTTTTGCACGCACCTACTATGTCAGCACATCAGGTAATAATTTAAATCCAGGCACACAACAACTACCTTGGAAAACCCCTGGATATGGTTCAAGACAGATTCAACCAGGAGATACATTAATAATTCTTGGAGGTAAATATATACTGCAAGAATATGATGCTGATATCATTATTCCACCATCAGGCACATCTAATGCCTGGATAACAATTATTGGTGAAGCAGTTAATCGTCCAATTTTGGCAGGGCGAGACAATTTAATTACCGCCATTAATCTTTCCGGAGTTCATTTTGTTCGTATACAAAATCTTGAGATTACTCATGACGAAACTGCAAGTGGTGATTTACTCCAATTTCGTGATGGAATTGAAATTCTGGGTTCTCCATCGAGTAATATTGTTTTGCAGGATTTATACATTCATCATATTGATGAATTTGGGATGAATATTCAGGATGTAGAAAATTTACAAATTCTTAACTGCAGAATAGAGTATGCTGGATTTGGTGCACTTGGTGGCCCAGCAGGTGAACATGGAGGCTGGCGAAATGTTACTATTCAAAATTCACATCTTTCATGGAGTGGACATTATTATCAAGGAGGTGATGGTTCAAATCGTCCATACGACCGCCCAGATGGTTTTGGTATCGAACCTGCTGATGGACCAATACTTATTGAAAATACTATTGCTGAACATAATTATGGGGATGGATTAGATTCAAAAGCAGCAAATACTACAATTCGTCAATGTATTGTTGCTAATAATTCTTGTGATGGTGTTAAATTATGGGGTAATAATAGTAGAATCGAAAATACACTAATTTATGGTCGAGGTGATGGCAATTCTGAACCATCACCATGGGCAGCAATTGTAATAGAGCCCGAAACTAATGCGAACTATTATTTTGATATAATCAATGTAACTGTAGATGATTCAATTGGAAATAATTACTTGGTTTATATACAATACACCTACCCTGATGTACCAGCACATGTTACCATTCGTAATTCAATCTTTAGTGCAAGGGGTTCTGAATGTCCAATATTTATAGGCTCTGCAAGTACACTTATTGCTGAGCACAATCTTTTTTACTTTCCTCGTAATGAAATAATTCTAACTCATGGTGATTCAATTTATACTTGTGGAAATATTTCTTCATTAGGTAAGGGAAATATTTGTGGAAATCCTTTATTTGTTCAAACTGCATGGGGTCAAAATGGTAATTATCATCTTCGAGAAAATAGCCCTGCTATTGATGCTGGGAGTAAAATTGGGGTTCCAAATGTAGATTTAGATGGATTACAAAGGGATTCAAATCCTGATATTGGAGCTTATGAATTTCTTGGTCCAGTTGGTTTTAATCAAGAGTCTTACTATCCTCCAATTTCTTTTTACTTAGAACAAAATTATCCTAATCCATTTAATTCGGTAACAATGATTTCCTTTTATATTAAAATTCACTCATTTGTAACATTAAAGATATTTGATTTTTTAGGTAGAGAAGTATCATGTATTGTTTCAAAAGAATTTGAAGCCGGAAAGCATTTAGTTCAGTGGAATGCTAATGGGTTAACAAGCGGAGTTTATTTCTATAGATTAGTTGCCAGACCAATTTATAATAAAAAAGTTGAAATATTTGTTGATACAAAAAAACTACTTTTACTTAAATAAATCACATTATATTAAAGTTTGATTAATATTCTTTATATACTTGTTTCTATTTTGTCAGTAAGTTATTATTTCAAAATATCAATATGCACTTTATTATATCATGTATGCATTAATTTAGTAATGGGGTAAAAAATAAATAATGATTAGTTTTTCTAAAAAAATTATTTGTTTTTTTTTAAATAAAGTGCTATGTATTGCAGTGCTTTTTTAAAAAATTTTTTAAATAGGAACTAATTATGGAACAAGTCCAGGAAAAAAAGAAATTTCATGATTTTGCATTTTACTTTTTAATGGGAATCTTAGGAGTTAGCGTATTATATATTCTTGGTTATCTCGTTTACGATATGATCTTTGGATAATTTTAAGAAGTTTTTCAAAACTTCATAATAGCAATGACTTCCACAGAATCATCTAAAAGCAACACAGACACAGAAGATAACTGTTGTATTTTATTATATTATTCTTGGTTTAACTGTACTACACGCAGTAAGCGGGATGAAATTCCTCTGGCTGTAAAATTCCACATACAAAATTTCATATGTAAATTAAACTATGAACACATTTTAGTTTATTATATATTAGCAGGAAATTCTTATTATTTTTGATTAGAAAAATATTTTCATCTTGTGAAAAATAATTCTGACAAGTTTAAAAATAGTCTTGAGATTTTAAAAGCAATGGGACTTGTATTTGGTGATATTGGTACAAGTCCAATTTATACTCTTACTGTAATTTTCATTCTTACACCTCCAACATATCAAAATATTTTAGGAATACTTTCACTTGTTTTCTGGACATTAATAGTGCTCGTAACAATTGAATACACCTTCCTAGCAATGAGTTTAAGCTCTAAGGGCGAAGGCGGAATAATTGTATTGAAAGAAATTCTTCGCAGCATTATTAAAAGAGGGAGACCAATTATTTTTATTACTTTTCTTGGTTATATAGGTATTTCTCTTTTAATGGGGGATGGTGTAATTACACCAGCAATTAGTATTCTTTCGGCTGTAGAAGGTTTAGAGCTGATTCCAGGTATTGGTCATATAGATCAAAATACTATAGCTCTAATTACTATTATCATTACAATAATTTTATTTTCTGTTCAATCACGTGGAACAGATAAAGTTGCAGTATCATTTGGACCTATAATGTTATTATGGTTTTTGTCTTTATTTACCTCTGGTATGATATCATTATTTCATAATCCTGCTGTTTTTGCTGCTGTAAGCCCTCATTATGCAATAGAATTTATGACCCATAACGGCATTACTGGATTTTTTGTTTTGTCGGAAGTTATATTGTGTGCAACAGGAGGCGAAGCAATTTATGCTGATATGGGACACTTAGGGCGTGAACCAATTAGAAGAGCATGGTATATTGTCTTTGTTGCGCTTGTTATAAATTATTTTGGTCAAGGAGCTTTCTTGTCAGAACACATTAATAATTACAATAATTTTAACATTCTTTTTACAATGATAAAGTCGCAAGCACAATTTTTATATATACCATTTTTGATTCTTACATTAATGGCAACGATAATTGCTTCGCAGGCTATGATTTCTGCTATGTTTTCACTTGTATATCAAGGAATACGTACTTACATATTTCCTTTAATGCGGGTTAAATATACATCTACTCATTTGAGATCTCAGATTTATATTGCCGCAGTAAACTGGGGTTTACTGTTAGCTGTAGTATTGATGATTTTAGTTTTCCGTAAATCACAAAATCTTGCTGCGGCTTATGGATTCGCTGTAACAACAACAATGGCAATAAGTACATTCTTTATGATATGGATTTTCAAGAGACAGCAAATAAGATTAAAAGTTTTAATAGCATTGTTTGTATTTTGTGTAAATATTCTTTTCTTACTTGCTGTATTTTATAAAATTCCTCATGGTGGCTATTGGTCTATACTTATTGCAATGATTCCTTTCTTAACTATATGGATATGGACTAAGGGCAATCGTGCTGTTCATAAATCTTTTCGTTCGTTGCCAATTGATACTTTTATTACAAGTTTTGAGCAGCTTTATTCAACCGGAAATATATTGCCAGGTACAGCATTATTTTTTACTAAAAGTCTGGATATGATTCCTCCTTACATGGTTCATTGCACAATTAGCAGTAATATTATTTATGAACATAATATTTTAATTTCAATTGCAACAATGGATAAGCCTTTTGGTACCCAGAAATTATTCGAACCTGAAATTTCAGAAGGACTTTCAGGATTAGAAATTCAAATTGGATATCTTGAAAAAGTTGATGTAATGAGAGTATTGAAAGAGTTACAAATTGATCCCAAAGTTATGTTCTATGGCGTAGATGATGTCCACACAAGAAAAACCACTTTAAAAGTTTTTGCATTTATTAAAAGAGTAACTCCAAATTTTGTTCAGTTCTTGGACCTGCCTTACCAAAAACTTCACGGTGTTATTACCCGCATTGAAATTTAATTTGGATTGAAGTTAATCCTGAAATATTGTAAAATTTCATTAAGAATAATTTGTTCTTTTAATATTTGATGGCGTTGAATTTCTGTTCTTTCGGATAGGTTGAGAATTTATATTAATTAATAAATTTAATGGAGAGGTTGCTATGAAAAACGGGTTAAGTTTTTTAGCAATCATTCTCTTCTTTATTTCAACTGCTGTTTACTCACAGGATGTTTCACTCTGCCAGTTAATTGGAAAAGATTCCAGAGAAGTTATTAAAAAATTTGGCAAGCCACTTCATCACGACAAATCAAATCCAGCAATGGAATGCATCTTTTATCAAACAAAAAATTCAAGAATGGCTTTTATTGCTGACCAAGAAGGCGTCTATCAGATACAAATTGATTATATGTATGATTCAGAAAAAAATGCTAGAAATGCAATTGATAAATTTTTATCTGAATGTGGAAATAAAAGTCTCAAAGTTGATACTATTAATGTGAGTGATTTTAAAATAACTGGTTCCGGTGTAAAAATGAGTCTTACATTATTTGAAAATACATATTCAAAAAAATACGAAGTTAAATTTAAGGCTGATCGTTCTACAATTAAATAGTATTATCTAAGCCTGTCATTTTTGCGCTGATATTCCAAAATTGTATGAGAAGTTTTTTGTCATAAGTTAAAGGATGAGACCGTTCTATTCTTTTATCAATAAAATATTCTCCACTTATTTTTTTTACTTCTTCAGATACTGCAAGATAGACTGATGTTTCAGCTCCTTTTTTTACAGATGCTCCTGAAATATTGAATCCAGCTTTTAAAAGTTTTGTTGAAATAACACCCGGATGCAAAGCATTAACCGTTACATTTGTATTGGACAGTTTTTCTGCGAGTGTTTTTGTGAATAAAATATTTGCAAATTTGGATACTGCATAAGCATTATAAGGTGAAAAATATTTTTCCCCGTTCAGGTTTTCTAAATCAAAATCTGCACTCTGATGTGCTATTGAGCTAACATTTATAATTCTTCCCTGTTTAGAATTTTTGATAAATTCGAGCAAGAGATTTGTTAATAGAAAGTGAGAGAGATGATTTATCTGGAAAGTTTTTTCAAAACCATCCTCTGTTAAAATGCGTTCTTTCATATAAATGCCTGCATTATTAATTAATACATCCAGATATTCAAATTTATTTTTAATTTCCTCTGCCATTTTTATTGTCTGCCGAAATGAAGAAAAATCTGCTAAACAGCATTCAATATTATTATTCCCGGTTTGTTTTTTAATTTCTTCTGCAGTTTTATCAATTCTGTTTCTATCTTTTCCGTGAATTATTATTTTATGACCAAGATGTGCAAGTTCAATAGCAGTTTGTTTACCAATGCCATCCGTTGAACCTGTAATTAAAATTGTTTTTCTTTCCATAAAAATCTTTATTTGTGAACAAGTTTTTGAAAACTAAAATAATTGGTGCAAATCTAACTTTTAACTAATTATTCATCAATTATAATTCTTTTCTTGAAGTAAATATTTTTTATTCATATCATAACATGAAGATTTAATATTACATTAGAAATTATGGGAATTCAACAATTATTTTTAATTGTGATAAGTATAATAGTTGTTGGGATTACAGTTTATATCAGTTATAATCTTGTGATATACTACCTTCAGACTTCAAACCGTGATCAATTAATAACTCAACTTAATGATTTGTGTGTATCTGCCCAGCAGTATTATAAAAAAACAAAGGAACAGGGAGGAGGCGGAGGATCTTTTACCGGATGGAGCATTCCGCAGCAATTTCTTAATACTGAAGATGGGATTTTTAGAGCTGTAGTTAGAGATGAAAAAATAAATCTTAATGCAGTCGGTAACCATATTGGTTTAGATAATAAGAATGAAGTTTGTGTTGATGCTGTTGTTAATGCAAAAGAAATTAAAATAATTGTTGTTAACTAAAATGAAAATAGAAAACACTAACTATGTTAATTATTTGATTGAGCTTTCGCAGAACGAAAGAAAAAGTGCTTTTTTTGATTTGTGTGAAATTAATCTTTCAAGTGTTTTCACTATTATTTATCGACTAACTGCTGATTATGATTTAAGCAGAAAACTCACCGTTACAACATTTCTTAAAGCTTGGGAAAAAATTAAAAACTATGATTATAAAATTCCCTTCGTTTTATGGATTAAAAATATTGCTATAAACCTTGCACTCGAAAATTTAAATCGCATTGCTGGTTCATCACAGGAAATTAATCTTACTGAAGACAGATTAAAAAATCTTGAAAACTTAATAATGAATCTGGATTATGAAAGAAGAATAATTTTTGTTTTGCATGACCTCGAAGGATATTCATATGAAGAAGTAGCAAATTTTTTGAATTATGATTTCGTAGATGAAATAAAAATAAAATTAATCGAAACGAGGAAATATTTAATAAATAAAATTTGTAAATGAATTGTGAAGAAGTAAAAATACTTTTGCATGATTTTGTTGATGAACTGCTTAATGAAGAAATAAAAAAATTGGTTTATAGTCATATCCAGAAATGTGACGAGTGCAGAGAAGAATATTTAAAGTTAACAAGATTTTTTGATTTACTTAAAGATATACCGTATCAGATTAACCCTCCTCTTGATATTATTGAATCTCTGTCGAATGAACTCCTCAAAAAATCTTTAAAGGAAGTATCTGTTGTATCTGAAAAATCAAAAGTGAAAGAAATAAAACTAAAACGTGAACAAAAGAAACAGGATCGAAAAATAAAAACTATACGTGGACCAATTAGAAAAAGTGTGGTTACTCAATCTTTTGCCCCATCATTAAGTAAAGAAGTGGTATTTGAAAAAAGTTTTCAATGGATTAAACTGTTACTGATTTTACTTCCACTTTTTATTTTTGCTTTTGGATATGTTGTTTATGATTTTTCTTTAATTAATTCTCCCTGGGAAATTAGAACTCTTAAAGGTAATTATTTAATTGATAGTAAAAAAGATTATACAGGCCTATGGTATAAAAATTCAATTTTAGAAACAGGTGAAAATTCAGTTGTAATTGTTAATGTGCCAAATTCTTGCAGGATGGAAATTTATTCTAATTCTAAATTAATTTTATTAAAGGCAAAGAAAAATGATAATAAAGTCAAGCTTGAATATGGAGAAGTAAGAATATCTAATTCAGTTTTAATCCCTCACTTTTCAGTTCTTACAATTAATACAAGAATAGTTTATAAAGGCGGGAAATTAAATCTAAAGGTAGATAATGGGACATTAAAAATTTTTGTTGAATCAGGAATTTGTGAAGTTGAAAGGGAAGGGAAAAGTTTATTTGTAGATGAAGGTTACTTAAGCGAAATCAGGAGTAACTTTGATTTTGGCACACCATATCGTATTGATGCAAGTGACTCATTAAAAGTAGAAATTGAAAAATTTGATTATCATAATGGCGGAGAAAATTCAATTGAAAGAATAATTAAATTATCAAGAGCAGAAGATGCACTTACACTCTTAGCTTTAATTCCCAAAGTTTCAGCTGCTTATAGAGCAGTTTTATTTCAAAAAATTGCTAATCATTTTCCTCCTCCAAGTAATGTAACTTATGAAGGAATAATAAAATTAAATGATGATATGATAAAAAGTTGGTGGAGGGAAATTGAATGGCAGCTTTAATTGTAAGTTAATGTAGGAACGCTTAAAGACCTGAAAATTTTCCAACCTTCATTTTTATCTTTTTTTAGAATTTTAATGCTTCTTTCAGAATAAATTGGGCTCATTTTTTTTTCTATTGGATCAGGCATAAGAAATGAACCATAAATTATAACATAAGCTAAGTCATTTTGAACAGATAATTCTTCAATTTGTATTTCCCATTTGCCCTCCGGATATTGGTTTTTGTATTGATAAAGTTCATTTGTTAAAGCTTCAACTCCAATTACATCATCTGAATCAGCAGCCATACCTTTATAATTTTCGTCAACTAATGTTACAGCTGTTTCTATATCGCCAGAATTAAATGCAGTATAATAATGATTAATAATTTTTCTAACAGATTCTTCTTCAATTGTCTTTGATAATTTCTTTTCTGCTTCAGGCACTTCTTTTGTGCATCCAATAAGTAATGTTATTAAGAATAATATTGATAAATATTTCATTGCTTTGCTTATGATTTTTTCTTTACAATAATAATAATTCTTTTTATGATGTAAAAAATTTAAAATCTATTTCAATAAAAATTTTTTTATTTTTAGAAAAAAAACCTGAATAATGCTCTTATTTTTATAAAAGAAGGTTATTATTATGATACACTATATAATTGATGGAAATAATTTAATTGGAAAAATTCCAGAACTAAAAAAAGTTTATGAATCAGACAAACAACAAACCCGCTGTATTCTTGTAGAGATTTTGAATAATTACTTCGCAGGTAAAAAAATTAAATTGTCCCTGCATTTTGATGGATATGAAAAATCTCATCTTAAAATTGTAAATGGAAAAATAAAATATTCAAAAAACTTACAGGCAGATTTAATGATAAGAAAAGAAATTGATAATACTCAATCAAAAAGATTAATTACACTAATTACTTCTGATTTATCTCTTATCGAGTATGCAAAAGTAAATGGGTGCAATTATAAAACTTCGGAAGAGTTTTATAATGATATTAAAAATTCATATCAAACAGATGAAGAAGAAGAAAAAATAAAAATGCTTGAAAAAGAAAAAGATGAATTTCTAAAAATATTTGGTGCTGAATAGTTTACTTAGCATTTCTTACAATTCTCAAACCCACATTAGAACCTCTTGCACGGTTCTCATAATAGTTGCGATAATAAACTTTATTAAAAACAGCATCGTCTGTCCAGCTGCCTCCTCTTATAACATGCGAAGTTCCTGATAATGGTCCTGTTGGATTTTGTGCTGGAGATTGTGAATAATAATTTTCATTATAATAATCCCAGCAGTATTCCCATACATTACCGCTCATGTCATGAATACCAAGTTCATTGGGAGATTTTAATCCTGCAGGGTGAGGAGTATTATCCGAGTTGTTATAATACCATGCTACTTCATTAATATTAGAACTTCCACTGAACTTAGTATTTTTAGTTTGTAATCCACCTCTTGCAGCAAATTCCCATTCAGCTTCTGTGGGAAGTCGATATCCATTTGCATTAAAATCGCAAACTATTTTACCTCCTTCATATCTATAACATTGCTGTAAGCCTTCGAGCAAGCTGCGTTGATTACAAAATTCAATTGCATCATTCCATGTAATGGATTCTACTGGATTATCATCATTCCAGAATTTTGCTGGATTATTTCCCATCGTTTCAATCCAGTTTCTTTGAGTGATTTCATATTTTGAAATGTAAAATGAAGATAAAGTAACATCGTGTGCTGGTTTCTCAAAATAATTTCCGTCACCAAAAGTATCTCCCATTCGAAAAGTTCCACCTTCAACAAATATCATTTGCAGTTCAGTTAATTTTGATAAATAAATTTCATAATTAGAAGTTTTATCAGGGTAAATAAAAATACTTCCTTTTTTAACTGCATAATTTTCTTTGGTTACCGAAAAAATATTTGCTCCAGCAGGAATATTTTCAAAATGAAATGTTCCATTATTTCCAGTTATAATTTTTGATGAATAATTCTCAATTTGTATTAATGCTCCTTCAATACCTTCTTTTGTAATTTCATCAATAACTCTTCCTGATATTGACATTAAAATTCTCAAAGTTATTTGAACATTAGTGGTGTCGTTATATTTTATAACGGTATTTATTGTTGTTTTCAAGTATCCATCTTTTTCTGCAATTATTTTATAAATTCCTGCATTAATATCATTCAACTCAAATATTCCGAATTGATTTGTAATCAATACATTAGTTTCTGGCTCTGTTGTTATTTTTACATCTGCTAAAGGATTGCCATTAATATCGATAACAACCCCGATCAACTTTGTTTTTACTAATGAATCAGCAGGATTTGAATCCTCTTTTGAACAAGCAATAAATAATAAAGATAAAAGGACGGATGAAAAAACAATTCTTGTCATTTCAAAATATTTCCACATTGTTATTACAAAGATAGACATTTCATTAATAAGTTTTGTTAAGGTTATTGGGATTAATTAAATTGTATCCGAATTATTAATCAATTTTATTATGTATGCTCAAGTAGTTTTTCCACTGCCATTTAGAAATACATTTACTTATTCAATACCTGAAGAGTTATTGGAGCTGGTTCAAATTGGTGTTCGAGTAGTAGTTCCTTTTGGGAAAAGAATTCTTACTGGTTTTGTAGTTGGAATAAGTGAAACTACTGATATCAAAGAAAAAATAAAGTCAATAAAAGATGTTATAGATGAACATCCAATATTTGATAAGGACTCACTTAAATTTTATGAATGGATAGCTGATTATTACTTAAGTTCGCTTGGCGAAGCTCTTAAAAATTCTGTTCCATATGGAACTGAAATAGAATCCAGAAGAAAAGTTGTGACAGATAAAGATTTTTGTGCTGAACTTTTAGCAAAAGAAAAAAAACAAACTACACTCAAAGCAAAATTACTTAATATATTATCTCAAAAAGAAGTCACGAAAATTTCACAGCTGCAAAAAGAATTAAAAAATAAAAATCTTTACTCAATTCTTAGAAATCTTGAAAAGATAGGAGCAGTTACAATACTTAATGAAATTGAGAGCGCTAAGGTTCGAGTAAAAAAAGTTAAATGTGTTAAGTTGAAAAAAAGTATTGATGAGACCTATCAATATTTGCCTGAAGTTGAAAAATCTTCACCCAAACAGGTTGTAATACTTCTCGAGCTTTTATCTTCCAAAGAAGAAATTTTCTTAAATGAATTATTAAAAAAAACTAAAACAAGTCTTTCTTCCATTAATAGTCTAATTAAAAAAGGATTAATTGAACTTTATGAAAAGGAAGTTGAAAGAACATATAAAGAGACTTATAGAGAAGAATTAAAAGAAGTTCAGTTAACCGAAGCACAAAAAACTGTAATTGACAGAGTCAATGAAGCACTCGAAAAAAATAAATTCGAAACTTTTTTACTTCATGGAGTTACAGGAAGCGGTAAAACACAAGTATACATTGAACTAACAAAAAGAGTAATTAATAATGGTAAAAATGTTATAATACTCGTCCCAGAAATTTCACTTACTCCTCAGATTACATCTCGTTTTATTAATTATTTTGGAGATGCAGTTGCAGTGTTCCATAGCAAAATGTCATTGGGTGAACGATATGATACATGGCGCGGAATAATTTCGAACAAGTATAAAATTGTAATTGGTCCACGTTCAGCACTTTTTGCACCTTTGAAAAATATTGGTTTAATAGTAGTTGATGAAGAACATGACCAGAGTTATAAACAACAAGATATTGTTCCAAAATATCATGCAAGAGATACTGCAATAATTAGAGCAAAATTTAATAACTGTCCTATTATACTTGGTTCTGCCACTCCCTCGATTGAAAGTATGTACAATGCACTCAATGGGAAATATGTTCTGCTTGAACTTCCGGAAAGAATTGATAATGCAAAAATGCCAGTAATTAAATTAATTGATGTTGTTATTGAACAGAAAAAGAAAAGAATGGAAAGTATATTTTCAAAAATTTTACTTGAAGAAATTAGCAATCGAATTTCGAAGAAAGAGAGTGTTATCATTTTACAAAACAGAAGAGGTTTTGCAACACAGGTTTATTGTAATGATTGTGGAGAAGTTATTCTTTGTCCTGATTGTTCAGTTTCGATGGTTCATCATATAAATAAAAATATATTGAAATGTCATTATTGCGGAATGACAGTACCTGTTCCAAAAGCCTGTCCAGTCTGTGGCTCGTTATCGTTGAAATTTTTTGGTACAGGAACTCAACGAGTAGAAGATGAGCTTGAATTTTATTTCCCAGATTTGAAAATAGAAAGAGTTGATTCTGATGCAATTGAAAGAAAAGGAAAACTTGGAGAAATACTTAATAGATTCAGAAAAGGAGAAATTAATATTTTGGTTGGGACACAGATGGTTTCCAAAGGATTAGATTTTGCAAATGTAACTTTGGTCGGGGTTATTTCAGCAGAAACAACATTATGGATACCCGATTTTAGAGCAGATGAAAGAACATTTCAATTATTAACACAAGTAGCGGGAAGATCAGGAAGAAGTGAAAAACAGGGAGAAGTGATAATTCAAACTCAAAATTCAAAAAATTTTGTTCTTCTAAAAGTTCTACAAAATGATTACAAAGGATTTTATGAAAAAGAAATTATTCTAAGGGAAAAAGGTGATTATCCTCCATTTACAAGACTTGGTTTAATAGAAATTAAAGATGAAAAAGAAGAACGTGCTCGTGCTGCAATTAATGAATTCTCTGGTTATCTAAAGAAATATGAAAAAGTATTAAAAATATCTCATCCAACAGAAGCTGTAATTTATAAACTCAAAGGTTTCTACAGATTTCACATTCTTGTGAGAAGTTCTAAGAAGACAGACCCTTCAGGAAAATTGCTTCGAAATGCAATATTGAATTCTTACATAGAGTTTAATCAGAAAACAAAATTTAAAGATGTAAAATTGTTAATTGATATTGACCCGCAAAATATTTTATAAAAATTATGTGCTATCAGCAGTGCTGAGCTAAACTGCTGACAGCACAAAATTTATCTATGCGCTTAAAAAGCTAAGGAAAGGAACTGCTTTTGCAATTAAGAAAAGTAAAAATCCAAATCCAATCCACATGCAGAAAATTAATACAAAATATTTAACAAGAGATTGGGACTTAAACATTTTAGCAAATCCAATACTTACAATTGAATAAAACCATATCGAAAAAATGTCCAGCTTGGAAAGAACAAAGTGTGCAAATGAAGTTTTTTCAGTTTCAATAAATGCTGCTAAACTTGTAGAGGTGAAAAATTTATCTGTAGCTAAGGCTAAAATTGCCATAACAATTACTTGAATTACAAGAATATAATAAGGAAGTCCGTAAGCTGACATAGCATATTTGTATGTCCCATCCCCCTTCAATATCAGTTTTGTAAGTAAATAAAAAACACCTGATACAATGAAAAATATAATAAAAGTAAAAATTAAAATTCCGATCGCACTAAAAATTATATTTGCAATTCCACCTTTTTCCATTCTTTCTCTAAAATTTTCAAGCTGTTGTTCTTTTTGTGCTTCTGTCATTTGTCCTTTTGCAATAGCCTCATCAAAATTTTTTTCTAATTGAGACATCTGTTTTTCAATTACAGCTGACTTAATTACAGGATTACTCATCATCAGTATGTTTGATAAAATTGCAATAACAATAAAAATAATAACTGGGATAAACCAATCACTTGTTTTTGGTCCCATGATACTCATTTTTGAGAAAGTATTAATTGGTTCGGAGAAAATCCCAACCAGTTTGTCTGTGTGACTTAGTTCAATTTCTTCCTGTTCATTTGGAGATGTTTCTGTTGCCTGCTGGTTTTTTGTTTCTTCCATTAATTTGTTCCTCCTTTAATTATTATGAGGTATGCTTCATAAAATTAGCAAAAAAAATCATTAGTTTTAATAAAATCTTGTATAAATGAAAATATTTAATTAACCTTATAATGGCAGGAAAAAATTGTGTCTTTATTAATTTCATCTAATAAATTGTAAATTTATTCTTAATTTTTATATGCGAATG
>CAZNFW010000062.1:0-14581 GCA_964572725.1 uncultured Melioribacter sp.
GATATTCGAACTTTTGAAATAAGATTAAAACCTGTTAACAGAATAAAAGAACTTCGTCCCGGAATGACAGTGAATATAAACTTGAATAAATAAAATTTTTTTGTGTCTCTTTGTAGCGCATAATAGGTGATAATTATTTGATTTAACTAAGTGATTGATATGATAAAACCAGTATTAATAATCGCCAGGAATGAATTTGCACAAATAAGAAATAGCAGAATAACATTGTTCTTCTACTCGTTATTTCCGCTAATAATATTTTTGTGCTTCTCGATTGTCTATAAGAATGAAATAATCAGAGAAATTCCTGTTGCAATTATTGATGAAGATAAATCTGATTTATCACGAACAATAATTCAATACATTGAATCATCTCCATCAATGAAAATAATAAGCTTTTGCAATACTCAGGATGAAGTTAAAGAAGAATTTCTCAGAGGCAAAATTCACGGTGCATTCTACTTCCCTTCAGAACTAAGCAGAAATATCAAATCTGGTAAACAATCAGATGTTATAATGTTTATCGATGCAAGTAATTTGTTAATCAGTAACAGCTTACTTAATGATGGTACAAAAATTCTTAAAACAGTAAATGCCGGAATTTTGCTTAAAAAATTTAAATCAAACGGGATGACAGAAAAGCAAGCGATGAATCTTGTTAATCCAATTAAAGTTGAATCAAATATTTTATACAATCCTAACTATAGTTACATAACATATCTGATTCCAGGATTAACAACATTTACTCTGATGATGATTGTAATGATGGGAGCTGTTCCAATTATTAATCACAAAATCACAGAATCAGATTTCAGCTATGAGCTTTCACTTACCAATAAAAAGATTTTTCCAATCATAATTGGGAAATCAATTCCACATTTATTATTTCATTTTGCAAATGCTCTTATCCTTGTCGGAATAATATTTCCAATATTCAACATAAGTATAAAATCCTCACCGTTCATTTTAATCATTTATTTGTTTTATTTCATCATTATCAGTTTCAGTTTCGGACTTATGTTATCATCATTAATACCCAAGAGATCATTTGCTACTGAGGTTGCTCTCTTTATCCAAACTCCGGCTTTCATCTACAGCGGATTAACATATCCACTTTGGGCTATGCCTCAAATTCATCAAACAATAGCTAGGTTAATTCCGTTTACGTATTTCTTATCGGGCTTTATTAAACTTTATGAAATGGGTGCAAGTTTAATTTATCTTAAAAAAGAAATTCTTGTATTATCAATTTTCTTAATCTCTTCATTTATGATTACAATAATTTCAATAAAAATCAGATTAAAAATCCATAAAGAAAATTCAGATGAATAAGTTTAAGTCAATAATTAAAATTATCAAAAGAGAAGTTGGCTGGATTTCAAGTGATTTAGATTTAGCCGCTATGCTTATCGCAGCACCATTGTTCTATTCTTTCTTTTATGGAACAATGTATATGAATAAAATCGAAACTGAAGTTCCTGTTGCAGTTTATGATGAAGATCGTTCTAATGACTCTTATCAATTTGTGAAAGACCTGAATGCGAATGCTTTGATAAATGTTAAAGCCACTCTAAATAATCCTGATGAGATTAAGGAAAAATTGATAAATGAAGAAGTTCAGGGAGTAATTTATATCCCTAAGAATTTTTCTTCTGATTTAAAGTATAACAGAACTGTTACTTTAAAAACTTTTCTCAATACACATCGCTTTCTTCATTCGAATGACTTGAATAAAGCTATTAATGAAGTTGCTTTATATAAAAGCGAACAGATACGAATTCAGTATTTTAATTCCAAAAGCTTTAGTGATGAACAGGCAAAAGAACTTTCAGCACCTCTAAAAGATGAAACAAGAATGTTGTTCAATCCATCTGAATCTTATGGAGATTTTTTAATTCCGGCAATACTTGTTCTGGTTTTACAGCAGACATTGTTTATGGGTTTGGGGCAATCAATGGCAAAGGAAAATGAGACTAAAAAATTTATTGAATTAAAATATATGTCTGAAAACAATTCGCTGGTTACCATTGCTGGGAAAATAATTTATTATATCACACTTTATTTAGCTTATGCAAGTTTATTCTTCACGGTTCATTTATATGTCTTTAAGATTGAATTTAAAGGAAGTTATCTTGCCTTCCTTTTGATGAGTGTGTTGCTCTTACTTTCAATTTCATTTCTTGCTTTGATAATCGGGAGTTTCTTTTCTAAAAAAGTTCACGCTTTAATATTAATTTCTTTTACAACTTATCCACTGTTTTTCATTGCAGGATATTCCTGGCCAAAATTTTCAATGCCTTTGGTTGCACAAATAATCGGTTATCTGATTCCAACTACACCATTTCTTCAATCATTAAATCGTGTGGTGCTAATGGGTGCCGGTATTAAACATATAATCCCGGAAATAATAAATGTTTTTGCATTGACTATTATGTATTTATTAATTGCATTTTGGGTAATAAGAAAGAAATTATCTTCTCTATAAAACATCAAAAGCAAGATAAATTTTTATCTGTGATGCTATATTATTTTTTTCATTATTTAACTTACTAATTATAAATTTTATAAAAATCATATGAAATATTTTTTTATTTATTTCAATCTTAATTTCATATATTTTTAATTTATTTTTATATAAGCTACATTAAATTTATATTTCCGAACAAAAAAATATTTTTTATGATTGATAAACCAAAATGTTTTTGTGGTGTATTTGGAATATTTGGCTGCAATGATGCAGCTATTAAAACTTATTATGGTCTGCACGCTTTACAACATCGTGGCCAAGAAGCTACAGGTATAGTTACTGCAGATATTAATGAAAAAGGGAAAAAAGTATTTAATGTTCATAAAAATTTTGGATTAGTTTCTGAAGTTTATAATCAAGAAATTTTTGAAAATTTACTAACTGGTAATGCAGCAATAGGGCATAATAGATATTCTACTACGGGAGCAGCAGATTCTATAAAAAACGTTCAACCATTTGTTGTAAATTATAAAACAGGTAATATTGCAATTGCACATAATGGTAATTTAACAAATGCAAAAGCATTAAGAGAAAAACTCGTTGAGGATGGAGCAATATTTCAAACAACTAGTGATACAGAAGTTATACTTCATCTAATTGCACGCAGCAAGTTAGAAAATCAGATTGACCAGATTATTGAGGCACTTCAACAAGTTGAAGGCGCATATAGTTTAGTGATACTAACAGACGATAAGTTAATGGCAGCCCGAGATCCTCAAGGTTTTCGTCCTCTATCAATTGGGAAATTGAATGGCTCTTATATTGTTGCTTCTGAAACATGTGCCTTTGATATAATTTCTGCTGAATACGTTTGTGATGTTAAACCTGGTGAATTGGTAGTAATTGATAATGAGACACTAATTAATGGAAATATCAAATCGTATAAAATTCATTTTGAAAATAGGGAAGTTAAGCATTGTATTTTCGAGTATATTTACTTTTCCAGACCTGATAGTAAAATTTTTGGTTCGAGTGTTGATAAATTAAGAAGAAAACTTGGAAAAATTTTAGCTGAGAAACATCCAGTTATTGATAAAGATGGAGATAAAGTAATAGTAATAAGTGTTCCAGATAGTTCAAATACTGCAGCCATTGGTTATCAATCACAATTAGCTAAGCAGGGAATACCTTCGAGATTAGAAATAGGATTAATTAGGAGCCATTACATCGGTAGAACATTTATTTTACCAGGTCAAAAACAAAGAGAAATTGGCGTAAGAATTAAATTTAATACAGTTAAAGGTGTACTTGAAAATAAAACAGTTGTTCTTGTTGATGACTCAATAGTGAGAGGAACAACTTCAAGACAGCTTGTTAAGTTATTGAGAGAAGCTAATCCAAAAGAAATTCATTTAAGAATTTCCTCGCCTCCAATTATTAGTCCATGCTATTATGGAATGGATTTCCCATCTGCTAATGAGTTAATTGCAAATAAATTTAATGGTGATATTGAAGCAATAAGACAATATTTAGAAGTCGATAGCCTTGAATACCTAACAATAGACGAAATGCTGGAAGCTATGGTGGACCATTCAAAAGAAAATTTTTGCACAGCTTGCTTTTCAGGTGTTTATCCAGTACCAGTTGAAATTGGACTTAAGAAAGAAGAATATGATAATTAACTATGAAGTTATTTCCTAAATATTTTTTTGAAAATATAATAAACATTCCAAATGCTCTAAGTTTTTTCAGGATATTATTAACAATTCCTGCTTTTGTTTTATTACAAAATTTAAACACAAATCCCATTAATCGTAAATTAGTGTTAATTACTATAATTATAGCATATATTAGTGATTTCATGGATGGTTATATTGCACGCAAAAAAAACTGTATTACTGAATTTGGAAAAATTATTGACCCCTTAGCAGATAAGCTTTTAATTATAATTATTGCTTTTCAACTTTATCTTCAAAATGAAATTGTATCTGTTTATTTCTGGATAATTTTTTTAAGAGATTTAATTATTTTTTTAGGTGGAATTTATGTAAGCAAAAAAATTGGGAAAGTACTACCTTCAAATATGTTGGGGAAATTAACAGTTCTAACAATAGGTATTTTTCTATTTTTAACAATTCTTGGCGTTAATAAAATATTCTGGCTTTATAAGGTATTTTTCTATTTAAGTACTGGTTTAAGTATATTATCTGTTATAGGTTATTCATTAAGAGCTCATGAAACAATCAAGAAGGTAGCAAAATGAAATTATTTGGAAATATAAATTTTAAAAAACTTAAAGAAGGTTTGACAAAAACTCGTAATAACATTTTTAATAAAATTACAGAAACAATAACAAGAAAAGCTGTAATAGATGAAACAACTTTAGAAGAAATTGAGGAAATTCTAATCTCATGTGACATCGGGATTTCTACTTCTGATAAAATAATACAGAAAGCACGAACATTATTACTGAAAGAATCCGAAAGAAGTTTGGAAAAGCTAAAAGAAATTATTAAAACAGAATTAATGTCACTTATTAATATTAATAATAATCAGTATGAAATAGAAAACTATAAGCCATTTGTAATTTTAATAATAGGTGTCAATGGTTCGGGTAAAACTACAACTATAGGAAAGTTAGCCTATAATTATAGAAACTCTGGTTTAAAGGTTACAATTGGCTCAGCTGACACTTTTAGAGCAGCAGCAAATGAACAATTAGAAATATGGGCTAAAAGAGCAGGTGTTGAGATAATTAATTCAGAAACAAAAGATCCTTCAGCAGTTGCATTTGATACCATAAAAGCTGCACAAAAAAATTCTTCCGATATTGTTATTATAGACACCGCTGGTAGATTGCATACACATAAAAATTTAATGGAAGAACTTGGTAAAATTAAAAGAGTGATAAATAATTTATTACCATATGCACCAAATGAAATTTATCTGGTTATAGATGGTACATCAGGACAAAATGCATTATATCAGGTTAATGAATTTGAGAAATATACAAACATTACTGGGTTAATTATAACAAAATTAGATGGAACTGCTAAAGGCGGTATTGTATTTCGAATAGCTTCAGAAAAAAATATTCCTATTAAATATATTGGAGTAGGTGAGGGGATTGAAGATTTGCAACCATTCTCACCAAAAGATTTTGTTGAAGCAATAATAAATTGAAGAATGAATAAATTAACTGAAAAAAGTTATTTAATACTAATTAATCCTGCTGCTGGCAACTGGCGCGGTGCTAAGGTTATTAATTCAATAAAAAAATATTTATCTCATAAAAGGATAAATCATCACATAGAAATTTCTCAATTCCCTGGACATATTAGTGAATTAGTTAAAAATTTATCAAAAAATTTTACTCACCTAATATCGGTCGGAGGTGATGGCACTATTAATGAATTAATAAATGGAATTGATATAAACTCACTGAACACAATAGGCTTGCTCCCAATAGGTACTGGCAATGATTTTGCAAGAAATCTCAATTTATATAAAAATTTATATCAAAATTTAGATTTAATATTTAACAGTAATAAACATTATTCATTTGATATTGGACAAACTATAATTTATGAAAATGAAAATACAATAAAAAAATCGCATAGATTTATCAATAGTTTAGGAATTGGTTTTGATGCATTAGTTGCAAAGATTAATCAGAAATCAAAACATTTATCTGGTTTAATATCATATCTTTATGCAGTTATTTTAGCGTTAATTAAAAGAAAAGATATTGTTGTAGAAATTGAATTAGATAATAAAACGAAGCTTTTTGGAAAAAAACTATTGATTACAATTGGTAATGGATTAACAACTGGAGGAGGATTTTATTTAACACCTGAAGCTAAAATAAATGATAATCAATTAGATATTTGCATCATTGATTCTGTATCTACAATTAAAATATTACGTTCTCTTCCTAAAGCTTTACTTAATAAATTAAGTGAAGTAAATGAAGCATCTATATTAAAATTTACTAATGCTAAAATCATAATAAAAGAACCAGCTTTAATTCATACAGATGGTGAAATTATATCTGAATGTGCCAAAAAAATAGAAGTTTCTATTTTAAAGAATGAATTAAAAATAATATCAAATTAATATGTTAATGAAAAGACCAAAACCGAAGGAATTTGATTATATCCCCAGGTATTATGACCCTGAAAAAGACCCAGAAGAACGATTACGTCGAAGATTAGGTTTTCAAAGAAAAAGAAGACATAAGGTAAAAGGGAGAAGCCCAATATTTTGGCTGGTATTATTATTAATTGTTATTTATTTGTATTTAAAATTTAGCGGCGCTATTTAATTATACAATTACTTAGTTTACATAATATACATTATGTGTGCATTTTACGTGTCGATTTCAAATGATAAACAGCATTTTAGCTTTCCGCAAGGTCCGCTTAATTTTCCCATGCTTGAAAGTAGATTTTGTTCTGTGGCTAATTGAGTGGTAATTTTTTTGAAGCTGTTTAAAAATACCGAACAACAAAATTCACGCCCGCAGGTTCCCATGCCACCAATTTTTTTTGCTTCATCACGTACACCAATTTGTCTTAATTCAATTCTTGTTTTAAACTCTGCAGCTAAATCTTTAGCTAATTCTCTAAAATCAACTCTGCCATCTGCTGTATAAAAGAAAAATAATTTTTTCCTATCAAACTGAAAATGAACATTAACTAATTTCATCTCAAGATTATGTTTTTCGATAGATTTTTGAAATATTGGAATAGCGCGTTCTTCATCTGATAAATTTTTTCTAAATCTTTCTAAATCTTCGGAAGTGCATTTTCTCACAACTTCAGGTAATGGTTCATCAATTAAACCTAAAGAACTTCTTTTCAATCTAACAATTTCACCTAATAACTTAACCTGCGCAATTTCCAAATAATCATCTTGCTTTACGATTATAAAATCTTCTGGATACAACACTTCTTTAAACTCTGATGGCACAAAACAAAAATTACAACTTAACAATCCATTACACTTAACTTCAATAATATTTCTTTTATCTAATGGTGCTTTTTGTTCTGATAAAAAATTACAGTAAATACAACTGCTAATATTACTGTTGTAATTATGAAGTTTCTTAATTATTAAGGAATGGTAGCTGTTATTATTTTTTTCTTTCCTTAATATGTTTTCTTTATTAAGGGTTATATTGTCCGAATTAGGTAAATTTATATGCGACACACTTAATTCCCAATTGATAATGATGCTAATTCAAATATAAGATTAAGTGATAATACATTCAAGTTAAGATTTTTATTACAGCTTTCTTCAAGTACTTCTAATTTATTGTATAATTCAGTTATATTTGCATTTCTGAATTTCAGGTTGAATTTGTCAATTGTATCTTTATAATCTATGAAATAATAATTTTTATTTTGATATCTTCCTTTGAGGACATCATCAAGCCAAATTTTTATTAAGTTAATTATAATTTTCAATTCATCATGAGAATTATAAGACATAGAAGCCAGCAATTCCTGATAAGCCGTTGAGTATCTTTTTCCGATACTATATCTAAGTATTGAAATTATTTTTTCTAACAATGTATCAAAATCTTTTTCAATTAATAAAAGAGCTTTTTGAACAGAACCATCAGCAAAATGTGCAACTTTTCTGGAAGTATTGGCATCAACTTTAAAATTATCAGTTAAAATTTTTTCCACTGCAGATTCACTTAATGGATTAAAATTTATAACCCAGCATCTTGATTGAATTGTTGGAAGTAATTTATCGATATTGGATGTTATAATAAAAAAAATAATGCCATCTGGCGGTTCTTCTACACTTTTTAACAATGCATTTTGGGTTTGTTCGTTCATTAAATCTGCATCAAGTATAAAAATAAATCTTAAAGGAGAATCTTCATATTCATATTCGACAAATTTTTTTATATCTCTTATGCTATTTATCTTAATAGTATTAGCATCTTCAAGATTAATTTTGTAATAAGGATTGAGAATTTTCTTACTCAGTTCAGCTTGAATTAATTCTATTTGTTCTTTGGAAAGTTTATCAATTGAAGAATCTTCAGCTGTTTCCCCTTTGGCTCGAGGTAAAGGAAAAATTAATTTAACATAAGGTTCTTGAAGGGATTCAATTTTTTTTATTGCCTTAATTTTTATTGGCTCAGGATAATTGGAGTATAATAATTGAGCATATTGAAGTGCGGTAAAAAATTTTCCAACTCCTTCTAATCCATAAAAAATAAAGGCGTGTGGTATACGCCTTGATTCAAAGAAGTTAGTTAATATTTCTTTAGCATGATTTTGTTCAATAACTTTATCCCAGTAGTAATTCATAATTATGATTTAAATTCATCATCGTCTGTGTAGAAGAAATCTTCGTCACTGGGATAGTCAGGCCATATATCTTCAATTGATTCATATGGTTCATCAGAATCCTCCAGTTCCTGGAGGTTTTCAATAACTTCAATTGGAGCGCCAATACGTTCTGCATAATCTATTAATTCTTCTTTTGTTGCAGGCCATGGAGCGTCATCTAAATAAGAAGCTAATTCGACGGTCCAGATCATAGTTTTAATCCCCCCTTATTTTTTTACAATATCAAAAAGTTTAACATCTTCTAAAATAAAATTCAATGGATTAAGAGCTATGCCATCGTGTCGAACCTCATAATGCAAATGTGGTCCTGTGGTAAGAAATCCAGAATTACCAGTTTTGGCAATTATCTCACCACGATTAACTTTTTGTCCCAATTTTACTTTTACACTTGATAAGTGTGCATAAATTGTTCTATATCCAAAACCATGGTCAATTTCCAAAGTCAACCCAAAACCGCTTCTGTTGCCAATAAAATCAACAACACCTGCACCTGGGGCATACACATTAGTTCCAACATCTGTAATTATGTCTATTCCATTATGCATTCTTCTAATTTTTAAAATTGGGTGAACCCTCATACCAAAATCATCAGCAATTGTTCCCGAACATGGTCTAATTGCAGGTATTGATTCAAATAATTTTTCATTTTCTTTTAATTTACTGGAAATTTCTTCGTAATTATCTTTTTCTAATTTAATTTTTAAGGATACTTTATTTATATAAGAATCAAGTTTATCAAGAAAAGAAGAAAGTTCCGCTGGACTATTCCCCGCTAATGGTGTAAATGAAGAACCTCCTGTACCATAAATTTCATTATCATAAACAATTGGTTCAAGGTTTACAGCTAATCTTAAGTCATGACTCATTTCTGAAAGTTTAGATAAACGTTCATCTAAACTTTTGTAGCGCTCTACCATCTGATAAAGTTTTTCTTTGAGCTCTTTATTTGTCCTTTTTAATGCTCTGATTTCAGAATCTGGATTTAAATACTCATTAAATACAAAATAAGTTCCAAATAGAAAAAATGAAATCAGAACAGAAAAAAAGACAACAAGAAATACAAACTTTTTATAAAAGTTTTGTATTTCTACAAACTTGAGCTTTGATTTTGAAAAGTAGTAAAATTTTTTCATATCTAAACTTTGTGTTGCGAAAATAATAAATGAATAACAGTGTGTCAATAAATAATTTTTTAAATTTTATTCGAAATCATGTTCAAAATACTGAACTGTTCTATCAAGATTTTCTCCTTTTTGCTTAATATGTGTCAACAATCTCTCATGGAAAACTTTAGCTGCATCGTAACCATAATGTTTTAATAAATAATTAATTGCTATTATTTCAGAAATAACGGTTATATTTTTTCCGGGAATTATTGGCAGTTTTATATAAGGAATATCTACATCAAGAATTTTCATATAATTATTATCTAAACCAGTTCTTGTATAGTCTTCTTTTTCATTCCATATTTCAAGTTCAACTATTACTTCTAATCTTTTCTGGAATCTAATAGCCCTAACCCCAAACATACTTCTTACATCCACAATTCCAATTCCACGCAGTTCCATAAAATGTTTTACCAATTCAGTTCCAGAGCCCATTAAAATTCCTTCTCCCTTTTTTGTAAGAATAACAACATCATCTGCAACAAGTCTATGGCCTCTTTCTACCAAATCTAAAGCTACTTCGCTTTTCCCTATTCCAGACTTTCCTGTAAATAAAATTCCAACTCCATAAACATCAACAAACGATCCGTGAATAGATATTCTTGGAGCAAATTGGTCATCTAAGAAATCACCAATCAAATAAATTAATTTAGTTGTAGAATAATCTGAACCAAAAATTGGAATTTTATACTGATTTGCTAATTCTAGCATTTCTGGTGGGGGTAAATTTCCATTAGTAATAATTACACATGGGATATTGAACTTAAAAATATTTTCAAGTGATTTTCTTTTTTCTTCTTTTTGTAGATTATGAAGATAACTCATCTCTGTATTGCCAAATATTTGTATCCTGTTGTAGGCAAACAAGTCTAAAAATCCTGCAAGCGGTAAACCCGGACGGTGCAGGTTCTGGTCTTTAATCAATCTATCAAAACCAACTTCGTCATTAAGAAGTCGCAATTTGAATCTATCTTTTGTATTCTTAAAGAAAAAATCTACTGTAATACTTTCTTTCCTTGTGATATTTCTATCATCAAGTTTCATGACCTTTTCCTTGCAATTCTTTTTGTTTTTACTTTTTCAAGCTGACGAACTAATTTATCAACTGCACCACTAACAGACTTTTCAAAATCATCACTCGATTGAACTACAGAAATTGTTTTGTGTGGAATTTGCAAAATAATTTCTGCTGTCTTTATGCTGTCTTCGGGTTTTGTATAACTTAGAATTACATCAACATCAAGAATTTGATCATTGAATTTTTCTAAGGATTTAATTTCTTCCTTGATAAAATTTTTTAATGATTCTTTAGCTCTGAACTTTCGTGATGTAATTTTAATGTTCATAATTACTCCTTTAATGATTTTGGATGGGCTTGTTTATATATTTTTTTAAGCCGTTCTATACTTACATGCGTGTAAATTTGTGTTGTTGATAAATTTTCGTGTCCGAGAATTTCTTTCACTGCTAATAAATCTGCATCTCTATCCAGCATATGCGTTGCTGCACTGTGTCGTAATATGTGAGGACTTTTCTTTTTAATTTCTATTTCTTTGAGAAAGTATTTAACTAATCTGTAAACAAAGAAACGATTTATTCTCTTCCCTTCTTCGTCTATAAATAATGCTTTATTATTATCATTTCGTGAATTTATATAATCCAGAATTATTGGAAGAGACTTTGTTCCTAAAGGAACTATTCTAACTTTAGAACCTTTTCCCATAATTCTTATATTCATTTTTTTTATATCAACATCTTCAATATTTAGATTGCATAATTCTGAAACACGCAGTGCACATCCATATAACAATTCAAATATAGCTTTATTTCTTTTTCTATGCTCAGGATTTTCAATTGTCATTTCAATTGTATTTAAAATTTCTTCATAAAAATTACTACTTATAGTTTCTGGAAGTTTTCTCTGAATTTTAGGATTAGAAATTTTTTTTACAGGATTGTTGTGAATTATGTCATTCTTAACTCCAAAATCAAATAATTTTCGGAGGGCTGATAATTTTCTTGCAACGGAGCTTTTAGAATATTTTTTTTCATTTAAAGTAATAAGGTAAGATTTAATATGACGTTCATTAATTTGATTAATAGAAGTAATTTCACGTTCATTACAAAATTGTAAGAAATCATTAAGGTCATTTTTATATGCTTTAAGTGTGTTTTCTGATACTCTTGCAACTCCAGAAAGCTCAGTTAAAAGATTTTCAATTATTTTTGAAATGTTATTAATCATTTAAGCCACTTTAAATTAAACAAATTCTTCTTCTTCTGAAATTGCTTCATCATCAGATTTTGGAAGTTTCCATGTGGCATAATCGCAATCAGGATATCTGCTGCAGCTGTAAAATATTCTTCCTTTTTTTGTTTTACGTGTAGTTAATTCTCCTTCCTTGCATTTTGGACATTGAATGCCAGTAGTAATAACTTTTGTATAATCACAATCAGGATATTTTTCACATCCAATAAATCTTCCAAATTTACCTTCTCTGAAAACAGTTTTCGAACCGCATTTTGGACAGGTTTCACCCGTAAATTTAGGTTCATTATTTTCATTATTCAATTCTTTTAATGATTTAATATTTTTACACTCAGGATAGTTTGTACATGCTAAAAATTTTCCATATCTGCCAATTTTTAATTCCATATCCGAGCCGCATTTCTCACATTTAATTTTTTCTAAGTCAGCTTCAACTTTACTTAATGTTTCTGAAAAAGGTTTATAAAAATCATTAAGAACTTTTATGTAATCTATTTCACCTTCTGCTATTGAATCCAATTCTTCTTCCATTTTTGCTGTAAATCCAACATCAAATATGTTCGGGAAATTTTTTATTAAAATATCATTAACTTTTCTGCCTAGCGGCGTAGGAATTAGTTTTCTGTCTACCTGCTCAACATAATTTCTATCAATTATAGTACTTACAATTAATGCATATGTACTTGGTCTTCCAATTCCATTGCTTTCGAGTTCTTTAATTAATGAACTTTCTGTATATCTTGCAGGAGGTTTTGTAAAATGTTGATTTGGAGTAATCTCAGTCAAATTTAATGATTGATTTATATATAAATTAGCAGGAATTTTATATCCGTTACCATTTTCATCGGATGAATCTTCTTTGGATTCATCATAAAGTTTAAGAAAACCATCAAACAAAATTGTTGTACCAGAAGCTCTAAATAAAAATTCATTAGCTTTTATATTAACATTAGTGGTTTCAATTCTTGCCGATTCCATTTGTGAGGCAATGAATCTTTTCCAGATTAACTCATATAATTTATATTGAGATTCATCGAGATAAGGTTTAACATATTCTGGAGTGTATTTAAGAGATGTAGGACGAATAGCTTCGTGTGCATCCTGTACATTTTTCTTTTTTGATTCATATGTTCTTGCTTCTTTAGGAAGATATTCTTCACCAAAATTTTCTTTGATAAAAATTCTCGCATCATTTATAATTTCATCACTCAATCGAGTAGAATCTGTTCTCATGTAAGTAATTAAACCTGTTAAACCTTCACTTCCAATTTCAACACCTTCATAAAGCTGCTGTGCAATCATCATTGTTCTGCGTGGACGAAATTTTAGCTGTCTTGAAGCTTCAACCTGCAATGTACTTGTTATGAACGGTGGATATGGATTTTTTCGAGATTCTTTTTTGTTAATATCAGAAATTATGTATTGATTTATATTTTTAATTTTATTTTTGCTGTTCCTCTTTGTTATTGAAAAGTTAGTTTTTAAAAATTCATTCCATTCATCATCGGTCATTTCTGGTTTGGGAGGGGTCTTAATTTGTTTCCCTTCAACTTCATATAATTTTGCTTTTATTTCTTCCCCTGATTCTGTAGTAAAAACGGCTGTAATAGACCAATATTCTGTTGGAATAAACTTCTCTATCTCCTCTTCTCTTTCGCAAATTAATCTTAATGCTACAGATTGAACTCTTCCGGCAGATAATGAACTTCCGTATGAATCAATAACAGCTTTCCAGAGAAATGGACTAACTTTGTAGCCAATGATTCTGTCCATTACTCTGCGTGCTCTTTGAGAACTTACAAGTTTGGTATCAATTTTTTTTGGATTTTGGAGTGCCTCATTAACAGCTTTTTTAGTAATTTCATTAAAGAGTACTCGATGAATTTTTTCTTTATTTTTTCCATCGAGAATGTCAGCTACATCCTGAGCAATTGCTTCTCCTTCTCTGTCAGGGTCTGTAGCAATGAATATTTTATCGGACTTATCAGCAAGACTTTTGATTTTTTTAATTATATCACTTTTGCCTCGAATTACTACAAGATTGGGTTGAAATTTTTTTTCAATGTCTATACCTAATTTTGTTTTAGGTAAATTTTTAATATGCCCAACAGTAGCTTCTACAATATATTTATTTCCAACATACTTATTAATAGTTTTTGCTTTGGAGGGAGACTCCACAATAATTAAATCTTTGCCCATTATTTTCACCATTAATTGACTGAATCGGAAGTATATAAAAGAACCCTGCTGCCGGGTGGAACTATTCTATGATTATCTATTATTGATAAAAGAACTAACCAATTTATAT
>CAZNFW010000063.1:0-14471 GCA_964572725.1 uncultured Melioribacter sp.
CCAATCATTCCAGCTCTCTTTTTGTTCTGGATATTCAAGAAACAATGGTCGAATTATAGGCATTCCAGTTTTACCTGCAACTTGGGCAAAATGATGAATGTAATCTAAAAGATACATTCTCAGCTTTGCATAAAATCTCCAGACAGCAATCAACTCGTGGTCAAATGATGGTTCATAATCCATATCCCAGAACACACGATTATTTGTGGGACCAACTTCCATTATAGGAGAGAAGCATGAAAACCCAAGCCAGCGTTTTGTTACTTCGCGATTAATTTTACGAGGATATCCTCCAGTATCAGAACCCCAGATTGGATAACCCATAATTGCACATCTTTGTGCACCAATAATTACAGAACGAAGTCCTTCAGGCGGATTACCAGTATCTCCTGCCCACATTCCACCATATTTTGCACTTCCTGTATATTGAGCTCTTGGGAACAAAATAAAATCATCTCCAAGTATAGGTTTTATTGCATCATAAGTTGCTTTAACATATTGTCTTGGATAATCATTATAATTTTCTCTATAAGTTGTACCAATTGAAGTAAATAAGTTTAACGAATCTAAAAGTTTTTCCCCGTCTGCACGATCGAGTTTAAATCCTTTAATACCCATTTTTGCTAACTTAGCTGGTCCATTTTCACCCCACCATTTACAGGCTTCTTCATTTGTAAAATCGATCAATACCTGACGCAAATTTTTTCTCATGCGGCTTATTAAATGATATCCTCTTTGTTCAGCAGTGTCTGCCATTTTACCCATTACAAATGGTCCTATCCATATCATCATTTTTATATTTTTTGATTCCAACCACTTTATCATTTTTTCAAAATTTGGTAACCGTTTGTAATCAACTTCATAATCATCAAATCCATCAATGCCAGTTGCCCATGGTCTATCAACCCAATAAGCTGTACAAGGAATATCATAAGCCTTCATCAAAAGAATTTCTTCGACTATTTGAGAATTATAAGGTGCATTAACAATACTGCCGTCATAATATTTTTTGTTATTGAAATGTTCATCACGCCAGCGCCATGGACCAAAAGCCCATCTGGGAGGAATAAAAGATGGTCCAGTAAGTAAAGCATGACGTTTTACTAATTCAGCAGGTCCTTTATCCATCATCAATGTAAATGATAAATCAGGTCCCTCAAATAAAATTTTTACATAATCTTTATCCTCTTTACAAAAATCTATTACTCCCGGCCAGGTACCATGAACAAAAAAAGCATAATTACCCGATGAAATATAAAAAGGTGCATATGCAGAAACTGTTGGTTTTAATTTTACATCAACTTTTTGACCTCTGAGATTAAGTTCCTCTTTAATACCTTTTTCCCATGATTTATTTTGATCACCATCTACTACTCGTTCAAATATTCCTGTAAAATATTCATCGGGATTTACTTTCATATTAATCAGCCAGGCAGAAGGTTTCTTCTTTGTATTATCAAGTTTAATACTGAAATTAATATCTTTCTTTTCTTCTACTTCCATTACAACCGAAAACGAATCGTATTTCCATAAGTATTTTGTTTTGTTATCAGAAGTATGAGAAATTTTTGGTTCATCTTTTAACCAGAAAATTTCATTATCAAGAATAAAACCCAATCCTCCTAATGTATCATTTGATTCAATAGATATATCATCCCCGTATTGATTATCTATTCGTATAGAGACATATGAATTGGTTTGATGTTTTGATACAATTATTTTTTCAGAACCTGATAAATGATTAATTAATAATGCAAACAATAAGCATAATATTTTCATCGTTAACCCTCTAATAAAAATTAGTTAAAAAATTATTTCGAATACTTAAACTAATAAATACAAAAACAAATTATTTGAGTACTACCATCTTTTTGATTAAAACTACATTACCAGCTTTTAATTTATAAAAATAATTTCCAGAAGCAACCGGCATACCGTAATTATCTTTTCCATTCCATGTTAAAATATGATATCCTGATGATTGAAATTCATTATTTAACAGATTAACAATTTCCTGTCCGAGTGAATTATAAATTTTTAAACTTACATCTGCAGGTTCAGGCAAATAATAAGAGATTTTAGTAGAAAGATTAAATGGATTGGGATAATTTTGATAAAGCTGATATTCAGCTGGTAAATTAATTAATGATTCTACTGATGTTATTTGATTTGATAAAATTGTTATTTCATCTAAGTTACCAAAATCAGAACCTGTTGCTGAAAATCTAATAGTATTATTGTAGCCTTTATTAAGTTTAATAATTACACTGTCAATTGCATAATTTGTCCAGGCTCCTGTACTTTTCATAGTTAAGTTTCTTGATTCACCATTAATAATCAAAGCCCCAGTTCTATCTACATTTCCAAGAGCATATCTAAATAAGAGCTTATGTTCACCGCCGCCAAAACCTGGCATAAAAGTAAATTCAACAGAACTATTGCTGACATCAAAATTTGTGAATCCTGTGCCATGAAATCCTGAATGATTATTATCAATGTAAACTGTTCCAATAATATTTGCATCTTCAGCTTGATAAGTAAAAGAATTAGCTGGAGTAATTTTCAATACTTTTGAATGAAAAGATTCTGCCTGATTTATATCAGTTACACTCAAAGTATAGTAATAATTTTTACCTGTCACCAAGTTTTCATCTATGAAAGTATTCAGGTTTTTATCAACTGAAAAAACTTTTGGTGATGACATATCTTCAGTTTCAGAACGATAGATATTTACTTTTGAAATTTTTTCTTTATTATCAATTTCCCAGATTAATAATACTGAATTGGTATCGTATCTATAAGAAATTTTAGAAGGTGCTTCAGGACGAAGTGTTGGAGTAATTTCTATTAAATCAGAAATTTCTGAAATATTTCCATCTAAATCATAAGCTGCAACTGCATAATAATAAGTTGAATCGAAAGTTACATTAGTATCTGCATAAGATGTAGTTTTACCAATGTAAATTGTATCTGTAAGATTATTTTTATTTTTTCCGCGATAAATTATATAGCCAGCAAGATCTTCTTCAATATTAGCGTCCCATTCAATAATAATTGTATCGTTCAAAGAATAACCTCTTACATTTTTGGGTTTTGCAGGTGGTTTAAGACTATCAGGAATAAACATACTCTTACCAATAAAAAAGCTTGGATGAGGCGGTTGATTATAACCAACATTTTGCCATGCAATTGCAAGACGATATTGTCTATCTTGCATTAATGTTATTATGCGGTATGAAGTTTCAATATTTGTTGTATATATTTTAAGTGAATTATTATCGTTTGTGCGCCATATAACTTCTTCACGCCAATCTCCAAATAAATCTGCCTGCAAGCATGGTGTTGCTTTAGTACCATTATTTGAAGCACATCCATCGGCTGATAATAATCTTGGATTAGTGGTGCCATTATATTTATTTATATAAATGTTATCGAGCAGTTCACGTTCTAAGTCGCCATCCCACCAGATTACAAAGTTAGCAGAAGGAGGATTGGAACCAACCCTCATATTTTGAGCACTTCGTAAGCCATCTGTTCCGCCCCAGCATTCCATTCCTTCATAAGAATCAACTAAATTCGCAGCAACTCCTCTTCCAACATCACCTGGACCTGTACCCCAAATAATTTCACCAGTTTTTCCATCGAGTAAAGCAGAACCCACAGCAGCCTTTTCATGAATACCCCAAACTTCTAAGCCGGGACGATTTGGATCTATATCCGATACGTGAAGTGCATCTCCATGACCTAAACCTGAATTCCACAAACCTTTACCATCATCATCAATTGCCATTGCGCCGTAAACTATTTCATCTTTTCCGTCACCATCGAGGTCAGCCACACTCAAATTATGATTGCCCTGACCTGCATAAGTAGGATATCCATTATTGGTATCAAAAATCCATCTTGTTGTTAATTGACCATTGCGCCAATCCCAGGCTACAAGAACAGTTCTTG
This sequence comes from uncultured Melioribacter sp., assembly GCA_964572725.1. GTDB lineage: Bacteria > Bacteroidota > Ignavibacteria > Ignavibacteriales > Melioribacteraceae > Rosettibacter. Next base: position 3,955 of record CAZNFW010000063.1, read on the forward strand.
TATAATAACCGCGACACATAACTAAGCTTGGATGCTCTCCGTCAAGATAAGCAATGCAGGCGAGAAAGCGGTCTACTCGATTACCATAAGGGTCACCCCATGAACTAACGTTGCCGCGAGGAGGTAAATATTCTGTTGTTGCTAAAGCTTCGCCCGTAAGTCCATCAAAAATTGTTAAATATTCTGGTCCTGTAAGAATATATCCACTAGAATTTCGGTAATCAGCATTCGGATTACCAATTACATTGCCTTTGCCATCTATCGTTCCATCTGCTGTTTTACAGGCAACTTCTGCTTTGCCATCTCCATCAAGATCATAAACCATAAATTGTGTATAATGCGCTCCAGCTCTTATATTTCTCCCTAAATCAATGCGCCAGAGAAGTGTACCATCTAATTCAAGGCCATCAAGATATACATTACCAGTATATCCGCTCTGAGAATTATCTTTGGAATTAGATGGATCCCATTTAAGCACAATTTCATATTCACCGTCACCATCAAGGTCTGCTGCGCTTGCATCGTTTGGACTGTATGTATAACTAACTCCATCTGGTGTCATTCCGCCTGCTGGACGATTTAATGGAATTGTTTTATAAATATTTGTCCATGGAATTACTTCTGGAGTTGGATTTTGTTCAATACCATCAATAACAGCAGTTATAGAATATTTATTATTAACTGTTCCATCAGCATCAACATAGTTTGTTGAATTTTCAATTGGTTGACTATTTATTTTTATTCCATCTCTATAAATATTGAATTTTACATTTTTGGGATCACTAACCAGCAAGCGCCACCCGAGATATATACCTTTATTTTGTGCTGGAACTGCAATTAATCCCCGATTTAAATTTTCTAATAGTTGAATTTGAGCTAAATTTTCATTTCCTATAAGAACAATGATAACTAACATAAATACCATTGCTCGTTTCATAATTTTTCCTCTAAAATATTTATTAATAAGAGTTATAATTAATTAGGCAGGTAAGGATATTATATTTTATTCTAGAAAATCTTTAAGGTATTATTGAAATTTCTTTCAGCCACAATTCAGCTGATTTACTCCATGTATTTGTTGATGGAGGATTATTTCTTAAACCAATATTATGCCCACCACTAGAATATATATGTAGAGAAGATTTATTTTCTTTCCCATTTTTCTTTAATGCTGTAAAATAAAAAATACTGTTAAGGCAGTTTACACCATTATCATCCATAGCATGAACGATAAAAGCCGGCGGAGTAGTTAAATCAACTTGCTGTTCACATGAAAACTTTTTAACTAAAAATTCAGATGGATTTTCTCCCAACAAATTATCTCTGCTTCCTTTGTGAGTATATGGTAATTCCATTGTGATAACAGGAGAAATTAAAATAGTAAAATTTGGTTTGAAGGAATAAACATCAAGAGAATCATTTACCTGTGACCAGTCATCTTTGATTGTAGAAAGACAGGCAGCTAAATGTCCTCCTGCTGAACCTCCCATTACACCAATTTTATTTGTATCAATGCCATACTCATTTGCATGTGCACGAATATATCTAATTGCTCTTTGGGCATCCTGTAATGGTGCTTTATAACTTTCAATGACATCGGGTGATTGTGGAAGTCTGTGAATTAATACAAAAGCATTAATTCCAATTGTGTTAAGCCATTTCGCCAGTTGAAAACCACCAACTTCGTAAGCTAATCTTACATAACCCCCACCGGGGATTATAAGCACAGCAGCTTTTTTATTTTGTGATTCTGGAACTTTAAATTCATAAATACGCGGTATCCCAACTTTATAAATTCTTTCATTTGCAATGCTGTCCTTGATATTTATTCCTCTGCTGTTAGGCATATTATTATTCCAGAGAGGAATAAATCTTTGAGCACTGATGCTCATATTAATTAAAATAGAAAATAAAATTATAAAACGAATATTTTGTTTAATCATGATATATAATTTTTATTTATTATTATCTCTTAATAAAAAAAGTGGCCAACCAATATTAATTTAATGGTTGACCACTCAATATTCTTAAATATTATTTCGTTAAAATCATTTTTTTGGAAGCAATATAATTTTTACCATTAACTCCAACAGCATTAATATTATAAATATATACACCACTGCTTAGATTATACGCATTAAAGTTGAATGTATGAACTCCAGCAGGCAAATCTTTTTCTTTTGATTCAAATACTTTTTGACCCAGTATGTTATAAATAGTAATTGTAACTTTTGACTGTTCAGGTAAACCAAATTCAAATTTAGTAGATGGGTTGAAAGGATTAGGATAGTTATTGCTTAAGTAATATTCATTTGGAATTGATGAACGATAAGATTCAACTGAAGTATAATTTTTCCATGTAATTAAAGCTGATGCACTATCACCCGGGATATAAACATATTTTGCATTAACAATTGAATCGCGTAATGCTGCAATAATTTGTTCTCTGTTAGCAAGATAAATTGCTTTTTTGTCAGGGAACCAGTTAAGATCCCCAAGCGGCAGACCATCTGTTCCACCTGTAAGTAAAGTATCATTTGTATATTTCAAATTAAATTGAGGAGGCCAATGTAAAACTGGTTGACCATCTGCATCATAAGTTACAGGTGGTTGAATACGCCAATCTCTGAAAATAGGACCTTTAAACCAGTGGTAATCCAGCCATGCGAGCATACTATCTAAATTATTAGGCGGATTAATAAATTTGGGGTCGATTTGCCAATAGTTTTTACCTATTTTAAAATTATTATCTGCCAGTATAGTTGAGTCAACATCTTTATTCCATAATAAAACTTGCTTTAGAGTATCGGCAAAACGAGTTTTATAATAACTTAAAATTCTGGGATCTAAGTACATTAAGTTTTTCCCATGATACAATGAAATAGAATCAAGTTTTTGTTTTACATCAGTAAAGTAGTCCCATGTTGTAAAATAAGATTCGTATCCATTTGTATTTGGCATTCGTCCTCTCCAGCTCCAATTATAGAAAATATTATTAGCTTGGATAGCTTCATACCAATGAAGTTCATGAGCATTAATTTGTTGATTTAAGTAAGTATTATGTAATACATATAGTTTTGAAGTAAAGAAATTACCACCATTACCAAACTCTCTTGCTAAATTTACACCTGTATTATTTTCAAAAGTTAATTTTTCGCATGCAGCATCTAAACGGAATGGCATACCACCAAAAGGCGAACTACTTCTTCGAACACCATTAATAAAGACGCAGTTTGTAATTGTAATTTCTTTTGTTGGAGCTGTGCTTCTGGTACAATGGTCAACAAAATCTGTAAAAGCACAATTATCCCAAACAATTTTATAACCACCATAATTACGTACAAATGATGAAATATTCACATCATTAGGATGTAGCCCTGTAAGAAGAATATTTTTTAATGTAATACTTCCACCAGCTCTTAAGTTAAACATATCTCTTGCTCTTGCATCTGCCCCAGGAGTTTGAATAAATACAGGTGGATTGGGGTCATTCATTATCCAGCCATTATAAGGACCTTCAATAACCAAATCATAGTCTACTTCGAGAGAACCATCAAATACATAGACTTTCCCGCTTTCTACTTTATAAACCTTATGTGCTTGAGAACCATCTGCCAATGTGTCTGCAGCAATTTGATGGTTCACATATTGATTTGGATCCAGTACCATTTCTTGAGCAAGTAAATATGGTACCAGTAACAATAAAAAACTGATTAGTAGTGAGAACTTTTTCATGTGTTCCTCCTCCTATACTTGTTTTTAGTTATTTGATTAATGTAGTTATTAAGTGATGGGTATGGAATTAAGTATAAAAAATTTAAAATGCATAACGCATGCCTACGTCTGCAGTTGTGCCATAATATTCAACACCTGATAATTTTTTTAATACACTCGTATATTGCCTGTCTGGTGTGTTGGTTATATTATTAATATTGAGATATAATTGAAGACCTTTAACCCATGGTAATTTTTGATAAGCAGTAAAATCCCATCTTCTGTATGCTGCAGTATATGAATCTAATTCTTGATAAACAGGATGAGCACTTCTTAATACATTATCCTGATACAGGAATGACAATCTTGCAGAAAAATCACCAATATCAATTCCTATTGTTACATTTAAAATATCATTGGGCTGATTTACCAATCTTCCTGTTCTTACAGTATCTATGTATGTATATTTCTTGATCAGTCCTCCACCTGTAGCTACCTGCTTGAAATATGGATAACGAGTATTGGAGTTTATGTGTGTATAGTTAATATTCAGAACTATACCTCGAAGGAAAGAAGGTAAATACCAAAAATGTGTTTGCCAGTCTAATTCAATTCCTCGTACAAAAGAAGTTTCTTTAAGATTAGTCCATGTACTAATTGATGTATAAACAACTTGAGATAATTTATATCTGTAGTTAATCTTTGATGCATCCTTAGTATAATATCTAATAGGAACAATTAAATCATTTATTTCTTTATAGAAAAATCCTGCAGTAAACAACCCGATATAATTTTCATATACAGAAGCATAAATATCATAATTCTTAGTAACAGCAGGTTTTAAGTAAGGATTACCTAAACTAAGAGTTGGTTCACTGTAAGTATCAACATAAAGATAAGGAGAAACTGCTCTATAATCCGGGTAAATTATACTTTTAGTAGTTGCCAAACGAATATCTAACCAGTTAGTAGGTTTAATACGTAATACAATTTGAGGGAACCAGTTCTCGCCTTTAGTAGAATCCCAATGAACTCTTTTATGGTCATAATAATATTCACCTGGAGTTGTTAAGCGACCAAATACATAAGTTGAATCTGCTTCGTAATCAAATCCAAAAGTTTCGTATCTAATTCCAGGAAGAAAAGTTATGTACTTTCCAAAATTAAGTTCAGCCATTAAATAAAAAGCACCAAAATTTCTTGTATAGTTGTAATCATATTGTGTTGATTCTAAAGGTGAAGGAAGATAATAGCCATATTGTTTTGCTAATTCTTCCATGTGATGCATTTTCCAGATAGAAATTTTATTAAAGAAAATGTTGCCACTTACACCTTCTTTACCTGCAAGAAAATCTCCTACATCATAATTTGGGTCAGCAAATAGTTCTGCTCTTAATCCATTATCCTGAAGTGCAATGCCAAGGTCTTTCCATATTGAGTCTCTTAAAAGTGTATTAAAATTACCTGCAAGTCCGCCTCTGTCTGTATCAATTGCCCATTGTGTTTCATCATTTTCTCTTGTGTTGCGTTCATATTTCCCGCCCAATTTTACAATACCGGAAATATAATTAGTTAAACGAAAATCCATTTTAAAATTAAGGACAGCTGATTGAGCAGATTCATCAACATCTCTCATTAATGTTGATGTACCAGTTGCAATTTTATCTTTAGATAAAACTGTAACAGAATTTAAGAATTGGCTTGGAGACATAGATTTTTGATTTGTTACATTACTTGTCCAGCCTTGAACTCCACCCGACCTTGTTCTTATATCTAATCTTAAATCTCCGGGATTACGCTGTTTAGTCACCGAATTTGAAAGTGAAAAATCTACATTTACATTATTAAAAAGTTCGAACTCACCTTGCAGCGCATTACTGAATACAGTATTAGTAAATTCTCTATCAGCTGCAAAACCACGCCAATCATAATCTGTTGTAAAATAATTTTGTTGTTCTATTTGATGTTCGTTTAAACTTCCGATAAAATTATTTAATAATAATGTTCCTTTTGAAAATTGATAATCAAGTACAAGACTGCCCCCGGCTCTTCTTCTATCAGTAACTTTATCGCTGATAGTAACACTGGCAAGATCAACTGGAATTAATCCGCCAACTTTAATAGCTTCTTCATTTGTTGAATATCCTGCTGTTAATACATCAGAATTACGATTGAATTTATCGAGATAGGCAGAAACTTGAACACCTAATTTATTATCAAGGAAACGATTGCTAACCAAACCTGTTACTCTGTAATTTCCAAATGAATTAGCAAGAGATGCATAACTATTTTGTAATGTGAAGTTACTGTGAAATCCTTCTTTAGCTTTGCTGATTCTAAGATTAACAACACCACCAACTGCATCAGCATCCATATCAGCAGTTAGTACTTTAGTAACTTCAATTCCAGATAAAATGTTAGGTGCAATCATATTTAAATCAACACTTCGATTATCGCGGTCTGTTGATTGCATACGAACACCATTAACCATCATTACATTATATTGAGGTGATAAACCACGTATTGTGACTTTTTGACCTTCACCACCGCTTCGAATAAGAGAAATACCAGGAAGTCGTGCAACAGATTCTGCAGCATTTACATCTGGTATATCTTTAATACGGTCAGATGAAACAATGTTTTTTATAGTTGTAGATGATAATTGTTGATTAATTGCTTCCATCTGACCTTCTGCTTGTGCAGTTATAATAATTTCTCCAGTTTCAAGAGCTACATATTCAAGTTTTACATTTACTTCTAAAGTCTTCCCTGATAAAACTGTTATTGGTATCTTCTCATCTTTGTAACCTATATATTTAACAATCATATTATAATTACCCGGTGGAACACTGCGAATATTAAATTCGCCATCGAGCGATGCTGCAGCTCCTAAACTTGTTCCTTCAATGATAACATTTGCTCCGGGTAAAGGCTCTCCAGTAGTCTTGTCTGTCACTTTTCCTCTTACTCTACCTGTCTCTTGTGCTTGTAGGATATTAAATCCATAAACAATCAGTATAAAGAGCATCCATAATATTATTTTTAACCTTTTCATAATTAACCTCTATTTATTTATAAAATAAATTTGGAAAGCAGGTATCTTAAAAATATTATTTAAGGTATAATTTATATGAGTGTATGATAATTTAAGATGTTTTTATAATTCTGCTCATTCTTATTAAAATATTCAATATTATTTGGGGAATAACTCTTTAATTCGAATGAATTCGCAATTACTTTCCTCCATTGGCTAATATCTTTAATAATTCCTCTCGATATAGCTTGAACACCAATATTTCCCAACACTGCTGCTTCGACAGGTCCTGTAACTACTTCACATCCAGTTGCATCTGAAGTTAATTGATTGAGAAGCTCGTTCTGAATTCCTCCGCCTACTATATGTAATCTTTTTATTTTTTTCCCTATCACTGATTCTAATTTTTTCAATGTATCTCTGTAACAAAAAGCAAGACTTTCAATAATAACTCTAATAATAAATCCAATATCTGAATTATATTCCTGTCCAGTTTCTTCTAAATAGCTTATAACTTTTTCAGGCATATCACCTGCTTTAAGAAATCGTGAATCATTCAAGTCTACCCAGCAATTTGCCGACCCATTTTCAATAGCCATAGAAATTAATTCTGAATAATTATATTGAATGTTATTTTTTTCTGCCCAATATCTTCTGCATTCCTGTATAGGCCATAAACCAATAATATTTTTAAGAAAACGAATAGTATTAGCATATCCGCCTTCATTTGTAAAATTATTATTCAAAGCTTCTTCTGTTAAAACGGGATGTTCTAACTCTATTCCCATCAAAGACCATGTTCCTGAACTCAAGAAAGCCCAGTCATCTTCAAACGCTGGAACAGCTGCAACCGCAGAAGCTGTATCATGACAGGTTGTAGCAATAACAGGAATATCCTTATTTAATTCTGTTGATTGAGCAATGGAAGGGAGTAAAGGTCCCAGCACAGTACCCGGTTCAATAACTGCAGGAAAAATTTTTCTATTGAAGCCAAATGAATCTATTAAATCCCATGCCCAATCTCTTCTGACAGGGTCAGTCAAACTTGATGTAGATGCAATAGTATATTCTGCAAATTTTTTACCTGAAAGCATAAAGTTTATGAAATCAGGAATGAACAAAATCTTATCTGCAATATTCAATAAGTTTAATTTTCTTTTTTTCTCAGATAATAATTGATATAAAGTATTTATCTGCATGAACTGAATACCAGTTCTGCTATAAATATCTTTCTTAGGTATAACTTTGAATGCTTCTTCCATCATATTATCAGTACGGTCATCACGATAATGGTATGGATAACCTAAAAGTCTATCATCTGGATCTAAAAGAACATAATCTACTCCCCACGTATCAATTCCAATTCCTTCAAAGTATTTTCCAAAATTTTTACTTGCTTTTTTTAATCCCTCTATAACTTCTTCATAAATAGCTAAAATGTCCCAATGAAATCCATTATCATATTTGATTGATGGGGTGCTGAAACGATGTACTTCATGAAGAATTACTCTTTGATTATCAAGTAATCCTACAAAACATCGTCCACTTTCTGCCCCTAAATCAAAAGCTATGAATTTTTTTTCTTCCATAATAGACCCGTAATTTTTTAATAAAATTTTGAAAGCGTATTAAATTGTTACTGTTATAATTAATTTATGATACGATAACTATAGGAAATTAATAATCTAGCTTAAGGACAAATATTAACTGTTTGAGGAAGTGAATTTATTGTAAAATTTATTTGAATATTCTTATTACTTCAAAAAAATTTTATCGAAATACTGGAGGGAAATGAATGATTGACTTTATCTTTCGACTATTTTGTATTGAATCGTAACATCGTCAAAATCATCGTAATGTTTTTTATTATCCAAAATATCAATTAATATATCTGTAGCTGTTTTTCCAATGACATATGGATTCTGGTCAACAGTATAATAAGGGACTCCTAAACGTGCAACAATAGTGTTGTCACCAAATTCACCTAATAAAATGTCATCAGGGATAGAAAGTTTCTTATCCAGTATTGCTTTTCCTGCTCCATAAGTAATCAATCCACCAATACTAATAACTGCATCAATTTTTATTTTTGTATCAAGCAACGCAGACATTTTATTATAACTATCTTCAATACTTCTAAAAGTTTGTAAAACAAGTTTCGGATTAAATTTAATTCCAAATTTTTTCAGTGCTTTTTTATAACCTTGAAATCTGTCCTCGCAAACAGGGATTAAAGTATTTGGTCCTAAAAATAAAATATTTCTTCTTCCTTCTTTTATCATTCTTGATGTTAATTCAAAAGAAGCTTCTACATCATCAATTTTAACTGTAGTAAATGGTAATTTATTTATCTTTCTATCCCAGCAAACAATTTTTATTCCTTCTTCATCCAGACTTTTATATAAAGATAAATTTTCATTTCCACCTGCAGCATTAAGTAAAATACCATCAACTCCAATGTCGGATAAAAATTCAATTTTTTTTCTTTCTTTATGAATATCTTCGTCATGAACCATTAAAATGCATTCATAACCTTTATTACTTGCTTCTTCGTACATACCTCTTACAGCTTCTGAGAAAAATGAAATACGTAAATCAGGAATAAGAGCACCCAAGATTTTGCTTTTTTTTGTAATAAGGGATCTTGCAAGAATATTGGGTCGATATTTCATCTCCTTACATTTTTCTTTTACAAGCTGCTTGGTTTTTTCTGAAATATCACTAGAATCTCGAAGTGCTTTTGAAACTGTTGCAGGTGTAAGAGATAATTCACGTGCAATATCTTTTAATGTAACTTTATTTCTTCTAAAATTTTTATCCACAGAATACCAACAATATTAGTTAGAGATTGATATTTAATCATAATTTTGGTTTAAATATAGAAATTATTCAGTTTAAATACAGCTCCGCCACATCAGTCACATTTTAACCTTTTCACCAAAAAACTTCTCATAAAATCACCTAATCAGAAAAGGATTTCGAAAACCTTTGAGTTTTTTTGTATTAAAAAAAGAGCTTTAATATTGCTCTATACATTGTTACTTAAAGGTTTTCGAAACCGTTTTCAAGTTAAAAATAAAATAATTTTGTGTCAAGTTAATTTTATTTATACTATCAATTTTTTCCGTATCACAGTTACCAATCTTAGAAGTAACTCCTCCCACAATTTTTCTATTTCATAATACTATTCAAATACTCAACTGGATGAAGAATAGTTTTTGATATTTTCATAAGACTATTTAATTGTTCCCTGCACGATGTTCCACTTGCTAATATTAATACATCATCTTTCTCTCTGTCATAAAAATTAATTTCTTCTATTAATTGTTCTCCTAAACTTTTACTAATTTTATAAAAATGTTTTTTATAACCAAAACTACCAGCCATCCCACAGCATTCCTGAGATGATGTTATAACTTGCATATCAAGACGATTGAATAATAAAGGAACAACATCACCTAAACCAATTGATTTTAATTGGCAGTGAGCATGATAGAATATTTTTTTAGTGCTTGAGGGAATTATTCTCCTCTTTATTTCATCTAAATCAATTTTCTTATTATCAACCATCATTATTAAATACTCAAAGATATCATAGCATCTTGATTTGATATAATTAAATAAATTATCATCGTTAATTAATTTCTGATAATCATAACGAATCATTGCTAATACACTGGGTTCTAAAAATATTATATCATTCCCATCATCTATTAACTGTTTTAGATATTGTGAAGTTGATTTTGCTTTTTTTGAAGTACTTTTAAGA
>CAZNFW010000064.1:0-1165 GCA_964572725.1 uncultured Melioribacter sp.
CATTCCGGGACGAAGTTCTTTTATTCTGTTAACAGGTTTTAATCTTATTTCAAATGTTCTTATATCAAAATCCCCTTTTTGATTAGTTGGACGCCAATTAGCAAAGTCACCTATGGGAGAGATGTAATAGACCTTGAATTTTATTTTTCTGTCAGCAAGTGCTTTAATGCTTCCGGTAAATTCATCTCCAATTTTAATTTCGTTCATTTCATTTTCTTTAAGCTGAATCGTTACCCAAAAATCATTTGGATCAATGATTGAAAACACTGGATAACCACTTGAAATTATTTCACCCTGACTAACAAGTTTCTTCTGCAGTTCACCATCAATTGGACTTTTAATTTCAAGTTCTTGCTGATAAGCCAAAGCTTCCTTGTAACCATTTTCTGCCTGATAATAAATTCCTCTTGCCATTTCGATTTCTTCATAACGAGCACCTTTCACAACCATTTCATATTTTGATTTCGCTGCACTCATCTGCTCAAAAGCAGCTTTATACTGAAACTCATACAAATCTTTTTCCTGAGCAGATATTAAACTATCACGATAAAGATTCATCATTCTTTCATAAGTTTTTTCAGCAAGCTCGAACTGATGTTTTGCCTGAAGGTATAATTTTTCAGTTGCTTCCTTTTCTTCAGGACGAGCGCCATTCAATGCCATTTGATATTTAAATTTTGCTGCTTCAAGCTGACCTTTTGCTTGTTCAACTTTTGCATCCATTTCCTTACTTTCAAGTCGTGCAATTACTTGTCCTTTTGAAACAAGGTCTCCTTCATTAACAAATATTTCTTCAACTCTGCCAGGAATTTTTGAAGCAACATTTACAGTAGTTGTTTCAATTATTCCTGTTATAATTTTTTCTTCGCTTTTGAAGGATTGTGCTGCAATAACAATTACAGCTATTAGAGCCAATACAAATGGTAATGCAATGATGTATTTTTTTAATTTCATTTTTATTGCTCCTTATTTTTCAATATCGAAATTACTTTTTGCGGATTTCCAACCGTTGTGTATAATTCAGTCAGATTTGAATAATAATCGAAAAGATATGCTTTGGAATCTATCATTGATTTTTCATAAGCAAGATTAGCATCAACAACTTCAAGCGAAGTTCCCAAACCGGTTTCAAATCTTTTTTCATTAAGCCGCAGATTTTCTGCAG
>CAZNFW010000064.1:1265-13812 GCA_964572725.1 uncultured Melioribacter sp.
TCAACTTCAATTTTTTCATTTAGATCCATTCCCATTTCGTTTTTTAATGATAGGTAGGCGAGATCAAGTTTGTTTTTTTCTTCAAAAAGATTTTTTTCAGCATCAGCCAAAGCCACTTCTGCGCGTAGTAAATTATGATTAGATATAATTCCCTGCTTCATCATCTTCTGTGCACGATCACGATGTTTCTTTACCGATTCAACGACCTCTTCTCTTATTTTAATAACATCTTTCAACAAAACTACTGCAAGATATTTTTTAATTACTTCTTTTGTTATTTCATCTTTAATTTGTTTTAGTTCTCTTTGCGCTGAAGTTTTTTCAAGTGATGCATATTTCTTTGCAGCAAGAAGTTTTCCACCTGTAAAGATTGGCTGTAGTCCCACTAATGTTGCTGTTTTATAATTCTGATTTTTTAATTCTTTTGTGAAAGGCGGAATCAAGGAATTTAATTGGCTGCTAAACTGATTGAATAACCCACTCCGTTGAATATCACTTAATTGCGAATTCCCCTGGAGCAAATTATAAATATTTGCAAACTCAACTTGATTTTTTGCCTGAAGTTGAATCATTGCCTGCCGGATTGGATCTAAATCAATTGCAATTGCATCATTCAAATGAGTATATGAAGCATTAAGATTTATCTGCGGAAGAAAATTTCCGAGTGCTTCAAGATTCTGAAATTCTTTTTGATTTAACTTTGCTTCATATTGCTTGATCTGTGGATTATTCTTGAGTGCAAAATCAATTGCATCTTCGAGTTGAATTGTTTGACTAAAAGCTAAAGAATTAATAACAATAAAAATCATTAATACCTTTTTCATAACAACTCCATAAATGAATATTGATTCATTATAATTGTAAAAAAATTTATTTAATAATTCCTTTTTTAACTATGAATTTAATATCCTGCCGAACTTTATTAAGTGGATAATCATTTGGACTTAACGCCCAGAGATGAAGAAGATGTCGAATGCCTCCATAAATAAAATTTTTAGTTATCTTTTTATCAAGATTCTTATTAAATGAACTATTATTAACTCCATCATCTAATATTTTTTCTCCTATCTCCAGAAAATGATTATAAAGAATATTTAGTTTATTATCTTTATCTTGTAAAAAATGCGACTGTTCTTTAACAAATAGAAGAGCAAGTTTAGGATTTGCAGTAAAAACATCAAATACAGTGTCAATAAAACCTTCTAATTTCTCTATTGAGTTCAAATCATCTCTTTCATTGATTGCTTTTACAAGAGAAATAAGTTTATGCCATAAATCACTGAAAATTTTAACAAGCAAATCTTCTTTGCTTTCAAAATAAAGATAAACACTACCGGTTGCAACATTTGCGAGTTCTGCAATTTGAGAAATTTTTGCTTCGTGATAACCTTCTTTAGCAAAGACCTCAATAGCTGCAGTCATGATATCAAGTTCTTTGTTTCCTTCTTTTCTTCTCATACAATATGAATTATAAATGAATAACAATTCAAAAATAAATAATAAAATTATCCTTGTCAATTATTAAGCTTTTAATTTTACATTAAATATTTCAATTAACTTTGTTTTATTATTGAAATTCATTGATAGTTTTAACTCTAAATCAATTAGATATATTCAATTGTATTAAGATTTATTAATGCATATAACTATTTTTAGGCTTGATATGGGTAATAACTTTTTGTCATTTCTAAATTTTTGTTTTCTTTATTAAGAAAGGAACTTTAGTTATAATAACTTATTTGGGGTTGAGTTAGAAGTAATTGCATTTCAGTATTTATATACAATAAACATTCTAACTGTTTATGTATTATAAAGTAGAAAATAAATAAGTTTGATAATATATCATTAATAAAAAGATGTCGGAACGGCGGGATTTGAACCCGCGACCCCTTGAACCCCATTCAAGTGCGCTACCGGGCTGCGCTACGTTCCGATTATAATGTGTTATAAATCTGAATTAAAACTTGTTTAATTTCTTCTAGATCTTTTTTAAGTGATGGCGGCTCTTTTAAAGGATGTATTTCTTCTTTATTTGATGATTGGTCAGAACTAAAATTCATTTCTGCTAAAATTTTCTTTGCCCCTTCTATAGTATACTTTTCATCACGCAGTAATTTCTTAATTTGCAAAATGAGTTTAATATCCTTATTGGTGTAAATTCTATTTCCTGCTCTATTCTTGCTTGGTTTTAATTGCTCAAATTCCGTTTCCCAATATCTGAGTATATATTGTTCTAATCCGGTTAATTTACTTACCTCGCTTATTGAATAATATAACTTTTTAAGACCAAAGTCTTTCATTCAATTACCTTTTTACTTACTTGAAGTAAAATAAACTAATTATCATTAATTAGCAATATTAACAATAATTTTTAATATTTTTTTGAAAGAGCAATTAATGCATGAACACCAAGGATATAACTTAAAGATTTAAATCCGCTTATATAACCATCACAAACAGAGGCAGTTAGAGATATTGTTCTAAATTTATCTCTTGCCTGAATATTAGATAAATGAACTTCAACCTTTGGTATTTTACAAATTTCTAAAGCATCTCTAATTGCTACACTGGTATGAGAAAAACCACCTGGATTTATTAAAAGTCCATCATAATTTACTGCATCGTTAATGATTCTTACTATTTCACTTTCATTTGATGATTGAATAAAAGTAAACTCAATATCAGGAAAATTATTTTTAATATTTTCCTGAATCGAATTTAAATCTGTAGCCCCATAATAATCAGGATTTCTAAGTTTAAGTAAATTTAAATTTGGTCCATTAATTATTAGAAATTTCATGAGTTCTCACTTAATTCTTCAATTATTTCTCGCATTTTAGGTGTAAGATATATATCATCAATTCCGAGTTCTTTAAGAGCTGATGATAAAATTAAAATTTTCTTCTGAAGAGGCGAAAGTTTATTAATTACAATAATTTTATTTTCTTTGATTATACAATAACCTCCTTTAAAGTCTCCTCTTTCAAAACGAACTTTTGCTCCCATTTGATTTGCAAGTTGTTTTAAATCCTGTAATATATTTTCAAAATCTTTTTCTTTTATTTTCATTTTACTTTTTTAATGGCTGAAATATTATTAAAAATAAAACACCACAGTAAGAAAAGATTTCTATTAATGAAAAGCTGCTTAAAATTGTGATTCTATCTCGAAGCATGTTAATTATAGAATTGGCATCTCTTAAATTATAAAATATATTTTTTGAAATTTCATAATCCTTAACCAATAAAAATATTTCAAATGGAGCTGTAATAAGTATTATTAATGTTATTATTAAAAGCCACCCTTCTATTTTCAAATTTATTTTAGAAATAAATAAAAATACTATGAAAAATATTAAGAAAAAGAAATAACTAATAATATTAAAAACAATTAAGGGTAATATTAAAAATAAATGACTTTCCAATGATACTTCATTAAAAACATTTCGTAGTTCAAGATTTTCTGGTTCAAAAAACTGATATATCGTTAAATGCCGTGCTACATATCCTCCTAGCCACAGGATAAAAAATAATGAAGTAAAAAAGAGAAATACCTTAGATGTTTTGGTTAAATTTTCCATATGCATTATATTTTTATTCAAAAAATAAAAAAAAATTATGATTGTTGCTTCTATTGATATTGGTTCAAATACAGTTTTATTACTTATAGCCAGAATATTAAATAACAACATTGTGGAGACAATAAAAAATTATTATCGAGCACCAAGAATTTCCAAAGGTTTAATTTCAGGAAATAAAATTAGTGATGATAAAATTTCTGTATTAATAGATGTTCTTTCTGAATACAAAAATATTACGGAACATTATGGATGTGAAAAAATTCTCATTGTTGCAACAAATGCATTTCGTATAGCTTCTAACTCAATAGAAATTTCAAATCTTATAAAGGAAAAATTCAATTGGAACTTAAAAATTATTGATGGAGATGAAGAAGCAAGACTATCATTTTTAGGCGCAACATATGAATACAAAATTAATGAAAAAGTAGTAATAGATATTGGTGGAGGAAGTACTGAAATAATTTATGGAACAGAAGAAAAAATAATTTATAAAAAAAGTTTTCCAGTAGGGGTTGTATCATTTACAGAAAAATATTTTAAAAATCATTTACCTGATTTAAATGAAATCGAGAATATTAAAAAAGATTTAAAAAAGATTTTTAATGAATTAGCTCATTTAATTCCTTCTCAAATATTTACAATTGCTGTTGCAGGAACACCCACTACTCTTTCTTGCATAAAACAAAATATTAGAGTATATGATGAAAAATTAGTTGATAATTCTTTAATAACTTATGAAGATATTAACGAAATTGCATTAAAACTTTCTAAAATGCCGGCTCAACAAATCAGAAATGAATTTGGTCAGGTTGTTGAAGGTCGCGAAGATGTTTTATTTACTGGAACTTTGATTTTACTAACTTTGATGGAAATATTAAAGCTAAGTAAAATTACAGTAAGTAATAAAGGTCTTAGATACGGGGTTATTATAGATTACATTAATAAAGAAATTAAACAATATAAAGAAAAATAACAGGACTAATAAAAAGAATTATGAAAGATATTATCCCTATTGTAATTGAATAAATTACATTTTTTGATTGCACATAAGTTGAAATAATAAACAAGATTAGGCTCCATAACAAAAAAATAACTTCAATAATAATCAACATGTAACTTTGTACTGTTTTTATAATGAATGGAGATGGATTAAAAGTAAACCAATAATGTCCAAATAAAGCATATTCAACTGGTGTTAAAATTAGTAAGGCAATTATTAATGGCATGAATGAATATGTGTAAATTGAAAAGTTATCCTTAAACCTATTTTTGATATGAAAGAGAATATTATTTAAATAAATTAAAAATATTATCACAATAAATGTGACGATAAAAAATGCACTGGTAAATAAACATACACTTAATATATTATCATTCTGAATACTTTTTAATTTTAGAGCATTGTAAATAATGAAGGAATTAATAGTTAATTTGATTGCAGAAAGTATTAACAGAAATAATGTAAAATTTTTATGTTCCGCATAAATGATATTTTTTACAGCTTCAGCTGGCGACTCAATAAGCTTTCCAATTGTAAACCATAAATCAATATTTGGAACTCTTGTTCTAAGATAAGCTTTACAATTTGAGCAAATCAATGCGTAGAATGGATTTTCGCTGCCGCAATTTTTACAGACCGTAATATTTTTCAAAATCTTATCCTCAATGAAAAATTAATATTTTTTCTAAATGTTGAAGGAGTTATGTCAAAATCAAAAAGATGAGCATCAACATAAGCATCAATAATGTTCAGTAAATAAGCTAGTCCTATAAATACAGCAGTTAAATCACGCTGGTCTCTGTAATATTCTCGTAAACTTCTAAATCTTAAATTGCCAGAAGGATTTGACTGTGAAATACTTTGAGAATATAAATCACGATAATTTTTAAACTCTTTATTTTGATTTATCCAATTATAACCTAAGTAACCTAAAGCTCCCCAGATAATTGGGATCTTCCAGTAAGATTCATTATAAAATTGTCCTAGCCCTGGGAGTAATGCACTTCTTATAACAGCCCCTGCAGGAGATTTTTTCATTATGAATTTATTTGTATCTATCTGAGTAGTTATATTTTTAATTGTATCTTCTTGCGCAAATACAATAGACAACGAAGTTACCAGAATTAAAAAAATATTAATTAAGATTCGCATTGATAATTTCAAAAAGTTCGAATAATCTTTCTAATTCATCCTGAGAATAAAATTCTATAACAATTTGTCCTGTCCCAGAATTATTGATTTTACAATGAACTTTTGTTCCAAGAATACTTTGTAATTTTTCTTCAAGATTTTTTTGTGATACATTTGCTAAGTCAACACGAAGATTTAAAGATTTCTTTTTGTTTTGCCCATTTCTTGATTCTAAGTATTTTCTTACTAATTCTTCAACTTTTCTAACCGAGAGATTTTTCTTAATTATTTTTTCATGAATTTCCAGCTGAATTGTTTCACTTGGCAAATTAATTAATGCTCTTGCGTGTCCCGTAGTAATTTTATTTTCAATTAAACTTTTTTGGATTGGTTCAGGAAGTTTTAACAACCGTATAAAATTTGTAATTGTTGTTCTATCTTTCCCTACTCGTTTAGCAATTTCCTCCTGCGATAAATTGCACTCATCCATTAATCTTTTATATGCATTTGCAACTTCAATAGGGTTTAGCTTTTCTCTTTGAATATTTTCAATCAAAGATAAAGCAAGCATTGCTTCTTTTGTTTCGACATTGATGATATAAGCAGGAATTTCTTTAATCCCAATTTCTTTGCACGCTCTTAGTCTTCTTTCACCTGAAATTAATTCATAATTGTCTTTGTTAACTCTGCGAACTGTTATAGGTTGAATTAATCCATTTTCAAGAATAGATTTTTTTAATTCTTCAAGTGCTTCAGGTTCAAATACAGTTCGAGGTTGATAAGGATTTGGGCTAATATTGTTAACTGGAATTTTTGTAAGAATATCGAAAGATTTTCCGTCGTCTTTAGGTAATTCTTTGCTTGAAACAGCAACAGGTGCATCAATTTTATCTTTTAATTGTGGATTAATTAATGCATCCAATCCTCTTCCCAGAGCAGATTTCATTTTTCTCCTTCCCTCTCTTTTCGAATTTGTAAATTATTTCTTTCTAAAATTTCGGAAGCAAGTGAAATATAATTTTGCGCTCCAACAGAACTTGCATCATATAAAATAACTGGTTTTGCATAACTTGGCGATTCTGATAAACGCACATTACGATGAATAATCGTGTTATATACTTTTGTCCCAAAATATTTTCTTACTTCCTCAACAACTTGAAGCGAAAGTCGAAGCCTCTTATCGAACATTGTAAGGAGAACACCTTCTATAGTTAAATTCTCATTAAAGTTTTTTCTAACAATATTAATTGTATTAAGAAGTTGTCCCAGACCTTCAAGAGCAAAATATTCACACTGAACTGGTATTAACACCGAATCAGCACACACAAGTGCATTCAGAGTAAGCAAACCAAGTGAAGGTGGACAATCTATAAATATAAAATCGTATTTATCATCAATTGATGCAACCGCATTTTTCAATAAAAATTCTCTGCCTTCTACCGATACTAATTCTACTTCTGCACCAACCAGATTTATTGTGGATGGAAGAATATCCAGATATGGCATGTAAGTATTTAAGATGCTTTCTTCAATTTTATTAATACCTACAAGGACTTCATAAATAGTTTTTTCAGGTTTATTTGTTCCAATTCCTGAAGTTGAATTTGCTTGAGGATCAATGTCGATTAAAAGAGTTTTAAATTCAGCAGCTGCAATAGATGCAGAAAGATTAATTGCTGTGGTAGTTTTTCCAACACCACCCTTTTGATTTGCAATAACAATTTTTTTAGCCATAATTTATTTGAATTAGAGTTCTATTTCTTGACCATAATCAAGCACAATGCACTTCTTTCCCATTTGTTCAACTTTGTTTTTAAATTCATAAGGGTCTGCTATTATTACCGGGAAAGTATTATAGTGCATTGGAATTGCTACTTTAGGATTAGCTAACTCAACTGCTTTTAGGGCATCAGTTATACCCATTGTAAAATTATCACCTATTGGAAGAAGCATATAATCTAAAGGTGTCATTTCCCCTATTAATTTCATATCATAAAATAAACCTGTATCGCCAGTATGGTAAACATTAGTTCCATCAATTGAAAGAATTACCCCGGAAGGTTCACCTGCGTAATAATTATCGGATGTCATAGAGCCGTGATGAGCAATTGTAAATTTTACTCTACCAAATTCAAAATTATATGAACCACCAATATGCATATTGTGTGCATTAAATCCTTTACTGATGCAATAATTAGCTAATTCATTAACACATATAAATGTTGAATTACATCTCTTAGCAATTTTGAAAGCGTCGCCAAGATGGTCTCCATGTCCATGAGTCAAGATTATATAATCTGCAAATACGTCATCAGATTTAACGGGCGAAGTTGGATTCCCATCAAAAAATGGGTCAATTAAAATTTTCTTCCCATTGTTAGAAGTAAATTGAAAAGCAGAGTGTGAAAAATATTTTAATTTCATATCACTCCCTTTTTTATTTTGTTTAAAAACTACTTATCAAATATAAATTAATTGTTTTAATTTTTTTCAGTTCGCTTTGTTTTACGAGAGCTTAGATTTTTCAGTAAATAATTTTTTAATGATTCTTTTGATAAACCTCTAATTAATTTACCATTTTCAGCAATTGATATGCTTGCGGATTCTTCAGAAACAATTACACAAATAACATCTGCTTGTTCAGAAATTCCAAGTCCAGCTCGATGCCTCATTCCTAAAGGTATACCTTCTATTTGTGTTACACTTGATAGTGGTAAAGTACATCTTGCAGCTTCAATAATTCCATTATTAATTATTACAGCTCCATCATGTAAAGGTGAACGCGGATAAAATATTGAACGAAGTAAATTTTTTGTTACTCGAGAATTAATTATTTCTCCAGTTTCAACAATACCTCTGATTCCCACACTTTTCACAATAACTATTAATGCACCGTGCTGATGCTGTGCCAATTCAAAGGCTGTATCTGCAATAATTTCTGCAATATTATTTTGGTCTGTTTTGATAAAAAATCGCAGCAATGGACTTCTGCCGACAAGAACCAATAATCTTCTAATTTCTGGTTGAAATAAAATAATAAATGCTATTACCCAGATATCAGAAATTAATTTTAATAACCAACCTGTTGCCTTAAAATTTGCCACCTGTGCGATGAATGATAAAAACAGAACTATAAGCAAACCGTAAAAAATTTGAGCAGCAATAGTTCCTTTAATAGTAATATACAATTTATAAAAAATGAATGATACTAATGCAATGTCCAGTACATCAGTAAAATTTATTGTAATAAATCCAATTTTTATGATTTCAAACATTTTGCAGCAATTCTGGTTTTTCTATAAATAAATTTATAAGTGAAGCATATTTTGATTTTTTGACATTGTGAGTTCTTATAAAACGTGCACCATTTTTAATAGCAAGAGTTTCTGCAACAAGCGTAGGATCATCTCTTTCATCAATTGCTATGTTTAATGCTTTCCCTAAAAATGATTTTCTTGAAACACCTATATAAATTGGAAATCCTAAACCCTTGAACTCGTTTAATCTTTTAATTAACTCGTAATTATCCATAACTCTTTTTCCAAATCCAATACCTGGATCAATTAAAATATTTTTTAAATTGTGTTTTTGAGCTTCTAAAGTTTTCTCTATAAAAAATTCATATAATTCGGAAACAACATCTTCATAGTGTGGATTATTTTGCATTGTTTCAGGATTTCCTTTCATATGCATAAGAACATACGAAGCATTATATTTTTTTGCTACATCTAAAATTTTATTATCAAAACTAAATGAACTTATATCGTTTATAATTTTAACACCTAATGATAATGCAATCTCAGCCACTCTAAATTTAGTAGTATCAATTGATAAAACAGTATCAGGTTTTAATTTCAAAATTTCTTCAACAACAGGTATTACTCTTCGTATTTCTTCTTCTTCATCAACAGGTTTAGCTCCTGGACGGCTTGACTCGCCGCCGATATCAATTATTTCTGCGCCCTCTTCAATAAGTTTTAATGCATGTTCTACTGCAGCATTTTTCTCAAAAAATTTTCCTCCATCTGAAAATGAATCAGGAGTTACATTCAATATGCCTACGACGTGTGCTTTGTCCATTTCAAATACTTTATTTCCAATTTGTATGGACTTATTGTCATAATCAATAAAATTTTGAATAACTCTATTAACCTTAAAACCAATATCTTCATTTCCAATTGCAATTATTTCCTTTGCTAATTCTTTAAAAACAGAAAATGTCCCTAATGCTAACAAATCGGCTGATTGGTTTTTATTCTCAATAACATAACAAATTTCTTTATTGGCTAAAATTATTTTTTTTATTCTCTGACATAATTTAGAATCAAGATTACGAATTTCTAATCCATATAAATCATTCTCATATAATTCACGATATATATTGTATTTTTTGCTGTACTTTTTAAATACTTCAGGATAATTAATATTGATAAGTTGAATTATCAAATTGTTATTCAATGTATTAATCCTTTGTTGTTAGCTGTTGTTAATAAGATTTTTAAACTCTGCAGTTGCAGCAGTTTTATTATCATTTCCAAAAATTGACCAACCAACAACAAATATATTGCACCCTGCATTTGATACATCTTTTATATTTTCTTTTGTTAAACCTCCATCTACTTCAATTAAAAAATTGTATCCCCTCTCTCCTCTAATGTTAGAAAGCTCTTTTATTTTTCGCAGACTGCTGTGAATAAATTTTTGTCCGCCAAATCCTGGGTTAACAGACATGACTAGTACCAAATCTACATATTCTAAAATTTCAATCAATGAATGCACAGGAGTAGAAGGATTAATTGAAACACCTGCTTTAACTCCTTTACTTTTGATATAATCAATAGTTCTATGTAAGTGAATTACTGCTTCCTGATGAACAGTTAAATAATTTACACCAGCTTCAACAAAATTGTCAATTAAATTATCAGGATTTTCAACCATTAAATGAGCATCGATTGGTAAATTAGTAATATTCCGAATTGATGAAATAACCATAGGACCAAATGTTAAATTCGGAACAAATCTGCCGTCCATTACATCACAATGGATTAAGTCAGCTCCGCCGATTTCTACTAATCTTATTTGTTGTGATAAATTTGAAAAATCAGCA
This sequence comes from uncultured Melioribacter sp., assembly GCA_964572725.1. Lineage (GTDB taxonomy): Bacteria > Bacteroidota > Ignavibacteria > Ignavibacteriales > Melioribacteraceae > Rosettibacter. Next base: position 12,084 of record CAZNFW010000064.1, read on the forward strand.
GAAAGTATTGATGGTGCTAACAATTTTTTTGTTACCATATGAACTCACTTATTTAGTGTTATTACTACATTAATACTATCACCAGCATTAACAAGAGTATTTTCACTTGGCTGCTGGTCAACTATTGTATTTGGCAAAAGAGATTTAGAATATATATAAGTTTTTAATCCAATGTTTAAAGAGTAATTATGTAATATTTTTTCAGCTTCTACCAAAGATTTACCAATTAAATTTGGAACTTTTATTTTCCCTAATTGAGGTCCCATACTAACTTTCAACCTAACTTTCGTACCTACAGGCAAATCTTTTCCTTCATGATACTGCTGTTCTGCAATTGTATTGGGTGGAAATTCCGAAGTTATTTGTTCTAATGTATCTATAATCAATCCAAGTTTTTGAAGTATTATTTGAGCATCTCGCACAGATTTATTAATCAAATACGGCATTTTAACTGTTTGCAATCCCCCGCTAATAGTCAAATATATTTTCCTATTTTCCTTTACATAAGTATTTGACAGTGGCTTTTGAAAAATAACATAATCTTTATCATATTTTTCATCATAGCGGGAAGTACTAATAATCGGATTAAGATTTAATTCCCTGAGAATTCTTATTGCCTCATCTTTGTGTCTTCCAACAACATTAGGAACTTTTAATTCATTACTGCTTACATAATATGGAAGAATTATTGAATCTATTATAATTATTGTTACAATTAATGAAATTCCATAAATAGCAGCTTTAGTTAAAAAGTTTTTTGAAATGATGCTCATGTTAATTCTTTTATTTTTCTAATCGTAAAAATAATAAACTTTATAATGAATATTTTTGCATTAAAAAATTTTTAGTTAGTTTATTTATAAAATATTTAAAGGTTCGACATGAAACCTGTAATTATGATTTATGAAGATACTGGATTTAAAAACCTATTGCCATTAACATTTTTAAGACCAGTCTATGAATTAAAATGTGGAATACTAACATTAAAACAAAAATTCGAACTTTATTTTCCAAATAGCAAAATTATTTTTCACTGCAGACCATACATGGAAAATTCATTTAAAGAAAAATATAAAAATTCATTGGTTAATGTTTTCAAAGGAAATTCTATAATTTTTATTAATGGTCGTTTGTTAATAAATAATGAAGTAGCAGATAAAATAAAAAACTTAAAAGAAGAAACTATTTTATTAAGCGATAATCAAATTGTTGCTGTTAAAATTCGGAATAATAATTATGTAAAATTTAATGACGATGGTTCTTTATCATTTGATTGTGAAAATTTTTCGAAATTAAATATAAGTGTTAAATTGATAAATTATCTCTGGGATTTAATCAATTATAATGGTGAAGAAATTAATAATGATTATAATCTGATTACCAAAAACAATGCTGCAAAAAAAACAAAAGTAAATTATAAATCCGTAGAATTTATTAACAAAAAAAATATAATAATTCGTAAAGGGGCAAAAATAGAGCCGTTTGTTTTATTAGATGCTTCTGAAGGTCCAGTTTATATTGACGAAAATGTTCATATAATGTCACACACAATTATAAAAGGTCCTGCTTTTATTGGAAAAAATTGCTTAATAAAAGCACATACATCGATTTATCATAATACATCAATAGGAGAAGTATGCAAGATTGGCGGTGAAATTGAAAATTCTATATTTCATTCTTACTCTAATAAACAACATGAAGGTTTTATTGGTCACTCTTATATTGGAAG
>CAZNFW010000065.1:0-7851 GCA_964572725.1 uncultured Melioribacter sp.
GATAATAATCCAAAAGAAGATTATTTGGTTGAGTTTGAGAAGGAGAAGGTGGTGTGGGCAGAGACGACTCAAGAAGTTAAGATGTGCTTAGTCCCTAAAGGAATTTACTTACAAAAAACATGTTTTATGCTTTTAGGGAAAAGTTTAAAATATTTTATTGGAATGATTAACTCTAATATAATTGAATGGTATTCAAGAAAATGTGCACACCAATTAGGTACTCAAGGGCTATATTTATCAGGAATATTTATGGAAAATCTTCCTCTTCCTCCCATCACCCCCACCAACCAACCCATCGTAAACCAAATCGAGTCGCTGGTGGATAAAATCCTTGAGGCAAAGAAAGTTGGTTGCAATAAGTCTGTTGGTGCTGTACGAAGCGGGGACGCTTCGGATACGTTGGTTTGGGAACGGGAGATAGATAGGCTGGTGTATGAGTTGTATAGGCTAACGGAGGAGGAGGTAAGAATAATTGAGGGAGGAGTAAGATGAGTTAAAATTCTTGGCGTCTCTTAGCGTTCTTGGCGGTTAAAAAAAAACCGCAAAGCACGCAAAGAAGCGCAGAGAAAAAATTATTCGTGCATTCGTGGCTAAAACATAAACCTTCCTAACTTTATATAAGATGAACATTAAATATTATTAAAAATATTCGATAATAAGGCAAAACGGAGCTCGCTTTATGATAAAACTCAGTCTTAAAATTCAATTTTTTATTGCAGGCATTTTAGTCGCAGGTTCTATTTTATTATTATTTTTCCATGCAATTTCATGTTTGAATAATATAGAAACAATAGCATTAAACGGAAATAAAAATAATCTAATTTCTGTTTTAAAAAATGCACATTCAGAGTTGAATATAATAGGTATTTTTGTTCTTCTTACACCATTTTTAGCAGCTCTATATTTTGCTTTAACCTTTATAAAGAAATTTAACAAAATAAAATTACAGATAAATAAAATTGCTAACTATGATTTTTCTACTGAAAATGAACATTATAAAATTGCTGATGAATTATCAGAAATAAAAACTGATTTGAATATTATTCAATCAACATTTGGAAGATTTGTAAAAAATACAAATTTCATTATAGATGAGTTTTTTAAGTTAAGATATGAAAAAAGTATTGAAGCGATTTTAGAAAAGACTGCTGATTTTACTAAGAGTTTGTTTAATGTTAAATATGTTGCAATTTCAGTTTTTGATGAAAATGGAAAGGTTAAAAAATTTATTACAAGAGGTGTTACTGAAGATATAAAAAATAAAATCGGTAGATATCCTGAAGGTAAAGGTTTACTTGGCTATATTCACAAAACAAAAGAAACCTTAATGCTTGATGATATTTCAAAACATTCACACTCTGTAGGATTTCCTGCTAACCATCCTAAAATGAAAACATTACTGGCAACTCCATTAATCAGCAATGATGTCAGCTATGGAAATTTATATATAAGCGAAAAAATTGATGGGAGTAACTTTACAGAAGAAGATAAAAAATTTATAGAAATGATTGCAGCAATAGTGGTAAGTAATATTATTATTTATGAAAGCATGGAACTTGCAAATAAAAGAAACAATTTATTACAAGAAGAATCAGAAAAACTTGGCGGGTTAATAAATAAATTAGTTGAAAAAGATTTTACTGTTGATTTCAATTTTGAACTACATGAAGAAACCAATAAAATAATTTTAGATGACCTTCGAGTTTTAGTAAAATCATTAACTGATGTTTTAAAGATAATAAGAGACTTAACAGATAATTTAGCTTCTGCCTCAAATGAAATATCTGCAACAACAGAAGAATTAGCTGCAACTTCAAGTGAACAGTCAAATCAAATTAAAGAAGTAGCATTAGCAACAGATGAAATGTACTCTACTATTGATTCTAATGCAAAGAATGCAACCAAAACTGCAGAAAAAGCTACTCAAAATGAAATATTTGTTAAGAAAAGTACTGCTGAAATTGAAAAAACTATTGAGAAAGTAAAACAAATAGCAACTTTTGTATCAACAGCGGCACAAAAGTTAGAAAATCTTGGTAAAGCTACCAATGCAATTACAGGAATTTTACAAGTTATAGATGATATTGCAGAACAAACAAATCTTCTTGCCCTAAATGCAGCCATTGAAGCAGCAAGAGCTGGTGAACATGGACGAGGATTTGCTGTTGTTGCAGATGAAGTAAGAAAATTAGCAGAACGTTCATCTAAATCCACAAAAGAAATTTCAGATATTATCATCAATATCCAAAAAGAAACAAATTCAGTGATTGAAACAATGAATATTGGCAATAAAGAAGTAATGGAAATAATTGATTTAGCACAAAATTCACAAAATTCATTAAAGCAAATATTAAGCAATATAGGCGAAGTAGTTCAGCTTGTAAATCAAATAGCAGCTGCCAATGAACAGCAAAGTGCAACATCTAAACAAGTAAATACTAATGTTGAAAACATTTCAAATATAATCTATGAATCTACTCAAGCAATATCACAGATTGCTAATGCTGCAAATGACCTTGCTCGTCTTGCTAACAGACTTCAGGATGTTTTGAGTACATTCAAACTAAATGAATATGATAAGGAATTAAAAATGCTTGAGTTAAGACAAAATTAATACTAAGTTCTTAAAGTCATAATATACTTGCAAATGCAACAGATTTTGTAATGAAAATCAGCGTATATAAATATAAGTATATAATTTTATTTAACTCAGGGATGTCTAATAGTAAATTTTGGGAAAAAAGCAAATACTGCTTTTAATAAACTGCTAAGACATCCCTTATATTTTTGTAATATTTTGTGATTTAATTTATAATCTTAATATCTCTTTATTCTTCCATAGTCGAAATATTCCCTGGGTCCTGCCCTAATGCTCTTGCTTTAAGGACTCTTCTCATAATTTTTCCGCTTCGGGTTTTTGGTAATGAATCAACAAATTCAATATGTTCAGGTTTTGCAATTGGTCCAACTTCGTGACTTACATGTTGTCTTAGTTCTTCAATTAATGCTGGAGATTTTTCATAACCATTACGAAGAATTACATAAGCATAAATTGCATTTCCTTTTACTTCATGAGGCAGCCCAATAGCTGCTGCTTCTGCAACTGCTGGATGACTTACTAATGCACTTTCAATTTCTGCCGTTCCTAATCGATAGCCAGATACTTTAATAACATCATCAACTCTTCCAATTATCCAGAAATATCCATCTTCATCTTTGCGTGCACTATCGCCAGTTAAGTACATCCCGGGATATTTACTCCAATATTGTTGAATATATCGTTCTGGGTCTTTGTAAACTGTTCTTATCATTGCGGGCCATGGAGTTTTAATCACAAGATAACCTTCTTCATTTGGTTTTACTGAATTTCCATTTTCATCAACAACATCCATTTCAATTCCAGGGAATGGTCTTGTAGCAGAACCTGGTTTAAGTGGAACACAAGGCAATGGGGTTATCATAAACATTCCGGTTTCCGTTTGCCACCAGGTATCCATAATAGGACATTTTTCTTTCCCAACAACTTTATAATACCATTTCCAGGCTTCGGGATTAATAGGTTCTCCAACCGAACCTAATAATCTTAGTGAAGATAAATCATGTCTTTTCGCCCAGGCTTCTCCAAATCTCATCAAACCTCTAATGGCAGTTGGTGCTGTATAGAGAATATTAATACCATACTTTTCAATCATCTGCCACCAACGATTTGGATATGGAAAATTTGGTGCACCTTCATACATAAAAGAAGTAGCACCATTTAACAAAGGACCATATACAATATAACTATGACCAGTAATCCAGCCAGGATCTGCGGCACACCAATAACGGTCTTCTTCGTGAATATCAAATACATATTTTAATGTAGTATAAACGCCAACCATATAGCCGCCATGAGTATGCAAAATTGCCTTTGGTTTTCCAGTTGTACCAGAAGTGTAAAGTATAAAAAGCGGGTCCTCTGAATCCATAATTTCTAATGCACAATTTTGAGTTGCAATTGGTAAATTCATTAATTCGTGATACCACATATCTCTGCCCTGTTCCATATTAATTTCCTGACCAGTTCTTTTAACAACTAAAACATGTTCTACCGTGCCGCATCTTTGTAATGCTTCGTCAGCAATTTGTTTTAATGGAACAATTTTCCCGCGTTGATAAGCTCCATCAGCAACAATCAACACTCTCGAATTACTGTCTTCAATTCTTTCTGCAAGAGATTCAACAGAAAATCCTCCATAAACAACAGAATGAATTGCACCAATTCTTGCACATGCTAACATCGCAATTATAATTTCTGGAATTCTGCCCATATAAATTGTAACACGGTCACCTTTCTGCACTCCCATACTTTTCAATACATTTGAAAATTTACATACTTCACGGTGCAAAGCATAATACGACATTGTTCGTAAATCTCCATTCTCCCCTTCCCATATTAAAGCTAATTTGTTTCTTCGGTAAGTTCTGATATGAACATCAAGACAATTATAAACAATATTAGTTTTAGCTCCAGTGAACCATTTATAAAAAGGTTTATTAGAATCATCAATTACTTTTTCCCATTTATTAAACCAATGTAATTCCTCAGCCATTTTTGACCAGAATCCTTCATAATCCTTCCTTGCAAGTTCATTAAGTTCATCCCAATTTTTTATATGCGATTTATTTAAAACATCCTCACTTGGATAATAGACTTCCCCATGTAATTTTTTGTTTAACATATAGCCTCCTCTAAATTTTGAAATTAGATATTATGTCTTTAGATTTGCAGTTGAAAATAAACTTTGAGTCTTTTATAATCAACAAAAATTTTAGTGAATAGAAAAATTAAACATATTGTCACCTCGGTATTTATCGTTTTATACCTTTCGATTTTATGTTTAGATGTATTTCACATTCATAAGCATGAAATAAAATTTAACAGCTGTTCATCGTTCTCTAATGAAGTCAATGTATCTGATCCTTTTAAGGATGAATCTGGATTATGCAGGATCGAACAATTTTTCTATTTTAGTTTTAATGCTCAATTAATTACTTCATCAATTCTTCTTTATTTGAATCAAACTATACCGCTGATTCAAAAAGCAACAACAGACAAAACTTTTAAAAAAATATTATCATCAATTTCACTTCGATCGCCCCCCCTATTGAACCAATAAATATTTATCTGTTATTCAAACTTTTTTTGTAACCGATAAAAGAATTTTACTAATCGTAAAAATTTTGAAATTATCAGAGTTATAATATTTGGTGAAATTTTAGAGTTAAAAGATTCTTCACTTCGTTCAGAATGACGATGTGCTCGTAATTCAAAGCTCTTTATAAATCATTAATAGCAAAAATATTTTTTAAGATATAAAACAAAGTTGAGGAGATTCAAAATGAAGAACATAAATGTTTTTATACTTATCATATATTTATTCTTTACAATTGAGCCAAAGGCTCAACAACCTCTTGTTGAAATTACTAATGCACAAACTTTCTCTTTAATTGGTTACGTTAAAGAAGAAAAAGATGATACACCTTTGATAGGTGTTAATGTTTTAATCGAAGAATTAAAAATAGGAACAACAACTGATGCAGATGGAAAATTTGAATTTAATAATTTGGACAGCGGAACATACTCTTTAAAATTTTCCTATATCGGTCATAAAACAATAACAAGAAAAATCACGATTCCATTAAATGAAACAATTGTAATAAAACTTGAAGAAGGGATAATTAATTTACAAGAAGTTGTTGTAACTGGTAATCCTTTATCAATTGACCCAAAAAATTTATCTCAAAGCACGTTATCAATTTCTAACTTAGAACTTCAGATAAAAAGAAATCTCAGCATTGCTCAAATACTAAACTTTCAGCCTGGCATTTCAATGCGTTCAAATGGAATTGCAACTGCACGCCCAATTATTCGAGGCTTTAGCAACAATAGGGTATTAATCCTGGAAAATGGTTTAAGAATGGGAGATTTATCAAATACATCGGACGACCATGCAATATCAGTAGATGGAAGCATTCCGGAAAAAATTGAAGTTCTACGAGGTCCTGCAAGCTTACTTTACGGTAGTAACGCAATTGGCGGAGTTGTTAATATAATCACCGAAGAAATTCCAACTTATATTTCTAAGGGCTTTGATGGTAATATAAACTTGGGTAACTCAACAGTAAACAAAGAATTTAATTTTAGCAGTGATATACATTTGGGTATTGATAAGTTTTCTTTTCATACAAATTATTTTAATCGGTTAAGCAAAGATTATACTGACGGCAATGGTTCTTCGGTTATTAACTCCGACCAATTTTCAAGAGGATATCAATTTGGCTTTGCTTTCATTCCATCATTTTTCAGAAGTGGAATTAGTATAAAAGATTATTATAACAGCTACGGGATTCCAACATTCATTGATGATGAAGAACCAATAAAAATTAATATGAAGAAAAGAGAATATCGCTTTTTAATTGAAAGTGATAAAATTAATTTCTTTGTAAACAATTTTAGTCTTAAAGCCGGTTATCAAAATTATGAGCATAAAGAAATTTTAAGAAAATCTGGAGAAACAGGAACTTCATTTGGATTAAAATCATACAGTTTTGATTTATCTTTCAAACACAAACCAATACGCCTCTGGCAAACAAAAAATATTTCTGGTGTTTTCGGATTCTGGTATCAAAAACAAAATTATAATGTTTTTGGCGAAGAAGCTTTTACACCTAATGCAAATTACGATGGAATTGCTGCATACATATTCGAACAAATAAGAATCAATAAATTAAATATGCAGTTAGGTGTTCGAATTGAAAATAATCGAGTAGTAATTCCTGAATCGATAATTTCTGATACACATTTTCCTGCAGAAGAGAAAAATTATCTTTCTTTCAGCGGTTCAGTTGGAATTTCTTATAACATTTCTGATGATGTATCTCTCTTTTCAAATATTGCAAATGCATTTCGAGCACCAACAGTTGAAGAACTTTCTTCTTATGCAATTCATGAAGCTACTGCTACTTTTGATATTGGCAATCGTAATCTTAAAAAAGAAAATAATCTTGGATTTGATTTAGGCTTACGAGTAAGAAAAGCAAATTACTTAGTTGAGCTCAGCAGTTATTACAATATGCTTAATAATTTCATTTATCGAAAACCAACAAATTATTTTTATGATGCAGCATCAATAAACAAATTTAACGACACTGCTGGTTATCCTGTATTTATCTATTCTCAAACTACTGCATCTATTTACGGATTTGAATTAACAGCTCAATATGAATTTACCAGAAATTTATCTTTAACATTAATGATGGATTACGTAAGAGGCATTATAAGTGACACAAAAGAAAATTTGCCGCAAATGCCGCCATTTAGGCTTTCAATTGAACAAAGATATTTCACTGACAATTATTGGTTTGGCTATCAATGGAAATTAGCATCTGAACAAAATAAAACCGCGCCTGAAGAAATTCCAACAAAAGGTTATGGAATTGTTGATGTTTATGGTGGAGTAAAAATATTAACTGGAAAATTTTTTCATGTATTTAGTTTAAAGATTGAAAATTTATTAGACCAGCCTTATAAAGATCATTTATCATCAATAAAAAATTTTGCATACATGCCAGGAAGAAATGTTCAACTGAGTTATAAATTTTTATTTTAATTAAGTGATTATTATATTGGTGTCACAAAATTTTGACTTTTCTTTTCAACTTACCTGCAGCAAGCAGGAGTGTGGAGAGGTGGCCGAGTGGCTGAAGGCAGCGGTTTGCTAAACCGCCATAGGGGCTTAAACCTCTATCGCGAGTTCGAATCTCGCCCTCTCCGCCAACCTACGCCAAGGCTTCGGTTGGCAGGCCAAT
>CAZNFW010000065.1:7951-13632 GCA_964572725.1 uncultured Melioribacter sp.
TTTAGGTTCTATTTGATAGGCCAACCTACGCCAAGGCTTCGGTTGGCAGGCCAATGTATGCTTTAGGTTCTATACCCAAATTTAATTATACAAAAAACTTAAACAGTTTTTCTGTTTATAAATTTTTTCATACCATTTCCTCATCAACTCTCAATTAACCACAAATAATTATTCACTAAATATTTACCAATAATCAATGTTATAATTTATTTTTTTTGTTAAAAAAACCTTATACTTGTAGACGCATTTTAATAAAATTTAGAATAAATGAACAATATAAGAAACATAGCTATCATAGCACATGTAGACCACGGTAAAACAACTCTCGTAGACCAAATATTAAAACAGTGCCAAGTATTTAGGAAAAATCAAGTTGTTCGAGAACGATTTTTAGATTCAAACGACCTTGAACGAGAACGCGGAATTACAATACTTTCAAAAAATATCAGCATACCTTATAATGGTTACAAAATTAATGTAATAGATACACCTGGGCATGCTGATTTTGGCGGCGAAGTAGAGCGTGTTCTAAAAATGGCAGATGGTGTTTTGCTTCTTGTTGATTCATTTGAAGGACCGATGCCTCAAACAAGATTTGTGCTGCAAAAAGCTTTGAATCTTAACCTGAAACCAATTGTAATAATTAATAAAATCGATAGACCTGATAATAGACCTCAAGAAGTATTAAATGAAATTTATGATTTATTCATTGAACTTGATGCAGACGAAGAACAATTAGATTTTCCTGTTCTTTATGCAAGTGGAAGAGAAGGATGGGCCGTTTTTAACCTCGATGATGAAAGAAAAGATTTAAAACCTCTGCTAAATGCTGTAATTAATTTTATCCCTCCTCCGCCGAATAATTTTGGTCCAACACAAATTCAAATTTCTTCACTCGATTATAATGATTACGTCGGTAGAATTGGTATAGGCAGAGTTTTCAGAGGAACACTTAGAAAAAATGATAATTTGTGTATAATTAAAAGAGATGGAACTATTCATATAGTTCATCCTAAGCAGCTTTTTGCGTTTAATGGATTAATAAGAACAGAAGTAGAAGAAGTACAATGCGGTGATATTTGTGCCATCATCGGAATTGAAGATATTGATATTGGAGATACAATTGCTGATGCAGAAAATCCAGAACCTCTGCCAATTATTTCTATTGACGAACCAACTATAAGCATGACATTTACAGTGAATAATTCTCCATTTTATGGCAAAGAAGGGAAATATGTTACTTCACGTCAGTTAAGAGAGAGACTTTATAAAGAAATGGAACATAATGTTGCACTCAAAGTTCAGGATACTAATTCTCCTGATACCTTTAAAGTTTCTGGCAGAGGAATTTTACATTTATCCATCTTAATTGAAAATATGAGGCGCGAAGGTTTTGAACTTCAAATTAGAGAACCGAAAGTTATATATAAAGAAATTAATGGAAAAAAAGCCGAACCGATTGAAATTTTAGTCGTCGATGTTCCTTCTGAATATGCTGGCAAAGTTATAGAACTCGTCGGTCAACGACGTGGTGAATTAATTAAAATGGAAAATAAGGGAAATTTACAAACACTTGAATTCCATATTCCTTCAAGAGGATTAATGGGATTGAGAACTAAAATTCTTACTGCCACTTCTGGCGAAGCTACTATGCACCATCGCTTTTATCAATATGAATATTTTAAAGGAGCAATTAACAAATCTAAAAATGGTGTGATAATTTCAATGGATACTGGCCCAGCAACTGCATACGCAATTGACTCACTTCAGGATAGAGGTAAATTTTTTATTGAACCCGGCGAAGTTGTTTATAAAGGACAAATAATTGGTGAACACAATAAAGAAAATGATATTGAAGTTAACATTCAACGCGGTAAAAAATTAACTAACATGAGAGCCTCGGGTTCAGATAAAGCTATTAAAATTGTTCCTCCAATTAAATTTACACTCGAAGAAGCTCTTGAATATATTGAAGATGACGAAATGGTTGAAGTAACTCCGAAATCAATTAGACTCAGAAAAATTTACTTAGACTCAAATGAAAGGAAAAAATACAACTTAGGTAAAGCTGTATAGTTATTTATTTCCAGATTACAATATTGATATATTTGAAATATTAATTTATATCAACACTCAGGTTCGTTTAATAATAAATTTTTTATAAGCTTTGTTTTCTTTATAAAATTTCCGGTTAAATGATTATAAGTTTGCAGGATTATTCCCTCATAGGCAAAAAAGCAAAATTATAGAATTATACCTATACAATCATTTGGAACAAAATTAAAGAATTGCAACTCTTCATTACCCCTCATATTCCAATATTCGAATGTTCCATCATTCCAATATTCCATCATTTCTAATTCCATCATTCCCTTTTACCACACTCATATTTTTCTTTATTCCTCACCAAGTGAGAACAAGCATTAATCCCCACCAATGAATAGGCAAACATACTTCAATTATTCATTACCGCAGATTATTATTTTTTTTCAGTACTGAGATTCACTTTATCTTAATAAAGTTTATTATTTTGTTTTTCTCGGCTGATTTAAATGCATTCAATAATGTATACACATCATAATATCCTTCTTCAAAAGTATTGATGAACTTTTTACCTTTTAAAACAGCATCATAAAATTCTCTAAACTCACTTTCAAAACCACCATCTGTTTCTACAATTATTTTTCTTGTTTTCCTGTTTTCTCTATAAATTTCAATCTTATTATTAGTTGTAATTATTGTTCCTTTATCTCCAAATATTAATAATTCATTCTTATAAATCCCATTTACAGAAAAGAATATATTCAATACTCCAATCACGCCATTATCAAACTCATAATTAAAAGAAAAAGTATCGTCAGTACCAATTTCTTTTCTTATTGATTTTTTAATAGCATACCCATATTTAATATTTCCGAAAAGTAGTCTTAATGCAGCAATGTTATGTATTCCGCCGTCGTAGACAAAACCTCCCGGATATTTATTATTTTTTCTCCACTTTGTTTGAGCATATTTATTCTTAAGAGATAGATTATTAAAAACATTCCAGATTACAGAATATACATCCCCGATAATTTTTCTTTCCAATAATTTTTTTATTTCTAAATATAATCTGTCATATCTATAATTTTCTGCAAGAAAACAAACAACACTTTTTGTTTTAGAAACATCTACTAATTTTTTTGCTTCCGTTAAACTTGCGGCAAGCGGTTTTTCAAGAAATACATGTTTATCTGCATTAATTGAATCGAGTGCAGTTTTATAATTCAGTTCGATTGGAAGTGTTATATCGACCGCCTCAACATTTTTATCTTTTAATAAATCTTTATAATCGAGATAATAAGGAACATTCCCTACAAGCTTAGAAAATTCCACTGCTTTTTTTTCTGTATGATTACATACAGCTGTAATTTCAAATCTGTCAGATAATTTTTTAAGAGCAGGTAAATGAAGTTCTTTAGCAGCAATTCCACAGCCAATTATTCCTAATTTTATTTTTTTCATAACAAACCTTTTTTTGTGATATTCATTTACAAAAATAAAAAAACTCCCTCTTTTGGAGGGAGTTTTTATTAATATGGAGGGGTTCTTTAGTTTGTTAGCAGTTTTTCTTTATATGCAAGTGTTTTTGATTGTCCGTTATTTCTGCTATCGAATTTAAATCGACTTATTAATTCTTTAAGATTTGTGGTCATTCTATTGAGCTCATCTGCTGCGGAAGCAATTTGTTGAATACCAGCAGCACTTTCATTTGTAACTTTACTAATGGTTTCAACATTTCTATTTATTTGTTCACTAGTCACACTTTGCTCTTCGCTTGCAGCAGCTACTTGATTTACCACATCAAGAACTGCATCGGAAGCAAGAATAATTTCTTTCAAAGAAGCGCCTGCTTTTTGAGCAAGAGTTTTTCCTGATTTTACTTCACTGCTTCCTTCACTCATTGATTCAACAACATTTTCTGTAACTTCTTGAATTCTCTTAATCATTTCAGAAATTTCTTTTGTAGCTTTAGTTGTTCTTTCTGCTAACTTACGGACTTCGTCTGCAACTACAGCAAAACCTCTTCCCTGCTCGCCTGCTCTTGCGGCTTCGATTGCAGCATTCAAAGCAAGCAAGTTAGTTTGATTGGCAATATCATCAATTACCTGAACTATTTCGCCAATTTGTTCACTATTCTTACCTAATGCTTGAATTTTTTCAGAAGCTTTTTCAACGAATTCTGCAATACGGTTCATTCCTTCAACTGTTTTTTCAACTACTTCTCCGCCTTCACGAGCTACCTGTCCAGCTTTCTTCGATGCATCTGAAGCTAAAGTTGCATTCTTAGAAGTGCTTAAAATTGTTCTTGTCATTTCTTCTACTTGAGTAACAACTTCGAGAGCCTGTGAGCTTTGTTCCTGTGCACCTGCAGCCATCTGTTCTGTTGAAGATGATATTTGTTCACTTATCGAAGCTGTTAAATTAATCATTTCAGCAATATTAGATAAAATATTTGTTAATGAATCTCCAAGTGTATTTATGCTGGTAACTATTAATTTATGATCACCTTTAAATTCACCAGTTACTCTCGCATTAAAGTTGCCTTTAGCCATTTCTTCCAGAACTTCTATACCGGCTTTTATTGGCATGAACAAAGCATCAAGAGTTGAATTAACGCCAATAATAATTTCCTGATATGCACCATAGAATTTATTTGCATCGCCTCGTTTTGTAACTTTTCCTTCTATAATTTCATCCGTTAAGTTTTTCATTTCTAAAATTAAGCTTTTAAGATTGCTAATCATCAATTCAAAACTCTGGGATAATTCATCATCTTCAGACAATACTTGAATATCAACATTAAGGTTACCTTTAGATATTTCAATTGCTGCTTTTATTTTTTCATGCTGAGCATGTCTTAATTGTTCAAGCATATCACTTAGTTCGCCAAATTCATCTTTGGAGTCATATTGCACGATTTCTTTAAAATTACCAACAGAAAATTTTGCAATTACATTCTTTAAATATTCTACAGGTTTGGTAAGTGAAGATACTATTTTTGTAAAAGCATAAATGAAAAACAGCATACCAGCAATCATTCCCGCAAATATCACTATACGCGATGTTTTGATTGCATCTGACAAGTTTGTATTAAGAGTTTCTCCTTTATTACTTAAATTTTCTTTTAAGTTCTGGAAATTACTCAACATCTTTTCGCCAATTTCTTCTCCCGAAGTTGTAGCAACCACAGCAGCAAGTTCATAATCTTTTATCGCAGCAGCACTAATAGTTCCATCAATTACAAGACTTTTATAATCAGCCCATGATTTATTAACTTCTTTCAAATCCTTCTCTATTGAAGTTCCTTCATATTTTTTAAGCAAATAAGTTAAAGATGAATCAATAGAATTTTTCTTTTTAGTCAAGGACTTAAGATTAGTTTCCATCTGCTGTTCAAAACTGGGGATAGAAAATTTGAGCAATGTGTTTTTTATGCTCTGAAATTCTTGATAAATTAAATCAATTTCATCAGAAGGAGCTATGTAATCAGAATAAATCTGATTTTTATAATTATTGATTTTAAACATCTGTACTAAATCGTTCAAAATAACTATAGTACAGATAGCTCCAAGTATGAAGTATGAAACACGAAGCTTAGCTTTGAATTTAAGATTTTTTAACGATACCATGGCTTTCAT
>CAZNFW010000066.1:0-13428 GCA_964572725.1 uncultured Melioribacter sp.
ACTTTCAGCCCATTGTACTGCATAATTATAATAAATTTCATTTGGGTCAATTCTATAGAGAGCCATTAAACCTTCATAATAAACTGCGCGAGTCCAGATATTGCTTGGACGTCTTTTATCTGTAATTATATCAATTGAAGGGTCAGGCCATTTTTTCATAAAATAATTATTTGCCAGCCGCATTTTATCCAACACATCTGCTTTAATAAGCGAGTCCTGTTTCCCCATCAATAATCTGTGGTTACAAAAGAATATTACTAACATTAAAATAATTTTCCAATTGAATGTTAAGTTCTGAAAATTATCCGATGAGACTTTTCGTCTTTGATTCATACATTTTTTATAATATTACGAAGCGGAACTAACAAAATTGATTTGTATTGACAATAAAATTACACTGGATGTGCACTCAATAATTGCACATCCATTTTATCAACCGCTTTTAATTTTATACTATTTTTCTGCGAATTTTTAAAAATTTTATTTAGCCGCTAATTTCGCGAATCTTCGCCAATGAAAACCATTAAAAACATTTGAGCTGCTTATGTATAAAAATTATACTAAGAGGTGAACTTGAATTACTTTAAAAGCATCATTTTTCTTACACTCTGGAAAGGTGTAATATTTTTGCTCTTTGGTACAGCTTCCATTTTATAAAAATAAATACCCGATGCAAGATTAGAAGCATTGAACTGAATTTGATGATGACCAATATCGTAATAACCTTCAATTAATTTTGTTACTAATCTTCCCATTATATCGTAAACTGATATTTTAACATAACTATACTCCGGTAATGAAAATTTTATAACAGTAACAGGATTAAAAGGATTTGGATAGTTTTGTTCAAGTGAATAAGTAATTGGTACTTCAAATTTATTTTCTTCAACAGAAACAGGTTTTTCAACTTTTCCAAGTTTTACCATTCGTGCAACTTCATTAAGAAAAACTCGTTCTGAACTTTTAGTAAAATTGTAATAGTTCATAGGTAATCCAAGTGTTGCATTAGCGTGATCATTACCATTTCCTAATAAAGTACGATATCCTGCCGGCATATCAACAGAGCCATTATAAAATTCTTTCCATGGTTCCCAGCGGACAAATAAAACATTAGAGCTAACTGCTTCTCGTGCTAATACTTTACCGTTACCTCCATCTGTTGTAGCCATAAAATCATAAGGAGAAATTACCCAATCCAAAGTACTATCTGCTGCAATTGGAATATCTACAAATACAGAATCGTTCGGGAATAAAATTTTTGCTTTAATTGTGTCACCAGCTGAATCGTAAGATGTTGTTGTGCTCGTTGGCAGCCAGTTTAATCTATTGTTTCTTGCTGCCCAAAGATGAAGTAAAAGAACTGGTGATGAAATATTATTCCATGCAGTTTTGTGTGAACCTCCAAAATCTGCACTTGCACCAGAACGTCCAATAATAACTAAGTCTGCAGAGTTCAAACTATCTATAAAACTTTGTGGAGCTGTTTCAATGGAAGTTGAATATAATGTGTAAACATCATATCCTTCATTTTTTAATGCATCAATGAATGGTTTGTCGGCATTTTCTCCTGTTGCAGGATCAATCTTTGTAGGTAAACTTATAAAAGCTATTACTCCTTTGGGTTTTGGCTGCCATTCTTTATTTGTATTTGGATCGAATGTTGGATTAGAAGTTATAACAATATAATTGATACATGAGTTAGGTTCACGGCCAAAAATATCAAGAGTATGAAAACCTATTGTATCAACATTAATTGGAGTATCACCTTTATGCCATGACCATTGACCACGTGGTTGACCTGCAACTTGACCTGTTACTTTTCCATCAAGTCCGAAGAAAAATGAATCACCTTTATCGTTTGGAAAGTAAACATATGCCCAAATATAATGATTACCTGTATTAACAAATTCTACTTTATAAGTAAGCTTAATATTAATGTTCTCTGCATTGCTGATACTACCATCACCTTTTGCCATATGAGCACGCATATAACCTTCACCCATAAAACCTGCAATTGAATCTTCCTTTGCAAAAAAATCACCAGCTTTTGTTTGTAGACCCGGCCTGTAAAAATCATAATCCCATGCTGGAATTACTACTAAGCCAAGTGAGTCAGATTTTTGAGTGTAACTTGGTAACCCCCATGTTTCCCATTCTTTATTTGTATTTGGATCAAAAGTGGGACTTGATGTAATTATAATATGGTCTAAACATGCATTTGGCTCTCTACCAAAAAAATCAATTGTATGAATGCCTGCAGTATCGATACTAATTGTTGCATCTCCTTTATGCCATGACCATACACCTCGAGGTTGTCCTGCAACTTGACCAGATACTTTTCCATCGAGTCCAAAGAAAAATGAATCACCTTTGTCATTTGGGAAATATACATATGCCCAGATATAATAAGTGCCAGGTATAATGAATTTCACATTATAAGAAAGTTTAATATTGATGGTTTCTGCATTACTGATACTGCCATCTCCTTTTGCCATATGAGCACGCATGTAGCCAGTACCCATAAAACCTGCTATTGAATCTTCTAATGCAAATGTATCTCCAGCTTTTGATTCTAAACCAGGACGATATGAACTGAATTTTTCTGCTGGTATTACAACTAAACCAAGAGAATCGTATTGCTGGGTATACTGAGCATATGAATTACTCGCGTTAAGAAAAGCAAGCACTAAAAGAAGTAAAAAATTAACTTTCATAACCCCTCCTTTTATTTTTGATATGTAAAGTGATTGAAAGAAAATGATTGCATTTTTAATTAATGTGATGAGAGAATCATGCGAAATATTTTAATTCGTAATTTCACAAATAAAAATAGTAACGGCTGAAAAGAAGAGGATTTTATTTCGATTTCTGTTGGACTGGTCTTAAATCATCCGTACTTTGTTTTGTGTAAAAATTAATTGCAGGTGGTCGTTCTTTCTTTTCGAAAAGTTCTTTTATTATTGAAAGATCAACTTTGTATCTGGGATTGAATTTGTCTGATAACATATATTTTGTGATGCTGTACATTAATTGTCTTGCAACAGGTCTTTCATCAAGATTATTCTGTAAATCGGTACTGCAAACAATGATTTTTCCATTTTCAACTTGAGCTTCGAACAACATAGCCAATCTTCGATTTAAGAACCAGGTATCAATTGGCTGTATTAATGGTTTAAATTCAGGTGGAAATAGTTCAAGATTCATAACCTGTTGTTTATGAAGAATTTCCCACCACTGTAAATTGCTATGAAATTCTGTTGGGAAATCTTCAAAAACTGGATGTTTTGGGTCACATAAAATTCCTAATGTATGAGGCGGCCGCATCTTAAACCAGGATGTATTCCAGAAAATTGGATTCAAGTATTGAACAACATCTTTTCCATTTTCAACAATACCTGAAGCATTCAAGAATACCTTTCCACCATTTTTTAATACTGTTTCAGCTTTTTCATCGAGTGTTTTTGTAAAATAAATTTCATTTGTATTTAAGTCAGGCAGTTTGAAAGGATATACCCAGAAATCCCAATCATTAACATAATTATCAACAGTTAATTCCAGATTTAATTTTTCTGCTTTTGTAAATTGTGATAATTGTAAATCGATTGAACCAAGAGGAATACAATTACCAATTGGAATATCACATTCTTTTAATGAACCTTGTGCAATAATTTTTCCATTAGAATCAGTTACTTTCCATTTTGGTGAGACATTTTTAAGTGGATGACTTCCGAAGTGAAATACCTCGAAGTCTGCATGAAATGTTTCACCATTCTTAAAAACAAATTTTGGAATTCGAGCTAATGGAACTGTAGAATTAAAAAATTTTCTAAACTCGGATGCAGCAACATATCCTTTTTCATCCCAGAAAGCATCCAGTACACCAACTAAAGCTGTTCCCTGTCCAGGATAATCATTAAGACTTAGCAATTGAATTCCAGCCAGATTGCGAGTACGAAGTGCAGCTTCAATTTCTGATTTATAACACAAAACCTGCAATTTTCCTGATGCCATTAAAAAGTCTTCAGCCTGATTACCCATATGATTTTTATGCAGTTCTTCTTGAAACAGTTCAAAATTCTTTGCTTTGTAGATGCCTGTATATTTTTTAATTTCTTTGAAATTGGGGAAGACACAGTGCTGACCCATTTCGTGCACGATATAAGGAACAGTATATTTTTCAATTCTATTGTAGTAATCAAAAACACTATTAGGAATTTTATCCCAAGGCAAGCCTCGAGGCTCTGAACGGACAATAAATTCATTTTCAGGAACCAAGGGCCAGCTTTTACCAATTGAAGCGCTGGTATAAACTCTTCTATTATCTTTTTCTTTCCAGTGATTAACAAGTTTTCCCAAGTATTCAACTTGATTTTTACCAGCAGGTTCGTTGCCATAAGCCATCATACAAAATGAAGGATGATTACCATAAGCATTTAGAATGCGATCAGTTTCATCATAAATGTATTGATCAATTGGTAATCCATCTCCAAGAGTAACACCATGATTAGCCCAGCTTGGTCCTTCAATTTGCAAATAAAATCCTAATTTATCAGCTGCCTCAAAGGCTGCCTCGGGCGGGCACCATGAATGAAACCGCATGTGATTTAATCCATAATTCTTACAAATTGTAAAAATCCTCTCCCACGATTCAACATCAGTTGGCGGATAACCTGTCAACGGAAAAACACAATTTTCAACTGTACCTCTTAAAAATATTGGATGACCATTTATTTCAAATCGAGTACCATTAATTGTAAATGAACGCATACCAAATTGAATTTCTCTAATATCATTATTACCAGATTCATCTTCTAAAACTGCAGTTAATTTGTAGAGTGCGGGATTGAATTCATCCCACAATTGAACTTCTGAACCCATTTGATAAATAATTTCAAAATTTGATTTCCCAGCTTTAACAATAACATTTTTAAAATAAGGTTCCGCTGCATGCACTTTTTTTGTATTAAACGATTTTGCTTTTAGCGTAACTTTTGCATTTACATTTTTCCCTGAAATATTATTTAATGTAATATTTACACGAACAGATTTATCTTTAACATCAGGAAAAATTTTTATATCATCAAAAAATACAGGTGAAGTCGATTTGAGATAAATTTTGCCTGCAATTCCATTCCAGTTTCCCTGTGTCTGGTCAGTGATACTGTGCGAATCAGGTCCAACATTAATTTCTTTAATTCTATTATCTACTCTAATAGTAATAGTATGGCGACCTGGCGTTAATACTTTTGATAAGTCATAACGATGTAGAGTTGATAAGCTATTTTGCATTCCGACTTTTACACTGTCAATCCATAAAGTTGTCTCCCAATGAGGACGTTCGAGGAATAATTCAATACTTCTTCCTTTCCAATCAGATGGAATTTCTACTTCACGCTGATACCATGCAACTCCAATATAATGTTTATTTGGTGTAAGCCAGAACGGGAATTTTAAATTCTCTTTCCTTCGATATTTTGCCATCTCTGGTCTAAAATACCACGAACTATCATAAATACTTCCAGTCCATCTTGTATTTGTATCTGGTTCATAGCCCTTATCATTATCTCTCATTGAACCGGGTAATTTAATTACATCAGACAATTTTGAGAGATACCACTTTTGTTGAATACCAATATCTTCCGGGTCAGTTTGAAATTGCCATGTTCCTTTTAGTGAAATTGTTTTTGATTGTGAAAAACTTACATTTGAAATAACAAATAACAATAAGATTGTTTCAAATATCTTTTTATAAATTTTCATATCATACCCTTTAAAATGATTAACAAATTTTTTTGAGAATGAAAAACTAATTTCGTTTGTAGCTTTTTCAGTATGAAATTTTTCTAAAATATATTTTGATAATTGTAGCATATTATTTTTATAAGGAATGTTTGGTCAATAAATTATAATTTTGTTTATAACTAAACCGGGATCGGGGAGCGACAGTTTTAAATCAATCATGCTATTATCTTTTAAAACAAATTCAAATATTGCAGAGGCGTAACCTCTAATAACATTTTTTCTCCAAGCGTTAGTCTCGGGAATTGTATTAACATCTACAATCCCAACACTATAATTATCAACGCTCAATCCAACTCTAAGAGCATGTTCTTCATTTATAGGATGGGTTGGTAAGCAAAAGACTTCTACAATGCGTTTACCTTTAGGTAATTTCAATTTGATTGAGGCAGAAAAAGCATTATCAATATTACTTTCACTAAAGCTTGGAAAGTTAAATTTAATCCATGAGAGACTTATACTGTCAACTCCCAATCCTGGCAGGAGGCACAATTTTGTACTATCAAATTGCAGTTGGTTAACAGAAATAATTTTAATTGGGTGTCTTTCATTAATATCCTTGTTATATTTATAATTAGAATCTGGTATATCAAAAACAGGGCGGTTTCGTGGACTCATATTCATAATACCATTCCATTTACCATTAGCTATATTTTTATTATAAATATCTGTTAGTTTTTTTATTTCATTATATGCATTCATTGCCTTTTGGAAATCTCGAACATTAGCATAGTATATTTTTTTATTCATATTGGCTGCACCGAGAACAGGATATAGTATTAATTGAAAATATGCATCTTGCAGATGTTCGGGAATAAGTTCTTTCAGACATTCGGCTTTTTGAGTAATATATTGATACAACGAGAGGCGTTTTTGGAATTCGTTTTTGGTAAATTCAATTTTATTAATATGTTCAGGTTTACCCGAAGCTGCTAATCTATAGTATATTGTTTTGATTTCGGCAATCTCTTTTGCATATTTTTTGCCGAAAGTTCTTGCTGCCCATTCTTCAATATAATTTTGAGCTTTATTTGGTTTCCATAAAGTTATATCCCATGCTAAATCCATAGCAAATTCAGTTTCCATTTCAGCAGGTTTAATATCCCCAACATTAAAGACCCATAATTGATTTGCGCCATATTCATAAGCTTTAGTCATCTCGTAAGAAATTAAAGAGGGAGAAATTGAGCACAACCATAAATAATCTTCTGGCTCACCCCAATATGACAAATGGTAGTAAATGCCGCTTCCACCTTTTCGTAATTGTTCATTTGAATTTGATAATTTGCGAATATATCCATGATTATCATCTGTCCATACAATTGTTACATCGTCAGGTATTTTTAATCCGGAATGAAAAAGATCAAGAACTTCTTTATAAGGACAAAATATTTGTGGAATTTCAGCTGCGTTTTTATGAAAATATTTTGAGAGAATCTTTCGTTGATCTTCAATAACTTTATTAAGAAGTTCTACTTTGTCTTCGATTTTATCTGGTCCTGGCATACCACTATCGTGAATACCTCGCATACCTATTGTAAAAACAGCATCTATCTTTTGTTCAACAACCTGTTTAACCCTATCCTGCCAATATTTCTGAATCTCATTTGAATTTTTATCATATCTCCATTCTCCGGGTTCTTTTCCATATTCTGCCTTATAATTATTCTTCCATTCATCAACATTATTCCTAAGCATCGGTTCAGCATGACTGGAGCCTAAAATAATATTGTATTTTTTTGCCATCTTAGGGTTACCTTCATAATAAAAAAAGGCTTTTGTACACGGATGCATTGCTGGCCAAATAAAATTAGCTTTTAATCTTAACATAAGTTCAAATATTTTAGCATAAGTTTTAGGACCTATATCCTTAACATCAGTATCAATATTATGTGCTGCCCATGGTTGTAAACCCCAATCTTCATCATTAATAAAAATTCCTCTGTATTTTACTGAGGGAGGACCCATAATTATTTTTTCTTCAGTAAATAAAAGTTTTTTTCGTTTATTTGGTAAAACATCTGCCCAATAAACCCAAGGGGAAACACCAAGGCGTTTCGACAACTCAAAAATTCCAAAGGCTGTTCCTCGTGGGTCACTGCCACAAATTACAAGTGCACGATTAATTCCTTCCAATGGTTTGTCCACAATTTGAATAATAAAACTTTCCCATTTCCCAACTATTGAATCTACAGATAATTTAGCTGAATTGATTATTGTATCAATATATTTTGATTTGCCAATCGTACCAGCAATAATTGCAGCGTGTGGTTTTAATTTAATTTCTGTGTGGAGTTCCGGTAAAATATCTGTAATAAGTTGTATATCTTTTGCTAAAGCTTCACAACAAACACTTACTACTTCGGCATCATTTTGATCATAAATTATTGGTACACTTTGATTATCTAAAACAATCTCAAAATGTGAACTCTCTTCATTATTGGTTTGAGAATATACAACCCAGGCAGATAATACAATTATTATAATTGCTTGAATTAGTTTTACTAACCGTTGCATAAATATTTGGTTAAACACAAATATGAATTGAATTCAAATCCTTAATAAATATTATTACATTTTATGTTCGAAATGGATAAAGCTTATCTGACAATAATATCACAAGCTGTAAAAAGAATTTCATTATTTAGAAGTAAGCCCAATAATTTTGACAGGACCAATTAAACCCGATTCAAGCGGTTCCCAATTTCTTGCATTAAATAGACCGTTTTCATCAAGGTTTTTTCTTTCACGGGCGGCTAAATTGACGTTATAAAATTTTTTGTAATTAATTCCGTTTTTATCCAAGTAAATAATTCTATTTGCCATCAAGTTTGTAACATCAATTTCAAGTTCATTAATATCTTTTAGCATATCTTTTTGAATAGTAACTTTAAATTCAGGTCCTATTAAAGTTGCCAGCTTTTTACCATTTAAATAAACATTTGCAGATTCACAAACTTTACCTAAATCAAGCAGGTAAGCTTCTGCATCAAAAGAAGGTTTTTTGAATGTTGTTTTATATCGTGCTGTACCTGAAAAGTATTTTAATTCTTCCGAACGTTTTGTCCATGATTCTAACTTATTAGTTGTATATGAATCCGGTATTGTTGGTCCTCCAGATATAAACTTAACTCCCCACTCACCTTCTAAAATTATTTCTTCATTTGTTTTTTTATAAAACTGATATTCTTCAATATTTTGTTTATCAGGATACCATTGCAATATTAATGTTTCTCCTTTATTTAACTTAAGATAAACTTCAGCATAATTTTCATCTTTATTTCTGATTTTTGCTTTTCCTACTTTTTTATTCATTGGATTAAACCATAGAGCATCTTTACCATTTGCACGTACTCGAATCCAGCCATCAAATTCATTTTCATTCCAGTTACAAATGAAATAACAGATTCCTTCTTTTCTATTAATTCTATTAAACCATAATCCTTTTTCTGCCAAGCTTTCTGGTAGAATTCCAATGTCATTTAAAATTTTACCAATGTCATCACCTTTAATAATTAATCCTTTACCAATTTGGCTTACCTGATAATTATTCTTTCGATGAAATTTAATTTCACTTTTTATTTTCCTATAAACTTCCCGACGATGTTTTAAATCATAAAATCCCGGTACATCTTCTGGAAAATCATTTTGAAGTATAATTGCAGCACCTTCTTTAGCAAGATTAATTAGTTTTTTAATTGTAGAGAGTGAAATGTAATTGCAATCAGGGATAATTATTGTTTTGTATTCAGAGTAATTGCTGGAAATAATTTTATTATCTTTTACTTTTAGCTGCTCAATTTGTTTATCGGAAATGTAGTCGAAAGCATAGCCGTTATTTAATAACATTTTACCGAGTCCGCGAGTCAATTCTTCATCTTGATTTCCAAAATGTTTGAGCATACCATTTCCTCTTTCAGACCATGCATCATAAATCGGGAAATACAATAAAATATCGTTGTCTGGCTTGGAGCTTTGTAAAAACGATTGACAATTTGTTATATAAAAATTAATTGCTTTAAGGTCATTCCACCATGTGTTTGTAGGAGCAAAATGAACCGAAGCATAAAATAGCCAGCCAGGCCAATCTTCATTCAAAGGCGAATAAGGAGTTCCATGATAGACCAAATGATTCACACCATTAGCAAAATATCGATCAAAATTCTTTTTAACCTCTGCTAAAGTTGAAAGGAAATGTTCATTTAACCACGTAGCAGCTTCTGCAGATATTAATGATTTACCAGAAACATGTCCTGCAGAACTTGCCATTTTAATTCTTAAATTCGATGTTCCTTCGGTCTCAGGAATATCACTTGCAGCATATAAATCTAGTATGTTAGCAGGCGAGCCATGTGCTTGATTACGAATAAGAGCATTATGTTTATGAGCCCACTGTTTCCATACATTTGTAAATTTATTTTGCAATAAGTCAGATATTGTTTCTCTATAATCGCAAATTACTCTTGAATTTATTTCATCCGAATCATTACCAAATAAAGCAGGCAAATAATCTCTTAAATCATAACCCCTGTATTTTTTAAATTCATGGAAAAATAATGAAGTCCAATCTGCTTGTCCTTCTGCATCATCGACTTCATAAGAATCATTAAAAAATGCTCTAATACCATCAATTTGTTTGTTCTTTGCATTTTTATCGAAATATTCAAGGTAATGTTTGACTGCTTTTTCAGAGAAATGGTCAATAACATTTCCTTCTCCGCCTCTGCTTGCCCGTTCGACCTGTTTACCATGCCAGCCTTGAAAGACAGCATAAAGTTTCCAATTTCCAGAAGGTGCTGTCCACTTTAATGTTCCATCTTTACTTACTTTTTTTGTTAAATCAATTTTATTACCATTTTCATTAT
Source organism: uncultured Melioribacter sp. (assembly GCA_964572725.1). Taxonomy (GTDB): domain Bacteria; phylum Bacteroidota; class Ignavibacteria; order Ignavibacteriales; family Melioribacteraceae; genus Rosettibacter. Next base: position 10,665 of record CAZNFW010000066.1, read on the forward strand.
AAGCAATTAAAGCTATGAGTGGTAATTTTCTTTTAAATCGTACCTGATCTAATGCAAGCTCTTGTAAATTAGAGTTAGCACTTAAAGGATATTTAATTTCTGATATATCAACTTTACGTCGTACTGCTCTTACCAATGGTTCCTGTACATATTCAATTTTTTCATTTAATTTTTCACCAGACTTTAAAGAATAAATTTTATATCTCACATTTTTGCAAGCATCGTCATCTGAAATCCAGGGACCACCAAAGGGCCAACCTGATGCATTTGCTAAATCAATTCCAAGTCCCAATCTTTTTCCTTCTTCAAGAGTATATTTTAAGATACTCATCCACTCAGGCGAGAAGAATTTAATATCTTTAGATTCATATCCCTTAGTACCATAAATTGCTGTAATTTCAACTCCACCAAATCCGGCATCTTTTAGCTCTTTCATATTTGCAGTTAAATCTTCCTTAGTAACCGCACTGCCATGCCACCACCATCTTGTCCATGGACGAGTTACATTTGTAACTGAGGGCCATTTTGATTCGTTATCGCTTTGTGATTTAAATGAAAGAGAAAAAAATAAAGTGATAATTATTAAGAGCTTAAAAGGAATGTACAATTTTAATTTTGATTTCATATTTTTTTCTTAAGTATAGAACTCTGATGACGCAGATTAAATTGATTTACTCAGATTTTATTTTAGATAAGTCATTTTTCCAACTAACTTTTTATTATCAGTTTTTAATTCATAAAAATAAATTCCACTCGAAAGATTAAATTTTTGGGACGAAAATTTTAATGTATGTTTCCCAGCTTCTTTAAGTTCATTTACGAGAGTTATCACTTTTTTGCCAATTGAATTGTAAATGCTTAGAGTAACATTAGACCTTTCAGGAAGGAAATAACTTATCATAGTTTCTGAATTAAAAGGATTGGGATAGTTCTGGTAAAGTTCAAAATCAATCGGTTTATTTTCATTAAATTTTACGTCGGTTGTATAATCTGTTTCTAAAGCACCAATATCAGGTGCAGTTCCGATAAAATTAAAACCAATATCTTTACCTGCATCAATTAATTTACTGCCTTTAGCTGGACGCATAAAATTAATATCGGGCAGGCTTCCATCGGGTTTTCTTGGTGCCGTCAATTCAGATATATCAAGACTTATGAAATCATTATCGGTAATATTAATGCCAAGATTAAAAGAATTATTTGAAAGTGTATTTTTTGAAATATCAATATAGGCAGTGTCTGAACTGATTGGTTTATAACTTAAGTTATTAATTAAGATATGATTATAACCATTAAACCAGATGTTATCTATTTGTGGACTTTCCCGATTTACCATATTAAAATTTACAGGATTTTGATAGGCTGAATTGTTATACCATTCATTTCCGTTCAGGTGATGATTTGAATAAAATCCATTTGATTTATTTTTCACAGCAATACAAAATTTAATTGTATGTTTTGGAATTACACTTGGAATTTTATCTGGAGTATCGTGAGCAAAACCTCCTGCTTTAAAACCATTTCCATCACCAAGACTTTGGAAATTAGTTGAATAACCATTATAAAATGACCAGCAGCTGTCGAACACTACTGATTCATCTGCTCTGATAATATCAAATCCATCGTCACTGTTGAACCATGCTCTGCATCCTTTAAAAATATTTCCTTTCCCACCAGCATCTGGATGACAACCAAATCCATCATTATTACTGCCGAGTTTATCTTCAGAAACATTGTCCCAATTTCTGTATGCATCACAATTTAAAAACAAATTATATCCGCCTTTATAGTGTCTTAATCCAGTTCCTACATTATCATGCATTGAAATTTGTTCAAAAATATTATGACTGCCGCGGCTATAAATACAATAAGATTCTGTATGAGTTGTAATAGTAGTCTGTATGCCTGTCATTTCCAATCCTTTTAAGTGAATATAGTTTCCAATAACATAAATACCCACAACTCTTTGATTTGCAGGTTTTACTGCAGAAAAATCAAAAACAGGAATTTCTCCAGGATAAGCCCAATATTTAATTGTTTTACCTTCAATTCCACTTTTATCTAAATAAGTTATACAGGCAAAAAGATTGGATACTAATTTTGAAATTTGTTCTGGACGAATTTTATATACTCCACCACGAATGAAAACTGTATCACCCGGATTTGCAAGACTCTGTGCTTTCTGAAGTGTTTCGAGCGGTTGATCAATTGTCCCAGGATTTGAATCGTTACCATAAGGGGCAACATAAATTTGTGAGAATGAATTTATATTTACCAAAGTTAAAAGAACTAATACAAGAAATTTTCTTGTCTTCACTTTACACCTAAAATTATTGATAAAAATTATTATTCAACAAACCATTTTTCTTTAGCTTCCAGTAACTTCATATCATATTTCGTTTTAGTAATTTCAACAGATTCTTTATATAATTCATTTAAATCAGGTAATTCCAAATTAGAACCTTTTCTAAGAAAGAATGGAGTTTTATAATCTGATGCTTCGATTTCAATATACTGACCACCTTTATATTCTTTTTTAGTCCACTGGTCAATCCAGATTTCACCTTCGGGTAAATAAATTGATTTTTTTGTTTTACCTTCTTCCCATATTATTGATACTAAAATGTCATCTCCAAATTTATAAGTTGTCCAATCATTCCAGCTTTCTTTTTGGTCTGGATATTCAAGAAACAATGGTCGAATTATAGGCATGCCAGTTTTACCAGCAACTTGGGCAAAATGATGAATGTAATCTAAAAGATAC
>CAZNFW010000067.1:0-12222 GCA_964572725.1 uncultured Melioribacter sp.
AGACGAGAGCGGATGAACGAAAATATACTTAAGCTCATAATGGAGCTAAGGGCAGTGCATCCTGCTTGGGGATATCGGAGAATACGTGCGTTTATCAGGCGAAAACACTCTGTCAGTTGTAACAGAATTTATAGGATTATGAAAAATAATGGTTTATTGTTGGATGTGAAGCGATACAAAGCAAAGAGGGCAGAGCAATATACAAAGCCGAAGCCTGAGAGGATAAATCAATGGTGGGGGACTAACATGACGAAATTCTATGTTAATTCAGTTGGATGGGTTTATCTTGTCATAGTTATTGACTGGTATAGCAAAAAGGTCTTAGGACACAAATTAAGCCTTCGGTCTAAGTCAGAAGATTGGATAGATGTATTGAATATGGCTGTTGAAACGAATTGTCCTCTTGGTGCAAGAGAATATGGTTTGAATTTAATGAGCGATAACGGTTCGCAGCCGACGTCTCAGAAATACCAAACAGCAATTGAGTTGCTTAAAATCAATTACGTTACGACGAGCTATTCGAATCCAAAAGGCAATGCAGATACGGAAAGGTTCATGAGAACTTTTAAGGAAGAAGTTGTTTATCCTAATGAGTTTGATTCGTTTGATGAAGCCAGGGCAGCGGTGGATAATTACGATTATCCTCATTCGGCTTTAGGCTATCTAAGTCCAATTGAATTTGAAACTCAATTAAATTATAAAAATGCCGCTTAATTTCTCTAAACATATTATCCAAAAATTGTATTGCTTTTTCAGGAACAGTACATTATATTCGCTGCGCAAATTTTGATTATTAAAGTATCCTTATTAAGTTCTTTCTTAAATCTTCTTTATGTCACTCGTTTGCATTTCATATCGGCTGACGAGATTTTTTTGTTCTTTGCTTTCTTTACCAAAATAAATTTATTTTTTAACATATGCACCCGTAACTTAATTGGATAGAGCACCTGACTACGGATCAGGAGGTTGAATGTTCGAGTCCTTCCGGGTGTACGAAAAAAGAATTATAATGCTGTATTTATTTGAAGGTCCATCTGATGGCAGCCTTCTTAGAATAATTTGAGATTTATAAAAACAAAATAATATAACAATGAGTTTTTTCATAATTAATAATAATTTATTTTTTTGATTATAAGATTTACATTCAAGGATTTTTATAGTTCTATCTTATAATCATAACATTAAAATTTTTTAAGACAAATATGAACTTAAACATAAAAGATATATCACATTTGTTGATGCTTCCCGAAAAAGAAGTTCAACAGCTTGTGAAGAAAAAAGAAATCCCTTTTCAAAATCTTCAGGATAAAGTTGTTTTTAACAAACAACAGATTATTGAGTGGGCACTAAGTCGTAATTTACCGATTAATATTTCCGGACATAAAAAGTTAAGTGAGTATCACATCGAAAGCTTAAGAGCACTACTTGATAAAGATTCATTTCACTATAATTGTAAATTGACCGAAACTGCTTATATTGAACAAATGATTTCGCAAATAAATTTTGAAAAAAATGTTGATATAGAAATTATAATTCAATTGCTCAAAAGCAGGGAATCAATGATGAGCACTGCTATAGGAAATGGAATTAGTCTTCCTCATCCGCGCCTACCATTAATGGTTGGAACAAAAAAACCTTTAATCCATTTCTTTTTCCCATATAAGCCACTTGAGTTAATATCTATTGATGGTAAACCAGTTCATACATTAATCTTATTAATTTCTCAAACTATCAAACAGCATTTAAGTTTAATAGCTCATTTAAGTTTTCTTATCTCAAAAGAAGTTTTTAGATTTGCACTTGAAAACAGACTTAAACACGATGAAATTTTAGACATAATTAAAAAAATTGAGGATACAAGAAATAAATCATAATGAATGATTTAATTGATTCGGAAAATTTTTTATTCATATTCGCTTTTGCAATTCAATTAATTTCAATTTCATTTTTATTTATTAAAGATCAGCATAAAGCACTCTTCAATTCTCAAATTGTATTATTAATTGGTTTATCTCTTGGCTTATTTTCATCACTTTCATCTGCACTTTTTTCTTCCAACGATATTTCCTCAACATCTTTTTTTTATAATTTCATTCGACTCGATAGCTTATCTATATATTTTTTATTTATCATTCAATTGGTTGCTATCCCAACAGTCATCTATAATTTTTCTTACCTTCAACATTACATTGAAGAAAATAAATCAATAAAAAGTTTTTTGATCTTTTTCATTATTCTTTTGTTCTCTACTCAATTTATTGTGATTTCAAATCATGCAATTTTATTTTTAGTTAGTTGGGAAATAATGAGTATAACTGGTTATCTCGGAATGTTATTAGAAAAAGAAAAAGAAGAGGTTCAGAAAGGAAGTTTTTATTATTTCGCTGCTTCACATGCTTTAATTTTTGTTCTTTATGTAATGTTTTTCTTACTTCATCATCAAACTGGAAGCTGGTTTTTCAGTGATTATCATCTGTCTTTTTCAAATGGATTAGTTCCAATTATTTTCATTTTATCTTTTGTGGGATTTGGAATCAAAGCTGGATTTATGCCATTTCACTTTTGGCTACCCCAAGCTCATCCTATCGCACCAACTGTGTTAAGTGCTTTTCTTTCAGGAGTGATAATAAAGATGGGCATTTATGGAATTTTAAGAACTTCTCTTTTTATCAAACCAGTTCCGGAATGGGCAGGATGGTTTATTCTTATCATTAGCATTATCAGTGCAATATTTGGTGTGTGGTATGCTCTTGCTCAGCACGATATAAAAAGATTGCTTGCTTATCACTCAATTGAAAATATTGGAATAATTGGAATTGGGATTGGGATTGGATTCATCGGCTCTGCAAATAATCTGCCTGCCATTGAAGCTTTGGGATTTAGCGGAGCTTTACTACATACCTTAAATCATGCAATTTTCAAAAGTCTTTTGTTTATTGGTAGCGGGGTTGTTTATCAAAATCTCGGAACACGCAACATTGAATTGATGGGCGGACTTGTTCATCGTACAAAGTATATAGCTTTGCTTTTCCTTATTGGTTCAGTTGCAATTAGTGGTATTCCTCCTTTTAATGGCTTTATTTCAGAGTTCATTATCTATTCAGGATTTTTCCAAACAGCAAAAGAACTTGGCGCTTATTATCCAATCTTGATGCTTTTATTTGTTGTAGGATTAGCTTTTGTTGGCGGACTTGCCGTAGCATGTTTTACAAAAGTAAATTCAATTATGTTTTTGGGAAGCGAAAGAATAGAAGTAAAACATTTTCACACTTCAATTTACGATTACATTTCGCTTGGCATTTTTGCTTTGCTTTGTGTTGTAATTGGTTTTTATCCACAGCCATTTGTTGGTATAGTTAACAAAGTTATTTTGAGTGATTTTGTCTCGTTGCATCCTTCATCATCTTTAGTTAATATTCATTGGCTTTACTTCACATTAATATTTTCATTCATAGCGCTTGGTATCTTCTTTTTATATATAATAAAAATTAAACTCGAAAAGAAATTTGGAAGAAGAATTTCTCCAGCTTGGGGATGTGGTTATGAAGATATTACTCCAAGAATGCAATACACGGCTTCGTCTTTTGCTGATGAATTGAACGAGATTCCAAAATCAATTTTAGTTTACAACAAAAAAGTTAATGTTTCGAAAAGTGTATTCCCTATTCCATCAAAGTTTGAAAGTCATTCTTACGACTTAATTGACACCAAATTAGTGCTGCCAGTTTATCGTTCCCTTAGCTCGGTAATTAATAAAATTACATTTTTAAGTCAAACTGATATAAGATATTATGTTGGTTTTATTTTAATCATTATTTCAATTTATAGTTTGATAGCTTTTTTATGGTGAAGGATATTTTACAAGGATTTATATCTATTTTTATAATTATCAGTTTTGCACCTTTATTTGTTGGATTAGTAAACAAACAAAAAGCAAAACTGACCGGAAGAGTCGGCGCACCAATACTTCAACCTTACTATGAATTATTAAAACTTTTCAAGAAAGAAACTATCAATGCCACAACATCATCATTTATAAGTCGTGTATCGCCATTATTAAATTACATATCAATTATAATCGCTGCTGCAATACTGCCTGTTGGTTTTTGGAAGCCGTTAATAAGTTTTAATGGCGATATTATTTTATTCGCATACATTTTAGGTTTGTCAAGATTCTTTCAGATTCTTGCTGCGATGGATATTGGAAGTACGTTCGAAGGTATGGGCGCAGCTCGTGAAGCAACTTTTGCATTATTTGCAGAACCAATTTTCTTTTTCACGATTGGAAGTATTTCTTTCATTAGCGGTTATACTTCGCTTTACGATATTTATCATTCAATTCAGTTAACAAATATTTCTTATGAAGTTTTTATTGTGATTTGTTCAATCTCAGTTTTTATGCTTGCTGTTACAGAATGTTCTCGGATGCCGGTTGACGATCCAAACACTCATCTTGAATTAACAATGATTCACGAAGTAATGATATTGGATAACTCAGGGATTGATTTATTTCTATATCAATACTCAAGCTATATAAAATTGTTCATCTATTCTATACTTGAAATTTCTTTCTTCTATCCATTCAATCAGCAAAGTTACTTGATTGGAATATTAATTTTTATAGTTGGTAGTATCATTCTGAGCTTTTCACTTGCTGTTATAGAAACAATTACTTCTAGATTTAAGATGAAAAACATTCCTTTGTATTTGTTGTTTGCAACTGCAATAGGAATATTGAATTTATTGATTTATACATTTACGAAATGAAAAAATTAGATAAATATTATAAAAAGTCATTGCGAACTAGACTTAGAACCGATCAATCTGATTTACTCATAAGTGTACTATTATTTTCAATTGTCACGACTTTGAAGTCGTGGAATAAATTTCACACAACGAGCTTGGCTTCAGCCCAAATTATTCTCCCAATTTTGGCTAAAACCAATTACGATTTCTTTTGTAACCAACGATCTAAAGGTCGTGGCATTTCAATACTTTTTTGGGGCTAAAATAATTCTATGGAAAATGTTTTAAGCATACTTTTTTGTTTATCGCTTTTTTACTTAGCAATAACTCAACGAGTAAAAGCTTACGTAACAGTTTTGCAATTTCAAGGATTGTTATTATCAATTCTTGTATTTCTTCCATTCATAAAAAATTTTTCTGTATTTGGAATTATCCTCCCTTTAACTTTTTTGGTTATAAAAGTATTTTTAATTCCACGTTACATTAACAAAATAATTCTTGATCTTGATATAAAAAGAATTATTGAACCAACAATTCAGCAAGTAAGTTTTTTACTTCTTGTAATTGCAACGATGATAATTATTTTTCTTTCATCGAGCATAATTTCCTTAAGCACTGAACTAAATGTCATTCCTTTTGCAAGTGGATTTTCAGCAATTGCAAATGGAATTTATATAATAATTTTCAGAAGAAAACTCATCGTTCATGTTTGTGGATTCCTTGTTTTAGAAAATGGAATTTTTCTTTTTGGAACTGCGGTTGCTTCAAAACTTCCAATGATGATTGAGCTCGGAGTTTTGCTTGATGTTTTTGTAGTTATCTTTTTGATGGGAATTGCACTGAACAGAATTAGAAGCACTTTCGAGGGATTTGAAGTAACTCATCTCAGGAGGTTAAAAGACTGATGTTTGGATTTTCAATTTTAATATTACTTCCATTGCTGGCAGCTTTGTTCTGTTATTTTGTAAAAAATTTACAAATTCAATATTATGTTTCTCTATTCGTAAGTTTATTACATCTGTTTACATCACTAATGGAATTCATTGGAGTTTATCACATACAACTTTTAACATTTTTTAGTTTCGATTCACTTAGCAAATTTTTCTTGCTGATTCTTTCAAATGTTTATTTCTGGGTTGTGCTGGTTTCATTTAGTTATTTGAAGAGACCGGTTACTTCAAAAGCACAAGAGGGGAAAAAATATTATTTCCTTCTTCTTAATTTTTATTTGGCATCAAACTCAGCTGCGATGCTAAGCGATCATTTCGGAATGTATTGGGTTGCCACTGAGGCAACTACATTATCAGTTGCTCCATTAATTTATTATTATCGCAACGAGGAAGCACTTGAAGCAATGTGGAAATATTTATTTTTAGTTTCGGTTGGAATTGCTTTTGCATTTATAGGAATTTTATTCTTAACACTTTCTGCAAACCAAACTTCACTTGAAGGCAAACAATTATTTTTCTGGGAGTTTATTCGAAACGCAAAAGAATTAAATCCAATTTGGCTTAAAGCAAGTTTCATTTTCATCTTTGTTGGACTGAGTACAAAAATAGGAATTGCGCCCATGCATTCCGGTGATGTTGATGCAACGAGTAATTCACCAAGTCCAGTTGCGGCGCTTATGTCCGGTTCGCTAAGACTTACTGCTTTAATTGGCGTAATGAGAATTTTTCAAATTGTTGTGCCTACTTCTTCATTTGAATTTGCAAGAACTATATTAATCATTGGGGGATTGATATCACTCTTTACAGCATTTGTATTTATGTTCAAAGTAATTAATTATAAAAGAATGCTTGCCTATTCAAGCGTTGAGCACTTAGGATTGATTATGCTTGGCATTGCAACCGGAGGAATTGCTTTCATCGGTGCGATGTATCACACAATTTATAATTCAATTACAAAACTTGTTCTGTTCTTAAGTGCAGGAAATATTCACAGCAAATTTAAATCTCGTGAAGTTGATAATGCTAAAAATGTAATGAACACATTACCCAAAACTGGCTGGCTTTTCTTGCTTGCATATTTAGCAATTTCTGGTATCCCCCCATTTGGAATTTTCTTTAGTGAAATAAAAATTTTTGAGGGTATCCTTTTTTCCGATAAACCATATCTTCTTGCAATTGTAATGTTCTTTTTACTTTTCATTTCTGTAAATATGGGAAAAACAATTTTCACAATGCTTTATAAAAAAGATGAAAAGTTACACCAGTCAACTAAGAATGAAAAATTTGAATCAGTACATCTCGTTTCTATTATTTTGTTGATTTTATTAAGTGTTATTGCTGTAATTTCACCTGTAATCTTATTCCAGAATATTATCAATATTTCAAATGATTTTGGAATTAGCTTATGATATCTCTATCAGTTCAAAATAATCAATTATTTAATAATGATGAAATTCCCTTTCTTAATAAAAATGGATTTAGAAATACTGTCGCAAACTTTTTGGCTAGTGGTAATAGAATGATTACACTTACCCCGATTGATATAAAAAATCCACAAAAAATAGTTGCAGCTTTTGCAGATTCAAATTCATCAATGATTCATATAATTGGGGGCGATTTTAGTGATGGTAATCTCGAATATGAAAGCTGGGCAAATGAATTTCCACAAACTAATTACTTTGAATGTGAGCTTTCAGAAAATTATGGATATAATCCACTCAATCATCCCTGGCTTCGTCCTGTTAGAAAACAAAATGTAATTCTTGGAAACAAACAATATAAGTTTTATAAATTAGAAGGTGAAGAAGTTCACGAAGTCGCTGTTGGACCAATTCACGCAGGAATAATTGAACCAGGTCATTTCAGATTTCAGTGCCACGGTGAGATCGTTTATAATTTAGAAATTAATTTAGGTTATCAACACAGAGGGGTCGAAAAACTATTCCTTCAATCAAATCCTAATCAACGAATTATCTTAGCTGAATCTATTGCTGGAGATACAACTATAGGGCATACTTTTGCACATTGCAATGCAATCGAAAGTTTATCTCAAATTAAATTAAGTTTACAAGCAGAAATTATACGCACAATTGCTGCTGAGATTGAAAGAATTGCTATGCATTTATCTGGACTTAGTGGCTTAGCTAATGATATTGGATTTGCTCTGCCGGCTTCTTCTTATGGAAGATTGCGAACACTTGCTATAAATAGTCTTGCTGCAATATGTGGTTCAAGATTTGGACGTGGATTGTTTATTTACGGTGGTGTTCGATACGATCTTAATGATGAAACAATTAATACTATAAAAAATAATTTAACCATAATTCAAAATGATGTTTCTCAAATTAATGAGTATTTATTTTCATCGGTTGGATCTTTATCACGGTTTGAAGAAACTGGAATTGTAAAAAAAGAACTTGCCCAAAAAATTGGTTTAGTGGGTTTGGCTGCCCGTTCTTCCGGTTTGGAAGAAGATGTTAGAATTCAATTTCCTTACAGTGCTTATCGTTATAATCCGATTTCTATGATTACATTAGCAAGCGGTGATGTTTTTGCTCGAGCAAGATTACGTGCACTAGAAATTAATGAATCTATACAATTTATTTTCGATCAGATTGAAAACCTTCCCGGTGGTGAAATTAAATCCGAGATTAAAAATATTAATAAAAATTCTGGGGTCGTTTCAATCGTAGAAGGATGGCGAGGTGAAATTGTTCATATTGTTTTTACTGATGAAAATAGAAATTTGTTGAATTATAAAATAAAAGATCCTTCATTTAATAATTGGTATGGATTAAGTTTAGCTTTACGAGAGACTGGAATTTCTGATTTCCCTCTTTGCAATAAGAGTTTTGATCTATCTTATGCTGGGCACGATTTATAATAACACTGTCATTCTGAACGAGTGAAGAATCTAAAATAAATAATGTATTTAAGAATAATAAGAACATAATTAAAATCCTATGAAGAATGCAATAAAAATTAGAATACTCCAAGGCGATCCTATTGTTCACGATGTAAGAAATGTTCGATTACCATTGCGGTATCGTGGACTACCATTGATATCAGATAAAAATTGTATTGAAGATTGCAGCAGTTGTATAGATGTTTGTCCAACAAATGCCATCAAAAAAAACCCTCTAACTATTGATCTAGGTCTCTGTTTATTCTGCCCATTATGTGAGGAAACTTGTCCGGAAAAAATAATTCATTTCACACAAAATTATTGTACTTCTGTAGACAAAAGAGAAAAATTATTTATAACAAAAGAAACAAAATCAATATCTCCAGAAATTGCATCAGAAAAAATCAAAAAATATTTTGGTAAATCATTAAAGCTAAGACAAATATCAGCCGGCGGCTGCAACGGGTGTGAACTTGAACTTAATGCTTTAAGCAATGTTAACTTTGATATAGGTAGATATGGAATTGAATTTGTTGCTTCCCCACGTCATGCAGATGGAGTTATAATTACCGGACCAATAACTAAAAATATGGCAAAAGCAACAGAGATTTGTTACGAAGCAGTTCCGAATCCCAAAATAATAATTCTGTTTGGTGCCTGTGCAATTTCTGGTGGTATTTTCCAAAATTCAACTGAGATTCAAAGAAAATTTCTTGAAGAAAATAAAATAGATCTTTATATACCAGGCTGCCCGCCGCATCCTCTAACTTTTATAAATGGATTGTTGGATTGGCTTGATAAAAAATAATGTTTTGTATTTTAATTTATCCTAGATTTGTTAATTAGCAATTAAAACTATTTTCAATAATTCTTAATACGAAGTTTTTTGATTTGATTATTAGTAAGAATTTTTATTTTAATAAAATGATATTTGTAATAACATTGATGCCATTTGTAAATAATGATGTCAATGGAACTAACCTACCATAGTTTGAAAAATTAATAAGGCTTCTGTTGAAATGAAAAAATAGAAATATTCATTTTTCATTGAAAGAATAAGTGATTTTATAATTAGTTCAGAATTCTAAGTAACAAATTTATTTTTGTAAATTTTTCAATTCTTCTGCTTTTAATTTTTTCCCTTCTATAATAACAGAAATAATGAAAATTATTAAGAAGGCAATTGCTAAGAATAAAGCTGCAAAATCGAGAAGAGTATAAATTTCGTTTTCAATTAAGAATTCATAAGCACCAAAGAAATAAATAATTGTATTCAGTAAAATAATTATCACTCTTACTTCAGTTGGACCAAAACCATAATAAGAAATTTTAAATACTCCATAAACATAAGTTCTGATATAAACAAGGATTGACATTAACAAATAGCCAACAAGAGCAAGCATAACAAAATCAAATCTTGCATAAGGTGATAGTCCCGCACCAATTGCTATTACAATAATACTAAGAGAATCTAATGTGTGGTCTATAAAATAGCCATATTTTGGTCTTTCAATTTTTCTATGACGGGCAAGCGTTCCATCAAGACTATCACCAAACCAATTAACAACTAGTCCAAAATCTACCAGCCATAAAAATAATTCATCAAATGATGTTAAATAATAACTTATACCTGTAATAAAAGAGCCAATAACACCGATAATGGTTAATGTATCTGGGGTAACACTTTGCGGCATTTTTTGAGCTAACCATTTTAGTGCTGGTCGCTCTAATGGGCTAAGAAGAATATCATTAACACGAATATGTGAATCCATTAATTAACCTTTAGTTAATTTAGTTTTAATCCCATTTCAAACTTATAAAATATATTAAACGAATAAAAATTTTTTTGTCGTATTCATTTATTGAAAAAAGTTTTGTAAAAAAATTTTTCTATTTAAAAAAATATTTGTGAACAAAAAAAAATATTTTTAACTTAGAAATGAAAATTCTGAAACAGTATTTATGAATTTTGACAAATCCAGAAATTCTGAAAATCTTGTTAACAACAAAAAGAAAATAGTTCACCCCAGAGGCAATAATCATTACAACTCAAAAATAAATTTATCATTTAGTATAATTAATCAATTTTTATTAATTAACCAGAGGGCGCAAAATAATGAGTATTCATTTTAAGGATATGTAAAATTAATTTACTTTTTTTTGAATTTTTTAGTTATCTATACTCTTATTAATAAAACATAAATTAAGGTAGCTTTTATTTAATAATTGAATAAGAGGGGAATTAAATGAGATTAAAGCTATCGCTAAGGGCAAATAACACAAATAAAATATCAATAAATTATAATTACAGTTTATCTTCAGCCATATATAAATTGCTTGAATTTGGTTCACCTGAATTTTCAACATTCCTTCATGATTTAGGTTACTCAATAGAAAACAAATATTATAAGTTATTTACATTTTCAATTAAATTAGAAAAAACAATTCTGGAAAATAATTCATTAATCTTAATCTCACCTAACGCTGAATTATATATCACTTCCCCGCTGATTGATGAATTTATAAAAAATTTTGTTATAGGCACTTTCGAAAACAGAACAATTGAAATTATGTCAGAGAACATTTTCACAAAATTTAATATCAATCAGGTAGAAATAATTCCTGAACCAATATTTTCTGAACAAATGCATTTCAAAATGATGACCCCGCTTGTGTTATCCACATACAAATTGTATTCAAGAAGATTAAATCAATACTACTTCAGATACAATGATAATATAGATGAGATTAACAGAGTATTTCAGCATAATTTGATTAATAAGTATCAAGCAATAACAAAAAGGACTTACAGTGGAAATGGGATTAAAATTTCATGGGATGAAAAATATATTGAGAATGCTATTAAGAAAAACAAAAGACTATCCAAAAAAGTATCAATTCTAAAAGATATTAATAATCCGATAGATATCATTGGAATATATTGTCCATTCAAAGTTGAAGGTGATACTGAATTAATAAAAGTAGGATACGAAGCAGGATTTGGAGAAAAGAATTCAATGGGATTTGGAATGGCAGAAGTAGCTGAATATAAATATTTCCAAAATGTTTTGGAGATTGAGAACAGAAAAGAAATAGAATAATTTTGAATAAAAATCAAGGAACGGAGTATGACACAAGAAGAAAAAACATTAATCCTTGGAGCTTTATTTCATGATATTGGGAAGTTTGAGCAGAGAGGGAGGTAACATGACTAGTTTGAGAGAAAAAGATATTAATTATCTCGGTGCATTACTCCACGATTTTGGGAAATTGATTTGGAGGGCGCAAGAAATTAAAGCTGGGGATACGCACGAGAAACTTGGTGAAGAATTTATTCGAGAATACTTAGGGAAAGTTCAGTGCTTGAAAAATGATATTGAAGAAATAATTAAAGCCGCTAACAAACAAAGAGGTAAAATTTGGTTAGCTGATATAGATGCAGCAAAGGAAAGAGAAGATAGCGAAGATAAAGCGCCCAGAAGATATTTAGAAGCTATTACAAATCGTGTAGAATTTGACAATCCATTCAAAAAAAATAAGTCTGAAAATTATTGGTTATACAAACCGAACGTTTTGTCTTTATCAAGGGAGAACAACTTCCCAATAAATACTCAACGAAAA
>CAZNFW010000068.1:0-11829 GCA_964572725.1 uncultured Melioribacter sp.
TTTTTAATTTATCAAAATTTCTCGGTATCTTTGTAGAGGTTGTAGAAAGAGATTTATTTATTAATGGTAGCTTTGATTATCGGGATATAATCACAAATCATCTTGGCGAACTTTTTGGTGAACTTATAAAACATAATAAAAATATTTTGCCATCACATGTATTGAAAATTTATCAATTGTTATTCATCAGGTTTTAATATGAAATCGATTTTAATTATTGACGATGAAAAAGAAATATGCGAAAGCATTAAAATGATTCTTGAATATGAAGACTATTCTGTTGATTATACTACAGATTCAAATAAAGGATTAGAAAAATTAGAATATGGAATTTATGATGCACTTTTGCTTGATATACAGATGCCTGAAAAATCGGGCTTCGACATTTTAAAATTTATAAATGAAAAAAATCTTGATATAAAAGTAATTGTTATTTCTGCTTATGCAAATATTCAGAATGCAATTCAAGCTACAAAATTAGGAGCATTTGATTTTCTCGAAAAACCTATTGATAGAGAAAAACTCTTGATTTCAGTTCGAAATGCTGTCGAACAATTAAATCTAATCAAAGAAAATAAAAAGCTGAAAAAATTTTCTGAACTTGAAGAAAAAATTATCGGTAAAAGTTCAGCAATTCAAAAAATATTAGAGACAATTTCTAAAGTTGCAAAAACAGATGCCAGAATTTTAATTACTGGTGAGAATGGAACTGGGAAAGAACTTATTGCACAGGAAATTCATCGTCAGAGTAACAGGTCTAACAAAGAATTAATTGAAGTAAATTGTGCAGCCATTCCTCATGAATTAATTGAATCAGAATTATTTGGTCATGAAAAAGGTTCATTTACAGGTGCAATAAAACAACGTATAGGTAAATTTGAGTTAGCTGATGGAAGTAATCTTTTTCTTGATGAGATTGGTGATATGAGTTTACAAGCACAGGCAAAAGTTCTTAGAGCAATTGAAGAAGGAAAAATTGAACGAGTTGGTGGTTCTAATAAAATTGAAGTAGATGTAAGAATAATTTCAGCGACAAATAAAGATTTATTAAAAGAAATAGAAAAAGGAAATTTTAGAGAAGATTTATATCATAGACTAAATGTTATTCCTATTCATGTACCGCCATTGAGAGAAAGAAAAGAAGATATACCTTTGTTAGTAGAACACTTTTCAAAAATAATTTGCGATAAAAATAAATTTCCTCAAAAAGTATGGCATGAAGATACAATAAAAATTTTACAAGAATTACCATGGAAAGGAAATGTTCGTGAGTTAAGAAATTTTATTGAAAGAGTCGTTATAATGGAATCGGCTCTGTTAATTACTCCAAAAGAAATAAAATCATATTTACCTGATTCAACATATCGTTTTGATGAAATATTGAATACGTCAAATACATTTCAAGAATTCAAAGAAAAAGCAGAAAAAGCATTTATTCAGAAACAATTAGAAGCTAACGGATGGAACATAAGCAAAACTGCAGATATACTTGGAATACAAAGAAGTCATCTTTATAATAAAATTAAAAAATATGGAATAGAAAAGAGGTGAAATATGCCAGAAACAATTTTTGCAAAAATTATTCGTAAAGAAATTCCTGCAGATATTGTTTATGAGAGTGACAATGTATTGGCATTTAGGGATATCAATCCTCAAGCACCTGTTCACATTTTGATAATTCCTAAAATTACAGACATAGCTACTGCTAAAGATATTGATCCCAGAATTCATGCTCCTCTTTTGAGTGAATTATTTGAAGCAGCAAACAAAATTGCCAAGGACTTAGGAATTAGTGAATCAGGCTTTAGAATCGTTATTAATAGTGGACCTGATGCCGGACAGGAAGTTTATCACTTACATTTACACTTGCTTGGTGGAAGAAAAATGAATTGGCCTCCAGGTTGATTATCTGAATATAGCCTTATCTGCTATATCTTTACGATAATATATACCATCAAAGTATATTTTTGAAAGAGCTTCATAACTTCTTTTTTTAGCAAGTAATAAATCATTTTCTTTTATAAAAGATGTAATATTTAATACTCTTCCACCATTTGTATAAATTTTACCGTCTTTTTCTATTGTACCTGCATGAAAGATAATAATATCATCATCCTTAATAATATCCAATCCAATAATCTCTTTACCTTTTTCATATTTTTCGGGATAACCTTTTGAAGCAGCTACCACACAAACTGATGAACCGCCGTTATAAGAAACAGAACTTTTGTCAATTGCTCCAGTAGAAACTGAATATAACAACTTAAGGAAGTCGCCACTCAATAGTGGTAAGACAGATTGAGTTTCGGGGTCACCAAATCTGCAATTGAATTCTACTACTTTAGGTCCTTCATCTGTTAACATTAAACCACAATAGAGACAACCTACATATTTATTTCCTGTTTGTTTCATTGCACTAATGGTAGGTTTTACGATTGTATCCGAAATAATTTGCATCATTTCAGCATTGACAAATGGAGTTGGAGCATAAGAACCCATACCACCTGTATTTTTGCCTGTGTCTCCTTCTCCTATTCTTTTATGATCCTGAGCAGCTGGTAAAAGCAAAAAATCATCACCATCTGTAATAGCAAAAACAGAAGCTTCCTGACCTTTCATAAATTCTTCAACAATCACTTTGTTGCCAGCATCTCCAAATGCAGAATTAATAAAACAATCATTAATTGCATTCTCCGCATCAAAGAAATTTTCACATATAGCTACACCTTTTCCTGCAGCTAAACCATCAGCTTTAATAACAGCTGGATACTTAATTTTTTTTAGGTAATCTAATGCATTTTTGTGTTCTTCTTTTGTAAATACTTGATAGTCTGCAGTAGGAATTCCAAATTTTTTCATTAAGTCTTTTGCAAAAGATTTTTCTCCTTCGATTCTTGCAGCAGATTTTGAAGGTCCAAAAACTTTAATACCATGTTCCAATAATAAATCAGTAATTCCTTCTGACAAAGGTTTTTCTGGACCTATAACAACTAAATCTACTTTTAATTCGACACAGCATTTTACTATATCATTAATATTATTAATATCAATAGAAATGTTCTCGCCAAGAACTTTAGTACCTGGATTACCCGGGATTATGTACAATTTGCTTAATAAAGGACTTTGAGAAATTTTCCATGCTAATGCATGTTCTCTTCCACCTGAACCTATTAATGCTACTTTCATATTAAATCCTTTATGCTAAATTGAAATTGAGTTACAAGTTGTTCTGTTAAATAAATTCTATTATGTTTTTGAATGAATTCTTCATTAGGAATAGGTAAATTTTTATTAACATATAGAGAATGTATCTCAATAATTTTATCTTTTATTTCATCAATATTATCAGGTGATGCAATAAATGAAGCTCCATATTCAGTTAAAGCTGATTTAGCAGCTCCATCAGGAACACAACCAAGAATTGGTTTTCTTGTACCAAAATATTCAAATAATTTGCTTGTTGATATTGTATCCGCATTCTTAAGATTGTTACCAATCATCATCCATAATACATCAGTAGCTAATAATTTTTTTGCTGCTTCTTTATGTTCAACATAGCCGTGAATTTTTACAAACTCATTGAGATTCAGTTCATTAATTATTTTTTTGTATTCGTCTCTGAATAAACCAATAAATTCTAATTCAATATTAGCTGCTAAATCTGGTCTTTCAACAGAAATTTTCTTAAAGGCTTTCAAAAAATATTCTGGTGTTATGTTCTCATAAAATATCCCTGAATAAGTAAATCTTAATTTATTAACTGGTTTAAGATCATCTTCAACCGCTACATTGAAATCTTCAGGGTCAAAACCATGTGGAATAATTACTATTTCATCAAATGATAGAAATGGATAGTTTGTTAGTAATTTTTCTTTCATTCTTCTATTAATAACTATAATTTTATCCGCAGATTTGAGAGAGGAATATTCTAACTTTTTATTTTTACTTTTATGATAAGGTGTTAAATAAAATGAGAAATGATTATCGAACCATAAATCTCTATAATCAACAATTAATGGAATATTAAATTCTTTCTTCAATTTTGCAGCATAAATAAAACTTGAATAAGGAGGAATAGTTACAAATAAAACATCATATTTTTCTTTTTGTAATAATTCTTTTGCAGTCAAGTATGCTTTTTTAGCCCATGATTTTTTATTATCTGGTATGAAGAATATTTTGGAAAAATTTGAAAACAATTTTCTAATAAATTCCTTCGGGATATTAACAGTTTGAATTTTTTTCCCAATAATTGAATTAATATCAAAAGCTTCTGTTCTTATAATTTGAACACCTGAATCTTCAGCTTCTTTCAATAAGTTAAAATCATGCGCATAATAAGCCACATTACCTGTTGTAATAACAACAGGTTGCCAGTTAAATTGAGGCATATACTTAGTAAATTTCAGTGTTCTCTGAACCCCGCTTAAACCCATTGGGGGATAATAATAAGAAAGAATAAGAGCTTTATACATAGTAAAACCTTCAGTAAAAGAAAAATATTATTTCATATTTTTGTAATTGTTTGATAATTCGGGGCTTCTTCAGTTATTATAACATCATGTGGATGACTTTCACGTAATCCTGCAAGAGAAATCTTAACAAATTTAGCTTTTGTTTTTAATTCTTTAATAGTTCTTACTCCACAGTAGCCCATAGCGGCTCTAAGTCCACCAACGAACTGATAAATTGTATCAGCCAGTGCTCCTTTGTAAGGTACACGTCCTTCAATTCCTTCAGGCACTAATTTTTTAATATCATCTTCCATATCTTGAAAATATCTATCACTGCTTCCCTGTTTCATTGCACCTAAGGATCCCATTCCTCTATAAACTTTAAAGCTTCTTCCTTCAAATAAAACTTTTTCACCGGGTGCTTCATCGCAACCTGCAAACATAGCACCCATCATTACAGTATCGGCACCTGCTGCAATAGCCTTAGCAACATCACCCGTTTGCTTAATTCCGCCATCTGCAATTATTGGAATATTTTTACCCTTCAATGCTTTTGCTACTGCAAGTATAGAACTAATTTGTGGAACACCGACACCCGCAATCACGCGTGTAGTACAAATTGAAGCAGGACCAATACCAACTTTTACTGCATCTACACCACATGCAGCCAATTCTAAAGCTGCTTCTCCTGTTACAATATTACCTGCTATTAGTTGTAAATCCTTAAACTTTTTTCTTATTTGTTTTACCATCTTAATTACACCCTCAGAATGCCCATGAGCAGTGTCTACTACAATTACATCAACATTAACACTTACTAAAGCTTCAACTCTTTCAATAGTATCTTTTGTAATTCCAACTGCAGCCCCAACTCTTAATCTTCCAAGTTCATCTTTGCATGCATTAGGAAATTTTTTCTTTTTCATAATGTCTTTATAAGTAATTAAACCTTTTAAGTAACCTTTTTTATCAACAACGGGCAATTTTTCAATTCGATTTTTATGTAATATTTTTTCAGCTTCCTGCAATGTTGTTCCTACTGGAGCTGTTATTAAATTTTCTTTTGTCATTAATTGCTCAACTGTTAGATTCCTATTATGCTCGAAACGTAAATCTCTGTTTGTCAATATTCCAATTAGTTTCCCATCATTATCAACTATTGGAATACCTGAGATATGATACTTAGCCATAATTTCTTCAGCTTCATAAATTTTTCTTTCTGGAGTTAATGTAATTGGATTTACAATCATTCCGCTTTCCGATCTTTTAACTTTATCGACTTCATCAGCTTGGCGTTCAATTGACATATTCTTGTGAATAATTCCAATTCCTCCCTGTGCTGCCATTGCAATTGCCATCTGTGATTCTGTAACTGTATCCATCGCAGCCGAAACAAATGGTATGTTCAATTTAATTTCGCGTGTAAGATATGATGTTATGTCAGTTTCTCTTGGCAAAACTGATGAACGTGCTGGTATCAATAATATGTCATCAAATGTCAAACCCTCAAATTCTATTTTTGAATCTTTCATTTCATCCTCCAAGTTTTATTAATTTTTCTAAGCTAATATTAATAAACAAAAAAGACCACACAAAGTGGTCTTTCATTTAAAAATGAAAAAGTAAAATAAAATTTTTATAACACTTTATTATAGTTATCACTTATTTCCTCTAAGGATTGTTATTAAATAATTAGGAGATAGAATTTGTTACAAAAATTTAGTTGCAAAAATAGTAATATTGAAATTATCTACAAAATTTAATTCAATTCATTTTCCTGCATATTAAGTTTATCCAGTACTTTGAATATGATATCAGATTGATACCCTCGATAAGATAAAAATAAAAATAACTTTTGTCTTTTTCTTTGATTATCCAGTTTTTTTAATTGATAAGAAGCAAGCTTTTTTTTAGCAAGTTCAAAAGCAATATTAAAAGATGAACCATCATCTACTGTAAATAAAACATCTTCAATAATCTTTTTTTCTATTCCTTTTTTAATTAGTTCTGCTTTTATTTTATTAATGCCAACTTTTTTTTTATAAAATCTTTCTTCGACATAAGCTTTACAAAATTCATAATCATTTATAAAATGTTTTGAAATAAGTTCTTCAATTGTATCATTAATTAATTTTTTATCGTAATTTTTTTTGAGTAATTTATTTATTAATTCATACTTTGAATGCAATCTTCGAGAAATTAATTTTAATGCTGTTTCTTTAATTTTTTGTTTTTCATTCAGGATTAACAATTCATTAATCTTCGACTCATCTATTTCATCATTCTTTCTTAAACCAGCTTCTGTAACAACTTTATAATCAATCAAAATTGAATTTCCATCATTGAATTGTATGACTACTTTATTCCCCTTTTTTTTAAGAGACTCAATAATCATTTAGATTTTTTATTCTTAGTTTCTGGTTCATCTGATTGTTCTTGCTGTTCACCATTAGTCATGCCAAGTACAGTTTTAACTTCTTTTTCGAGCGACTCAAAAAGTTTTGGGTCATCTAGCATTCTTTGTTTCAATTGTTCTCTGCCTTGAAATCTTTCATCTTTGTAAGTAAACCATGCGCCACTTTTTTTCAAAATACCATGTTCAGTTGCGAGGTCAATAATATCACCTGCTTTGCTGATACCTTCATTGTATAAAATATCAAATTCAACTTCTTTGAAAGGAGGTGCAACTTTGCTTTTTACAATTTTTACTCTTGTTCTATTTCCTATAACATTGTTTCCATCTTTAATTGCATTTGTTCTTCTTATATCAAGTCTAACTGAAGCATAAAATTTCAGAGCATTTCCGCCAGTAGTTGTTTCTGGATTTCCAAACATAACTCCAATTTTACTTCTCAATTGATTAGTAAAAATAACACAAGTTTTAGATTTACTAATTGCACCAGTAATTTTGCGTAGAGCCTGAGACATCAATCTTGCTTGAACAGCCATTTGCGGGTCCCCCATATCACCTTCAATTTCTGTTCTGGGAACTAACGCAGCAACGGAATCAATAACAATAACATCGAGTGCGTTACTTCTTATCAAAGTGTCAACAATTTCAAGAGCTTGTTCGCCAAAATCTGGTTGAGATAATAAAAGATTTGCAGTATCAACACCAAGTCGTTTAGCATAATTTAAGTCGAGCGCATGTTCTGCATCAATAAATGCAGCAAGTCCGCCCTTCTTTTGTGCTTCTGCAATAATATGTAAGCAGAGTGTTGTTTTGCCCGATGATTCAGGTCCAAATATTTCAACAATTCTTCCACGGGGAACCCCTCCAATTCCAAGAGCATAATCGAGTGACAGCGATCCTGTGGAGATAGCTTCTACTTTATTTATAACGCCATCTCCAAGCTTCATTATAGTTCCTTTGCCATAAGTTTTTTCAATATTAGCAATAGCATCTTCTAATATTTTCATTCTTGCATCTTTATCGAGTGACATTTTCTCCTCCAATATTTTTTATATAAAAATTTTTAATAGGTTCATATAAAGAACCAGTTTTTTGCAATGTACTTTTAAAAAAGGTAACTTTATTTGCTTTAAAGTTTATTTCTGGTATTTCAACCTGAGTTAATTTATAAAAATCTTGATAAAAATATTCATCCTTTTCTTTTATTCTTAATAAAGTTATGTGAGGTGTAAATTTTCTTTTTTCTCTTTCAAATCCAAACCGTGAGACGACATTATCAATTTCTTGTGCTAAACTTTTTAGTTCAATATTATCCTTTAATCCTATCCATAAAATTCTTGGTTTTTTATCTTTTATGAATAAACCAAATTTATCAAATGCCAAATCAAATTCTCTATAATGTTCAATTACTTTTTCTAATTCTGAAATAATATCGGGAACAATGTTATCATCTGTATCGCCTAGAAATTTCAAAGTAAGATGTAATTTATTTACAGGTTCCCATTTAATTTTATTATTATCATTAATGTAATTGTTTTTTATATCAATTATTTTTTTTAATTCCTGTTCTGGTATTTCTAATGCTATAAATGTTCTAATCATCGTAGTTAATTCCAAGCAAATATCTTCTTAACATTTCCAGTGCTGCTTGAGAAGTTCTATCCTTGTTCGATAATCTATCATCTCCAAATCGAAATTCTTTTGCTGTGCAAATTTTATCGTCACAAATTCCGATATAAACAAGTCCAACAGGTTTAATAGATGTTGCTCCCGTTGGTCCCATTATACCAGTAGTTGATAATCCGATATCTGTCCCGCTGATAGATTTAATTCCTTCTGCCATTTGTCTGGCTACTTCCAGACTCACAGCACCATATTTAACAATTATATCTTCATCAACTTTTAGTAATTCTACTTTAGCTGCATTACTGTATGCTACTATACCTCTTTCAAAAAATAAACTGCTGCCGCTTATATTTGTAAGACGATTTGCAATTAAACCACCGGTACAAGATTCTGCAACTGATAATTTTAAGCCTCTGTCAATTAATAACTTAGCAACAACTCCTTCAAGGCTATCATCGTCTCTTCCATAAATATATTTTCCAACAATACTTCTAATTTTTTGTTCAATTTCTTCAAGTTTAGATAAGGCTTTTTCTTGATTACTATCTTCAACTGTAATTCTTAACCTAACACCAAATTGATTTGGCAAAAAAGCAAGTTTTGCCCCACTTAATAATTCTTCAATATTTCCAAGTCTGGAAAACAATGTAGATTCTGGTATCCCAGTAGTAAGCAAATTGCGGGTAAGAATGTAAATACTTTTTTGTTTCTTTTCAGATAAATTTTTCTCTCTCCAAGAGATTAATTTTGGAATCACATAAAATTCCATCATATTTTTCATTTCATAAGGGACACCTGGCATTGCAATAAAAATTTTATTCTCCTTTTCAATCCAGATTCCCGGTGCAGTACCACGTGAATTTCTTAAAGGTTCAGCAATTTTAGGAATGAGAGCCTGTTCTTCGTTAATTTTAGTTAATTCTCTTCCTCTTACTTCAAAGAATTTTTTTATATCACTCAATACTTCTTCGTTCATAACGAGTTCTGTTTCAAAAAAATTAACAATACATTTTTTTGTTACATCATCGTGTGTTGGACCAAGTCCACCTGTTACAATTATTAAGTCAGAAATTTTAAATATTCTTTTAAACTCTTTAATAATTTTATCTTCATCGTCAGGAATTACGCTTGAGCCAATTACTTTAATTCCATTCTTTACAAGTTGTTCTCCAATATAAGCTGCATTTGTATTAACTACCTGTCCAATAAGAATTTCATCACCGATTGTAATTATGTACGCATTCATAATTTTATCTATGTTAGTAATTAAAATATTCTATTAATCAGATCAATTGATAATTGAATAATCAAAAAAGTATAAATGCCTGCTAAAACATCATCCAGAACTACTCCCCAACCATTTTTTATTAATTCAAGTTTTTTTATTGGAAATGGTTTTATTATATCCATAAATCTCCATATAAAAAAAGCTATTACTAAATACCATATTTTCTTTGGAATGAACAACAAAGAAATCCATGTGCCTATAATTTCATCAAGTGTAAACTCTTTAGGGTCATTGCCATAAATTTTCTCAAATTTTTTTGCTATATCAATGCCAATAATAATAAAAAAACTAATTAATGCAATCATCAAAGTAGGATTTTCAAAACCTGGGATAAGATATATAATTAACGCAAACAAACTTGCTATGGTACCCGTAGCTTTTTTAGAATAACCAGTATAAAAACCAGAGCCAAGTATTTTTTCTACTGTATTAATTTTTCGCTCCAAAAAGTTGTTTTATAAGTATTCTGTTTGTGTAAATATAAGTTATACCAGTTACAACAGTAAAAATAGTAATAACCAGCATTGAATAGTAAATTAAGTCTTGATGTAATAATATATTAAAAAGATTTTCTCTGCCTGCATAAATCCATTTTACTGTTTTTGCAGTATAAATTAACAGTAAGTAATAAAGAAATAGCATCTGGAAAAATGTTTTCCATTTTGCAGAATAACTTGTAGAAAAAGAAACTTTTTTATAATCAGCATAAATTCTAAGCAACGTAATAAGAATATCCCTTAAAATAATTAAGATTACCATCCATAATTCTAAAATGTCAACAAAAACAAAAGCAAGAAATACAGTTGATGTTAAAATTTTATCGGCTAATGGATCTAAAAATTTTCCCCATTCAGTTATGTAATTAAATTTTCTTGCAAGCCAACCATCATACCAGTCAGTAATTGCTGCTATTATGAATACTCCCAGTGAAATTTGTACGGACAATGGCTCTCCATCCAAAAATAAGTATAAAAATACTGGTGTAAGAATAATTCTTAATACTGTAAGTTGATTTGGGAGTATCATGATAAGTCTTAAAATTAAATGGACAATTTTCTTAAATAATCAAAATCATATATTCCTGTATTATGAAAATCTTTCCAGACAATATTAATTGCATAATTTCCTGCTAATTTTATTTCCTGAATCGTAATTTGTTCATCAGAAAAAATAGGAATGTATGAATTACTTTTTTCTTTTCTTTCTGCTAAACAAACAGCACAAGGACAATTATATCTTAAGTCAGCTAATTTTATTTTTGTTTCTAAATTATCATCCCATTTAATATACAAATAGGCTTTATCGACAATTTTTATTTGATGAGGAAACATTATTCCACAATTTCTCCAGTAAGTTTATAAAGAGCTTCTTGATATTTTTTACTTGTATTTAAAATTATATTTTCAGGAATAGGCGGTGCTGGTGGTTTTTTATTAAAATTAATTGACAGTAAATAATCTCTTAAATATTGTTTATCAAAACTATTCTGAGGACGACCTTTTTCATATTCTTCGAGTGGCCAAAATCTTGATGAATCAGGTGTTAATAATTCATCTATTAAAATAATTTTCCCATCATAATAACCAAATTCCATTTTTGTATCAGCTATTATGATTCCTTTTTGAAGTGCATATTCTGCTGCTTTTTTATAAATATTTATTGAAACATTTTTTATATAATCATAAGTCTCTTTGCCAACAATTGAAATTGCAGTAGCTTCATCAATATTTTCGTCGTGAAGACCTATTTCAGCTTTTGTAGAAGGAGTAAAAATTGGTTCAGGTAATTTTTCTGATTCCATTAAACCTTCAGGCAGTTTAATTCCACATATTGAACCCGTTTTTTTATAATCATTCCACCCAGAACCTGTAATGTATCCTCTTACAATACATTCAAGAGGTATTAATTCTGCTTTCTTTACAATCATTGAACGATTTTTCAATATATCTGCATATTGCTTACATTCTACAGGAAATTCATTAAAATCAATTGTAACCAAATGGTTATCAATAATGTCTTTTGTATAATCAAACCAAAACGCAGAAATT
>CAZNFW010000069.1:0-11717 GCA_964572725.1 uncultured Melioribacter sp.
AGCCTTCCCACCTGCTCATGGCAGGCAGTGGCATATTTTTAAACGACTTTTATATCTCTCACAGTTGCGGGGCAGTACCGGATTTTCACCGGTTTCCCTTTTAAGTCCTAACGGACACCGCAAATTTTATAGAACGACATTTCCAATGTAAAAAAATTGTACAACAAAAAAAACTTGAGATAATAATTTTACATTAACAAAATAAATCCGTGAAAAATTTATCTGTAAAATTTTCTTCTCGAAAAATTATTTTATTTACACAAACACAAAGTGTGTAAAATCTATTTTTCTATAATTATTATTTTAATTTCTTTTTGAAAAAGATATTTAATAAACTTATCTTAATCATTGCATATATAATTTTTGGTGTAAAACGGTGACTCTTCTAAGTCGTACGGAAATTTTCATTTCTACTCTCACCATATTAAATTACTTTATAAACATTGTTCAAAATATAGGAGAATTTTAATGGGCTGGTTTTTAAATGCATTAAACTCCTCTATTGGTAAAAAAATTCTTATGGCTGTAACCGGGGTTTGTCTTATGCTATTTTTAATTATTCATCTTATAAATAATCTTTCTCTTTTTGGTGGCCCCAGGCTTTTTAATACAGTCGTAAAAAATCTTGATACTATAAAGCCATTAGTGCGAGTTATTGAAGTAATCTTAGTCCTAATCTTTGTATTTCATATTTATGATGGAATAAGATTATGGTATGAAAATAAGAAAGCTCGACCTGTGAAGTATAAGATTAATGCTTCTTCAGAAAATACAGATATTTTTTCGCGCACCATGATTTGGAGCGGAAGCATAATTTTTATTTTTCTTGTTATTCATTTGAGAACATTTTGGGTCTCTTTTAATTTGGGCCATCCTTTAGCATTAAGTCATAATTATTATCAAATTGTAGTCGAAGCCTTTCAAAATCCAATTTATTCTGTATTTTATATTGCAGCTATGATTCTTCTTGGATTTCATCTTATGCATGGTTTTCAAAGTGCATTTCAAACTTTTGGGTGGAACAATAGAAAATATTTTCCAATAATTCAAAAGTTAGGATTAATTTATACTTTGATTATTGTAATTGGCTTTGCATCAATACCAATTTACTTTTTATTTTTTTATGGAGGTAACTAATGATAAAATTAGATTCAAAAATTCCAGCAGGACCTCTTCAGGATAAATGGGAAAATCATAAATTTAATATGAAACTTGTCAGTCCTGCAAACAAACGGAAATATGAAATTATAGTTGTAGGGACAGGACTTGCGGGTGCTTCTGCTGCTGCATCATTAGGAGAACTTGGATATAATGTAAAAGTATTTACATTTCATGATAGTGCAAGAAGAGCACACAGCATTGCAGCACAGGGAGGAATAAACGCAGCTAAAAATTATCAAAACGACGGCGATTCTGTATATAGACTTTTTTATGATACAATTAAAGGTGGTGATTTTCGTGCCCGCGAAGCAAATGTTTATAGATTGGCAGAAGTTAGTGGAAACATTATCGATCAGTGCGTAGCTCAAGGTGTTCCATTCGCCCGTGAATATGGCGGTATGCTTGATAATCGTTCATTCGGCGGTGCATTAGTATCAAGAACTTTTTATGCAAAAGGTCAGACAGGTCAGCAGCTTCTTCTTGGTGCTTATTCCGCAATGAACAGACAAATCAATTTAGGAAAGGTTAAGCTTTACACTCGCCGTGAAATGCTCGACCTTGTTGTAATCGATGGGGTTGCACGAGGAATTGTTGTTAGAAATCTTTTAACAGGTGAAATTGAAAAATATTCCGCACATGCTGTAATACTTGCTACTGGCGGTTATTCAAATGTATACTTCCTCTCTACAAATGCAATGAATAGTAATGCTACAGCAATATGGCGTGCACATAAAAGAGGTGCAGCTTTTGCTAATCCCTGTTTTACTCAGATTCATCCGACCTGTTTGCCTTTGCATGGGGATATTCAATCAAAATTGACTTTAATGAGTGAGAGTTTACGTAATGATGGCAGAATCTGGGTTTCAAAATTTAAAGGAGATATGCGTCATCCAAATGATATACCTGAAGAAGAGCGTGATTATTATCTTGAAAGAAAATATCCAACATATGGAAATCTTGCGCCACGCGATATTTCATCAAGAGCTGCTAAAGAAGTTGTAGATGAAGGCCGTGGTGCTCAAGGACAAGAAGCTGTTTATCTCGATTTCAGAGATGCAATAAAAAGACTTGGCAGAAAAGTAATAGAAGAACGCTATGGAAATTTGTTCGAAATTTATCAAACAATTACCGGCGAAAATCCTTACGAAGTTCCAATGAAAATTTATCCTGCTCCTCATTACACAATGGGCGGACTCTGGGTTGATTACAATTTAATGAGTACCGTTCCAGGTTTGTTCGTAGCAGGCGAAGCTAATTTTTCAGACCACGGTGCAAATCGCCTTGGTGCAAGTGCTCTGATGCAAGGTTTAGCTGATGGTTATTTTATTCTTCCTTATACAATTGGAAATTATTTAGCAAGCGAAAAGCCTGCGCTAATAAAAACTGACCATCCTGAATTTGATAAAGTCAAAAAAGAAATAGAAGATTTTGTCCATAAACTTTTATCAATTAAAGGAAAAAGAACTGTTGACAGTATTCATAAACAGTTAGGCAGATTAATGTGGGATAAAGTTGGAATGGCAAGAAGTGAAAGTGGTTTGAAAGAAGCAATTAATGAGATTCGTGAATTACGCGAAGAATTCTGGAAAAATGTAAATGTTGTTGGAAATGCAAATGATGTTAATCAATGTTTGGAAAGAGCCGGCAGAGTTGCAGATTATCTTGAACTGGCAGAATTGATGGCAGTTGATGCTTTGCATCGTAATGAATCTTGCGGCGCTCATTTCAGAGTAGAATACCAGACAGAAGATGGTGAAGCTAAAAGAAATGATGAAGAATTTGCCTATGTAGCTGCATGGGAATTCAAAGAAGTTGGAAAATGGGAATTAAACAAAGAACCGTTAGTATATGAAACAGTACAATTAGCTACAAGAAGTTATAAGTAATTAAAATAAAGTTTGGAATTAAGGGGTAAAAAAATGAACGAAAAAAAATTGAACCTTACTTTAAAAATATGGCGTCAACCCGGTCCAAATGCTGCCGGGAGTTTTGTGGAATATAAAGTTTCTGTTTCACCCGATTCTTCATTCCTTGAAATGCTTGATGAATTAAATAATGAACTCGAAAGCAAAAATTTAGAACCAATTGCTTTCGAAAGTGATTGCCGTGAAGGAATATGTGGAACCTGTGGACTTGTAATTAATGGGCATCCTCATGGACCAATTCCCAGAATTGCTACATGTCAATTACATATGAGAAATTTTAAAGACGGGGATACAATCTGGGTTGAACCGTTCAGAGCTAAAGCATTTCCTGTAATAAAAGATTTAATTGTTGACCGTTCTGCTCTGGATAGAATTATGGAAGCCGGTGGATTTATTTCTGTTAATACAGGAAGTGCACCTGATGGAAATGCAATTCCAATTCCAAAAGATATAGCTTCAGAAGCAATGGATTCTGCTTCATGTATAGGTTGCGGAGCCTGTGTTGCTGCATGTAAAAATGCTTCTGCAATGCTGTTTGTTAGTGCCAAAGTTTCTCATCTTGCATTGCTGCCTCAAGGTCAACCCGAACGTTACAGAAGAGTTCAAGCAATGGTAAAGAAAATGGATGAATTAGGATTTGGTGCTTGTTCAAACACTTATGCATGTGAAGCTGAGTGCCCAAAAGGAATTTCAATTAGAAATATTGCTCGAATCAATCGCGAATATGTTATGGCTAAATTAAAATCAGATGAAGTGGAAGTTTAGGCATTAATAAATCCCGGCAAATTTTGTCGGGATTTTTTTTAACCTTTTTGGTATTATTGAGATACTTTATAATATTAATCAAATATTTTGTGAAATTTTTCCGAGGAACTCAATTCAATTATGTTCGAACGAGAGATAAAATTTATTTATGACTTCAATCTCAATAAAGTTAATAAACTTGGTCCTTATTTTACGTTCGAACAATTATCTGCATTAGATTTACATCCTGCAATATTAAATTATATCTCCGCCGAAATTGATTATATTATTTTTGAAGATAGACAAAAACTTCTTAAAGATTCTATATTCGATTACTCAGGAGAAAAAATTGCTTATTACTTTTCACTTATCAATGATGAAATTAAAAAAACAAAAAGACTTTCTTTTGAATATATCTCAAAATTAATTCTTCACGCTTCTTCTTTTACAATCAATTATCTTGTCCGGCCTAAATGGACACTTAAAAAATTCATTTACGACGAAGGTGAACACAGAACTTCAGGAGAAATCAAACAAATATTAAATTATGTCTATTACTACAATTACCTAAAAAAAATTTTGATTTCATACATTAATTCGAAAAAAATTCTTTCTTTGAATCTTCAGGAATTCGAAGAACTTCTTGATAAAATTGATAAAATAGGTATCGAAACCAATCTTAATAATATTTTATCAACTGCTCTTAATTCGATGGCAGATTTTTTCAATATCGGTGAGCTTCAAAAAAATAAAATTCCACTTCAGGCAATAGAACTTTTTCTTGAAGAGAAAAACTTAGAACAGCATTTAAAAAGAATCAGAATTGTATTCGGTGATAATCCTTCAATCAAATGCAGCATAAATGATCTGCAAAAAGAATTCAATGCAGTATTAACTGAAGAACAACAATTTGAAGAAACCGAACAACTGCAGTCTGAAACGGTTGAAGAACAAATTGAACCCATAGACGAAATTAATATTAAAACACTAGAAAAAGATACCTATGAAGACGAATTTAGTGAGGAAGAAATCACTGAATCAGATGCAACAGAAGTTAGTTTTGAACAAGAATCTAACGAACAAAGTGAGCACATCCAGAATACTCAAGAATTAAAAAGCGAAGACTTATCCGAAGCTGAAAAAAATGAAGATGAAATAAAAGTAACTTACAAACCAAAAAAATTTAGAATAAGAGTTGACAAAGACAACGAAATTGAACCTATTGACGAATCAGAAGAAGAGATAAAGAAACAGGAAGAAGATGAGATACAGAAAGAAGATGAGGTACAAGAAGATGAATCTATTTCAGAAGAAGAAGTTACAATCACAACTAAATTTTTTGATAATAAAAATGTGATAAAAGATGAACAAGAAGAATTATTAAATGAAGAAGAAAAATTTGATGACGAAAATAATACAGCCGAAGAAGAATCTGACAATCACGATACACTTGAATCTATTTTCAAAATTTCTGATGAGACCACTTTTTCAGAAGTTGAAAAAAGTCATAAGCCTGATACTGAGGAAAACATTGAAAGAAAACTACAAGAAGAAGAGAGGAAAAATACAAAGTCAATTAATATTAATGAACTTTTAGAGGACAAAGAAATAACAAAAATAATTGAGACTGTTTTTGATTATGACATTGAAGATTTCTCTAATACTCTTGAAATGATATCAAATTGCAATTCAATTGAAGAAGCCAATCAAATTATTGATAATGCACTTTTAAATCGTAATCTCAGTTCCAATTCAAAAGAAGCAGTGCAATTCAAAGCAATTATCTCGGAATATTTTAAGAGCTCACAATAATATGTTTATTGATTATGCAAAAATTTATGTAAAAGCCGGTAAAGGCGGTAACGGAGCCGTTGCATTTAGAAGAGAAAAATATGTTCCAAAAGGCGGGCCGGCAGGTGGCAACGGTGGTAATGGCGGCAATGTAATTTTAATTGCTGATAAAAATTTAAATACACTCCTCGATGTTCGATACAAAAGAAAATATATAGCACAAAACGGACATCCCGGCGGCTCTTCCCTAAAAGATGGAAAAAATGGCAAAGACGTTTTTATTAAAGTACCTGTAGGAACTGTAATTAAAGATGCAGAAACTGAAGAAATTCTTTACGACCTCGACAAAGATGGAAGAACTTATATTGCTGCAAAAGGTGGCAAAGGTGGAAAGGGAAATGCATACTTTGCAACTCCAACAAATCAAACTCCCCGCTATGCAGAACCGGGTAAAGAAGGCGAAGAAAAAAATTTAATACTTGAATTGAAGTTAATTGCGGATGTTGGTTTAGTCGGGTTTCCAAATGCTGGCAAATCAACTCTGATTTCTGTTATATCAGAAGCAAAACCAAAAATAGCAGATTATCCTTTTACCACACTCGAACCAAATCTTGGAATTGTCCGTTATAAAGATTTCCAGAGCTTTACTGTTGCAGATATTCCGGGAATAATTGAAGGAGCTCACAAAGGCAAAGGTCTTGGATTAAAATTTTTGCGTCATATCGAAAGAACAAAAATTTTGTTAATCATGATTGATATTACATCTGAAAATCATCAAAAAGATTATAAAACATTGATAAGTGAACTTGAAAAATATTCTAAAGTCTTAAGCAAAAAGAAGCGTATTATTGGATTTTCTAAAGCAGATCTGGTAGATGAAGCAGCAATCAAAAAAATTAAAAAGAAAAAAATTGATGATAACATTCCTGTTGTTGTTTTTTCTGCAATAAGTGGATTTGGCATTCAAGAACTTTTAGATGAACTATGGAAACAACTTCAAGATTAACTATTCGCGGATTTATTTTTCGAATTCTTATATTATCTTTTATTTTGTTAATTACATCGTTAATTTGTTTATCAATAGGAAGTGTAAAGATTAATATTTTTGATATTTTTTCGATTCTCTTTTATCACAATGAAAATTATTTATCCCAGATAATCCTGGAAATAAGATTACCCCGAATTCTTTATGCAATTATGGTTGGAGGAGGCTTATCAATAGCAGGTGCAGTATTTCAATCTTTATTGATGAATCCTCTGGCTGAACCTTATATTCTCGGCATTTCGAGCGGAGGAACATTTGGTGCAATTCTTTCTTTTATTTTGGGATTATCTTTTATAGGAACTCAATTCCTTGCTTTTGCAGGGGCTCTGTCTGTTATGTTAATAGTTTTCATCTTAGGAAAAAGATTTGGTGAACTTGAACCAAATGTTCTCTTACTTTCCGGGATTATGGTTGGTGCTTTTTTCTCTGCTGCAATTCTATTAATGATGACTTTAATGAACGATTCTCTCAGAACAGCAATATTCTGGTTGATAGGTAATTTATCATTAGCAGAAAAAAGCAATCTGATTTTTGTTCTTCCGGTTACAATTTTAACTTCAGTAATCTTAATTCTTCTCTCAAACAAATTTAATGTTATTAGTCTTGGTTCAGATTATGCAAAACAACTTGGAATTAATACAAAACTTCTTAAAAATTCTTCTTACATTCTAACAAGCATAATGGTTGGAACTCTTGTTTCTGTAAGCGGAATTATTGGATTTGTTGGATTAATAATTCCACATATATGCAGAATAATTTTTGGCATTGATAACCGAATTGTATTTGTCTCGTCATTTTTCATCGGGGCATTATACTTAACTATTGCAGATACAATTGCAAGGACAATAATAGCTCCTGCAGAATTACCAGTTGGTGCTATTACTGCATTAATTGGGGCCCCTGTTTTTATTTATCTGCTAAAGAGAAAATTTAAAACAGCAAATCAGTGAGAATAAAATTATGAAAGTAAAAAAAATTAAAATCTGGATACTTACAATAATTTTTATTTCTGCATGCTCAACCGGAATTAATATATTCTCAGATAATGATGAAGTTAATTTAGGCAAACAGTTCGATGCGGAAATTAGAAAGAATACAAAAGAATATCCCATTTATGATAATCAAGAAGTAAAAGAATACATTGATAAAAATATTTTCCGCGAAATATTAAAATCACCTGAAATTAAAAAGCGTGACTTATATAATTATCAAATTGAAATAATTAAGAACGACACTATACTAAATGCATTTGCAGTGCCGGGCGGATATATTTATTTATACACAGGATTACTAAAATATCTTGATTCTGAAGCTGCATTAGCCGGTGTAATTGGTCATGAAATTGCTCATGTTGAAAGAAGACATGCAACACAAAGAATAACAGCTTCATATGGAATATCAATTATTCTAAGTATTGCACTTGGTGAAAATCCATCCCAGTTAGCTGAATTGACTGCAAATTTATTTTCCGGTCTCGCACTTCTTGCAAACAGCAGAGCTAATGAAGATGAAAGTGATGAATACTCAATCAAATATTTAAGATCTACAAAATTTTATCCCGGTGCGGTAAAATTCTTTTTTGAAAAACTTAGAGATGATGGATTAGTTTCAAAAACAAGTTCAAAAATTGCAACTTTTCTTTCTACACATCCTGACCCAATTGACAGAATTAATACAACAGAAAAAAGACTGCATGAAATGGGTATTAATATTCTTAATTACAAAAGCAATGCTGAAGGAATTTTCAGAGAAGAATATAAAAAGAATATTTTAAGTAAAATTAAATAATTGTATTTATTTGAATTGATGAACGATATACAAGGGAAATTTTTTATTGTAATACTCTTTCTGCTAAAAGTATAGTCAACTTTGTGTTATAACTATCACAATTGATAAATCAATTTCTTTTCTCATCGAGAGTTTCTAAATTTTTTTATCATTTTCTATAAACCCAACCGTTAATAAAACCTCATTTCTAAAATTATTTAATGATATCAAAATTAATTTCAACCAGTTAATTTTGGTTTTATTTATGATGCAGTAACTTTTTAAGGATTTCTTAGTCTAAAGTTTAGAACACAATCAGTTTCTTGAATAACAATTAATCATAATCAGACACAAATAATAACTAAGAATAATATTTATTGAGCACAACATGATAAATAAAAAATTATTCAAAAGAACAATGACTTTCTTTTTATTTTGTTTGATAATGAATGGTTCTGGTCTTTTTGCGAAAGAAAAATCATATAGTATCGAACAATACGAATTGTTTATTAAACCCAATTTTTCAACTAAAAGTATTTACATATCAACAAAGATTAATATTAAAAATCCAGCTCTGCAGGACACATTTTATTTTGGAATTAACAATCATTATAAAACTATAAATGTTAAGTCAAATTTATCGAACATTGACTATAAAAGAGAAAACGGATGGATAGTTATAGTTCTACAGAAACCTGAAAAACAAATTTCATTTATTATCGAAACAGAAGGAATAATTGGAAAAAGTGACAGCGAAGATAGAGATATAATTAATGATTCAAGTCTTTTTCTTATATGGTCTGATAAATTTTATCCAATCGATTACAATCACTGGGCAAAGGTAAAGACTACAATTATTCTTCCTGAAAATTTTCATGTAATTGCTCCAGGTAAATTATTAACAACAAAAAAATCTGGTAATAATATTGAATATACTTTCAAAACAAAAAATTTAGCTGTATGTTTTTCTGTGTTTGCAGATTCGAGATGGATTGTAACAAAAAGAAAAATTAATGGGATACAAATGCAGACACTTCTCTATCCTGAATGTCAAAAATTTTCAGAACAGATTTTCAAAACAAGCAGTGAAATTTTAAAATTCTATTCGGAAACTTACTGCCCTTATCCTTTTGACCAGTTCAGTTTTATTAATCTCGACGGAATTTATGCAAGGCGTGCTTTCCCGGGATTTGTAAGTTATAATCCTGATTATCTTGAAAAAGAATTTACAACTACAGGATTTGATGCTCACGAAACAGCACTTTTGTGGTGGTTTTACACAATTCGAGGTGAAGGTCCAGGCAGTTTTCAATGGACTGAAGGTTTTGGTGATTATGCAGAATTTCTATATGATGAAAAATATCAAAAACCTATTCCAAAAATTTTTCAGTACTTCCGGAATAAATATTTAACATTGCAAACAAATGAAGATGTACTTTATTATGAACTTACAGGAAATACTCCGCAGGAAATAATTCACGGTAAATATCCTTGGCTTATGCATGTACTTCGTTATGCGGTTGGTGATAAAAATTTCGCAGATGCAATGAAATTAATATTTCAGAGATTCATGTTCCGCACATTTACAATTGATGAATTTATTGCTGCACTCGAAGAAGGATGCAAACAGAATTTAAAATGGTGGAAAAATGAATGGCTGGAAAGAAAAGGTGTGCCAATCATATCAATTCAATCAGAAATAAGTCATAATAAAAATTGTTATTCGATAAAGTGCATTTTAAAACAAATGGAAAACATTTACAATTTCCCATTAGAAATTGGCATTAAAACAGATACAGGTTTAGAAATAAAAAAAGTAAATGTAACCGACAAACAAATGATTTTTACTTTTGAATCAAAGGAAAAACCAGTTAAAATTTTGCTTGATCCAAATAACTGGCTTTTATTGAAAACAATTGAATTGAAGAATGAATATTATTTGAACTAATGGATATATACTATAACGACAAATTTAATGAGAGTTAATTATGGAAACCACAAAAAATCTTATCAACAAAATTTTCTTCTGTTATAATTATGAATTTGTAATTAAAAAAAGCAAGAGAATTATAATTTATTTTTTATTTTTAATGACAAATATTGTTTTTTGTCAAAATTCATTTCTTAAAAAGTATGAAACTAAAGACGAATTGAAATCAGATGCGATACAAGTTATCGTAGAATTCAATGAATTTGTTAAAAATGAAGGATGTCGCATGTCTTCTGTGCCTGGAATAAAAGTTCAAACCGAACCATTTATGATAAAATTAGATAAACCAAATAATGTTATTATAGTATCTTACTGGAAAGACTTAACAAATGAACAAAAAGAAATTTTCAAATCATGGTGGGGAGATAATGCAGAAGAACACTTTAACTTAATGTTCAACTGGTTTTTTATTGCGCATGAACTGGGTCACTATATTAGTCCAAAAATTCATGACCAAAATCCATATCAATGTGAAAAAGAAGCAAATGAAGTTGCGGTTACATTTTTCAGAAAGAATCCTGAGAATATCGAAAGATTAAATTTTATAAAGGAATCACTGTCTCACGTTTTAGAAATTTTGCCGAAGATTGAATTTGGTAATTTATCAGAATCAGAATACTTCAATTCGAATTATAAACAAATTGGAAACGACCCCAACAAATACGGTTACTTTCAAATAAAATTTGTATTAAATGCATTAAATAAAGATGAAGATTTTAATATTAAACAGTATTTTGAAAATTAATAAAATATGCTTATGAAAATACATGGTAATAATTACTAAAAATGACTTTAATAATTTTTAATTTTGGTAAAAAATCAGAAAAAATATTTTTACAACAAGTTATAACAGCAATTTAAATGCAATTAATAAGTTGCTTTATGATTTATCAAAATTAAAATACGAATAGATGCCGTGTTTTTAAGAAATGAATTAAAAATACAATATTTATGTCAGAACAAATTTTAACAAAATATTAATGGAGTAGTTTATGAAAAAATTTTTATTAGTCTTAGTAATTACAATAAGCATTTTTCTTTCTTCCTGTGTACCCGGCAGCGGAACTTTTAATGAAGAAAGAAAAGCTGGATTTTTTTCAGGTGTATGGCATGGATGGATTGCTCCTGTAACTTTAGTATGGGGCTTGTTTAATAAAAATATAAGAGTTTATGAAGTTAATAATACTGGCTGGTGGTACGACTTTGGTTTTTATATTGCTATTGTCGGTGGTTTTGGAGGCTTTGCTTTATCAAGAAAGAAAAAGTAAAATCGAACAAATAAAATTTCTGTGCT
>CAZNFW010000070.1:0-11419 GCA_964572725.1 uncultured Melioribacter sp.
ATAAAATTCCTTTCCACTGAGTAAAATCTTTTGTTTCTATTTTATTATTTATTCTTACATTATTATAAGAGCCGCCAAGACTTATAAACCCAACAAATCCACCATCCAAATTCAATCCATGATTCCATAATCTAAAGCTTTGATTATCTCCATAAAAATTAAAAAATGGTGAAATGCCAATATTTGTCGGAAGTAAAATATTTTTAATGAAATAAATTCCTTTTTTAAAACCATATGGAGGAATCCAGCTCAAACGTTGCTGAATAATTTTAATGTCCGAAGAATCTTTTGCAGCATCAAGCAATTCATCATAAATATCTTCTGCTTTACCCCATCTATTTTGTATAGCATATGCATCAGCAAGATATAATCTTTGCTGGTTTATCTTCTTTATCATTTCTGTGTCATCTGTTTTTTTCAATAACTCATTGAATATTTTTTCAGCTCTGTCTAACTGTTTTGTTCTTATATAAGAACTTCCCAAAATTATAAGTTTTTCATTAAGAAGATTTAATGCTTCAGGAGTTTTCAGACTGTCTTTCAGCGACTGATAAATTGAATCTGCTTTAAAAGGAAGTCCTACCATACTATAGGCATTTGCTAAATCCATTTTAGTTTCAATATCTCTTGAATCATTTTTGCTTAGCTTATTTAATTCTTCAACTGCTTTCAAACTGTCTTTACTTAGATAAATAGCATTTATTCGCTGAAGAGCAATTTTAAAATCAAATTCTTCCGAAAGTAATTTATCATAAATCTCAATTGTTTTTGGGTAATCTTCAGTACAAGTTAAAATGTTCGCATATTGAATTAATTCATCTCTTGACGGTCCAGTTCTTTTAGAAAAATATTCTTCATATTTAGTTTTTGCATCATTGCAGTTTCCTTCCATAAAAAGTTTTTCTGCCTCTGCACGAATTTCGAATATTTTAGTTTCTTCGTAAGCAGATAAATGAAGTTCATAATTACTTTCTGAACTAATAACTTCTGGATTGTTGGGGTCTATTTGTTTTGCTATATCAAGATATTTTTTTGCTTCAGGAAAATTTTTTTTCCATGAATACAAAGAAACAAGTGATAAATATGCTGGCAACTCTTTAGGTCTATATTTAATTACATTTAGTAAATATTTTTCAGCTAGATCTAAATCAAGAACTGTCCACACAGCTATTTGAGCTCTTAATAATTGATAATCCAGATTTTCCGGGTCAAGTTCTAAAAGTTTATTTATTTGAGCAATAGCTTTTTCCCATTCGTAATTCCATGCACAATATTTTGCATATAAGAAACGAACATCAAGATCTTCGTTTTCAGGTTTGTCATTAAGATATTCGGTTAGTATTTCGATTGCATTATCATAATAAAGAAGATTTGCATAAGTTTCTGCAAGTTTAATAACAATTTCTTTATTATTAGGATTTTCTTTAAGCATCCCTGTATAAAGTTCTACATTCGAATTAAAGGTGCTGTCACGATATGAAGTAATTTTCTGATAAAGTGTTTTAAATTCTTCATCATCAGAATATTTATTTTGAAGATATTGAAGTTGCTGAAAGGCTTCTTCATAACGATTAGCAGCAATTAATTCCTTGACCAAAGCAAATCTAACTTTATCATTGTTTGGATTTTGTTTTAGTTCTCTATAATATCTATCGATGGGATATACATATTCAAATGACCTTGGTTGATATTGAA
Source organism: uncultured Melioribacter sp. (assembly GCA_964572725.1). Taxonomy (GTDB): domain Bacteria; phylum Bacteroidota; class Ignavibacteria; order Ignavibacteriales; family Melioribacteraceae; genus Rosettibacter. Next base: position 1,696 of record CAZNFW010000070.1, read on the forward strand.
GCAGATAAGCCTGATTGCGAGTTATATCCAGACCATCTTGAGCTTCTTTAAAATAAGGTTTTATTTCAAGAGCTTTTTGAAAAGCATTTTCTGCAATTTTATATTTACCCATCCAGAGTGTAAAATATCCATATCGGCTCCATAATCTCCAGTCGTCTGGATAACGTTCAACATATTTTTTTAAAATTTTCTCACCTTTTGAAATAGACCCTGTTTTAGCAAGAATTTCAGTATATCTTATTATTTCATCAGGTGAAGCATTATCATCTCTTTTCAAATATTCATCATACCATAGTTCAGCATTATCCCACTCTTCAAGCCATCTAAAAGCTTTACCTATTTCAAGATAATTAAAAGGATATTTTGGGTCTATTGCAATGTCTCTCTTGTAACCTTCAATCTTTTGATAAAGTTGTTGATGCCAGATTGCAATAACTCTATTTAAATCTTTTTTTATTTGTTCATTCTTTGGGTCAAGTCTTTCTGCTCTTCTCAAATCAAGGACAGCATACTGATATTGAATTGTTTTTTCATAGCACAGTCCGCGCAGATGATAACCTTCTGCAAGTTGTGGATTTGCCGAAATAAACTTATTCAATTGGTCAATTGCTTCGCCATATCTTCCTTCGCTCATTAAAAATAAAGCTTGACGTTTAATGCCATCAGATTTTATTTGAGGATATAAAATTGAAGAGAATAAGAATATAACAGTTAAAAATATTTTTGCACGGTAAATCATTACCCTATAAATTTATTTAGCGGCTGGTAAGCATGTGCTGAAGATGTCTCAGCAGATAGAACATATTCCATCATCGATTCTGCATTTTCAAATCTTTCATCAATTGTTGTATTAAATATTGTAATATAATCAAGAACAGCATTTAAATAAGTAGGATCTTTGCTGGGCAAATTATTTTGTACATTTGTAATTAAATCTACAACACCTTTTAAACTTCCTCTTACTAAAAGAACAAGAACTTTATTTTCAATAACACAAATTTTATCTCTTTTACTTGTTGATAATCTTATAGCATTTTGTAACTGATTAATAGACAATAATCCCCTTACCTGTGCAACAGGGTCCAATCTAAAGGATACTAAATTAAATGTTTGACCAGTACTTTTATATAGAGCAATTTGATTGTTTAGTATTAATAAAAAATCTTGATAATTATAGATATTAGAAAATGCATAAGGTTCAGTTGGAAATTCAACTTTTGTAGGTGTTGTAAAATTTCTGGTTCTTGTTTTAGTATAAATATTATCGTATTCTTCAGTTGGATAAGTTTCTTTTGCAAAATCAGTAGATACCCCTTTATTTGGAACAATTCTGTATTCTGCACTAAATTCACCTTCGGTATGACCAACATTAGGTATAATTGTTACTATTCCACCATGAAATCTTTCACTACCTGTTTCTTTTTTTAGTTGTATTATCCCAGTTACAAATTGAGATAATCCTTCCACAATAGAATGAGCTTTTTGTGTAGCAGGTTCACTGATTATAAAAAGACTGGTAATATCTCTTTCTTCAATAGCTTCAACTGTATGAAGAAATGTATTTCGTAAATAATCTAAATTTCTAAAACCAACAAAAGGAGTTAATTCATCAAAAATAATTCTTGTAGGATTATATTGATTTATTACTGTAAGTATATCATTAAAATATTCTACAAGATAATCATCAGGATTATACATATCATAAACTTCATTTGGCGGAGCCACTCTTACTACAATAATCAGGTTTTGATTCATATATGATTGTATATCAAAATTTATAGATGCAGCCTGTATCATTAAATCTTTGGGTCGCATTATTGTAAAATAAACACATGTTTCCCCACTTCTTGCAGTTTCAAGTGCAAACTGTAAACCAATTAATGTTCTGCCAGATTTCCTTGGACCTATTAATAAATAACTGCCTCCCCTGTAAACACCTCCCCAATTTTTATCAATAAAAGAAAATCCAGACGAAACTTTTTTAACTGAACCGAGCATAACAAATCCTATTTTTTTTATTAATTGCCAATTTACATGCCAATAAAAATATTAATTATAATCTAAAAATGAACATGCGCTGAAATTATTTTTCTTAAAATGAAATAGCTGCACCATTTTAATACAAACTATATTTTAATTTTTCATATTACCAAACACAAATATTGCTGTGGCATTAGCTGTAATTGTTGGTTCATTCGTAATGTAATCGTATCTATCATCTCTGTAATAAATTTCATCAGTTTGAAATAATGAATATGAATCACTTTCCTCAAATTGAATTTTAAAGTCATTCAATAATTTTTTAGGAACTGGACCTGCAGCAAATCCTCCGGGCAATTTTTTTTTGAAATATGATATTTGATGATGAAAATTCTTAGCATAATTTTTACCGTAACCGAAAATAAAACTAATTCCCCATGGATTTCTTCCAAGTATAAAATCTCTCTGGTATACTGCTAAAGTATCAAATGAAGTATCATTTGTTAATTTTTTCCATAATATATTTTGCAAAGTTATACCAAGCAATGTATTATTGCTTCCCCAATTCAATTGTATTGCTAATCCAAATGTATTTTTACTTTTTGACTTATTAAATTCATCAAGATTATTTTTTAGTAATTCAAGATAACGATTATCGTATTTTGCAAGTTTATAATGAACTAAAGGATTTATATCTCCCCAGCTCCACCAGAAATTATTTTTTGCTGAATCTGCATAATTAACAGCATCATAATAATAGTTTTTATTATTCGTAGTAATAAATAATTCAAGCGCTGCAAGTGCTAATTTCCCGTTGAAATCACTATCTATGTACATCCCCGAACCACTGCTGTCAATGTTAGGGACAGAATTTCTAATTGAGTAAAAATGTATTGCAGTTTTCAAACATTTATCAGCAAATTCATAATACTGAAATTTTTCTTTCCATATTCTTGATGCAAGAGCCAAAGTTGCAGAATAAATCCCGATTAAATTTTTTCCTACCCCCAAAAATGCTGGTCTATCGTAAGCATATTTATCATTTTCTGGCATTCTCCATTCTGAATCATGGTCTTTCAAATCTTGTACTTGAGTAATAAATTTTTTCCCTTCATAATTACATCTCAGAAGCCAATCGAGTCCTACTTTAGCTTCTTCAAGAATATCAGGCAAACCATTTTTATCATTATCAAATCCGAATTTTTGAGTATCAAACTCATAAGAGAATAAAAGCATGTAAGTAGAAAAAGCTGTAGTGTTTAAAAATTTTATATAATCTCCTGCGTCGTGCCATCCTCCAGTAACATCAACATTTTTAATAAGTAAATTTTTTCCATCAATAATACTAGTAGCATCAGCAATATGACATACATCATGAAGCAATGGATTTGTATAGCCGCATCTCTGCACTTTGAAAAATTCTAATAATGAAGAAGTAATATTATCATAAATATCTTTTCCAATTCTAAACGAATAAGATTTTCTTTCATTGACAAGAATTTCAAATTCTCCTTCATTTCTCAATTTAGAAAAATCAATCTTATAAGTGTAGGGAAAATTGCCAAAATTATTTGATAAAGCCTGCAGATTAGTTTTGAAAATTACTTTACCTGTATTAATTTCTTTTATAAGTACTTCATCGTTATCAAGTTTAAATTTTGAGAAAACAATAGCAGTTTTAATGTCATTAGGTAAAAATCCAATTTGATTTAATCGAATATAAAAATCAGTTTCGGCATTAAGTTTACTTGAGCAGTTAGGGATTATATCTATTAGTATGATTAATAATGAAATTATAGTTTTTAAGCTCATCAAGTTTTTAATTTTATTCAATACTAAAATAATTGTTTTACATGAAAGATAGATGAAAAAATTAAGTTACAAATGAAAATATAAAGTATTAGGTTTTATTTGCAACTCAGATAAATTTTAAATTCTCGATTATATAACATTACTTTTTTCTTTTTTTGGGAAACTTGTACCAAAAATATAATCCCATGTTGGTTGACTTACACCAAAACCTTTAGTGGAATCTTTATAATGATGTTTCATATGATGATTCTTAATTGCCAGCCATAATTTATTATGCATATTAAAATGATGAACCGCATAATGTGTCATATCATAAAAAAGATAACCAATTAAGAATCCAGCAAAGAAAGGATTAACATTTCTGCTGCCTATTAGATTAACAAATAAAATAAAAAATAATATAGCAAGAGGTATACTTACAGATGGAGGCATTACAAGTCTTTTCGAATCTTTTGGATAAGCATGGTGTACACCATGAATTATAAAATGAATTTTTTCACCCCATTCGCTTTTTGGTTGATAATGAAACACAAATCTATGAAGTATATATTCAGTAAATGTCCATACAATTACACCAATGATAAACCATTTTGCAAATTCATATAATGAAAATAAAAAAATAAAAAAAGTTCTGTAAAGAAAATATAAAACAACCGGAACATAAATCCCCAATGGTACAGACCAATGAACTCTTGATAATGCTTCGAGAATGTCATTGTTAAATAATCTTATAGTTTCATCTTTATTAGAAATGTAATTTTTTGCCATAATAAACCTCCCTCATTTTGAAGAATTACTGAAGAGTAAATTTTTTAAGCAAAAACAATAATAATTATAAAAAAATTCATTATCGAACTTTTGGGATAAAAAAATCCGTGTTACCATTTTTTATGATAACACGGATATAAAATTAGAGTTAAGAGAATTTTTTAAGAAATACTTATTAATTCGTCATTTAATCAATATTAATTTCTTTGATGAGACGTAATCTCCTGCAATAATTCTATAAACATAAGTTCCGCTTGCTACTTTATTTCCATTATTATCCTCTCCATTCCATTGAACTTCGTAGCTGCCTGTATTCTGCTCTTTATTTACCAATGTCTTTATCTCTCTTCCAAGCATGTCATATATCTTTAATGTTACATAAGAATTTTTTGGCAATACATATTTTATTGTTGTGCTTGGATTAAATGGATTTGGATAGTTCTGGAATAAATTAAAGGAATAATTAAACTCTTTACTTGACACTTCAGTAACTTTTCCTGTTACAAATTCACTCATATAAGAATAATTAGACTTTTCGCCCTCAATGTTTTTAGATTGTACACGCCAATAATATTTTGTATTTGGATTTAAGTTTTCAAGAATATAATTAGTTGTATGAATATTTCGAATAATTTGCGGATTAGAAAAATCTTTATTTTCATCAATCTCCAAATCATACTTCATTGGTGAAGAACTTTGTGCAGGTACAATCCAAGATAAACATATTTTTGTATCACTCACTTCTGCTCCTGCAATAGGATTAGCTGGCAAAACAACAACTGGCAATGCACCTGGTGAAACTGTAAATTGAGCTACTGAAGAGAAATTAGAAACATTTGAAGGATTTGAAACTAATCTTGAGCGAACCTGCCAGTAATATGTTGTTCCAGGTGTAAGCCCAGATAATGAATATTGATTTGAAACAAGCCAGCCTGATTGACCTCCTAAAGGTGCTGAAGTATTTACAAGCACACCCGAGCTTAAAGTAGGATCGGAAGACCATATAACCTGATATTCAAGAGCGCTTTGTGAATTTGCAATCCATTGCAGTGTTGGACTTTGAGTATAAACAACAGTAGATGATGTTGGATAAACAGGAGTTGGAATTACGGGATAATTTGATGAAGTTACAACTGCATTTGCATCTACATCAAAAGATTGTGTATACCATGTCCCTCCGCCATTTATTCTTACCCGCCACCAGTAAGTAGTACTGGCAGTTAATGGACTTGTAGTGTAACTATAACCATTAATTCCCGTTTCATTAATTTCAGGCGAAGGAAAAGTTGGTCCACTGTCATCAACCTGTAAATCAAAAGTAACACCTTGTAAATGAATGCTTAAAAACCAATACAATGTTGGTGTTAATGTATAAACTATTGTACCAGTAGTAGGATAAGTTTGATAAATTGGAACGCTTGCTAATGATGAAAATAAAATTGCAAAACTCTCTTCTGAACTTGTAGTGAATGTTGTAAATGTTTGGTCTTGTGAAACATCAATGACATAATAATATGTTGTTGCTAAATTTAATCCCGATAAAACAACAAAATTGTTAAGAGTTGTAATACTTGTATTGGGATAAGGCCCGCCCGAAACTGTTCCCCATCTTACTCTGCAATAATTTGGTGCATTATTAAAATTATTATTTAAAGACCAGAAAATTGTTGGATAAATAGTATAAATAATAGCATTATTAATTGGATAAATGGGAATTGCAGTTGGTGGCCCTGAAATAATAAATGTCCAAGTAGAAGAGATACTTACAAGTCTCCCATCTGTTGTAAATGATTTAACTCTCCAATAATATGTACCTGCAGGCAATAAACTAAGGGTAAATTGTAGATTATAATAATTAAGTGAGCTTTGCGAAGTTGGGAATCCAGAAACTTGACTGGTAAAGTTTGAATTGTCATCTAATTCAACTGAATATTTTAATCCTTGATAAGGTTCCTGCCATTCAAATTTAATTACATTTCCAGAAATAGTTGTTCCATCAACAGGACTTTGGAGTAAAGCTTTACCCTGAGCTATTGTGCTAAATCTCCCAATACTAGATGAAGATTCTGAGCCTAAAGTTGCAGTTATTCTCCAATAATAAATTGTTCCATTTTCAAGTGCATCTAAATCACTCAAAGTATATGGAGAACTAACGGGAGTTGGACCAAAGACTATTTGTGTAAAAGCTAAATCTTTTGAAATCTCTAAAGTATAAGATGGACTGCCAGCACCCGGCCAGTTCCATGTAAAAGTTGGTGTAATTGATACACCAGATGCAAAGTTAACTGGTGTTAATAAATTAGGTCGTGCAATAGTTGTAAATGAATAATAATTTAGTGGAACTGCTGGTTCAACTACAGATGGTGTACTAATATCGTATATTCGCCAGTAATATGTTGTATTGTAGTCTAAATTTAATTGTCCAGCTAACGAATTAATTAAATCTGCAGGATTAAAAGTATAGCTGTTCGAATCATTTGCTAAATTTATATCTAATACCAAATCACCAGAATTAAATGCTGTAGTAGTTGAAACTTGTAAATGTGTAGTAGGTGGAACTGTCACAGCATTAAAACTAAAATTTGGAGTAACTGATACACCAGTAGAACTATTTACTGGTGATTCGGCAAAAATATTCGAAATAGTAATAAGAAATATTATTAAAAGAACTTTTTTCATTTTACCACCCTCATACAAATTAAAAAAGTCTGCCTGAAAAGATATTTTCTTCTCAGGCAGTTTTTATTTTATGAAAAGTATGTAACATGGCAAGCATAGAGAGCTAAACCAATTACTGCCAAAAAAACTATAATTACAATTGATGCCATTAACTTTTTCATTTTTACCTCCGCTCTCTATTCTTGCTTATTTCATTAATATCAGTTTTTTTGAAAAAGTATACTCTCCTGCAATAATTCTATAAACATAAGTTCCGCTTGCTACTTTATTTCCATTATTATCCTCTCCATTCCATTGAACTTCGTAGCTGCCTGTATTCTGCTCTTTATTTACCAATGTCTTTATCTCTCTTCCAAGCATGTCATATATCTTTAATGTTACATAAGAATTTTTTGGCAATACATATTTTATTGTTGTGCTTGGATTAAATGGATTTGGATAGTTCTGGAATAATTCAAAAGCTAATGGTAAACTTTCAGATTCTACACCAACAACACTTCCTGTACTAAAGACTGCAGGAGCAGAAAATTGTGAAACCTCTCCCTTATCTGTCCTTGAAGCAACTCTCCAGTAATAATTTTTATTTTTCTGTAGACCCTCAAGAGTAATTTTATTTTCTGATATTCCTGTTATTCTATAAGCATTTACAAATTCTTTATTATCTGCATATTCGAAATCATAAGTTAATTTGCTTTCGCTTGGAGCTGGAATTATCCACGATATAGTTACATTAGTTGAATTTAATGGATAACCATTTATTGGACTACCAGCTAAAGGTACAACACTGGAAGCTCCGGGTGAAACAGTAAAATATCCTAATGAAGACCATGCTGATGTATTTGTAGTAACAACATCTTTTGCTCTTACCTGCCAATAATAAGTTGCTCCGGGTGTTAATCCTGTCAATATATAAGAACTTGAATTTACCCAAGGGGTAGATGCAATTGGGACTATCGGATTTGCTAAAACTCCTGAAGATAATGTCGGATCAGTTGAATATATAACTTGAAATTGTAATGGATTTGTGTGAGTAGCACTCCATGTTAAAGTAGGATTAGTTGCAAATACTACCTGACCTAATACAGGTGAAACTAAAGTTGGAACAGGTACACTTGCAGTGCTATTAACTACAGTTGGATAAACAAAACTTGCTGGAGTAGATGGTGAACCAAATGTATTCATTGCAAATCCACCACTTACCCGCCAGTAATAAGTACCTCCCAATGTAGGATTAAGTGTTGTTAAATCAGAAGAAGTTAATGTATAAGATGTTGATGGAATGTTGTTTACTGTTAAATTGACACTACCAAAATTTGGATCATCATCTATTTCTAATCTGAAGTATAACAAAGGTGCAAAAACGTTTGTATACCAATAAAATGTAGGTTGAGCATCAACTGTAGCGCCTAATATTGGATAACTTGGATAACAAACTAAAAATGTTAATGTACCATAAACAACAAAACTTTCTTCTGAAGAATAAGTTGATTCATAAGTTCCATCACTTGATGCTACTTTCCAGTAATACGTTTGACCTGGAGTTAATGCAACTGGAATATTTGTGAACCAATAGGGATTGCCTGTATCAAAATATCCTTCTGTAGTATCTGTTGTTCCTAATGGTACTGTATATGTACCAGAAGTAGTACTATACTTAACTCTAAAGCTTGTAACTTTTGAATTGTACCCAAGTAAATACCAATATAAATTTGGTGGATTGTTATAAATGCTTACACCATTTTTGGGATATGATATAATAGGTTGCGGTAAACCTGCAATAGTAAATTTCCAGACATTAGAATAATTAATAATTACACCGCCTAAAGTTTTGGATGTTACTCTCCACCAGTAATCTGTTCCAGTGTTAAAGATAGAAGTGTTTAATGTTACATATGCATCTGTAGTTGTTGTAGTTGCAGCGGGAACTAAGTTTTGCATATCAGAAGTAGTTGACACTTCTAAAGTATATTGTAAACCTGCTAAACCTGTAAACCACGAAAATGTAATATTATCTGCTGAAATAACTGAATTATTAGCAGGTGTTTGTAAATAAGGCATGGCAGGATTAATTGTAGTAAAGCTCCATGGTGTTGTTGGTTCCCATGTACTTCCACCATCAGAACTAACTTGCCAGTAATAAGTAACTGAATTTTGTAATGGATTAGTATTTGTAAAAGAATTGGCTGCTGGTGAAATTGTATAAACTGTTGGTGAGGTCATCCCAGAATTTATGTCAAAACGGATACTGTTCGCAGTAGAACCCCAAGTCCATGAGAAATTATGGATTACCCCAACTCCTACAGCTCCATCAGCTGGATCTGGATTTGATGGCTGTGCATAAATTAAACCAACAACTAAAAAAAATAAAAATAGTAATTTTTTCATTTGCACCCTCCTTTCGGGTTTTATTTGTTATAATTTCTGATCAAAAAAGGTAGGAACAATTGTTTTTTTTAGTGAATTAATCAAATAAACACTCTTTTTT
>CAZNFW010000071.1:0-11284 GCA_964572725.1 uncultured Melioribacter sp.
GACTTGAACCTCCGACCCGCTGATTATGAGTCAGCTGCTCTAACCAACTGAGCTATGGGCCCTTTTTAGTGTTGCAAAAATAATGCTTTGCTTATATGTATGCAAATTTCTATTGAATGAAAAGTCATCAAACAAAAAATTTTTTAATGATTCAAAGTTATATTGGCTGAATATTGCAAAAAAATAAAAAAAAAGATTATATTTGCACACAATTTATTAATTGGTTCTTTTTTCTTTGTTGTGCCGGGGTGGCGGAATTGGTAGACGCACAGGACTTAAAATCCTGTGGGTGTTATACACCCGTGCCGGTTCGAGTCCGGCCCTCGGTACTACTTTTTTTAGTATCTAATTACATAAAGAGAATTAATAGGATATCAACCAAAATGACTATTTAATCGTTGGGTTCTTAGCTCAGTTGGCTAGAGCGTCTGCTTGACGTGCAGAAGGTCATAGGTTCGAGTCCTATAGAACCCACATTAAACCGGAGTTAACTCCGTTTTTTTTTAATTAAGGTATTATATGAATACAATTAAAATAAAATTTCCAGATGGCTCGATAAAAGAATTTGAAAAGGGAATAACACCTCTTCAAATTGCTCAACAAATTTCTTCGCGTCTTGCAGAAGAAGCTCTTGTTGCTAAAATTAATGGTAAACTAAAAGACCTTTCCACACAAATTTATGATGATGCTGAAATTGAAATTCTTACTTTTGATGATAATGAAGGAAAAGAAACTTACTGGCATTCAACTTCTCATTTAATGGCTCATGCTGTTCAATCTCTTTTCCCCGAAGCTAAGTTCGGTGTTGGCCCTGCAATCGATGCTGGATTTTATTATGATATTGATATTAATACAAAATTAACTGACGATGATCTTGTAAAGATTGAAAATAAAATGCTGGAAATTGCAAAACAGAAAAATCCATTTAAGCGAACTGAACTTAGCAAAGCAGATGCAATTAAATTTTTTGAAAAAAAAGGAGACAATTATAAACTTGAGATTTTGAGTGAACTCGACGACACAAAAGAAACAATCAGCATATATGAAGAAGGCGACTTTACAGATTTGTGTACCGGTCCTCATCTACCTGATACAGGAAAAATAAAATATATAAAACTTCTAAATGTGTCTGGTTCTTATTGGCGAGGTGATGAAAAGAATAAACAGCTTCAAAGAATTTATGGCATTTCTTTTCCTAAGAAAAAAATGCTCGATGATTATTTATTGTTCCTTGAAGAAGCAAAGAAACGAGATCATAGAAAACTTGGTAAACAGCTCGATTTATTTAGTATTCACGAAGAAGCTGGTGCAGGTTTAATTTACTGGCATCCTAAAGGCGCACGTATTAGAAACACAATCGAAACATTCTGGCGCGCTCAACATATTAAGAATGGTTATGAACTTCTTTATTCTCCTCACATGGGTAAAAGTTGGCTGTGGGAAACCAGTGGTCATCTTTCGTTCTACAAAGATAACATGTATGCTCCAATGACAATCGACGAGCAGAATTATTACATCAAACCAATGAACTGCCCATTTCATATAATGATTTATAAATCTAAACTGCGTTCTTATCGAGAACTTCCTTTAAGATGGGCAGAATTAGGAACAGTTTATCGTTATGAAAAAAGCGGTGTGTTACACGGATTATTGCGTGTGCGCGGATTTACTCAAGATGATGCTCATATCTTTTGCACTCAAGAGCAAATAGAAGATGAAATTATTGAAGTAGTTCGATTCTCAATTTTTATGTTGAGATCTTTTGGCTTCGAAGACCTTAAATTTTATATTGCAACAAAACCAGAAGATGCAATTGGAGAAGATTCAATTTGGGAGAAAGCAATTAATTCTCTTAAACATGCTCTCGAAAGAGAAAATTTAACTTATGAAATTGATGAAGGCGGCGGTGCTTTTTACGGACCAAAAATTGACATCAAAATTAAAGATGCGCTTAATCGTGAATGGCAATTAAGTACCGTTCAATTTGATTTTAATCTGCCAGAAAGATTTGATATGAAATATATTGGAGAAGATGGAAAAGAACATCGTCCTTTTATGGTTCATCGTGCTTTGCTTGGTTCGATAGAAAGATTTATGGGAATTTTAATTGAACATTATGCCGGTGCATTTCCTACATGGCTTGCACCTATTCAGGTTGCAGTTGTTCCAGTTTCACAAAATTATCTTGATTATGCTAAAGAGATATACAAACAATTAAAAGAATTAGATATTTTTGCAGAGTTAGATGAAAGAAATGAGAAGATTGGTTATAAAATAAGAGACTGGGAAACTCAAAAAGTTCCTTATATGTTGATTGTTGGCGAAAAAGAAAAAAATTCAGGAACTGTATCTGTGCGTCAACATAAAGTTGGTGATAAAGGAAGTTATTCAATAAAAGATTTTATTGATTTAATTCAATCAGAAATAAGAAACAGAATTAATCACAATTAATGAGGTAATTATTACACAAGTAAAACACCGTGTAAATCAGGAAATTAAATCTCCAGAAGTAAGATTAATTGGAGCTAACGGAGAACAAATAGGAATAGTATCAATTAAAGAAGCATTACAAAAAGCAGAAGAAGCAGGAATGGATTTAGTTGAAATTGCTCCACAGGCTAATCCCCCTGTGTGCAAAATTATTGATTACGGCAAATTTGCTTATGAACAACAAAAAAGAGAAAAACTTCAAAAGAAAAAACAGCAGGTAAGTGTTCTTAAAGAAATAAGACTTCATCCAAATACTGATACACATGACTTTGATTTTAAGGCACGTCATGCTGCAAATTTTATTGAAGATGGAAATAAGGTAAAAGTTTCTGTTATTTTTAAAGGAAGAGAATTAGCTTATACTGAAATTGGTGAAGAACTTTTAAGAAAATTTATTGAAAGACTTTCTGATATTGCGAAAGTTGAACAAGAACCAAAGTTTGAAGGCAGAGCGATGCATGCCATATTAGCACCGCAAAAAGGTAAAAAGAAAAAATAGATAGGTGAGATAATGCCAAAAATGAAAAGTAATCGTGGTGCCAAAAAAACTTTTAGAGTTACTGGCACAGGAAAAATCAAAAGAAACAAAGCATACAAATCACATATTCTAACTACAAAATCAAGAAAAAGAAAAAGAAATCTTAGGAAAGCAACTCTTGTTTCTAAAGCAGATTTAAAAAGAGTTAAAATAATGCTACAATAAATTGGAGAGGAATAAAAAATGCCACGCTCAGTAAATCATGTAGCGTCGAAAAGAAGACGTAAAAAAATACTCAAACTTGCAAAGGGTTATTGGGGTGCTCGTAAGAATGTTCTTACAGTTGCAAAACATCATGTCGAAAAAGGATTACTTCATGCATACAGAGATAGAAAAGCTAAAAAGAGAGAATTTCGTTCTCTCTGGATTGTTAGAATTAATGCTGCTGCAAGAGAAAATGGAACTACTTATTCTCGTTTGATTGGTGCATTAAATAAAAAAGGAATAGGTATTAATAGAAAAATTCTTGCAAGCTTAGCTGTTGAAAACCCCAAAGCTTTTTCTGATGTAGTTAAATTTGCGATGAATTAACTATTATCCCTCTCGAATTTATAAATTATAAAATCGGGAGGGATTTATTTTAAACTCTCGGGGAAAATTATGTTAGATAAAATTACTGATACCCGTAAATTTTTTGATGAAGACATTTCTAATGTTCATAACCTTCAATCACTCGAAGAATTGCGTATAAAGTATTTGAGCCGAAAAGGCATCATACCTCAACTGTTTGAGGCTTTCAAAGAAATTTCAAAAGAAGAAAAGAAAATTGTTGGCAAAGAGCTGAATGAATTAAAAAATTATGCTCAGCAAAAATATGATGAACTAAAATTAAAACTTGAGAACGAAGAAAAAACAAAAAAAGAATTATCTCTTGATGTAACGCTTCCGGGAAAAATTAAAACTATTGGGAGTAAACATCTTATTACTCAAACTCTCGATGAAATAAAAAGCATTTTTAAGGGATTGGGATTTTCTGTTTATGAAGGACCAGAATTAGAATCCGATTACAATAATTTTGAAGCATTAAATTTCCCAGCTGACCATCCCGCACGTGATATGCAGGATACTTTTTTTATTAATCAAAATTTTTTACTTAGAACTCATACTTCACCTGTTCAAATTAGATTAATGAAATCAAAAAAACCTCCAATACGTGCAATTATGCCGGGCAAGGTTTATCGCAATGAAGTTATAAGTGCAAAAAGTTATTGTTTGTTTCATCAGGTTGAAGGTTTGTATGTTGACAAAGATGTAACATTCGCAGAATTAAAAGGAACACTTGTTGCATTCTTAAAGCAATTTTTTGGTGATGATGTTAAATACAGATTTCGTGCAAGTTTTTTTCCGTTTACAGAACCAAGCGCAGAATTGGATGTATGGTGGCAGCCTAAAGGAAAAGAAGGCAGATGGCTTGAAGTTCTTGGCTGCGGAATGGTTGACCCGAATGTTCTGATTAATGTGGGTATTGATCCAGAAGAATATGTTGGTTATGCTTTTGGAATGGGGATTGAAAGAACAGCAATGCGCAAATATGGAATTGATGATATCAGAATTTTATTTGACAGCGATGTTCGTTTCTTAAGGCAATTTTAAAGGTGATGATATGAAAATTTCTCTTAACTGGCTTAACGATTATATTGATTTGAAAGATATTCCTCTTAATGAAATCATTGAAAAATTAAGTCTTGCTGGATTAGAAGTTGAAGAAGTTATTGACCAATCAAAAAATTTTGAGAACATTGTTGTTGGTTATGTAAAAGAAAAAAGAAAACATCCAAATGCTGATAAACTTTCTGTTTGCATTGTAAGCGATGGCGTTCAGGATTATAATGTGGTTTGCGGAGCTCCAAATGTTGAAGCAGGTCAAAAAGTTCCTTTTGCAAAAGTTGGGGCTGTAATTCCTTCCAATGGATTGAAATTAGAAAAAGTGAAAATTCGTGGAGAAATTTCTCATGGAATGATATGTTCAGAAAAAGAACTTGGATTGAGTGATAATCATGAAGGAATTATGGTCTTAAATTCTGAGCTAAAAGCAGGAACTAATTTTGCAGATGCTGTTGGAATAAATGATATAATTCTTGATATTGCAATAACACCAAATCGTGCAGATGCATTAAGTCATATTGGTGTAGCAAGAGATTTATCGGCAATTTTTGACAGACCTTTAAAAATTCCTTTTGTAGAAATTTATGAGTCGAATATTAAATCCGAAGATGTTGCTTCGGTTGAAATTATTGATGAAATCAATTGTCCTCGTTATGTGGGAAAAGTTGTTTTAAATGTTCAAATTAAAGAATCACCTGACTGGCTTAAAAGAAGATTAAAAAATGTTGGATTAAGACCAATCAATAATGTTGTAGATGTGACAAATTATGTTTTGTATGAAGTTGGTCAGCCTTTGCATGCATTTGATTTGGATAATTTGAGCAAGAAAAAAATTATTGTCCGTTCTGCTTCAGACGGTGAAAAATTTGTAACACTTGATTCCAAAGAAAGGGAATTAACATCAAAAGATTTAATGATATGCGATGCAGAAAAACATGTAGCAATTGCAGGCGTTATGGGCGGTGAAAATTCTGAGGTTACTTTTTCCACAAAAAATATTTTAATCGAAAGCGCATTCTTTAATCCTTCCTCAATAAGAAGAACAGCCAAAAGATTGGGACTTCAAACGGATGCTTCTTATCGTTTTGAAAGAGGAACTGATTATGGAATTACAGTATGGGCTGCAAGAAGAGCTGCACAGTTAATTTATGAAACTGCCGGCGGAGAAATTGCTAAAGGGGAAATTGATATTTATCCAAATCCATTTTCAACAAAAACAGTAAAACTTCGATTTGAAAGAATAACTCGTATACTTGGTTATGATGTTCCAAAGGAAACAGTTAAAAAAATTTTTATTAATCTTGGTTTTGAAATTAAAAACGAAGATGAAAAAAAATTATTGCTGAGTGTTCCAACTTATCGTCATGATATTGAAAGAGAAATTGATTTGATTGAAGAAATTGCAAGAATCTATGGTTATGATAAAATTCCTGAGATAGAAAAAATTTCTGTTACACTTGAAGAAAAAATTGACCAGTCTTCTTTTAATGATAATCTTAGAAATATCTTAAACGCACTTGGATTTTATGAAATTGTCACCAATTCGCTTTTGAGAGAAGAAATTGCTAAAAGATTTGGAAAACCAATTGGAGTTTTAAATCCTCAAAGCATCGAGATGACGCATTTACGCCCTTCATTATTACCGGGAATGCTTCAAGCAATTGTCAATAATTTGAAAGTAAATGAAAAAAATCTTCAACTTTTTGAAATTGGAAAAATATTTGAAAGGAAACATGATGATGAGATAAAAAGCTTTGATGATTTTTCCGAGAAAGAAAGTTTAATAATAGCATTAAGTGGAAATGCAATTGAAACAGAATGGTATGAAAAAGACAGGCCTTATGATTTTTATGATTTAAAAGGCTTTGCTCAATCTTTTTTAACAAAATTACTTCCTTCGTTAATCTATCAAACAGAAAAAATAATTGATACAAATGAATTTGAGGTTGGAATACAAATAAAATATGATAATCAAATTTTAGCCAAAGGAGGTATTGTTCAAAAAGAATTATTACAGTTGTTTGATATAAATCAGAATGTATTAATATTTATTTTTGATCTGGATATAATTAAATCTATAGAATTACCCAAAAAAGAATTCAAAGAATTATTAAAATATCCAAAGGTTTATAGGGATTTTGCATTCATACTTGATGAATCAATTGAAGCTGAAAGAGTTATAGAAGTGATTAAAAAATCAAGTTCTAAATTGTTGCATAATATTAAGTTATTTGATATTTTCCAAAGCGAAAGTTTAGGCAAAGGTAAAAAAAGTCTTGCATTTCAGTTAGAGTATTATGATGAAAGCAGAACTCTAACAGAAGAAGAAGTTGATAAAGATTTTTGGAATGCAATTAAAGCAGTTGAAGAAAAATTAAATGCAAAGTTAAGAGGCAATTAGTGGCAGAGCTTTCTAAATATGATATGTTTTTAGAAGAACTGAATTCTCTTGAAAAAGAAATTTATTACTTTATTCAAAAAGGTACAGAACTAATAGAAGCCAATCAGGCATTAAATAGTAGAATTAATCAATTAGAAAAAGAAAATGAAGCATTAAAAAAGCGTTTATCTGAAATTGAATCAAAAATTTCGAGGTCAATATTCCACGAAGAAAATTTGTTTGGAGTAGAAAGATTTAATGCAGAAGAAAGAGAAGCATTAAAGCAAAAAATAAGCGAATTGATAGCCAGGATTGACTATCATTTGCGTTCTTAAAATATTGTGTGATGATGGAAGAGATATAAAATGGGCGAAAAAAAGAAGCTTAAAGTAAAAATATTTGATAAAGAATATTCGTTGCTGGTAGAGAATCAAGAAATTGCAGCTGAATTGGCAGAATATGTCAATAATATTATGGAAGAGACTAAAGAAGAATTACCGGATCAGCCTAAAGATACAATCGCAATAATAGCAGCATTAAATATTGCATACGATTTATTTATGGAAAAGAATAGATTTCGGGAATTCAGTATACAGGCAACAGATAAAATAAAAAAAATTAAGCTTCTTTTGAGTGAGTCCAAATTTATATCCTCTCCATCATAAAAGTTTTCTGCACTGCCGGCCCAATTTATAAAAGAACTAACAATAATAAATTATAGGGTTATTGGCTCACGGCGTGTATTACAGGCCTCAACCGCCATTGGCGGTCTCCCGTTTTAACGGGGGCAGTGGAAGTAAAAAGCGTCGGGCAATTTCCCACATTGTATAAGAAGGGTTCTTTTTATATAAACGGCCGGCAGCTGCAATATTTATTTTCTTATAATGGAGGATATATGCAGTTGGAAATGTACCTGGTACTTATTATTACCTCTGTAACTGCTGTAGTTTCTTTCTTGCTGGGTTGGTTCGTTAATACTAAGATCGGCAGGAATAACATAGCTGTTGCAAAAGAAAAAGCTCAGAAAATTATTGAAGAAGCTGAAAAAGAAGCTAAAAATATAAAGAGAGAAAAACTTCTCGAAGTTAAAGATGAATGGCTTAAGAAAAAACAAGAGTTCGATAATGAAGTAAATACTAAACGTCAAAAACTTCAAGCTTATGAAAAACAACTTGAAACAAGAGAAGATAATCTTGAGAAAAAGTATGATGTTGTAATTCAAAAAGAAAAAACTCTTAAAGAACTCGAAAAACAACTTCAGCTTCAAAAAGAAGATATCGAAAGAAAAAATCTTGAATTAGAAAAATTAATTGAAGAACAAAATCAACGCCTTGAAAAGACTGCTGGCTTAACATCTGAAGAAGCAAAAAAAATGCTTATGGAAAATATGATTAATCAAGCTAAAGCAGATGCTTCTCAGATGATTAAAGAAATACGCGAACAGGCTAAACTCGAGGCGAAAAAAGAAGCTCAAAAAATTATTGTTCAGGCAATTCAGAGAACTGCAGTTGACCATTCTGTAGAAACAACTGTATCGGTTGTTCAAATACAGAATGATGAAATGAAAGGTAGAATAATTGGAAGAGAAGGCAGAAATATTCGTGCCTTCGAAGCAGCTACAGGTGTTGATGTTATTGTAGACGATACTCCAGAAGCTGTTATTCTTTCTGCTTTCGACCAGTTTAGAAGAGAAGTTGCTCGTATAGCCCTTGAACGTTTAATTGCCGATGGAAGAATCCATCCAGCAAGAATTGAAGAAGTAGTTGCAAAGGTTGAACAGGAACTCGATGAAGAAATTCAGCGAGAAGGCGAAAATACTTTAATTCAACTTGGTTTACATGGAGTTCATCCAGAACTCGTAAAACATGTTGGAAAAATGAAATATCGTTCCAGTTATGGACAGAATCTTTTGCAGCATAGTATCGAAGTTGCATATTTAACAGGAATTATGGCAGCTGAGCTGGGCTTGGATGTTAATCTTGCCAAACGTGCTGGATTATTTCACGATATCGGAAAAACAATTGACAGAGATGTTGAAGGCCCTCATGCTTTACTTGGTTATGAATTGACTAAAAAATATAATGAACATCCAATTGTTGTTAATGCAGTAGGCAGCCATCATGAAGATATTGAAATGGAACATCCAATAGCTGCATTGGTTCAGGCTGCTGATGCAATTAGCGGCGCGCGTCCGGGTGCAAGAAGAGAACCACTTGAAAGTTATGTCAAACGTCTTGAAAATCTTGAAGCTCTCGCAAAATCTTTTGAGGGTGTAGCTAAAACTTATGCTATTCAGGCAGGCAGGGAAGTTCGTGTTGTTGTTGAACCTGATAGAGTAGATGATAATCTTGCTGATAGATTGTCTTATGAGATTGCTCAGAAAATTCAGGAAGAAATGGAATATCCAGGCCAGATTAAAGTAACGGTAATTCGTGAAGTAAGAAAAATTGCTTACGCAAAATAAATATTAAGACTGTGTTTAATCACTAATTTATACTATTAATACTTAGGATTAAACACAGTCTTTTTTATTAATATAAGTAAAGAACTGTCACATTGAGCGAATTGAAGTGTTTAAAATATAATTAATGATATTATAGGAAATTATTTGTAAAATTTTTAAGTGATACATTAATAAGACTTATTTCAATTAAAAAATTTTTTTATTCTGAAAATTTATTTTACTTTTTGACCTTACAAACAAGTTTGATATTTAGAGATTTTAAAATTCATTAAGATTATTTTATCAATATAATTTAAGATGAAAAAGAAATTACTAATAGGAATAACAGGCGGCATAGGTGCAGGGAAATCAATTGTAAGTTCTATTTTAGAATCTATGGGTTATTGTGTATTGAAATCTGATTTGGTTGCAAAAGAGATTATGCAAAGTAATAATGAAGTTAAGAAAAAAATTATAGAGGCCTTTGGAAACGAAGCTTATATTGATGGAAAACTCAATACCAAATATTTAGCAGAAAAAGTTTTTTCATCAAAAGAAAATGTTGAAAAAATAAATTCAATTGTTCATCCATTTACAATAAAGAAAAATTTAGAACAAGCAAAAAAAGAATTTCAAAAATCTGATATTGTTTTTATTGAATCACCATTAATTTACGAAGCCAAGATTGAAAAATATTTTGATTATGTTATTTTAATTTACAGTGATGAAAAATCAAGAATTAAAAGAGTGATGGAACGGGATAAAGTAACGGAAGAAAAAGTTCGTCAACGAATGCAATTTCAAATTCCCGATGAAAAGAAAAAAGATAGAGCTGATTTTATAATTGAAAACAACAGCAATATTGAAGAACTGAAAAACAAATTAAATTTTGTTTTGCAATTAATAAAATCAATTTAAGAATATAATTAACATTCACACAGAAAATAAGTATTAAAATCATTTTCTTATTTAAGCACTTTTTCACAATATAATTTTATTTTGTTTCTTCTTTATTTTTATCTAACGATAGGGAATAAAGTTAATATTTAGTTTAATGAGTAATTAACAACTCAATTTATCGAACAGAGTTCATTTACTACGAATTAAGTTCAACATTGCATACTTCAAGTTGCTGAATAATAAAATTTTATTTTACAAAGTTAATTGCAAATTAACGACGATAATCTTCATATTGTTTCACTAATTCAGAATGATAATATAGAATTTCTTTAATAACTATTTTCTAAAATATTTTTATTAATCTCAAAATTCCTCTCTTCTTAAGAGAAGGATTTAGCTTGTCTGCTTCTTGGCAGAAGTGAATTCCTACTACAATAACCGCATAATGTTTTGAGAATTAATTATAAACCGCGAATTACACGAATTATCACTAATTACTAATATTCTTGTGTGGTTAGAGATAAGTTGACATGCGCGGTAAAAAATTATTTGGGTGAAAAGGTGGATTTTTTATGAAATGAATTTAGTGTTTCAGCTAAAGGCTTATTAGCCTTTGGCTGATTACATTTTTTATTCTATAAGTTATTATGTTAACCACGAATTTACACGAATGATTTTTTGTGGATTCCCGCTTTCGTGTGAATGACAAGAATGAGAATGAAAATGAGAAATGATGAGAGAAGATATGTAATATAGATTTCAGGAAACTGCGCTTCGTGTTATATTAGGTTTTTAAACATATCATACTAAGCTATTAGAACCTTCCGAAATGCTTCAAAATACTACTAAACCCGTCTACGGATTACCTTCGGCGGACAAGCCTGCCCGTAACTGACGGGTTTCTATTTAAAAGTGTAAAATTATTTTT
>CAZNFW010000072.1:0-7595 GCA_964572725.1 uncultured Melioribacter sp.
CCCTCAACCTTCTGATCCGTAGTCAGATGCTCTATCCAATTGAGCTACGGGCGCATCCTTAAAAATTTTCGCTGCAAATATACTACTACATTAATCAACATTCAATTTAGATTTATGTCCCTTACTATAATTTTATTCACCTAGAGAAAAAATTTGCTAATCCATTTTATTTTTAAGAAATTTGTTCTGCAATTATTAAAAGACTTATGATTATTTGTAAAAAATTAAAAAGAAATCTGAGGGTTTTCATAAAGTCAAAATTGTTACTTTTACGTCCTTGCCCCGATCATTAAGTTTCTATTCTGTTTCGTATATTCTTCATATTTTTAATTAAAAAAAATAGGAGTAATTATGTGTGGTATTGTTGGCTATATTGGCAACAAAAATTGTATCCCAATTCTATTGGAAGGATTAAAACGACTTGAATATCGCGGGTATGATTCGGCAGGAATTGGAATTATTAATTCAGAAGAATGTAAAGTTGTTAAAACTAAAGGAAAAGTAGCTGACCTTGAAAAATTATTATATAAAGAAAATTTAACAGCAAATTTGGGAATTGGGCATACACGCTGGGCTACACATGGAGAACCAAGTATTGAAAATGCTCACCCACATATGAATAACGATAAAACTTTATTTCTTATTCATAATGGGATAATTGAAAATTATGTTTCTCTAAAAAAAGGTTTAATGAGTGAGGGTTATAAATTTGTTAGTGAAACAGATACGGAAGTATTAGCTCATTTGATTGACCATTATCTGAAATTAAAACATAGTTTATTTCAAGCTGTACGTTATGCATTAAATGAAGTTGAAGGTACTTATGGAATAGCAGTTATTTATAAAAATGAACCAGATAAGATTGTTGTTGCTCGTAAAGGCTCGCCATTAGTTATTGGAATTGGAAAGAATGAAAACTTTGTTGCATCCGATGTTAATGCACTTATAACATACACAAGTCAAGTAGTTTATCTTGAAGATGGTGATATTGCAGAAATATTTAAAGACCACTTCCATGCAAAAAATATTCATGATGAAGAAATTATAAAAGAGATTCATGAAGTTGATATGAGTATTGATGAAATATCTAAAGGTGGTTATCCTCATTTTATGTTGAAAGAAATTATGGAACAGCCAGAATCAATCTATAATTCAATGAGAGGTCGATTAGTTTATGATGAAGGCATCTCAAAACTTGGAGGTCTTCAAGGTTATGAAGAACGAATTGCTAATTCTGATAGAATTATAATTTCTGCATGCGGTACTTCATGGCATGCTGCTTTAGTTGGGGAATATATGTTAGAACAATATGCTGGAATACCAGTCGAGGTGGAATATGCATCAGAATTTCGATATCGTAAACCAATTATTAAACCTAATGATACAATAATTTTTATATCTCAAAGTGGTGAAACTGCAGATACACTTGCATCTCTCCGCGAAGCAAAAAAGAAAGGTGCTTTATGTTTAGGAATTTGTAATGTTGTAGGCAGTTCTATTGCTCGAGAAACTGATGCTGGTGTTTATATACATGCTGGACCTGAAATTGGTGTCGCATCAACAAAAGCTTTTACTTCTCAATTAGTTGTTCTTTCTTTAATAACTTTACTTCTTGCAAGAAGAAAAAATTTGAGTTTGATTGAAGGACAGGAAATTATAAAAGAAATGCAAAGTCTGACAAAAAAAGTAGAAAAAATTTTACAACTGAATGATGAAATAAAAAAAATTGCAGAGATTTATAGTGATTGTAAAAATTTTCTTTACTTGGGAAGAGGTTACAATTTCCCTGTAGCATTAGAAGGAGCACTTAAATTAAAAGAAATTTCTTACATACATGCAGAAGGTTATCCAGCAGCTGAAATGAAACATGGACCTATCGCATTAATTGATGAAAATATGCCAGTCGTATTTCTTGCAATGAAAGATAGTGTCTATGAAAAAGTTATAAGTAATATTCAGGAAGTTAAAGCAAGAAAAGGAAGAATACTTGCTATTATAAACGAAGAAGATAATGATATTGAAAAACTTGTAGACCATGTAATTAGAATACCCAAAACAATTGATATGTTGCAGCCGATTTTAAGTGTTATTCCACTTCAATTGCTTGCTTATCATATTGCAGTTAAAAAAGGTTTGAATGTAGACCAACCAAGAAATTTAGCAAAAAGTGTAACTGTAGAATAAACTAAATAAGAGGCAACTATGAAACGCAGAAAAGTCCTAATTATGGGGGCAGCAGGGAGGGACTTTCACAACTTTAATGTCTATTTCAGAGATAATCAAGACTATGAAGTCGTTGCTTTTACTGCAACTCAAATTCCAAATATTGATGGAAGAATTTATCCTGCAGAGTTAGCGGGTAAACTTTATCCTGAAGGAATTAAAATTTATGAAGAATCACAACTTGTTGATTTAATAAAAAAGTTTAATGTTGACGAAGTAGTATTTGCATATTCTGATGTCCCTTTTGATTATGTTATGACAAAAGCATCAATTGTAAATGCTGCAGGTGCATCATTTAGATTAATGGGAACTTCCGAGACAATGCTGCAAAGTTCTAAGCCTGTAATTTCAGTCTTAGCTGTTCGAACAGGCTGCGGTAAATCTCAAACCTCAAGAAAGTTAGTTAAAATATTATCTGACGCAGGTAAAAAAGTTGTTGCAATTCGTCACCCAATGCCTTATGGAGATTTAGTTAAACAAAAAGTTCAAAGATTTGCTGATTATTCAGACCTCGATAAATATAACTGCACAATTGAAGAAAGAGAAGAATATGAACCTCATATTGCAAGGGGTGGTGTTATTTATGCAGGTGTAGATTACGAAGCAATTTTGAGAGAAGCTGAAAAAGAAGCTGATATAATTTTATGGGATGGCGGCAATAATGATATGCCGTTTTATAAATCAGATTTAATTTTTACTGTTACAGATCCGCATAGACCAGGTCATGAATTACATTATTATCCGGGCAATACTTGTTTAAGATTAGCTGACGTAGTTATTATTAATAAAATTGATTCTGCAACAAAAGAAGGAATTGAAACTGTAAGGAATAATATTCATCTCGTAAATCCAAATGCAATTATTATTGAAGCTAATTCTCCGATTACAGTAGATAAGCCAGAATTAATTACTGGGAAACGTGTATTAATTGTTGAAGATGGTCCTACTTTAACACACGGTGAAATGAAATATGGTGCTGGAACTGTAATTGCTCAAAAACTTAATGCAAAAGAAATTGTTGACCCAAGACCTTATACAGTTAAATCAATTGCAGAAACTTATAAGAAATATCCTAACATAGGAATTCTTTTACCTGCTATGGGATACGGTGAACAACAAATTAAAGATCTGGAAGAAACAATTAATAGAACTGACTGCGATTCAGTTGTTATTGGTACTCCAATCGATTTAGGAAGAATTCTGAAAATTAATAAGCCTTATACAAGGGTAATGTATGAATTGCAGGAAATAGGAGATAATACTTTAGAAAATGTTCTGAAACAAAAAGGTATTTTATGAAAAAGATAGCAGTTGTTGCTCTTGGTGGCAATGCTCTTTTAAGAAGCAACGAAGCTGGAACAATTGAACAACAGGAAGAACATACATTAAGAACATGTGAAAAATTAATTGGATTACTCAAATTAGGTTATAATCTCGTAATAACTCATGGCAATGGACCTCAAGTAGGTAATATTTTATTGCGCAACGAAGCAGGTTTTAATTTATATAACATTCCTAAAATGCCACTCGATATTTGTGTAGCAGATTCTCAAGGCGGAATTGGTTACATGATTGAAAGGCAGATGAGAAATGCATTATCTAAAACTAATCTTCGAAGAAATGTTTTGGCAATTATCACTCAAGTGCTGATTGATATTAATGACCCAGCATTTCAAAATCCTTCTAAACCAATTGGCAGATTTTATTCAAAGGAAGAAGCAGATCTTTTAACCAAAACCAACGGATGGATTTTCAAAGAAGATCCTGCTAAAAGAGGATGGAGAAGAGTTGTACCATCTCCAAAGCCAATTGATGTAATGAATAAAAAAGTAATTAAAGATATGGTGAAAAAAGGTCATATAGTTATAGCTGTAGGCGGCGGAGGAATTCCAGTTTACTGGCATAAAGATACAAAATACCTCGAAGCTATCGAAGCAGTCATTGATAAAGATCTTGCATCGGCATTTCTTGCTAAAGAAATTAATGCTGATCGATTTTATATTATTACAGATGTTCCAAAAGTTTATATTAATTATAAAAAAACAAATCAAAAAGAACTTGATACTATTACTGTTTCTGAAGCAAAAAAATATTATGATATGGGAGAATTTCCGCCGGGAAGTATGGGACCAAAAATCTTAGCTGCAATTGAATTTATTGAAGGCGGTGGAAAAGAAGCTATAATTACAAACGAGGAAGAAATTGAAAAAGAAAATTGTGGAACTCGAATTGTGATAGAATAATTTTTGATATTATTTTCGTTTATGAATTATTAAAAATATCTAAAATAAAATCAGCATTTACCGAGGAGGAAAGATTAATTTGAGGAGATTTTAAAAAATTATTTTAATTGTCATTCTAAGGAGCGAAGCAACGAAGAATCCTATATTTAAATCTAGTTTAAGATGTGTCTTCCCCAAAGCTAATTGTTGCAGAATGACTTAATATTGTATAAGATTCTGATACAGTAGAAATAAAAGTTATAAAAATTAGAAACTATGAAGTATTTACTAATGCTTGTCAATTAGATTATAAAGATGATAAAATTTTTTATATAATTCTTAATAATTATTCTACAAAACTAAAGGTGTAAAAATGGCTGTAAACATGAAAGGGAAAGATTTAATTTCAATTGCAGATCTTTCTTTAGAAGAAATTTATGAAATATTTGATGTTGCAAAAACATTAAAAGAAAAACTTTATATGGGAGAAGAACATCAGCTCCTAAAAGGAAAAACTCTGGGAATGATCTTTTCCAAACCGTCTACAAGAACAAGAATTTCTTTCGAGACTGGTATTTATCAACTTGGCGGTCATGGAATGTATTTTAATCAAAACGATTTACAACTTGGAAGAAGTGAAAATATTCACGATACTGCCAAAGTTCTTTCGAGATATTTAAATGGAATTATGATTCGAACATTTTCACACCAAGATGTAATTGATTTAGCAAAGTATGCTACAATTCCTGTAATAAATGGATTAACAGATTTGTTGCATCCATGTCAAGTATTGGCAGATTTATTTACAATCCTAGAAAAGAAAAGAAAACTACAAGGATTAAAATTAGCATACATTGGTGATGGAAATAATGTAGCACATAGCTTACTAAATGGATGTTCGAAAGTAGGTATGGATATAGTTGTTGCATCTCCAAAAGGATATGAACCAAAAAAAGAAATTGTTGATAATGCAAAAGAAACAGCCAGAAAAATGGGGAGCAAAGTTGAAATTATTAATAATCCAGTTGAAGCAGTAAAAGATGCTGATATTGTTTATACAGATGTATGGGCAAGTATGGGACAGGAAAAAGAAGCCGAAGAAAGAAGAAAAATATTTAAGGATTTTCAAGTAAATTTAGAATTAGTTAAGTATGCAAAAGAAGATTATTTATTTATGCATTGTTTACCAGCACACAGAGGTGAAGAAGTAGTTGATGAAGTAATTGATTCACCAAATTCAATTGTCTTTGACGAAGCTGAAAATAGATTGCATGTTCAGAAAGCAATAATGGCACTGGTAATGTAGAGAAAATAAACTTAAAAGATAATATGAATAATAAAAGTAATTTACTTAAGGGAAAAGAATTAGAAATAGCAATCTTAAATGAAAAGTTAAAGGGTACTCCAGATATTGAGATTGGCAGAAAATATGGGGTTACTTTTAAATCTCTTGAAAAAATAATTACAAAGGCTCAAGGTGTAAATATCAGTGCAATAAATGCACAGAAAAAAATTAAGAGTTATCAACCTAAAGATTTCAAAGAAGAAAAAACAACTGTATGGAGTTTCAAGCAAAGAGGTAATTGGGCTACTCACAGTGGTGAATACAGAGGAAACTGGTCACCTTATATTCCACGTAATGTTATATTGAAATATTCAAAACCCGGTGAAGTAGTTCTTGATTATTTTTGCGGTGCAGGTACAACGGCAGTAGAAAGTAAATTATTAGGAAGGAAATGCATAGCAATAGATATAAATGAAAATGCTATAAAGTTAGCAAAAAAGAATTTAGACTTTGTAATCGAACCGCAACAATCTCTTTTCATTGAGGAAAATAAAATTGCCCCGAATTTGTCGGGGTATGAACCAGAATTAATAGTAGGGGATGCAAGGGATTTATCTTTTTTAGATAATGATTCAATAGATCTTATCTGTGCACATCCTCCGTATGCTAATATAATCCATTATACTGATTCTAAAAAAGGTGATCTATCATTTTTAAATATTGATGATTTTTTAAAAGAAATGTTAACAGTGGCAAAGGAAAGTTTTAGAGTTTTAAAACCCGGTAGAAAATGTGCGATTTTAATTGGTGATACAAGATCAAAAAAGCATGTTATACCTCTCGGATTTAAATTAATTGATGTATTTCTCAAAGCAGGATTTTTATTAAAAGAATTGGTAATCAAGAGGCAACATAATTGTAAAACTACTGGGTTTTGGTATGAAAATAGTGTTAAATATAATTTTCTTCTCTTAGCACATGAATACCTTCCAATATTCGAGAAACCTAAAATTGATTCTCCTCCTCCTATAATAAAAGAAACTACAGCAAATTATAACTTTGTTTTCCCAGTAAAAGAGAAGGTAAAATTAAAAAGAAGATTAGATAAACTTGAAACAACAACAGTATGGATATTTCCAAACAATGAGTTTGAAAAATTATTAGATCAGAATATAATTGATAGGTACTCTAATAAAAAAAATTATTCAGTAATCACTTTTCTTTCAGAAAATAATAGTGAAGTAAATAACAATAAGAAAAAATCAATCAAAAAGAATGAACTAATATTTATAAAATCACCCGAGTTTAATTTTAATTCTACTTTAGATGTAGAATCCTATCTTGATGGAATAATTAATATAATTGACAAGGAATTGAAAAACTTAAATACAGGAGGATTCTTAGTTATACAAACTCAAGATAAAAGAATTAATGGATATGTTGAGCCCCTTGCAAAAAAAATAGTTGATAAAATAAATAACAATAATTTGTGGCTTAAAGAAATAATAATTGTAATAAAAGAAAATGGAATTGATAATATTAATAGCATGTCAGATGAATTATCAATTAAACATCAGTATCTAATTGTTTATGTAAAAACAAAGGATACTTAATATGTCTAGTTTTATAATTTTTTTAGAAAAATTAGCAAAACATTGTAATATCAAATTTGATTATGATAAAATAAATATAGAAGATGAATATGAATTGGCTGCGAATATTTTGAATGAAATAAATAATTATTTCTATCAACAGAAAACTACAATTCCTTCAACATATATTTCAGAATTTCATAAATATTGGGAAGAAAATCATGAGAAGATTTTAAGCCCAAAAATTAATGCTAATAGGGAATGTTTTGATTT
>CAZNFW010000072.1:7620-9644 GCA_964572725.1 uncultured Melioribacter sp.
AATCAACGATAAAGGTTCAATTAGATACACTTGATTTAACAAAAGAAGAAATTGCAAATGTTAGATTTTTTACAGCAATTCAGGATTTTAATATAGATATTCATGCAAGAAGCAATCCTTTCGAATTTTACAAACGACATCCAGATTGTTTTAATCCTCAAAAAATTTATGAAAATGATTTATTAATAGATGAACTTCTAAATTTTCTTAATGCTGATTCGCAGCGTGATAAAAGAAAACGTTGGATGCAAAACTCTGCAAAATTATTAATAGACAAATACAATTCTTCTGCCTATGATATTAATGAAACACATGATGGTAATGTAATAGAAATTGTACAGGCACTTACAACCGAAGAAAAGTACGGCTTCTCAACTAAAAAGGCACATATGTTTTTAAGAGATATGGCTGATTTAGGTGTATGGAAATACAAAAGTAATATAGAAAAGTTAGATGTAATGAGTGATAAAAATACAATGAGAATAGCTTTAAGAACAGGAATTCTTCAATTTCGTATACCATTACTTGCAAGCTATTTAGATGTATTTTGTTTTCAATATACGATGGTTGATAGATTAAATCGTGAAGCATGGAGAAAAGTTTGGGAAGAATGGGGTAAAATCCCTAATAATCATAGACCACCTACTCCAGCTTCTATTGATTACCTTATATATAGACTTGGTAAAACTGCATGTCGTCCAAATAAACGTTATTGCAAGCCATGGAATCCATTTAATAAGAAAAAAATAGAGAGTTTAATTCCGCAAGACAGACTTATTTTTAATAATGAGAGATTTTGCATATTTAATGAAGTTTGTAAGTTAGAAAGAAAATTATTAAACGCACCTAATAGCATTTCAATAGAGGGTAAGACAGGTTGGAAAAAAGGTAAAACTAATGAGGGGGGCGGTGGTGGTATATCTTCATAAGTTTTGTGTATTATCCATGCTCAGCTTTCTTTGCTGGATAAACAAGCTTAATATTTTGCAAGAAATAATAAAATAAAATGTGGTGTGAGATAGCTTCTCTTAATTCCTCAAAAATATTTTGAAATTATTTCCATTTTCTATAGATTTGTGCCACAAATTTTGAAAGTATGGGCAGATAGCTCAGTCGGTAGAGCAAAGGACTGAAAATCCTTGTGTCGGCGGTTCGATTCCGTCTCTGCCCACAAGTAAAGGGATGAAAAATCATCCCTTTTTTGTTTAAGAAAATCCTTGTGTGGCGGTTCTCAGCCAGAGGCTGATAAATCAGCCAGGGGCTGACAAGGATTCCGTCTCTGCCCACAAGTAAAGGGATGAAAAATCATCCCTTTTTTGTTTGAGAAAAACCCCGAGGGTATTTCTAAGACTGACCAATCAGTTACTCAATTCTTTAATCTAAAGAAATAAAGAAATTTATATCTGTCCTTCAAACTATCCCAGTAGGAAAGAACTTTTCTCTGCACTGTCATCCCTGTTTCTATAATGTTTATTTCTGTGTAAACGGAAATTTATTAATCCCGATTGTCATTACTGCTCTCACACTATCATTCACATGAAAATCTCCCTTTGCCTAAGCGGGCGGGATTTCACCCTCTCCCTGTCATTCTGAACCGCCGCAGGCCTGCCTGTCGGTAGGCAGGCGGTGAAGAATCTCCCCCCCAAATGTCATTCCCGTGCAAACGGGAATCCACAAACCATCCTATCATTCCCACTCTCCCTGTCATTCCCACCCAACAAAACCTATTGGCGCCAATTCGAGTAATTCGTGGTTAAAACCCAAAAACTCAAAATCAGGAAATAAACTCCTTCAACAATAACTCATCAAAAAACACTGATTTTAAACTATGCGAAAATGAATTAAAAATGCATTCCAAGTACCCAGACCTCACATCTAATTAAGCTATTTAGGACTTGACTTTTAAAGAAATTGCTAATTTGTTTCAAAAACTAAACTTGAACCCCCCAGTGTTTTTAAAGAAAAATAGGTTCAAGAAAAAAAAATTAAAAAAAATGTTGCAAAAGATTGGAATATAGCTTAAA
>CAZNFW010000073.1:0-5167 GCA_964572725.1 uncultured Melioribacter sp.
CTTGAATCAACTTATTATGGTGCTGACCAATTAAATACAATTGCCTCGATGCCTACTAAGGAAGAAATTATTGCCGGTATTATTGGAAGTATTGCTTCGCCATCATCTGGTATTGTTGGAGCAATTAATGCTGTTATGAGAGATTTAGTAAGTGTTATCGATGAAATCTCAAAGAAAAAAGCAGCTTAAAAATTTTTAGAAATATTAATTAATAGGAGAAATAAAATGTCAGAAAAAATTGCTGAAATTGTAGAAAAAATTAAAGCTCTTACGTTAGTAGAAGCAGCAGAATTAAAAAAAGCATTAGAAGAAGAATTCGGAGTTACTGCAGCAGCTCCTGTTGTAATGGCTGGCGCTCCAGCTGCTGGTGCTGCAGCTGCACCTGCTGAAGAGAAAACAGAATTTGATGTTATTCTCGAAAATGCTGGTGCAACTAAAATTAATGTTATTAAAGTAGTTCGTGCTCATACAGGACTTGGACTCAAAGAAGCTAAAGATTTAGTTGATGGTGCACCAAAAACAGTTAAAGAAGGCGTATCTAAAGAAGAAGCTGAGAAAATTAAAAAAGAATTAGAAGAAGCTGGTGCTACTGTAACAATTAAGTAATATTTTATCAATAATTTTTTTGATAAATCTAAAGTGGTAAAATGGAATTTCCGTTTTACCACTTTCTTTCATTATAAAAATGAAAGAATTTAATAAAATCATTGGAGGTTAGGCTTTGGAAAAACAAAAAATTAATAAAAGCACGGGTAGAATTTCGTTTGCAAAGATTACCAATGTGTTGAAGGTTCCGGATTTATTGAATATTCAGCTTGAATCATTTGAAGAATTCCTGCAAGCAAAAGTGCCGCCTTCACAGCGAGAAAATAAAGGATTGCAGGCAGTTTTTAATCAGAATTTCCCGATTCTTGATAATAAAGAATTTTATCGCCTCGATTTTATTGAATATTATATTGAAAAACCTCGCTTCTCTATAGCTGAATGTGAAGAAAGAGGATTAACTTATTCGGCACCATTAAAAGCAAAATTACGTCTTTCTACAAAAGATGACGAAACAGGCGAATATATTAACACAGTTGAACAGGAAGTTTATCTTGGAAATCTTCCTTATATGACTGAAAGAGGAACCTTTATTATAAATGGTGCTGAAAGAGTAATTGTAAGTCAATTGCATCGTTCCCCTGGTGTTGCATTTGCCCAAACTTTCCATCCAAATGGAACACCAATTTACTCAGCTCGAATAATTCCATTTAAAGGTTCCTGGGTAGAATTTGCTACAGATATAAACAATGTTTTATATGTTTATATCGATAGAAGAAAAAAGTTTCCATCTACTACTTTACTTAGAGCATTGGGTTATGAAACTGATGAACAGATTCTTAACCTATTTAATTTAATTGAAGAAGTATCAGTTAAACATTTAGATGCTGAAAAACACTCGGGAAGAATTGCTGCTAATGATATTATTGATTTGCAAACAGGTGAAATTTATGTTTCTAAAGATGGTCAGCTTACAGAAGAAATTATAGATAACATTAAGAAATCATCACTTAATAGAATACAATTAATTAGTGCAGAAACATCCTACGAACAGGATTTAATTATAAATACACTTAAAAAAGATACTTCCAAAACTAAAGAAGAAGCACTTTATGCAATTTATCGTCAGCTTCGTTCTGGAGAAGCACCTGATTTAGAAACAGCAATAGCATTGCTTGATAAATTATTCTTTAATGATAAAAGATATGACCTTGGCGAAGTTGGTCGCTTTAGAATGAATGATAAATTGGGTCTAGATGTAGATGAAAATATTCATGTACTTACAGTTGAAGATATTGTAGCTATAATGAAAAATATCATCATGCTTAAAAATGGAAATGTGAGTGTTGATGATATTGATCACCTTGGGAATAGAAGAGTTAGAACTGTTGGCGAACAATTAATGCAGCAGTACAATGTTGGATTGGCAAGAATGGCTCGCACTATCAAAGAAAGAATGAATATGCGCGATAACGAAAATATGCAGCCGCAGGATTTAGTAAATGCTAGAACGATCAGCAGTGTTATAAATGCATTCTTTGGTACAAATCAACTTTCTCAATTTATGGATCAAACGAATCCACTCTCTGAGTTAACACATAAAAGAAGAATTTCTGCATTAGGACCGGGTGGTTTAACTCGTGAAAGAGCAGGATTCGAAGTGCGTGACGTTCATCATTCTCATTATGGAAGATTGTGTCCGATTGAAACTCCAGAAGGTCCAAATATTGGTCTTATTTCCTCTCTAACAATTTATGCGCGTGTTAATCAATATGGATTTTTAGAAACACCATATAGAAAAGTTAAAGACGGTAAAGTAACAAATACAATTGAATATTTAAGTGCAGACCAGGAAGATGAATACATTATTGCTCAGGCAAATGCTCCTCTTGATGAACAGGGAAGATTTGTTCTCGATAGAGTAAAGTGCCGTCATAAAGGTGAATTTCCAATAGTTCCTCCTTCAGAAGTTGATTATATGGATGTTGCACCTGCTCAAATTGTAAGTGCCGCTGCAGCTTTAATTCCATTCCTTGAACATGATGATGCTAATCGTGCACTTATGGGTTCTAACATGCAGCGTCAGGCAGTTCCTCTTTTAGTTCCAGAAGCACCAATTGTTGGAACAGGAATGGAATATAAAGTAGCAAGAGATTCAAGACTTCTAATTTTAGCAGAAGATGATGGAGTTGTTGAATATGCTGATGCAAGAAAAATAATTGTAAGATACGATGTAAATCTTGATTCCGAAGAAGCACTTGTGAGTTTTGATGATGAACGAAGAGTTGAATATAACTTAACAAAATTTGCTGGAACTAATCAAGAAACATGTTTTACTCAACGTCCAGTTGTAGTTACTGGGCAGAAAGTTAAGAAAGGGGATGTGCTTGCAGATGGTCCATCAATGGATAAAGGTGAACTTGCACTTGGAAGAAATATTTCTGTTGCGTTCATGCCATGGAATGGATACAATTTTGAAGATGCTATTGTTATAAGTGAAAGACTGGTAGCAGAAGATGTATTTACATCAATTCATATAGAAGAATTTGAACTTCAGGTTAGAGAAACAAAGCGCGGCGAAGAAGAATTAACAAGAGATATTCCAAATGTAAGTGAAGAAGCTACAAAAGATTTGGATGAAAATGGAATTGTCCGCGAAGGTGCAGAAGTAAAAGAAGGTGATATTTTAATTGGAAAAATTACTCCTAAAGGTGAATCAGATCCTACACCAGAAGAAAAATTGCTTAAAGCAATTTTTGGTGATAAAGCTGGTGATGTTAAAGATGCATCATTAAAAGCTCCTCCAGGATTAAAGGGAGTTGTAATAAAAACAAGATTGTTTAGCAGAAAGAAAAAAGATGCAGAAGCTAAGAAACTTGAAAAAAAGCAATTAGATGAATTAGAAAATTCTTATAAGAAACAACAAGAGAGTTATTATAAAAAGCTTGTTGAAAAATTAACAAGAATAACATTAGGAAAAACTACAACTGGTATTCGTGACCTTGATGGAACTGTTGTATTAAGAAGTGGAACTGTTATTAAAGAATCAACCTTTGCAGATATTGAGGATGTAACAAGACTTGATTACACAAGAGATTGGTTCGAAAGAAAAAATACAAACGAATTAATTAAAAAATTATATTCTAATTATTTTAAAGTTGTAGCCGATATCGAAGAAAATTATAAGAGAGAAAAACTGAAAATACAATCAGGTGATGAATTACCTCCTGGAATCACGCAATTAGCTAAAGTGTACGTTGCTAAGAAAAGAAAAATTCAAGTTGGTGATAAAATGGCGGGAAGACATGGAAATAAAGGTGTAGTTGCTAAAGTTGTTCCAGTTGAAGATATGCCATACCACGAAGATGGTACTCCTGTTGATATTGTATTGAATCCTCTTGGCGTTCCATCACGTATGAATTTAGGTCAACTTTATGAAACAGCATTAGGATGGGTAGGAAAAAAATTAGGCGTAAAATTTGAAACTCCTATTTTCGATGGAGCAGGAGTCAATGATGTTCAGGAATGGTTAAAGAAAGCTGAACTTGATGAAGGCAGCAAAACATGGCTTTATGATGGAAGAACTGGAGAAAGATTCCATCAAAAAGTTACATGTGGATATATCTACATGATGAAACTTGGCCACATGGTCGACGATAAAATTCATGCTCGTTCAATTGGACCATACTCATTAATTACTCAACAACCACTTGGTGGAAAAGCTCAGTTTGGTGGACAAAGATTTGGTGAAATGGAAGTTTGGGCTCTCGAAGGTTATGGAGCAGCTCATACACTACAGGAAATCTTAACGGTTAAAAGTGACGATGTTACAGGAAGAGCCAAGACATACGAGGCTATTGTTAAAGGTGAAAATATTCCGGAACCCAATGTTCCAGAAGCCTTTAACGTTATGATAAAAGAACTTCAAGGTTTAGGCCTTGAGATTAAAATTAATTAACCGTTAGAAACCGCATAAGCGGAGAAAAATTTAAGGAGAAATAATTATGCGATCTAAAACACAAGATACAAAAGCTAAGACAATTGAAAAGTTAACTATCAGCCTTGCAAGCCCTGATGATATTCTTAATAGATCGCATGGCGAAGTTACTAAACCTGAAACAATTAATTATAGATCGTTCAGACCAGAGAAAGATGGCTTGTTCTGCGAAAAAATATTTGGACCCGTTAAGGACTGGGAATGCGCATGCGGCAAATATAAAGGTATTCGATATAAAGGAATTGTTTGCGACAGATGCGGTGTTGAAATTACACTCAAAAGTGTTCGCCGAGAAAGAATGGGTCATATTGCACTTGCCGTTCCCGTTGTCCATATCTGGTTCTTTAAAGCTTTACCATCTAAAATTGGTAATATTATTGGAATGACCACAAAAGAACTTGAAAGAATAATTTATTATGAATCTTATGTGGTTATTAATCCGGGTCCAACTGGTTTGAATAAAAAGGATTTGATTTCAGAGGAACAATATTATGAAATTGTTCAGTCGCTGCCTCATGATAATGATGCACTCGAAGATAGTGACCCCAAAAAATTTGTTGCTAAAATAGGTGGCGAAGCTATTAAAGAACTGCTCGGCAAAGTCGATCTGAAAGGTGTATCCGAGCA
>CAZNFW010000073.1:5177-8692 GCA_964572725.1 uncultured Melioribacter sp.
GAAAAAACATTTCAGGAATTAAAAGCTCAACTTGTAAATGAAACTTCTCAACAGAAAAGAAGTGATATTTTAAAACGACTTCGTGTATTGGAAGCTTTCAGAGAAAAAGAAGGAAAAGTTCCAAACAAACCTGAATGGATGGTTTTAAGTGTTATTCCCGTAATTCCTCCAGAACTTAGGCCGCTTGTTCCTCTTGAAGGCGGACGATTTGCAACAAGCGATTTAAATGATTTATATCGCCGTGTAATTATTAGAAATAATCGTCTTAAAAGATTAATAGAAATTAAAGCACCTGAAGTAATTCTTCGAAATGAAAAAAGAATGCTTCAGGAAGCAGTTGATGCACTCTTTGACAATTCGCGCCGTGCAAGTGCTGTAAGAAGCGACGGTAATCGTCCTCTTAAATCATTGAGTGATATGCTTAAAGGTAAACAGGGAAGATTCCGTCAAAACTTACTTGGTAAACGTGTTGATTATTCAGGCCGTTCTGTTATTGTTGTTGGTCCTGAACTTAAACTGCATGAATGTGGATTGCCAAAGGATATGGCAGTTGAATTATTCAAGCCGTTCATTATTAGAAAGTTGATTGAAAGAGGTCATTATAAAACAGTTAAAAGTGCTCGTAAAGCTGTAGATAGAAAAGACCCAATAATCTGGGAAATTCTTGAAAAGTTAATTGATGGTCATCCAGTTCTGCTTAACAGAGCACCAACATTACACCGTCTTGGCATTCAAGCATTTCAGCCAAAATTAATTGATAGTAAAGCCATTCAATTACATCCGATGGTATGCACTGCATTCAATGCTGACTTCGACGGTGACCAGATGGCAGTTCATGTTCCTCTTTCTTACGAGGCACAACTCGAAGCATCAATTTTAATGCTTAGTTCACATAATATACTTTCTCCTCAAAATGGTATGCCTATTGTGATACCAACTCAGGATATAGTGTTAGGTTGCTATTATTTGACTAAAGTTCGTCCAGGTGCAAAAGGGGAAGGTAAAATCTTCAGCAGTATGGAAGAAGTTATTATTGCATATAATTCCAAAGCTGTTGATTTGCATGCTCGTATTAAGGTTAAATATGAGGATAAATTAATAGAAACTACTGTAGGTCGTGTTATTTTCAATCAAATTGTTCCCAAAGAAATGGGATTTATAAATGAATTGCTTGTTAAGAAAACATTTAGTGGCTTGATTTACAAAATGTTCATGAAATTAGGTAATGAAGTTACTGCTAAGTTCCTTGATGATGTTAAAGATTTAGGTTACAGATATGCAACTGCAGCCGGTATATCAATTAGCTTTAGCGATATGGTTATCCCAGAAGAAAAAGTAAAATTAA
The DNA here is from genome assembly GCA_964572725.1 of uncultured Melioribacter sp. Classification (GTDB taxonomy): domain Bacteria; phylum Bacteroidota; class Ignavibacteria; order Ignavibacteriales; family Melioribacteraceae; genus Rosettibacter. The sequence continues at coordinate 6,523 of CAZNFW010000073.1, forward strand.
TTGAAGAAGCAAATAAAAAAGTAAATAGTATTTTGAATGAACATGAACAGGGATTGATTACTGATGCTGAAAGGTACAATAAAATTATTGACGTTTGGACATTTACAACCAACAATGTTGCAAAATCTTTAATGGAAAGATTGAAAAATGACCAGAATGGATTTAATTCACTTCATATGATGGTCGATTCAGGTGCAAGAGGATCTCAAGAACAAGTACGTCAGCTTGCTGGTATGCGCGGACTTATGCAAAAACCACAAAAAAGCTTAACCGGTCAATCTGGTGAAATTATTGAAAACCCAATTGTAGCAAACTTTAAAGAAGGCCTGTCGGTTCTTGAATATTTTATTTCTACACACGGTGCTCGTAAAGGTCTTGCTGATACTGCATTGAAAACAGCTGATGCTGGTTATTTAACAAGAAGATTGTGCGATGTTGCTCAGGATGTAATTGTAACAGAAGAAGACTGCGGTACTATCCGTGGTATTTATGTAACAGCTCTCAAAGATGTAGAATTAGAAAGAGAACCACTTGCCGAAAGAATTATTGGACGTGTTGCTCAAGAAGACGTATATGATCCGAAAACAGACGAACTTATTGTAGAAGCTGGACAGTTAATAACTGAAGAAATTGCAGAAAGAATAGATGAAGCTAATATTGATCAAGTGTATATTAGAACAGTATTGACATGCGAGGCTAAACATGGCGTATGTGCAAAATGCTATGGCAGAAATTTAACAACAGGTCAATTAGTTGAAATTGGCGAAGCAGTTGGTATTATTGCTGCTCAATCAATTGGAGAACCTGGCACACAGTTAACTTTGAGAACATTCCACTTTGGTGGAACATCATCTCGTATAGCAAGTCAATCTCAAGTAGAAACTAATGTGGCAGGAACCGTAAAATTCGATAGAATTTCTTATGTAGAAAAAAATGATGTATTTGGGAAAGTAAAAGTTGTTATTGGAAGAAGAGGTTCAATTGGAATTTTTGATGATGATGATAGACAAATTAAAAAATATGAAATTCCGTATGGTGCAGAATTAATGGTTGAAGATGGTCAAAAAGTTGTTAAAGGACAACCGCTTTATAACCATGACCCATATAACTCAGTTATTGTTTCAGACATTGGCGGAAAAGTAAGTTTCCTTGATTTAATTGATAATGTTACTTATCAACAAGTTGCTGATGAACAAACAGGACATGTTCAGAAAGTCGTTATTGAATCAAAAGATAAAAATCTTACTCCGAGCATATTAATAAAAGATGATAATGGAAATGAAAAGATATTTAATATTCCAACGCGTGCTTATTTATCTGTTGAAGAAGGTGAGGTAATCCAACCAGGAACAGTACTGGCAAAAATATCTAAAGCAACTGCAAAAACTCGAGATATAACTGGCGGTTTACCAAGAGTAACTGAATTATTCGAAGCAAGAAGTCCTCACGATCCGGCAATTGTATCTGAAATTGAAGGCAGAGTAAAATTTGGACCTCGCAAAAAAGGTGCACGTGATATTATTGTTGAGTCATTAGATGGTTCAATTCAAAAAGTATATTCTGTTCCTTATGGAAAGCATATACTCGTTCAGGAAGGTGATGAAATTCCAGCTGGCGAGAAAATTACTGATGGACCAATTAATCCTCATGATATCCTGAAAATTAAGGGTCCTAATGCAGTTCAAGAGTATCTTGTAAATGAAATTCAGGATGTTTATCGCTTGCAGGGTGTTAAAATTAATGATAAACACATTGAAATTATTGTTAGACAAATGTTGCAGAAACTAAAAGTCATTTCTGCAGGTGACACTAATTTTGTCGAAGAAGATTTAGTTGATAGAAATAAATTACTGGAAGAGAATGAACGCATTAAAAATATGGTTTATATAATTGACCCAGGACAGTCGAAATATAAAGCAGGTCAATTAATACCACGATCGAAATTCAGAGAAATAAATGCTGACTTAACCCGAAAAGGCAGAAAGCCTATGAAGGTAAGAGATGCAGAACCGGCAACATTTGAGAATATATTATTAGGCATAACACATGCTGCATTATCTACAGAAAGCTTTATTTCTGCTGCTTCGTTCCAGGAAACAACAAAAGTACTTACAAATGCAGCAACAGAAGCAAGAACAGATTATCTTATTGGATTAAAAGAAAATGTTGT
>CAZNFW010000074.1:0-6715 GCA_964572725.1 uncultured Melioribacter sp.
CTACATAGCGGATGTGTTTTGTTCCAGTTACCGGCACACGCAAGAAACCACCATCAGGTTCATTCCATATTTCCCAGTGTGAAATGTAACCCTTAAATTTATTCACAACCGAATCTACATAGGTTATCCAATCCAATGTATCCTTTGGGACATAATATGGCACAAGAAGCGGATCTGTACCAGCGGGTGCAGAAGATGCCCACGATGGAACTTTGTACAGTAAACAAAGAATATTGATGTCGTACGACCGCAGAATAGACAAACGCTTTTCCCAATCACTCCAATTCCATTGTCCTTTTGTCGGCTCGGCTTCCATCCATGGAAGATTAATTCGGACCCACCGAATACTGGCTGAGTCAAGCATTCTTACAATATTTTGAAGAGTTGAAAGTGGAACATTGAGAAGTTCTGTGGCGTGGACACCAAAAGCACTACTCTGTGCAAATGATTTTTCTAAACTTAGAATTATCATAAACGTAATAAATAGTAACACAAAATTCTTTCTCATCTTTTTCATATCATCACCATTTATCAATGTCTTCTAAAAAGAAATTTAAAAAAAAGTAATTCTTTTTCATATTTTTCATCGGAACAATCTACTTAACATTTTTTAATCACAAAAGAAAGGATTAATAAAATGACAATGTTTGTTTCTTTATTTTACCTAATTAAATCTGGTCCGACATTATAAAATTTATGATAATTTTATACATCTATATATTGCTTGAGAAAAGGGAATTTATCCCCGGTTATGCAATTTACTTTTGCAACGTGTGCCAGCCAGATTAGTTCAGATTCATTAACGTAGTGAATTTGTTCCATTATTCTATAACATTCTTTGATAAAGTACTCGGCTATTTCACTGCTTGAAAAAACGGGCGGGTCTTCTGAGAGAAATTCGTTTTCGACAAGGTGTTCGACCGCTTCGAGGCAAAAATCCTCGGCAAACCCAAAATGTTTACCTATAATAAGTGCCATAGTACGCTCGTTTGGGCAAATCACTTTGTCTTTTCTAATAAGTACTAGAAAGCCTCTTAAAAATTCGCTGCGGTCTTTAAAAGTAAGATTCATTATTGTTCTTTATTTTTTCTTCGTTTTTCTCTGCAATATATTTAGATGGATTTTTAATAAATTCTGCTGTGCAAAATGACAAACAAAAATAGTAGGTAATCCAATTATATATAAAAGAAAGAATATCTTTTTCTTTTTTATCTGGCATTTGCACTTTCATTTTACATACAGGATCTATATAAACTTTTTTTGACATTTTTATTTACCAAATACTTTATCAAGATAATTAGTTACTTAGGCATTTATGTATATTAGAAAAAATCAATGAGCTAAAACACCTCCGAAAAATCCTGTTACTAAGACTAAAGCAATTGTTACTAAAGACATAATCAGAGATATTTTTTTATACTTAACAGACAATAATGATATAAGCCACACAAAAATTGAAATCGCGGAAAAGATTCCTAATAGTTCGTGTGTTTCTGCTACCCACATTTTATTTGTATTTTCAAATGCTGTCTTTTGTGCTTCGCCGGTAAAATATGCACCAACAGCCGATAAAAAAGCTAAAAGAATTAATGCAAAAACTGCTTTCCTGTATCTTTCATCTTTCAGATAAAAGAACATTAATAAAAAAGCTCCTGCAGAAAGTGCTATCGGAAAATGAACAATTTTATTGTGTAAATGTTCAAACATTGCTTCGATTGGTTTAAGAACAAATTCTGGTTCTTTCTTTTCAACCAATTCTTGTTTATGAACTATTTTATTCGTTGGCTTACCATTTACTGCAATTGTATCCCCATTAACTACAGTTACAGTATCGGGTTTTGTTTTTTCTTTATGACCTTCGTGGGCATAAATTACAACAGCAATAAATGTAAGTATTAAAATAAAATTTATTTTTTTCATCGTTTTCCTTATAATTTCTTGCAAAATATTTTTTTGTAGATAGTTATTAGTTAAATAATCGAATGGACAATTTCCATTTCAATTGGCATATAATCGGCTTTAATAATCTTACCATCTGACAACTCAATTCTTCTATTAGCATATTTGATAAACTCCTTGTTGTGAGTAACGACCACAATTGTTTTGCCTTCGTTGTTTAATTCTGTAAAAATATTCATAATAGAATTGCTGGTTTTAGAATCCAGATTGCCGGTTGGTTCGTCGGCTAAAATTATCAAAGGGTCGTTAACAAGAGCTCTTGCAATTGCAACTCTTTGCTGTTCACCACCACTCAATTCATTTATAAGCCTTTTTGATTTATCAGCTAATTTCACTTTTGTTAACAATGAAAAAACAATTTCTTTTTGTTCGGTTTTTGTATACTCAGATATAGCTAAAGGCAGCATTACATTTTCTTCTACTGTTAGATAGGGAATCAATTGAAAATTTTGAAAAATAAATCCAATATATTCTCTTCTAAAATCAGCTCTTTGTTTTGAATTAAGTTTATAGAGATTAATTTCATCAACAATAATTTCTCCTGATGTAGGTTTATTTAATCCACCCAATATCGTAAGCAGAGTACTTTTACCGGAACCCGATTGACCAAACAGCATCACAAAATCATTTTCCTCAATATTTAACGATACATCATTCACAGCATATACTTTTTCTGTTCCGGTCTGATATTCTTTAACAAGATTTTTTATTTCAATAAAGCTCATAAATTATTCCTTATTTTTATAATGCTCTAAATGCAGTTGTTGGGTCTAATTGCGTAGCTCTAAAAGCAGGATATATTCCTGCCAAGAAACCAACGAGTAAAGAAAATCCTACTGAAAAGAAAATCAATCCAAATTCATAATTGATTTTTATATTCTCATCCATTGTAAGAAGCGGGACAATAAACTTTGAACCAATAATCCCTAAAATAAACCCTAACAGCCCGGCAAATAAACTTGCAATTAGTACCTCAAGTAATATGATTTTCATTATGTGAGTTCTTCTAAAACCAACCGCCTGAAAAATTCCAATCTCCTTTGTTCGTTCATTTACAGAAGCATTAACATTAGTAAAAACAATCAGCATACTTATAATTAGAATTACTGCAGATATACCAAAAGAAAAATGTTCAAAGCGATGCACGGCTGTCATTTTCGATTCGATAGTTTGTTTGATTGGTGTGACATTTGCATTTGGCAGCACCTTAGATGTCTGCCTTACAATTTCTTCAATAGGACAATCATAACATAGTGCTGCAACTTCAATAAGACTGATTTTGTCTTTCTTGTTAAATACTTGTTGAACAATTTTAATAGGCATGAATATAACTGCATCATCCTGGGAACCAGTTTCTTCAAGAATTCCAGCTATAACAAAATTATGATTTGCAACTTGAATTGTATCATTTAATCTAATTGATAATTTTTCCATAGCTTTAGATCCAACTAAAATCTCATTATCCGATGAAGGAATTTTCCCATAAATTTTCCACCACTTTTTAAGACGCAATTCTTCTTTCATGTCTATACCGGCAATTATAATTTTCTTGCCATTAATTTCTTCAAGAACAAACAACTTGGGCGCTATTATGCTAATATTTTTTCTGTTCTTTATAGTCCTTATCTTATCTATATCATCATTTTTTAATTCATATAATTCATACGTTGTGCTATTGACAGAAATACCTGCATAGTTGAAAGAAAGCTCATCTGATTTTGGTGTAATAATTATATTAGCTCCAAACTCATCAAGAAGAGAAGCAACGTTCGAATTAACATTTTTACTTACTGTAAAGAGCATAACAACTGAGGAAACCGACAGCATTAAGCCGGTTAATAGAAAAAATGTTTTTGCTTTTTTTCTTCTTATACTTTGTAAAGAGATGTTATATAGTTTCATTTTTTCCATCCTTATCTATTCTATATATCCAGCACTGTCTACTAATTAATAGGTATACTTAGTGTAAGTATTGCTGTGTTAGTCTGCGCATTATATCCTATAGATAAATTCTGATTATATATCTCTGCTGAATATCCTGCATCAAATGCACTAACGATCTTTAATACCATATAACCTGCTAACAAATAATAAAATTGGGATCTTTCATTGTTAGTCCATGTACGTCTTTCATTTCTATAAGAAAAGAAATCGTGCATACCCCGACCCCAATCGTTACGACTAAGTAATATTGCACCTGGTATAAAAAGAGCGAGTTCTGCGGTAGTATATATAATCCCTCGAGCCCAATTACCAGTGTAGAAATTTCCGAAAGCAAAGGGAAGAGGTTGAATAGAAAGTAGTGCAGCAATTGCGGGCTCCTTTCTCTTATCGCTGTAGGCTGTGGTGTAACCATGATGCTGCGCAAAGCCATCGTGTGATATTATTATAATCAGCAACGAAATAAAATATATTCCCTTTTTCATTTCCAGCTCCTTGTTTTAAGTTCACCAAATAATACTAATAAACATTCCATCTCTTTAGTTGTGTGATAAAGAGTATGAATATTCAGCTTAAATTCTTCTTGACCAATTCTTAACCAGATATTCATCTATTTGAATTTCATTACCAACAACCTTACTTGGAATTGGATCAGGCGGATATCTACCGCATGAACCGCTTATAGCATTTAAATCATTTAGATTCCATGTAGTGCCGCATGAATTACAAATTAAATTATTCCCCTCAATATGAAATTCGGTTGAGTTACACGGTTCGCACATACTTATTGCAGTAACAACTTTTCCGTCTTCTGTTAGATATGCAAGTATTGGAACTGCAGATTCATTATTGCCTACTACTTGAAAACGAACAAACTTCCTTTCCTTTACTAAATTTAGAGGAAGAATAATTTTATTGTTTTTTGTAAAAGCTATTGTATATGCATGGTCATATCGAGTCGGGGGATAACTTATATTATCTGCAACTTTAGGCTGCTTCTCAATTATTTCAAGTTCCTTTGAGGGCTGAGACTTTATATAATAAAATATAGCCCCGACAAATATGATTAAGATAACTACAATATATAAATTATTTTTGCCGTGATTATTTCTATAATTTATAACTCGTTCTTTTTTAGAAAGACTTTTACTGCTACTTACTTTATTGCCGCAATTCTGGCAATAAATCGCAGCTTCAATAAGTTTATTACCACAGTTTGGGCAGTATAATATTTTAGCCATAATTCACCTTATATTTTTTTCCCGCCATACTTACTATTAACTAATTCAATTATTTGGTTTACAGTGTATCTATTTTCAGAAATTTTTTCATCAATAAATCTTTTTACTTCTTTAGCACCATTAGGATGGGAACAATTGCAATCTTTTAATTCATCAATAGTGCATTTACCGCAAGGACAATTAAACTGCAAATAAATTGCATCTTTATCGGAAACCGCGGCTATTTTGTCTAGACTAATATTATTGTTTAGTCCAACATTATCAGGTTTAATTATTAGCTTGGATTCAAATATTTTTGATTTGTCAATACCTTTTACCTCCGAAGCATACTGAGATTTTAAGAAACCATATTTGTTTGCAACAGCAAGTAATATATCTTCTCGTTTTTGGTTAGTTTCAACATAATCTCTAATAAACTGTCTTTCTTCAATGGCTTTAGGGCAGGTACATTTCTCCAATGATTCTTCGCCGCAAGTGCCACAGGAACAAGCAAACTTAGAAGCGATTTCATAAACCTCTGCTTCTACTGCAGGATTAGAGCTTTTTACCTCGAATACTTTTTGTTCATATAAATTTTTCTTATCTAATTGTGAGTCGATTATAACATAGACAAGATAAGAGATTATAAAAATAACTATCGAAACAAGTAATGGCTTAAAATTCAATTTCTTTTCCGGCAGATGTTTTTGACCTGTCAAACGAGTTTGACTATTGACAATATTATAATGTTTACTTTTCTTTTTCTTATGTGGCTTGTTGTACCTTAATTGTTGATTAGCAGAACTTTCTTCCAAATTTTTGCTACTCGGAGATTTCAAGTTTTCACCACAAGAAGTACAATAATTATTTGTGAGTTCATTAACTGCTCCACAAGATTCACAAATAATTTCTCCTGAGTGTTCATTTTTATCCAAACGATTGCCGCAGTTTATGCAAAAGTTATTTTCTATATTATTATCAGTTCCACATTTATTACATTTCATAATCAACCTCGCATATTAACGAATGCCAGGAGCGACCAAAAAGTAATTTTAAAATTATCTAATCTGTGAAAATCCATTAAAATCAGTGTTATCAGTGTCCTATTTTCTAAAAAATTTTACTTTTTGGTCACTCCCCAGCATTCATCTATATAAAGTAGAGCAGATTATTTCTGCTCTACGCCATTTTTAACCTTAAAATTATGTTTGAGTAAATTTTCTTTTGCTTGCTGAAGAGTTACCTCTTTTAGATTCATTCCGCATATCGGGCATTCACCAGGTTTATCGGAAATTACATTAAAATCCATTTGGTCTTGAAAAACTTTTCCGTCTTTATTTTCATCAATTGCATTAAGATCAATTTCACCTTCTCTAATTAAAGGGGATTTCTTTTTGTCTTTATCCATCATCTTATTATGACCCATATCCATTCCTTTCATTTCCATGTTCATACTTTTCGATGAATCCTTTTTCATCATTGTTTCTTTCTTATCCATCATTTTTGAATGCAGAGTAGAGTCTTTCATCATTTTCATATAGTGGATTTGATGCTGGCTTGATGAATCGTGCATCATTTGATGATCGTGCTTCATT
>CAZNFW010000074.1:6725-8256 GCA_964572725.1 uncultured Melioribacter sp.
ATCGTTTTGGTAGTATCTTTCTTCACTTGTGCTAATAAAGTGGCACTAGTAAGAAGTATAATTACTATTAGTAAATTCATAAGAATTTTTATTGCTTTCATTCTTTGCTCCTTTTTTATTTAGTGAACGGTTTTCTTAATTGAGATTTATTACTTATCAGCATTTCGTAAGTTGATTTTGTAATTCTTGCTTTAACTCGTCTTTTATGTTTGGTTACGTAATAACAGTAATACTCTATTTCATCAGAGTTTTTATTTCTCTTAAAGTACACAGAAAGAGGTTTGAAAATCATAACTAAATTACATTGGTTTCTTTTGTTCTTATCTTTATTGATTTTTCAATAGGTGAAATGAAAATTATACCATCACCGGAATTGCCTGTATAACCATATTTTGCAATTATCTCTGCCAATTTATCTGCGTCTTCATCGTCACATACAATTTCGAGCTTAATTACTTTGGAATATTTTTCTACAAATTCAACTGAATAACTGTAAGATTCTTGGTCTGCCCATTCGCATAACGCATAGACATCAATTACAGTCATCCCTTTAACACCTGCAATTTCGAGATTCCGTATTATCACATCAGCTTTTTCTCTTCTTATGTATGCTTTTATTTCTTTCATTTTGAGTTCCTCCTCAAACCTGCTTGCAGCAGGCAATTTTAATGGCAAGATTTATTTTTATTAATCATACCTCTTATTTTTATAATGATTAAGAACACTACAATTAAACCAATAACGAGTGCTACAGCCGTCATATAAATTCCTTTTTTTAAGATTCTAATTCTATTCCCTTTTCCTTTGCTTCTTTTTTCATTTCCCATGAACGCCAGAGGTAATAAATTACAGGATAAACGGCTAACTCCATCAATACTGAAGTAACAACACCACCAAGCATAGGTGCAGCAATTCGTTTCATTACATCTGCACCAGTTCCGTGACTCCACATAATTGGAATTAAACCAGCAATAATTACAGAAGCAGTCATAATTTTAGGACGTACACGTTTGACTGCACCATGATGGATAGCATCTTTAAGTCCCTTTAATCCAGTTAGTAAACCTTTTTCTTTCCATTCTTTTAATGCAATATCAAGATATAGTAACATAACTACACCAGTCTCTGCATCTAAGCCGGCAAGGGCAATTATTCCAACCCAAACTGCAATACTTAAATTGTAACCGAGTAAATAAAGCAGCCAAAAAGTACCAACTAAAGAAAAAGGAACGGCAAGAAATACAATTGCTACTTTAGTTAAGGAACGAGTATTGAGATAAATAATTACGAAAATTATGAATAAAGTCATTGGAATTACATACATCAATCGTTCTTGAGCACGTAGCATATATTCATATTCACCACTCCAGGAGATATTATAACCTGCAGGCAGTTTAATTTTTTCGGCTACTATTTTTTGGGCATTTTTAACATAAGTTCCTACATCAATATCTTTTATATCAACGTAAACCCAAGCATTCGGACGAGTATCCTCACTTCTAACAACCATAGGACCTTTGCGTGGTGTAAA
>CAZNFW010000075.1:0-7994 GCA_964572725.1 uncultured Melioribacter sp.
CATTCTTAGCGAAGCGAAGAATCTCTTTGAAAATTCCTGAAACTTTGACTAAAATATTAAGAAAATTATTTTGTTGTTTCAAAAGAAGAGATAATTTCAATTTTAAAAGCGAAAGAGTTTTTAAGTGTGTAATCCTTAAATTTCTAAAAATGAAATGTTCTTTATGTTATCTCTTCGAATTATGATTTTTTAAAACCACAAAGTTTTCAACGAAATTTTGCTAAGTTACGCAAAGAAAGTAAAAGGAAATTTTAAATTGTTAACTTTGTGCAACTTTGTGTTGTACTTTGTGCACCTGAGTGGTTAAAAAAATACCTAAAATAAAGTGATTATGTTTGAATTAGTCGAAGACAATATTTTCTAAAAATAAATTTATTGGTGACAGCAATGAAAACAAATTTACTGTTAACTCTATTTTTATTAACAATAATTTCATCCTTAAAAGCACAAGAGAGTAAACTTATGAATAATCCATTTTTTAAAACCTGGAATACTCCTTTTCAAACACCGCCATTTAATGAAATTAAAAATGAACATTTTCTGCCAGCAATTGAAGAAGCAATTAAAATTGAGCAAAATGAAATTGAAAAAATTGCAAATAATCCTGAAGAACCAACTTTTGAAAACACTATAGAAGCAATGGAATTAAGCGGTGAACTTCTTGATAAAGTTACTTCTATTTTTTATGGATTGAATGGAGCTAATACAAATGATGAGCTTCAAGCAATCGCAAGAAAGATTACCCCAATGCTCTCAAAACATCGTGATGATATTTATCTAAACGAAAAATTATTTGGAAGAATAAAACATCTTTATGAGCAAAAAGAAAATCTTAATCTAAACCAAGAGCAGAAAAGACTGCTTGAATTTTATTACATCGAATTTGTAAGAAGCGGTGCAAATCTTAACGAAAAAGAAAAAGAAGAATTAAGAAAAATTAATGAAGAACTATCTGTTCTTTCACTTAAATTCAACGAAAATTTATTAAAAGAAACAAATACAGTTGCATTAGTTATAGAAAACAAAGAAGACCTTGAAGGACTTCCTGAAAATGTTATAAAATATGCATCAGAACTTGCAAACGAAAAAGGTTATAGAGGAAAATGGGTTTTCACACTTCAAAAGCCAAGCTGGATACCATTTCTTCAATATTCACCAAGAAGAGAATTACGAGAAAAATTGTTCAAAGCTTATATAAACAGAGGAAATAACAACAACGAATACGACAACAAAAAAATAATTTCAAGAATTGTTTCACTTAGGGTTAAGAAAGCAAATTTGATTGGATATAAAACTCATGCAGATTTTGTGCTCGAAAGAAATATGGCAAAAAATCCAGAGAATGTTTATAAGTTCTTAAATGAACTCTGGGAACCAGCAATTAAAAGAGCAAAGATGGAAGTAGAAGAAATGCAAAAGATAATTAATAAAGAAGGCGGCAATTTCAAACTTCAGCCATGGGATTGGTGGTATTATGCTGAAAAAGTTAAACAGGAAAAATATTCTTTAGATGAAGAAATGCTTCGTCCTTATTTTAAGATGGAAAATGTTTTGAAAGGTGCATTCGATGTTGCATCCAAATTATATGGAATAAAGTTTATTGAAAGAAATGACATTCAGGTTTATCATCCAGATGTAAAAGTTTTCGAAGTTCAAAGTGAGAATGGAAAACATATTGGAATTTTTTATGCAGATTATTTTCCTCGCGATGGAAAAAGAAGCGGGGCATGGTCAAGCAGTTTTAGAAGTCAATCAAACATAAAAGGAAAATTTATTACTCCGCTTGTTTATAATGTCGGCAATTTTTCAAAACCAACTGAAGATAAACCAGCATTAATGAGTATTGACGAAGTAAATACTTTGTTTCATGAATTAGGACATGCTCTTCACTCATTATTTTCAAATACAGTTTATCACAGTACAAAATGGGTTCCAAGAGATTTTGTTGAACTGCCATCTCAAATTATGGAGAACTGGGCTTTAGAACCTGAAGTTTTAAAAATGTATGCAAAACATTATCAAACTGGAGAGACAATTCCACAGGAATTAATTAACAAAATTGAAAACTCCAAATTGTTCAATCAAGGATTTGAAACTGTTGAATATCTTGCTGCTTCGTTTCTTGACATGGACTGGCATACAATTACAGATACAATCGAAAGAGATGTAACTGCATTTGAAAAAGAATGCTTTGATAAAATTGGCAAAATTCCAGAGATTGAATCACGCTACCAAACTACAAATTTTGCTCACATTGTAGGCGGTTATTCAGCTGGATATTACAGTTACATCTGGGCTGCTGTTCTTGATGCAGATGCTTTCGAAGCATTCAAGGAAAAAGGTGATTTGTTTGATAAAGAAACTGCTTCTGCATTCAGGAATTTTATATTATCAAAAGGCGGCATTGAAGATCCAATGACACTCTACAAAAAATTCAGAGGACGCGAACCAAAAGTTGATGCATTATTAAAAAGAAGAGGATTAAATTAAACAACTATGAAAGTTACAATTATTGGAGCAGGAATATCTGGTCTTGCAGCTGCTAACTGGATACACAAAAATAATTTTGATGTTACAATACTCGAATCGCGAAATGAACCTGGCGGTTCAATGCAAACGGAAATTGTAGATAATTTTCTTATCGACTATGGACCAAATAGCGGTTTGGAAACAACCCCATTAATTAAAACGCTTGTAGAAGAAACAGGATTATCAAATGAATTTGTTTATGCAAATGAATCTTCAAATAAGAGATATATTTTAAAAAATTCTGAATTGCATCCCTTGCCAATGAATCCACCGCAATTTATTAAGACAAAACTTTTTTCAACAAAAGCAAAACTGAGATTACTGGCTGAACCATTTATTGGAAAATCAGAAGATGGATATTATCAGAGTGTTGCACAATTTGTAATAAGAAGACTTGGACAGGAATTTTTAGATTATGCAATTGATCCATTTGTAAGCGGTGTATTTGCTGGCGACCCCTATAAGCTTAGTGTTAAATCTGCATTCCCAAAGTTGTATCGACTTGAAGAAGTATACGGCGGATTAATTAAAGGGATGATAAAAGGGGCAAAAGAAAGAAAACAAAGAGCAGAACAATCCAAACAAACTGCAAAGATGTTTTCTTTTCTAAATGGTATGCAGTCTTTACCATTGGCAATAGCAAAAAAATTATCTGATAATATTCATTATAACTGTAATGTCACTAAGATTGAAAAAATAAATTCTGCTTGGAAAATTATTTACAATCAAAATGGAGAAGAGAAAGAGATTATTTCCGATTATGTAATTTCTACAGTGCCTGCATTTGTAGCATCAAGAATATTTTATGATTTGGATTCCAAACTATCTGAACACTTAGAAAAAATTTATTATCCGCCTGTAATGGTTCTTTATCTTGGATTTAAAAAAGAAAATATAAAAAGTGCGCTCGATGGTTTTGGATTTTTAATTCCGTCAAAAGAAAATAAACATTTTCTTGGAGCAATATGGAGTTCAACAATTTTTCCAAATCGTTGCGATGAAGATAAAGCGGCATTTACGCTCTTTATCGGCGGTGCACGCTCTCCTCATTTGTTTGATATCGATATCAATAAACTTATTGAAATTGTTATAAGAGAATTTAAAGAAATAATGATGATTAATTCAGAACCAATTTTTATGAAATACAAACTCTGGGAAAAAGCAATACCACAATACAATCTTGGTTATGTTGAACATGAATTATATTTTGAAAAGTTTGAAAATGAAAATAAAGGAATAATTTTAAGCGGCAATTACAGAGGTGGTATCTCTATTGGAGATTGCATTAAAAATTCTGAATTAAGAATTCAAAATATTAAGTAATAAATTTTTTTGGAATTATAATTTCAAAAGAATTTTTTTACAAACCACATTCCTTTTTATGTCACCTTTGTTTCTGAACTACATCAAATGTATGTTATGTTTTAGCAATAAAAGAGAAAGTTATGAACAATAGCCTCATATTTGTAATATTTGGTGCTTCTGGAGATCTTTCTAAAAGAAAACTAATGCCTGCTCTTTATTCATTATTCTTACAAAATTTACTCCCCCAAAAATTTGCAATACTTGGAGCAGCAAGAACAAAAATGAATGACAATGAATTCAGAGAACTGATGACAGATTCAATTAAAAAATATTCAGGTGATTCAGATTTATCAAAAGTGAATAACTTTATTAAAAATCTTTATTATGAAACAATTCAGTATGATATATTAGATTCATATAATCACTTAAAAGAGAAAATTAATGAATTAAGAAACTTAAAAGAAATTAGCGGCAATGCAGTTTTTTATTTAGCTACTCCGCCAAACTTGTATGAAGTTATTCCTGCAAATCTTGCAAAGTTAAAATTAAATGCTGAAGAAGATGGATGGAAAAGATTAATAATAGAAAAACCTTTTGGTTATGATCTTCAGTCTGCACTGAATTTAAAAGATTCACTTTTAAGGGATTGGGAAGAGGAACAGATTTACCGCATTGACCATTATCTTGGAAAGGAGACAGTTCAAAATTTATTGGTAACAAGATTTTCAAATGGAATTTTTGAACCGCTGTGGAATAGAAATTATATTCATCATATCGAAGTAACATCTGCAGAAAAAATTGGTGTTGAAAATCGCGGCGGTTACTATGACAATATTGGCGCATTAAGAGATATGGTACAGAATCATCTTTTACAGGTAGTTGGATTAATTGCTATGGAACCTCCTTCATCGTTAGAACCTTTATCAATAAGAAATGAGATATTGAAAGTATTTCAATCATTGCGACCAATTAAAATTGATGAAGTTTCTAAAATTGCAGTCAGAGGTCAATATATTTCATCAGCAATAAATAATGAAATAGTTAAAGGTTATCGACAAGAAGACAATGTAAGACCTAATTCTAAAACCGAAACCTATGCAGCTTTGAAATTTTATATTGACAACTGGCGATGGGGAGGTGTCCCTTTTTATATTAGAACTGGGAAAAGACTTCCCACACAGGTTACAGAAGTTGTAATTCATTTTAAGCCAACACCTCATTTCCTTTTTTCAAGAAACAATTTGTATGAGGCTTGCAATAAATTAATTCTAAGAATTCAACCTGATGAAGGAATGCTTCTTGAAATTGGAATTAAAACACCAGGACAGGGATTTAATGTTCAAAATATTGATCTTGATTTTAGATATTCTGAATTAACAAATCAAAGAATTCCCAGTGCCTATGAAAGACTTCTTTATGATGCTGTTAAAGGAGACAATACACTTTTCGCAAGGACAGAAGAGGTTATAGCAACATGGAAATTTTTAAATCCAATTCTAGAAGCATGGAAAAATAATCATGATATACCTTTGTATGGTTATCCAGCTGGAACATGGGGACCAAAAGAAGCCGAGTATTTAATAGAAGATGGAAAAGTTTCATGGCGGTTTCCTTGCAGAAATTTAACCAACAGCAATTTATATTGTGAATTATGAGAAGTAATAAAATTTTAGTCTTCGAGGATATAAATTCAGCTGCAAAAAAAGCAGTTGATTTTATAAACAGTAAATTAGAAAACTTAACATCAAATCAATTTTTTACGATAGCACTTTCGGGTGGAACAACTCCAAAAAAGTTATATGGTTTTTTTTCGGAAAATTACTCTAACAAAATAGACTGGAATAAAATACAATTGTTTTGGGGCGACGAACGCTGTGTATATCCAGATAATTCTGAAAGTAACTATCGAATGACATATGAAAATCTTCTTAAACATATTAATATTCCATCCGAAAATATTTTTAGAATTTATGGAGAAGCAGAACCAGATGAAGAAGCAGTTCGTTATTCAGAACTTTTAAGTAAAAAGTTAAGAATTATAAATGGTATTCCTTCTTTTGATTTAATAATTCTTGGTTTGGGAGAAGATGGTCACACAGCTTCAATTTTCCCAGACCAATTAGAATTATTTTATGCACAAGAATTTTGTGTAACCACAGTTCATCCAGTTACCAATCAAAAAAGAATTTCTATAACAGGAAAAGTTATTAATAATGCTGATACAGTTGTATTTCTTGTAACAGGTGAAAATAAAGCTGAAAAAGTATTTGAAATAATTTATGAAAAAGAAACAGCTAAAAAATATCCTGCATTTTATGTAAATCCAAGTTCAAAAAATCTAATATGGCTTATCGATAAAGGTGTGGCGCGATTTATTGAAACTGATTTGGTTAAATATATTTGATTTTATTCATTTCAATAAATAACTCGAAATTAATTGAATTGTGTGAATTTAAGTTTATTGATTTCTTTTTACACCGCACAGCAGCTAAGTTTACTTACATCCTTATCAAAACTAATTGCTGCTAATTTTATTCCTTCAGATAAAGTCAAATAAGGATGAAACATTTGTTTTAGTTCTTTTACTGTAATTCCGTATTTAATTGCAAGCGAAATTTCCATCAAGAGTTCAGAACCTTCTGAGGCCAAAATTCTTGCGCCAATTAATTTATCTGTTTGTTTATCTCGAATTAGTTTTATGAAGCCTTTTGTATTTCTTGCCGCAAGTGCACGAGGAACATCTTTAAGTTGAATTGTTGAAACTTCATAATCAATTTTATTTTTGTATGCTTGGTTCTCATCCATTCCTACTCCGGCAACTTGTGGATCAGTGAAAATTACCCAAGGAAAAACTGAGTAATCTTTTTTAACCTTGAAGGTGACACTGCTTTTGTCATTCCCGACAATTCACTATTTTCTAAATCTTCTCCAAACATATTTTGAACCGCAAGTGCACCTTCATAAGCCGCAGAATAAACAAACAAATATTCACCGGTTACATCTCCAGCTGCATAAATATTTGGAATTGATGTCTGTAAAAATTCATTTGTCTTTATAAAACTGTTTTTATGAAGTTCAATTCCTAATTCTTCTAATCCAAAACCATTTGTGTTTCCTGTTCTGCCTGTTGCAACAAAGATGTGAGTTCCTTCTATTACCTTATCCTCATCTTTTACTAAAGCATTAATTATAACCTTACTGTTTTTTCTATTAACTGATTTTATTTTTGTGCCAGTTAGGATTTCTATACCTTCTTCTTCTAAATATTCCTTCAATGTTTCGGTAATATCCGGCATTTCATCGGGAAGTATTCTGAATGAACGTTGAAGTATAGTAACTTTTGAGCCGAGGCGTGCGAACATCTGGGCGTTTTCCAGAGCGATGTATCTTCCGCCGATTACAATTAAATGTTCTGGCAGTTCTTCTAAGTCATAAAGTGTTTCATTTGTTAAATAGCCCGTTTCGTTCAATCCAGGCAAATCTGGAATAAAGGTGGACGAACCAGTAGCAATTAGAATATTTTCTCCTGTAAATTTTTTGCCATCTGCTTCAACAGTGTTTTTGTCTATTAGTCTTCCATAAGACTTAATAATTGTTACATTAGGATCGTCCTTGAGAACATCGACATATTTGTGTTGTCTTAAATCTTCTACTAATTCTGTTTTTTGTCGGATTATTTCTTTAAAATCAATCTTACTATAGCCGGGTTTTATACCTGAAAAATTCGGATGATTTGCAATGTGAAATTGTTCTGCTGTTCTGATTAAAGTTTTTGATGGTACACAACCAACATTTACGCAAGTGCCTCCGATTGGCAAACCGTCGTTTATCATTAAAACCTTTTTCTCAAGCTCGCTTGCTTTAATTGCAGCCGCAAAAGCTGCAGACCCACCACCGATAATGATTAAATCATATTTCGATTTGTTTTCTTTCACATCATTAATCTCACCAATAACTTTATAATTACCGATGGAATTTATAGCATTTATAATTTCACTTGCAGAAGTTTTTTCAGCATCGAATTGGAATTCACCTGTTTTCTCTGGATAATTTACTGATTTCTTTATTACGCCATTAATAGCAGATACTCTCTTTTCGATTGTTTTTGCACAATGTTCGCAGGTCATTCCACTGATTTTTAATTTTAATGTTTGTGTGTT
>CAZNFW010000076.1:0-224 GCA_964572725.1 uncultured Melioribacter sp.
TACTATAGTTCGATTAACACGCTTTCTCACAAGGCTAACCTTTACTGGTTTAGCTGATTTCAATTCTACTATAGTTCGATTAACACACCCTAAAATTATGGGTTTTTATTCCATTTGTCAATCTTTTTTTTCTGAACCTGTCGTCGACCTCTGATACGGAAAAATTCCCTGAAGATCGACGACTTTTTATCCTCACCCCTTTTTTTCATATAAAACTGCTTATT
>CAZNFW010000076.1:234-7701 GCA_964572725.1 uncultured Melioribacter sp.
CGTTTTTTTCTATCCCAATTATTCCTCTTTCTCTATAATTCATAGATTCCATTACATAATAAATTACACTGTCTTTCTTCTCATTTATAATTTCTTTTATTCCGTGCTTTACTTTCTCAAATTCACTATCTGTTAGTTCTCCTTCAAATACAGAATTTTGCACCCAGCTTAGATGCTGTCTTAAAAATTTCATTAACTTTGCTCCTCTTTTTGGTACCGCATCATATACTATTATAACGTACATTTTGAATCCTTTACCACCAAATTGTAAATGGTATATAATCTTTTTCACCTAACATATGCTTTATTATTTTATAACACTCTAATCTTATTAAATGACGATAACTTACTTTTTTCTTAAGCTGTCTGTGTTTGATTGTTGTTTTTAATTTATCATCAAATTCCTGCAGAAAAATTTTTCTGCCTTCTTCTTTTAAATAACATTGATTTAATTCTCTGCTGAAATGTTTTTCCTGAATTTGATTTTTGTTCAGCAAAGTAAAAATTATTCTATCTGCTAATAGCGGTTTAAATATCTCAGCAATATCTAATGAAAGTGAAAATCTTCTTTCTCCCGGCTCGTGTAAAAAGCTAATTAATGGATTTAATTGAGTTTTATAAATTTCACTTAATACTGTTGTGTATACTAATGAATTACCAAAAGAAATTAAAGCATTTATTGGATTTGTTGGTGGATGTTTCTCTCTTTTATCAAAATTTATTTCTTGATTTATAATTAAATTCCAGGCAGTATAATAATTTGAACGGATATTTCCTTCTATTCCCATAAGTTCATTAATTGTATTGGCTTTTTCTATTTTTGATTTTAGCTCATCAACTTGTTCTATAAAATATGAAAGGTCTTTATCTCTGCTGTTGTAATACAATAAATTCTTTTTAATATTTTCAGCAGCTCCCTGAATAAATTTTTGTGCTAAAATTATTCTTTTACTTTCATCTATATGATGTTTAACCTGTTCTATTAAAAGTCTTCCAGAAACATATGGTTCTCTTGGATAAAACGAAGCAGTGTAATATCCATAATAATTAAATAAATGCAATATTATTTCTTTTTGTGCAAGAAAATTCAAAAACTTTGTATTAAATCTTAATTCATTGAAACAATAAATTGAGTCAATTACTTCTACAGGCAATGGTTTTCGTGGTAATTTTCTGGGTTCGTCTTCTTCGTTTTCATCTAAGGCAGTGTCTTCAACTTCTATTTCATCTTCTGATTTTTCATTTTCTTCTAATGATTCATTTAAATCTTCTGGTTCTGCAGATACACTGGGTTCAAAGTAAAGTGTATTTTCTTTGCGAATTAATTTGCCGCTTGAAAAAATATAATAATTTCGTTTCATATTTATTAATAATTTTTTAATAAATGTTTCAGTTTATTAAATAGAAAAATCTTTTAGTGTTTTAGTTTTATATTAAACATAACATAATTCATAATATGCACAACTTTTGCAATATGGTTTTTTAATTATTGGCGGCGGATTTTTTTGATTGATAATATCTTCAATTTCATTTTTTATTTCTTCTATTTTATTTCTCTCTTCATTAGACAATTCTACTTCTATTCTTTTTTTAAGCTTTGGATAATTGATAATACCTTTTACATTTTTTATCCCATTTTTTTCTAAAACATAAATGTAAAATTTTACCTGCCAGATATGAGTAATTTCCATCTTATTCGATTTTTTAATTTCATAAACTACATTGTCTATCTTATCATAGTAATCAATTATAATATCATGATAATCATCTTCAAGATGAATTTCATGTTTCTCTTTTTTATAAGTTGTATCTGAAATAAACCTGCCTAATTCTACAAGTTCATTTGTATGTTCCATCTGTAAATGATTAACAAATAACCACAAGTGCCTTTTGCAATGAAAATAATAATTTATGTGTGTCCCTGTTATTTTCATAAAAATGGACTTGATTGATTAATTAAAAATTCTTTAATCTTTCCATCGAGACCTTTTTTTTCATCATAATTAACATCAACAAAATATATGTCTTCTGTCCATTTGCACAATTTATCTTTTGCATCATTTGAAAGCTCAAAATTTTCTAAAATCCATGCAGAAAGAGAATTTTCGCTGCTCAAGTTCAATAATCCATTTACATTCACTACAAATTGTGAAATGATTTTTTCTTTAAATTTTGTATAGGGGCGCTTATTTTTATTATCGTTATTATCATTAAAATTGATTGAAAGATAATTCTGTAATTTCTCTTTTAATTTATTTTTAAGTTTAGAACTTATTACCTGAGTTGTAATCATTGGTCTGAATTTTCTCTGAGCTTCTAATTTTTGTTCTGCTGAATAACCAGCATCGAGCAGTTCGAGTGTTTTATAAAATTCATTCAGGTATTTGCTGCTTTGTGATTTGCTCATGAGTTCAAAGAGTAAATTAACCAGTTCATATTTATCATATTCAGAAATTAAAATTGAGTTTGTTGAGATATTGAGTTCAGTCTTCTTCTTTTTTGATTTTTTCTTAGAATTATTTGATACGTAATATGTATCTGCTAATTTTTTGATACTTTCTGAATTAATATTTCCTTTATTTATTAAATCTGTTAAGATAATTTTTGTAAGATCAATTAATTCATCTGTATAAACCCTGCCGTTGCCAGATTCATTCCCTTTTTCGAAAAGAATGATATTAACATTTGGTTCGCCATTATATTGAAAATCCTTGTTATATCTTCTAAGCACTCTACCCATTCTTTGAATTAATGCATCAAGCGGAGCAATTTCTGTGAACAAGTAATCTGCATCGATATCAATTGCTGCTTCTACAACCTGTGTTGCAATTAAAATTTTGCCTGATTTATCATCTTCTGATTTTGGATTTTCGAATTTTTCTTTAATATCTTCTTGAATTTTTGACCTGTCATTAAATGTGAATCTCGAATGTAATAAATGAAGTTCTATATTTTCTTTATCGCATATTTTTTTAATTTTCTCATAAATTTTTTGAGCTTGATTTATTGTATTAAATATAACTAAAACTCGATTCGTTTTTCCCAGATTTATAATTTGATTAATAATTTCATTGTCGAGTTCAAATAAATTTTCTTTACTTTTTTCTTCATTATTAATCAGCAAAAATTTCAGCTTATGTTTTTTTAGCTGCACAAGATTTAATTTTTCTTCTTCGTAGAGATTAAGAATTTTTAATTCATTTGAAAATATGCTGCCTAATCTTTTTTCAATTTCATCTTTGATGAAAGCTGGGAAAGTTGCGGTCATAATTAAAGATTTGCCGCCCATATTTTGAACATCTTCAACAAACTTAACAATTACTGCAGCTGCAACAGGGTCGTAAGCCTGAATTTCGTCAACAATTAATCTTGAATATGAAAAAACAGAGTAAATTTTTTCATAATATGGCGGTTTTAATGCATAAGGAAAGAACTGGTCGCCAGTGCAAATATTAACAGGAAAAGCAAGCTGACGAGCATTGTCATAAAGTTTAATTGCATTTTCTTCATTTTCTTCTTTTAAGAGAAAAACATCAGCATCGAAATGAATAAGTCCAACTTTATTTTCACTATTTGAATTATAAATACTCTTTGCTCTTTTAAAAGTCTGTTCAACAGCAGCACGAATTGGCAATGTATAAAAAAATTTATTTTCTCCAGCCCATAAGAATGCAAATTCAGTTTTGCCTTTTCCTGTTGGTGCAATTAAAATTCCATTTGTGTTTTTCAATTCATTAACTTTATCTAATTGCCAGATGTGATTTGTTGAAGTAAATGTTTTATTGTTAGTTATACTATCAACAATTATTTTTGTTATAAGATTTTCATCAAGAGAGGAAATTTCAATAGGTTCAAAAAAATTTTCCTGTTCGCAAAAAGATGCAAAATGGTCACACCTCATTAAGAAACCAGAAATTATAATCCAGTCTTTTTTAAATTTTTCGTCTATCTCAAGTCTCTTTATAAGAAAATAAAAATTGTAGGGAGGAATTAAATAATCATCCAATTTTATTTCATTTGCAAGTCCATTAATTGTATCGTGGTCAAATTTTATTAAAGATAGATTAAAATTTTTGATTTGTTTTACTTCTTCCAGAAGATTTTTGATTATCTGGTTTTTGAAACTTTCGTCTTTTTGTGCCAGCTTTTGAAATTCATTTGAACCATAAGCTAAAATTTCGTTGAATCTTTCCCGCCAGTGATGAAATGCGATAGATGAAAGCAATATTCTTAGATAATCTTTTGAAGGGAGTTTATTTTTTTCTAATTCTTCAGATAAAATATCATTATTAATTAAAAGAACAGAAAAAATTGAATGATAAATATCAATCATTAAATCAAACGGTTGATAATTTTTGTTACCAAGCTTTCTCTGAAACAGAGGTAATGCCTTTCCAATATCGTGAAGTTGAATTGCAAGTGTAAGTGGGTGATGTAAATAATCAGGCACTCTATGTTTAATCTCTTCAAATTTTTCGAGCAGATGATTTGTGTGCTCACTTAAAGTTATGATTATTTTCTGTTCTTGATTGTTTTCTTTAATAGTAATTGGTTTCTTAGCCCAGATTTTATAGTCATTCATGTTGAAAATCTCCTAAAAAAATTGGCAGACCAATTTCTATATCAAGCAATATTTTAGTTTTTATAATTACTCCATCATTTAACTTTGTTCTTACGAAAGTGAATTTTCTTTTCCCATTTTTGTTAAAAGTATTCTGATAGTTTTCAATTTTGCTAAATACAGGAAGATTGTAAGTGATACCATCAAAATTATCAAAGTTAATCTGATAAGAATTCAATTGGAAAATTTTTTCGGGAATCCAGAAGAAATGTTTATAGTTTTTATCATCTCTTCTGAAAGCTATTTTACTTTCATCAAGAAATACAGGCAAATCAATAAATACTATCCAGTCTTCTGATCTGCCCAGATGAAGAACTTCAAGACGATTTGACGGATTTCGAATTGCTTCATTTATTTTTTTCAGGAAGTCTTCATTCTGGTGATAAAGATATATAACCAGATTCACATCATTTAAGATATCAATCCACATTTGCGATTGTCCGCCAATATGTTCGATATGACCGCCCCAGAAACGATTTTCAACATAATTAAATCTTGATTTGTGAGCATCCGTGGATAAATTTCTAAACCAGATCATTTCAGTTGATTTACTTTTGAAATTTCCTGCAATTGAAATTTTTAGATTCGCAATACCATTTTGATATTCATCTGAGTTCTGGTCAATTATACCAAGCAGGTTAATTAAAAATCCAATAAGAGTTGAATACGGCGGAATTGGGTAAGTATGTCTTCTCTGATAAGTAAATGGGATTCTGTAATGAGCCTGCGGCTGATAAATTTTTAGTCTGAGAATTTTCATTTTTAATTCCCAAATATTTTACGAATTATTTACAAGTCCTACAGAAGTTAAAAATTCATTCCAGTCTCTTGTAATTTTACTATCAGTAATTTCTGCTTTAAGTCTTTCGCAATCTTTAACAAAAATTTTGCAACCATTTTCTAACCAGGAATTATCTATTGCATCTTTAAGACCGATAACTTCATTTACTTCACCATTATATTTAACATCAATAAAAGGATGGAAAATTGGAGATGGAATTCTCACACCAGAAGCAATCATAAATAATGGAATTATAGTATTCGCTTCGCCGCTTGATTGAGCATAGAGACCGTCTTTGATGGTTTCGATCAATGTTTTAATTCTGGTTTTCTTTAGGTCATCATTTACACAAAATTCCACTTCATATACATTTTTTGAAATTTTGCTTACACTTACCTTACCGTTTTTAGTATAATAGATGACTTTATTTGCACTATCTTCTTTTCTTTGAATTACAACTTCTTTAATATTTTCACCTACATCTATTTTTAATATCCCATCAGTGAATTCAGGTTCAGAATAAACAAACCACTTATCTTTTCCCAGAATCTCACTATCTATAGTAAATGTCAATTTGTAAAGTGAGGTATGTTCTTCTTTATTATAAGGATTAGGAGTAAAATTAAGCCCTTTTGATTGCCTCTGCTAACTAAATCATGATTGGCATAAAAAGCCATATCCTGATTATATGGTTTAAGGGATATCGCTTTAGTAATTCCGACTGGTGCTTTTCTTGTAATTGAGTTTTCACCTGAAATTGTGTACATAAACCCAAATGCATCCAATTCTGAATTTGAAAGAATATCTTCCTGTAATAAATCGAATTGAACAACCTGTCCCTGTCCAGTTACCACTGCTGGTTTCCAGTCGCTCGGATAAGCTCTGTATAGAGATTCAAACAAATAATGTCTTATTGCTGGTTTGCTCAAGAAAGATTTTACTTCTCCATCGATATTCAATTTTTTTATGGAGAGAATATTGCCGCCAATTTTTTCATCGCGATTAAGTGCTGATGCTTCAAATATAATTGTTGCAGTTATGTTTTTAATTTTGTTTGTGTTGTCATTGTTGTTCGACATGGTCTATTACTCCTTATTTGATGTTTGTTCTTCCTGTCCAATTACTCCACTTAAAAAAGTAAATATGAAAACTTTGAACATTTCGTCAGAATAGTATGGTTTAAAAACTTCAACGAGTTCAAGAGGAAATTTTTCTTTTGCAGAAATGTAGTTTCTCAAAAATCCATAATAAACATCATCTCTTTTGCCAGCTCTTGTCTGCTCAAGTAATCTATAGCCAAGATTTGTAAATGCATCTTTAATATGAGAATTTTGACTATTCCTGATTGAATTACCAATTTTTTTTAGTTTATCAATTAACTCCGATGAACTTTTTGATTTTAATTTGATTAACAAACCATAAAGTTTCTTATCATCTTTTTTTATTTCACATGCATCTTCAAGTAATTTCAAAAACTCCGAATTTTCGCGGGATAAGTTTTTGTAGTAAGAATCAAAATCTTCGAATGTAAAGTTCTCTTCAAAGATTTTCTGTTTTAATTCTTCTAAGGTCATACTTCTACTCCTTTTAATTTTTCTTCTATGAGTGAATAAAGAAATAAAATTTTATTTGCTAAGTCTGTGGGATTGTATTTATTACTGTCCAGTTTGATGATATCATTTATTAAATCTCTGTCATAACTAGAAATTTCTTTTTTGTTTTTAAGTGAAGTTCTCAAGATTTTATAGCCCAGGTCAGTTAACTCTGAGAATCTTTCTTCAAGTATTAATTGAAGAATTTTGGTTTCACCAATTTCGGAAAGCAAGCTTGCTATTTTTCTATCAGAAATAATTCTCATTACATCATAAGGAAGAGTCAAATAATCAATATTATCATTCTTTCGAACAACAACTTCAATATTCATTAATTGCCACATTCCAAGTGAAACAGATAATTTTCTTGAGTATTCAATCAATGAGATTGCAAGAATTTCTTTTCTTGTTAAGTGTCCAGTTTTAGCTTTAAACATTGCTTTAACAAGTCGGTTAAGTTCATACATTAATTT
>CAZNFW010000077.1:0-7610 GCA_964572725.1 uncultured Melioribacter sp.
AGCTGAGCACATCGTATAACAAAATAAAATACTCCAAATTTTTTCGATACTAACTTTACATGCCTGCTCAGTTTATCTGCAGAAATATCATATAAAGGAAATACTAAAGTAAAATGTGGTTCAACAATATTAAAATATCGTTCATCATATTTTTCTCTAATGGATTGAATCCATAGATAATCTTTTTTATCAATCTCAGGAAATGCTAATACTAAAAGCGGCATTTTATTTAAGATATCTTTCTTTAATTACATTAATATGGTGAAGCACATGTCCTGCAATTATATATGCAATTGCTCTAACTGAAATATTTTGCCCGTTTATAATTCCTGTTTTCAAAAACATTTCTTCTTTCATTCCTTGTAACATCAAAATCGTAGATTTTCTCAAAAGAATAAATTCATTGAGAATATCCTTTAATTTAAGAGAAGAGTAATTTGATTCTTCTATAAATAAATTTTCGTCAAATGTAACGAGTTGGTTGGGGTCGCTTCGAGACATACGCAATATTCTGCAGGAAAAAATTCTTTCACTATCAACAAGATGACCAAGTACTTCTTTAATGCTCCATTTCTTTTCTGCATATCGATAATTAGATTTTTCTTCGTCAATTGAATTGAAAAAATTTTCTACTTCCTGTAATTGGTTTTTCAGAACTTCTAAGATATTATCAGAATCAATTAAATCAACATATTGCTTATAATAAGGAGCATATTCATTTGAATCAGGTTTCATATTTTCTAAACCCCCTTTCTAATTTATTTTTCTCAATTAAAACTTAGGTAAAAAATATCCTATGCTTGCAAGATAAGATTTATGCAGTTCTATATAATCTTTTATTGCTTCGATACAAATCACTTTTGTGATGCCAGTTCTTAATATTTGTTCTCTTTCAACATAAAGTTCTCCTTTATATGGCATCATTGGATTAAATTCAAGATTTCTATCTTTTGTTAAAGGATGAACAGTATATTGAAAGTCTGCTGGTACAGATTTAACAAGACCCACAAGTTCAAAGTTAGGAGCTCCATCACGAATGGCTAAAACAATTCCGCCGCTTGAACCTCTGTTAAAAACTGCATCAATCAAAAATGTATTTTTTTCTTTGCTTGAAATACTTACAAGTGCTTTTGTTACCATCTTTAAATTCATCGGGTAACCGAACACATAAACAAAATTACCCCACTCAAGTTCAGAAGATTTTCCCCATGGATAATTGAACACAGAAACATTCACTAAATCTGATTGCAATATTTTTTTACCCAGCAGAGCCACATCTATATTTTTGTCTATTAAAACTATTTCAAGTTCGCCGCCTGATGACAAATCCGGGATATAATTAGTTTGACGTGTTTTAATTGAAATGCTTTGGACATAATTTGAAGTGCTGCCATCTTGATTGATGAAAAAAGAAATTAGGGTATCTTCAAACGAAACAACATGTGCTACTGTAAGAAAAAGTATTTTATCCTGACCTTTATAAATTAAAGTTGCGGTTCCGGAAGCTGTTCTGTTGAAATAAACTTTTTGAACTGCTTTTCTTTCGAAATCAATTTTTTTTAATTCTTCAATAGTTATAAAAGAGTTTGAATCAAAAACATAACTTGTATAAAAAGCTATGCTGTTAATTAATCTTATACAATCACTAATTTCTTCGAGCTGTTTTGATGCATTTGTGTATGGAAATTCACTATCATATTTTCCATCAGCTACAGGTGAATTTTTTCTTTCATAAATCGACCTCGACGAACAAGAGACAAATACAAAAGTCAAAAGAATAAAAATCGTATTTAATAATTCATATCTCACTTTATTCTAAGAATGAAAATTTGTCGAAGTGATAATAATTAATCTTGTATAAAAATAGTAGTCCTGTTTAAAAATTTCATATTCATTTAAGTAATTAAGCTTGCTTTTTATTGACTATATATTTTTGGTTTATCTTTTCATTGCGTAAATAAATTTATGGTATCAAAATTAATCCTGAAAAAACCATATTGATTTTTTCAATCTCTTAAGGATTCAATCCTGTATGACATTCAACACAAAGCATTTTTTTCCACTTGTCTCCAACATCATTTCCCGGGTGTCTGAATTCTAGTTCTGAATTGATAGAAGTAATTTGTAAATTGTTTGAAGGTCCCTGTGAATTTATAATATGGCAAAGATTACAATCTTTTTTAATTACCCTTCCTTCAGTTGATTTATGATTATCATTGTGACACCTAAAGCATCCAATAAATTCAAGGTGGCCAATATTATTTGGATAAACATCCCACCTGACTTTCATTTCAGGGAAAATATTTTTCTTAAACTCATCTTGTATCCCTTTAATTGCTTTATCAATCAGCTCTTTTTTGTTTGCATATATTTCCGGGTAATTATCTTTATAAAATAAATTTATATAGTGCTCAATTTCTTTCAAAGCTGAATCCGTAGTAGAATAATTATTGCTTAAAACATCCATAGCAGCAAATTTTATTTGAGGAAGTTCACGTGGAATACGTTTAGCAGTAATAGCATCATTAATAAAAATAGCAGGGGGTTTATAATTATGCGATGGACGATTATGGCAGTCCATACAATCCATCACTCTCGTTTCTAACGAATCCACCTTTTTTTTATCAATTCTTTCAGTTTTATCTTCATAAATAAAAATTTCGCCAGTTTTAAGATTAGTATATTTTACCCATGGAATTTTTTCTCGCTTGGAATCAAGTGCTTTATATTCAATTTTAACATTTGGATTGATATGCCAGTGAATTCCTTCTTCTAAACCGAGTGCACTAACCTGAGAACCAATTTTCATTGTCAGGGTTATGTCCCATTCAGTATTGTTCTTATCGTTCAAATAATGCTTTTCAACTGTAAGCTTTCTTGAATAGAATTTTTGAGGCCAGTGGCATTCTTCACATGTTTCTCTTGCCGGTCTTAAATTTTTTATTGGTGTTTCAATTGGTTTTGGAACAGTACCAAGTGTTACTGCATAAACCTGATATAATCCTGATAATTTAGAACGAACATACCAGCTTGCGCCTGTACCAACATGACATTCAACACATGCAACTCTTGCATGCGGTGAATATTGATATGCAGTATATTCAGGTTTCATTACAGAATGACATAACTTCCCGCAAAATTCAACTGACTCGGTAAAATGAAATGCTTCATAACTTCCAACTGCAGAAGCAAGAAGAAAAATTGATGTGCCAACAGAAAAAATAACAAATGCATTTCTATGTCGTATATCATTAAAATCAATTATTGGCCATTCTTTTTTATCTTTTGGGATTTGTAATCTTTCCTTTCTAACTTTTATCCACATGCCGATAGGTATCAATATCAAACCAAAAATTAATACCGCTGGTAAAGCAATGTATATTATCAGGCCAAGATATGAATTGTTCTGTCCAAAAATCGAACTTACTACAAATAAAAAAACTATCATAAAAAAACTTATGAGAGCAATTGTAGCTCCAACCAGAGATATCCAGTTTTGTGTTGAGTATGGCAATTTTATTTTCATATTTTTCTCACGATTTATAGTCTTAATATATTCTTAAATAAAGATAAATAATGTTATAATTATAAGAAAAATATTTTATTAAAAATAAAGTTGCTAAATTTCATAATTAAAAGAGATAAAAACGTAACTAATGGGAAAATACTTATTGAATTACAATTATGAAATAATTGTTGCCATTGTCTTTGTATTTCTTCTTTTCTTTTTATTCTTAGTATTTAATATTATGAAAAGAAGAAAAAAAATTGAGCAGGATTTGAGCATTAGGCTTGAGCAATTGAACATTTTAAATGAAAATCTTATGGAAGAAATTCGTATGAGAAAAGAAGTAGAAAAGAAATTGATTGAATACGCTGAAGAACTAAAAAACATTAATGTTGCAAAAGATAGATTTTACTCAATTGTTTCTCACGACTTGAAAAATCCTTTTCAAGGACTTCTAAGTTATGCTGATTTACTCGACGAAGAATTTGATTCTTTGCCTGACGATACAAAAAAAGAAATTGTTAAAGGAATAAGGTCTCAATCAAAAAAAATTTATCAACTATTAATAAATCTGCTCGAATGGACAAAACTGCAGTCAAATAAAATTAAAATTGAACCCACAAAAATTAATCTTCGCAATAAAGTAAATGAAATACTTAATCTTCATGGCGCAAGTGCAACAATAAAAAATATCAAATTGAAAAATGAAATTGATTCCAATGCAATTATTTTTGTGGATGAATATATCTTAAGTACTGTTTTGAATAATTTAATAAGCAATGCCATTAAATTTACAGAAGAAGGAGGAACTGTAATTATCAATTCTCTTTTCAGTTCCGATGGTGTAGAAATTACAGTTCAGGACACAGGAATTGGAATTTCTTCTGATAATATTCAAAAATTATTCAAACCAGATACACATTTTTCAACAAAAGGAACTTATTCGGAAAGCGGTAGTGGTTTGGGCTTGTTATTATGCAAAGAGATGATTGAAAAACACGGCGGTAATATTTCTGTTGAAAGCAAATTAAATGAAGGAAGTATATTTAAAGTTTTCTTTCCAATTAAAAACAGAAATTGATTTCATACAAAAATGAAAAAAGTTCTAAAATATTTTGCTCTCAATAAACCTTATGGTGTCCTTTCCCAGTTCACAGATAAAGAAGGAAGAAAAACATTAAAATCACTTTATAATTTTCCTAAAGATGTTTATCCTGCAGGTAGATTAGACATGGACAGCGAAGGATTGTTACTTTTGACCAATGATAAATTTTTAACAAATTTTTTATTAAATCCACAAAACAAACATGAAAGAGAATATTTTGTTCAGGTCGAAGGAATTCCAACATTAGAATCACTTGAAAAACTTAGAGATGGTATAGAAATAGAAGGCAAAAAAACACTACCTGCAAAAGTTAAAATAATAGAAACACCTGATTTCCCTCCAAGAATTCCTCCAATTCGAGAAAGAAAAAATATTCCAACTTCATGGATTAGCATCACATTAATTGAAGGCAGAAACAGACAGGTGAGAAAAATGACTGCTGCAGTTGGATTTCCTACATTACGTCTTGTTCGAGTTAGAATAAAAAATATTTTGCTTGGAAACTTAAAGTTTGGCGAAGTAAGAGAATTAACTAAAACTGAGATTGAAGGATTATACAAATAATCTTGAGGATGTTTCATCAGTTCAATTCTAATTGTAACATATTTTAGAAATTGGAATTTGGAAGTAAATAGTTTCCAATTTTAGTGAAAATACATTCTGAACCTTTGAAACAACCTCAAGATTTTAATATCTATCAAGAAAAAAATTTATAATCTGAAATCTAATCCCAGATAAAATGTTCTTCCCAAAGTACCATAATACAATACATCTTCATAATCCTTATTAAATAAATTTTCTATTCTTCCATAAATATCAAGATTATTTAACAATTTATAAGTAACAAAAACATTTACGATAGAATAATCACTCATCGTAACTCTTTTCGCAGGATAGAATGAAAAATCTTTGTCGTCTCTCTTTCCAATATATTTTAAGGAAGAGCTTAATAAAATTTTATCATTTAATTTATAACCAATGTTGAAATAGAATTGATGCTTTGGTCGTCTCAGCAGCTGCATTTTATAATCACTGCTGTTTTCGTATTCATCTTTAGTTTCGTTGTAAGTATAATTCATATTAAATGAAAATCCATTAAAATCTGATAAAGTTGAATAAATTTCTAAACCTTTAGAAGAAGCTTTGGCAATATTTACAGTTTTAAAATTTGCATCATATCCAAACATGTCAGTTAAAATCAGATTGAAAAATGTTACACCAAAAGAAAATTTGCTGTTCATTAAAAATTGTTCGATGCCTAAATCCCAACCTCTGCTTTTTTCAGGTTTTAAATCTGGATTGCCAAAAAGCGGGTCAAACAAATAATACAGCGAAGGAGCTTTAAAACCAGAACCATAACTCATTTTCAATTTTGTATTTGTTGAATGAAAATAGTAAGCAGGTGCAAATCTGAAAGTAGTTATAGTTCCATATTTTTCATTTTTATCGATGCGAATTCCTAATGATGCAAATAAAGAATTATCAAGATTAAACTGATCCTGAAAATATACTCCTGTTGTGCGCATTGATTTTTCTGGAAATACGCTTTCGTAAGGACCCCACTCAGATGTACTGAAATAACTTGTGTTTGCTCTCTCTAATTCTGACTCAATCCCAACCGTTATCAAATTATTTTTGATAAAATAAAAATTATTCTGCCAACCAAATTTTATTCTTTCTGAATGATTATAACTGTCAGATGAAGAATTTGGTCTTAGTTCATCAACATCATCTTTTGTTTTTGCTATTCTCTTAACAAATGAAGCAGAAAAAAATTGTTCCCAAATTCTATCAAACATATAATTTCTTAGTTCAGCTTTATATAATTGTTCTTCGACATTGTAATTAAAATTTGGGTCATCGCCATTTTTGTCGTTCTGATCTAAATCTGTCTTTAACTTTGAATATTTATAAAGAAGATTCATTTTCAAATTTTCAAGAAAATTCAAACTGAGTTTTGATGTTAAAGAATTATTATTGAATCCATCTCTTTCAGAATTTCCATATTTTGAATTGCTTGCAGAAATTCCTTTGCTTCCAATTCCAGCTGCAGAAATATAATAATCAATAAATCCATAATTTCCATTCAAAGAAATGTTCCCTTTATAAAAAGAATTTGAACCTCCTTCGAGTGAAAGAGAATAATTTTTATTTTTATTTAATCCCTTAGTAATAATATTAATTACGCCAGCAATGGCATCAGAGCCATATAGTGTACTTTGAGGACCTCTTACTATTTCAATTTTTTCAATATCAAATGTATTTAATATTGAGAAGTCGAAAGCATTATTAGGAGAAGAAGCATCATTAACTTTTACTCCATCAATAAAAACAAGAGTATGATTAGAATTTGCTCCTCTCATAAAAAGATTAGCAATTTTTCCATGTCCTCCCTGCTGAATTATTGCTAAACCGGGGACCTCTTTTAAAACATCAACAACAGTGTTATAATGTTTTTTCGAGATTTCTTCTGCAGTTATAATTGTAACAGAGCTTGCAACAGAATAATAAGGGGTTTCGGTTCTGTTTGCAGTAACTACAACTTCGGATAAAGTAGTTTTTAGAGTATCGGTTTGTGCAAATACAATAATAGAATAAGAAAATAAAATGAGGGGAAAAAAATGTTTCATTGAAGTTACTCCTTTTTTTGTTAAACAAATTTTAATTGATAAAAAAGTTGTAACTTCGTGGGTTGATAAGTTTGAATGAAATACGATATGTTAACTCGTAAATCAAACCTCACCCGCGAAGGTTGATTTATTTTGTTAAGGGATTTGCGGCAGGTCTCCTGGCTCGAGATATCGTTTAACGCCTTCCCGCCCGCCAATGGTGGGCAGTGGCATAATGTTAAACGACTTTTACATCTCTCACAGTTGCGGGGCAGCACCGGACTTTCATCGGTTTCCCTTTTAAGTCCTAACGGACACCGCAAACTTTATAGAACGACATTTCCAATATAAAATAATTATATAACAAAAAAAACTTGAAATCACAATT
>CAZNFW010000078.1:0-7605 GCA_964572725.1 uncultured Melioribacter sp.
ATGGTGCTTTTAGCAGGATATTTATTTTTTGATATTGTGGTTAAAGGAAGTTTTATATGGTTAATGATATGTACTCTTATTTTTCTTACATCATCTTTAGGAATGGGTATAATTGTATCTGTTGTTGCAGATTCACTTCAGGTTGCTTTTCAAATTGGAACATTAATTTCTTTATTGCCTTCATTGTTGCTATCTGGATTTATATTCCCAATTGAAAGTATGCCAATAATTATTCAAGTAATTACAAATATTACTCCAACAAAATTTTATATAGCATGTCTTAGAGCAATTTTATTAAAAGGGGCAGGTGTAGAAAATTACTGGCAGCAATTACTTTATATGATTTTATTTTCAGTTATTAGTGTATCAATAGCTGCAAAAGCTTATTTGAAAAAAATTAGTTAAACCGTGATAGTGTAGATGAAAACTTTAATTTATTTCATTAAGAAAGAACTTCAGCAGTTAAAACGTGACCCAAAAATGTTTTTAATTGTTTTAATTGCTCCTGTATTACAAACTTTACTTTTGGGATATGCTGCAACATTTGATGTAAATAATATTGATATTATAGTTTTTAATCAGGATAAATCTCAATTAAGCAAAAAGTATTTAGAAAAACTTCTTAACTCCGGCTATTTTACTTTAAAACAATCTACAAATCAATACAAAGAAATTGAAGAATATATTTTAAGCGGTAAAGCAACTGTTGGAATTGTAATCCCAGTGAATTTTGAAAAAAATATTTATAATGGATTAACTTCAAAAATTCAGCTGATAATTGATGGTTCCGATGGCACTAAAGGTTCTATATCCATTGGTTATATTCAGGCAATAACTTCGGAATTTTCTCAAGATATAATTAAAGATTTTGCAGCAAAGAAAGGAATCACAATTTCTACAAGGTCAATACAATCTGCAGTAAGAATCTGGTATAATCCAGAATTAAAAACAAGAGTGTTTATGATTCCTGCAATTACAGCATTGCTTTTATTGATAATGACAATGCTTTTGACTTCACTTGCAATAGTTAAAGAAAAAGAGGTAGGAACCTTAGAACAATTAATCGTAACACCAATTAAACCATGGCAGCTTATACTTGGAAAAATTTTGCCATTTATAATAATAAGCTTTGTAATTATTCTGCTGGTAAATTCTGTAATGGTCTTCTGGTTTGGAATTTCAATTAGAGGAAATATTTTTTTATTCTTTTTAGCATCTTTAATTTTTACTCTTACAACACTTGGTCTTGGTTTGTTTGTATCAACAATATCAAAAACTCAACAGCAAGCTATGATGGTAACTGTTTTTGGAGTTATGCTGCCGATGATTTACTTTTCTGGTTTTGTCTTCCCGATTGAAAACATGCCGCGATTAATACAATTTATTACATACGTTATTCCATTAAAATATTTTCTAATTATTATAAGAGGAGTAATTTTAAAGGGAAATGGCTTTTATGAGCTGTGGAAAGAATTAGTTGTTCTCTTTTTCATGGGATTAATAATTCTCTTTTTAAGTTCGAGTAGATTTCATAAAAAGTTGGGTTAATTATTATTACCATCTTTTTACTCTTCGCTAGATTTAAATCACATTAAGCATATAAAGATTTTTTTCATAAATAATTATATAACTTAATATTGTGAATAGAGTTTATTAACCTCAATTCTCATAGTTCATTTAATAATATACATGCTTCTAATATTACTTTCCTTACAAACTATATATTTAGAGGTAATCATGAAAATATCAACATTATTTTTCATTTTTATTCTTTTTCTGAGTATTAAAATTACTGCTGAAAGTGAACCAAACAATAACTATCAGCAAGCAAATCCTCTTACTATTAACTCAAGTGATAGTGGAACACTTTTTTTATTGATGGACAAAAATACGACGACGAAGATTGGTGTTATATAATAATTCCTGAAGATGGTAGTCTTTATGTAGAAGTAAACAGCACTGATAATTTATATGTTGATTTATCAATTTATGATGTTGATGGGACTACATCAATCGCTTCTTATGATATATCAACTGGTCAGAAAGAATCAACACATCACAACGCTTTAAAAGCAGGAAAGTATTATATAAGAGCTGTTAGATACTCAGGCTCGGGAAACTATACTATGTTTAACAGATTTACGCCCGCTCCTTATTCTAATGATTTTGAACCAAACGACTCATTTGAGCAAGCATTACTATTAAATCTTAATTCCGAATCTGCAGGACATATTGGATATTACAAAGAGAAGGTTACAGACAATGTAGATTGGTGGAAAGTTGTAATCCCTTACGATGGCAGTTTAAAAATTAGAACTGAGTCAGATTCTGCAGATATTGATTTGTCTATTTACGATGTTGATGGTACAACATCAATTGCTTCTTATGATATTTCTACAGGATTAATTGAAGAAACACATTTTAATAACCTTATGCCTGGTACTTACTATATTAAAGTTTCACTCTACAGTAAGCATGGAGGATACAGAATTATTAGCACATATATTCAAACATCTATAGAAGGTATTACTACAAATGATATTGAGAATAATGATACATATGAAAAAGCACAAAATTTAGGTTCGTTTTCTACGAGTGGAAATCTTATTAATTATGGTCATTTAGGTTTTTATTCAAATAGATATACAGATGAATTTGATTGGTGGAGTGTAGATATTTTTACAGATGGGGCGTTAATAGTTAAAACATTATCAAACGAAACTC
This sequence comes from uncultured Melioribacter sp., assembly GCA_964572725.1. GTDB lineage: Bacteria > Bacteroidota > Ignavibacteria > Ignavibacteriales > Melioribacteraceae > Rosettibacter. Next base: position 2,725 of record CAZNFW010000078.1, read on the forward strand.
TTGAAATAGACCTATTCTTATATGATGTAGATGGCAAAACTCAAATTGCCAGTTATGATATAAGCACAGGCATTAACGAACAAACTCATTTTAATAATTTGAAACCCGGTAAATATTTTATTAAAGCATTAAAATATAGTGGATATGGCTCATATAAAATTACTGCTGAATTCCAGAAAGCCGTACTTGAAAATGATATAGAACCCAATGATAATCTTTCTGAAGCTTTTTCAATTAATCCAGACGTAGTTTACACAGGACATCTTGGTTATTATTCAAATGGAATAACTGATAATAATGATTATTATAAATTAATATTGTCATCTAATTGGGATTCGCTTTATGTAAGAACTGACTCGGATTCTACACTTGAAATTGATCTTGCTTTATATGATGCTAATGGAACTCAAATTTCTTCTGCAGGCAGCTGGGGCACGAAAGAAATTATGTCATATAAAAATGCTTTCGCAAATACTTATTATATCAGAGTGTGGAAATATTCAGGTTATGGAAGTTACTCAATAAAAGTTACAAATAAGTATCCTGGGCAGCCATTGACTGAAGTTAAAGATGAAGAAGTAAAATTATTGCCTGTATCTTATGCTTTATATCAAAATTATCCTAACCCGTTTAATCCTACAACAACAATTAAATATGAAATTCCTGAAAATGCACATGTTAAACTGAAAGTGTATGATATTCTTGGCAATGAAGTAGCTGTAATTGTTGATGAATATCAAAATGCGGGTATTTATACAGTTAGTTTTTCTTCAGGAAGTTTGTCCAGTTCGGATGGTAATATTACTTCTGGTGTTTATTTTTATCGATTAGAAGCAAATAATTTAACTCAGGTTAAGAAATTTATTTTAATGAAGTAAAGATTAATTATCATTATCTCATTTTGTGAAGAAGTTATTTGCAATAGTAGAAACTATTGAGATATTAATAAAATGGGAATCTGTTTTTATTATAGATTCCTTTTTTATTGTATAAATACAATTAATCTCCCAAATCTCTAATTCTATATTTAATAAATTTAATGTGACTTTGAATTTATTTTTAATTTCATAGTTACTCATTTCGATTATTCGGTTTTTTAAAATTAATATATCAAGAACATAAATAGTTATTTCTATTTTTATGAATTTGTACAGCTTATATTTTTTATAGAGTTTTGATTGTAGTTTAATTAATTTTACTCTCGAATTCTATTTAAAGATTTTGTCTAAAGATTTAATGAAGTAAAATTTATTCAATCATTTAATCATTTATTTTTTTATGAATTGATATATACAGTTTCTGCCATTTATAAAAAGCTTCATTGTCCTTAGAACAGGAATAGAATCTTTCAAAAATAAATTGAGGGGAACTATGGCAGATACCATTCTTAACCATCGTGAATTATACCGATTACCGTGGACACTCCCGGATAATGCAATTTCATGGCTTGAACCAACTGCAATGTGTAATCTTGCATGTGACGGTTGTTATAGAGAGAACGAAAAAAATTCTCATAAACCTCTTGATGTTATTAAGCACGAACTGGATGTATTTCAGCAAAAGAGAAATTCAGATTGTATTTCAATTGCTGGGGGCGATCCTCTTTTACATCCTCAAATAGTAGAAATTGTTGCTGAGATTAAAAAAAGAGGATTAAAACCAATAGTAAATACTAATGGAGCTGCATTGACAAAAGATTTATTAAAAGATTTGAAAAAGGCAGGAGTTTTTGGATTTACTTTTCATGTAGATAGCAAGCAGGGACGCGGAGGAAAATGGAGAGGAAAAAATGAAGTTGAATTAAACGAACTTCGTTATCAATATGCAAAAATGCTTGCCGATGTTGGAGGTATTGCATGCTCTTTTAATTCAACAGTTTATGAAGATACATTACAGTATACACCTGAATTAATAAAATGGGCTGCTGAAAATATTGATATAGTTCATACAATGGTGTTTATCTGTTTTCGTCATGTTGTACCTTCATTGCCATTTGATTGGTATGCCGGGGGACAAAAGATTGATTGGCAAAATATTTCTTATCATTCAAATACCGATAGAAAAGTTGATATTCTTTCAACTGATGTTTTAAAAGTTGTTAGAGAATATTATCCAGATTTTACTCCGTGTGCTTACTTAAATGGTACAGAAAAAGTTGATTCTTTCAAGTGGTTATTAACAGAAAGAATTGGAACGAAGAAAAAAATCTATGGTTATGCCGGCCCTAAATTTTTAGAACTTGTAATGATAACTCATCACTTATTCAAAGGCACCTATCTTTCTTATGCATCTCCAAAAACAACTCGAATGGGAAGAGCAGCAATGTTATTTTTATGGCCATTCGATAAAGGATTAAGAAAAGCTTTGATAAATATGTTAAAGAATCCTTTCAGAATTTTTAAGAAAGCCCATATGCAAACTATAATGTTTATTCAGCCAGTTGACTTTATGCAGGATGGCCGCCAGAGTATGTGTGATGGATGTCCCGATATAACAGTATGGAATGACGACCTTGTCTGGTCTTGCCGCCTTGAAGAACAAAAAATGTTTGGAACATTTTTAAGATCGGTACCAAAATCATAAAATATAAGAACCACCAGGAATTTTTAAATAATTATTTCTTGGTGGTTCTAAAACACTTCAAAACAAGTAAGCCTTATTGTGTTCGTTTTGATGTTTTATCTTTAATCTAATTGTTAAAATACTTTTAATATATGTAAGTTATTTCGTGCTAAATGAGAATATATCATAAATAAATTTTTATTTTATTATTTTATTTTTTAGTGATGATTGTAAAGACTTCGATGTAATCCCACATTAAAGCTATATCAATAAATAATGTATTATGTTGATTATTATAAACCACAAATAATTGTGTAAATATTTATCTGCAGTAAGGTTGGATAATAATGTTAATATTTATATTTTAGTACATACCAAACGGTCGGTATTTATATGAATTCAAAGGAACATATATTAAGAACAGCTTTTAAATTATTTCTTTATAAAAATTATAAAGAAGTTACATTAAGAGATATTGTAAGAGAAACTGGCTTATCAAAGGGAGGTTTTTATCATTACTTTTCAAGCAAAGAACAATTATTTCTTGAAGTAATAAATACATATTATTTCGAAAAAATGAAGATTGATTACTCTAAGCTATCACATAATTCATTATGGGATTTTTATCACGATTATGTGAAACAAGTAAAAAGAACAATGACTGCTTTTCAAAAAGAACTATTTCAACCTAATACTCCCGTTAATATTAATTATATAACTATTCTGTTCGATGCTATGAAATTATTTCCTGATTTTCAGAAAAAAATTAAAAAAGTTATGAAAGAAGAATTAAATGAATGGATTAATATTGTAAAATCTGCAAGAAGAAAAAAAGAATTTTCTTCTCCAATGACCGATGAGCAAATTGCACGGATGTTTATTTATTCCAATGATGGCATTGCACTGCGTCTTCTGCTCGAAGGCAATTTGAAAAATATAGATAAAGAAATGCTGAAATTATGGGATAATTTTTATAAAGAGGTTAAAGATTAACATTTTCTTAAGCTGTTTAAGGTTTATGCATAACCTGCAGGGTTTTGTACAAATTAGATTGTCAAAACTTTTTAAGTAACAGCTCGTCTATTGTGACAAGTTTTAAAATAATATTTAAAATGGAACCAAGGGTAACAATTATGCTGCGAAGTAAATTATTTATAATAATTTTTCTTTTTTCTTTTATTTCGTACGGACAGACGGATAAAAGAATAATTTATTTATCATGGAAAAATGTTGTTGATATTTCATTGAAAGATAATCTTTCACTTAAATCGAAATCACTCGATTACGATGTTCAGAATATTGAAACATGGAAATCTCTTTCTTATTTCCTGCCAACTTTATCGTATCAGGGAATTGCACAAAAAAATATTGAGCTACCTGTTTTTGTTTTTATGGGTCAAAGATTTGTAGTGGGAACTCCATACAATTTCCAGCACTCATTTAATCTTACTCTTCCAATCTTTACTGCTGGAAGCAGATGGTATAATTACAATATTCAGAAAAGCATTAGAAAATCTCTGAAAGAAGAACTCGAAGGAAAAGAAGAAGAAACAGTTCTAAGTTCAATGCAGGCTTATTATGCAATTATACTTGCAGATGAAATTTGTAAGACGGCTGAAGAAGCAGTCAAAGTTGCAAAGCAGAATCTGGAACAGGTGGAAAAATTTTATAATGCAGGAACCGCTACAGAATTAGATTTGCAGAGAGCAAAAGCTCAGTATTCATCAACACTTCCTGCTTATGAATCTGCACTTTCTAACAAAAAAATGGCAGTTCAAAGATTAAAGAGTTTGTTAAATATTCCGCTTACTGATTCTCTTATTGTGGTTGATAGTCTTGACAAAAAAGATTTTCTAAATGATTACGAAAATGTTTCTCTTGAAGAATTAAAAATCATCTCAAAAGAAAATAGAAATGACATCAAATCACTATTATATCAGAAAGATGCTGCAAAAGCAGGAGAAAAAATTGCACTCAGTAATTTTATGCCGACTGTAGCATTGACAGCAAGTGTAGAACATGCAGCTCCAATGGAAAATTCAAAAGTTACATGGAGTGATTACATTAGGTCAAAATCATTAACTCTTGCAGTATCATGGAATTTATTTGAAGGAGGCAAAAAAATTCTTGATTATCAAATTGCAAAAATTAAATCGAAACAGATGGATTTGTATATATCACAAATGCAATATGCAGTTGATTTAGATGTTGAACAATGTTATTACAGTTTTAAAGAAGCTTCTAAAAATTTGCAGAGTCTTAAAGATGCACTTGACCAATACAAAGAAAGTCTTCGTATATCAAATTTGCTTTATTCAC
>CAZNFW010000079.1:0-7359 GCA_964572725.1 uncultured Melioribacter sp.
GTAAATGTGTTTTTAATGATTTAAAAGGAACATTTGATGTGACAATATTTGACAATAAAAATTTATAAATATAAGTTGCTTTTTCTGCATGCGAAGGTACAAAGAAATATCCTTCATCTTTATAAAGAGGTAAAATTCCAATTTCTTTTATGTCCATATTAGACTCAACAAAGTCGTAAATTGCAGCACCTTCTTCAATAACTTCTTTTATTTTGGGAAGAGCCCATTCAATAAAATCAAATATTTTTGAAATTTTATCTTCACTAATTTGCTCTGTATTATATTCATAAATAAGAGATTGACTTTCTAAATCTATTCCGACAATTTTTTTTGACATCAAACCTCTATAGTTTTCTCTCTGGTTTAATAGATTATTAAGTTCATTGCTAAGTTCTATTAATTCACCGAAGATTGGATACAATTTATTTTTATGCAAATGTTCTCTATAGTTTTTCAATGCTGCAAGAACTTTGTATTCAGATAATTCAGCATCTTCAGCAGAAGAGATGAAAACATCTATTGTTAAATTTTCCATATGACCTCCGTAAAAGGATTTAACTTTATCTGTTCTAATTAATAATCGATACATTAATAAAAAAGTTGATATACTAATTCAAGTGTAAAAATTTTTCTATTGGAACAAGATTATAGAATTTGATATCAAAGGATAAAATTTACTGATGCAGACTGGCTTATAATTTATTATATTTGCTGCAGTTGAAAAAATATGTATAATAAATGGAAGTAGAAGAACAGTTAATGAATCATGTTGGGCAGTTGCTCTCTGAAATGAAAATTTCAGGGGGAGGAAAGTCCGAACACCACAGAACAAGGTGCCGGGTAACGCCCGGGGGCTTGAAGACGAAAGTCTCAAGCTACGGAAAGTGCCACAGAAAAAATACCGCCCTGCTGCAGGCGGGGCAAGGGTGAAAAGGCGAGGTAAGAGCTCACCGCTCCGATAGTAATATCGGAGGTCTCGTGATGAACGAGATCCTGCAGAAATGCAGGACACGGCAAACCCCACCTGGTGCAAGGTCAAGCAGAAGGACTCCCGCTACGGCGGGAAAAGGTTGTTCGCCTTTCAGTTCCTTCGGGTAGACCGCTAGACCACGATAGCAATATCGTGGCTAGATAAATAACTGCCGCTCGCCTGTTATGGCGGGTTACAGAATTCGGCTTATAGACATGATTCATTATTGTTCTTCTAAAATTAAAATATGCAATACAAAAAATGGAAATTAAAAAATTCCCCAGATGAAAAATTAATTCTTTCACTCGCAGACACTCTAAATATATCTAACTCACTTGCTTCACTTCTTATTCAAAGAGGTATCACTAATTTCAACGAAGCAAAATTATATTTTCGTCCTTCATTAGATTCTCTCTACGACCCATTCCTTATGGACGGAATGCAGACCGCATCGAACAGAGTTATTAAAGCCATTACTGACAATCAAAAAATTTGTATTTATGGTGATTATGATGTTGACGGCACCTGTTCAGCTTCTTTATTGTATCTGTTTCTTAAAGAACTTGGGGCAGATGTTCAAACTTATATACCAAACAGATTATCTGAAGGTTATGGCATTTCAATTCAAAGTATTGATTACTTAAAAGAACAGGGAATAAATCTCATAATTAGCGTTGACTGCGGTGTTACTGCAGTTGACGAAGTAGAATATGCAAAATCATTAAACATTGACACAATTATTTGCGACCATCATCAACCAAAAGATAAACTTCCGGATGCAATTGCAATCTTAGACCCTCTAAAACCAGGTGACCAATATCCATTTAAATATCTTTCGGGTGCAGGGGTTGCATTTAAACTTGCTACTGCAATTGGTTATAAAATTGGTAAAAAAGATATGGCTTTAAAATATCTCGACCTTGTTGCACTGGCAGGTGCTGCCGATATAGTCCCGCTTGTAGACGAAAACAGAATACTTGTTAAAGAAGGTTTACAAATTATAAATAATAATCCCCGTCCCGGTATTGCTGCATTAATAAAATGCTCAAGAATTGAACCGGGTAATTTATCTGCTGGTCAAATAGTATTTACAATTGCACCAAGAATTAATGCCGTGGGAAGATTAGGTGACGCAAATAGAGCAGTAGAATTATTTACAACTGACGACCCCGTTAAAGCTATGGAACTTGCACAAATTCTTGAAGATGAAAATCAAAAACGCCGTTCTATTGACGAAGCAACTTTTTCTCACGCTGTTAATCTTGTTGAATCTTCAATTGACCTGAACAATGAATATGGAATTGTACTGCACGATAATGACTGGCATCCCGGTGTAATAGGTATTGTTGCTTCACGACTTGTAGAAAAATTTCATAGACCAACAATTATGCTTACAACCGTAGATGGAATTGCTAAGGGTTCTGCAAGAAGCATTCCCGGTTTTAATATTTACGAAGCTCTTCAAAGTTGTGAAGATTTATTACTGCAGTTTGGCGGACACGAAGCTGCAGCCGGTCTTGCTGTTGAATTAGACAAAATCGAAATGTTTAAAAAAAGATTTAATGAAATATTAAGGCAGTACATTAACGAAGAAGACATTTCTCCTGAAATTCTTATTGATGCAAAAATTTCTTTTTCTGAAATTTCACCCAAATTTATCCGTATACTCGACCAATTTGCACCATTTGGACCCGGAAATATGAGACCAATTTTCTTGAGCGAAAAAGTATCTTTGACCAATCATCCAAAAATTGTTGGCAATAATCATCTTGTAACAACTTTCAAACAAAATGGGAACGATAAGGTTTTTGATGCAATTGGTTTTAATCTTGGTTATTATGCTGACCATATTGATAAAGATAAAGATTTAGTAGATATTGTATATACAATTGAAACAGTTAATAAAGAAGGCAAGATTTTTCCACAATTAAGAATAAAAGATATTCGCGTAAATAATCATAATTAATAAAAAGAAAATATAAAAGATATAAAGGAGATAATTTTTATGTCAGGACATTCAAAATGGGCAACAATTAAAAGAAAGAAAGCTGCTCTTGATGCAAAAAAAGGAAAATTATTTACAAAATTAATTAAAGAAATTACAATAGCTGCGCGTCACGGCGGAGGTGACCCCGAGGGAAATCCAAGGCTTAGGCTTGCAATTGATAATGCCAAAGCCGCCAACATGCCTGCTGAAAATATTGAAAGAGCAATCAAGAAAGCTACAGGAGAACTTGAAGGAGCTACATATCATGAAGTTATTTACGAGGGTTATGGACCGGGCGGTGTTGCTTTAATGGTAGAAGCTGCCACTGATAATAAAAACCGAACCGTAGCAGAAATTCGGCATATCTTTTCGCGCAATGGTGGCAGTTTAGGCGAATCAAATTCTGTTGCGTGGATGTTTGAACGAAAAGGCATAATTACTGTTAAACGCGAAGGAAAATCGGAAGATGAAATGCTTGAAATTATTCTTGAAGCTGGTGCAGATGATTTACAAACAGAAGAAGAATTTTTTGAAGTAACAACTTCGCTTGAGTCATTTGATAAAGTTCGAAAAGCTCTTGCTGAAAAAAAATTGAATATCGAAAATGCATCGCTTCAGTGGGTAGCTAAAAATCATATATCTGTAAATGGTGAAGATGCAGAAAAATTAATGAGACTGATTGAATCTCTCGAAGACTGTGATGATGTACAAAATGTTTATTCAAATGCAGACTTTGTTGATATGTAAAATTCTAACTCACAGTTCTTGAACTAAAAAATTATCATCAATTAATAAATTTTTATAATGAGAATATTGGGTGTAGATCCCGGAACAATAACTACTGGTTATGGAATAATCGATTTCGATAAAAACGAAATTGTTTATATTGCTTCCGGGACTATACAAATTCCTGCAACAAAGGATTTTGGTCCCCGTCTTGAAAAAATTTATGATGAACTCTATAAAATTATTAAAAAGTATAAACCAACAGAGTTTGCTCTCGAGACAGCATTTTATGGCAAAAATGTTCAATCTGCATTAAAAATTGGATATGCTCGCGGTGTATCACTTCTTGCTGCGGTTCATAATAATCTTCAAATAAAAGAATATTCACCAAGAGAAATAAAAAAGTCAATTGTTGGCAAAGGTTCTTCATCAAAAGAGCAGGTTCAATATATGATTAAAAAAATCTGCTCAATAAAAAAATCAAAAATGAAGTTAGATGAAAGCGATGCTATTGCTGTTGCTGTATGTCATGCTTTTAAGATAAAATCAAATTATAACAATAAAAGCAGTAAAAACTGGAAAGAATTTATAGAATTAAATCCTGAAAAAATTATTCAATATTAATTATCATGATTGGATACATAAAAGGAAAAATTATCTCGAAAAAGCCCACTAAAATTATTATTGATGTTAATGGAGTGGGTTATTTAATTAATATTTCTGTAAACACTTTTGAAAAAATTGCTGATAAAGATGAGGCATCACTTTATACATATTTAAGTGTAAAAGAAGATTCTCTTGATTTGTATGGATTTTATTCTTTAGCAGAAAAAGAAATGTTTGAGTTATTAATCAGTGTAAGTGGAATTGGTCCAAAAACTGCACAAAGCATTTTGTCAGGAATTCTTATAGAAGACTTGAAAGATGCAATTAAATCGGGTAATATCCATCGATTAACTTCTGCACCGGGAATTGGAAGAAAAACTGCCGAAAGAATGATTGTAGAATTAAAAGATAAAATTGAAGCCGTTTCGGAAATCAGTACTGAAATTTCGAAGAGCATTTCCTCAATTAAAAATGATGCGATTGCAGCACTTGTAAACCTTGGTTACAATCAAAAAATTGCGGAACGTGCAGTTCGGTCTGTTGCAGAAAAATATCCGGATATTTCAATAGAAGATTTAATTAGAGAATCTCTTTCGGTATTAAATAATTAATAAAATCCTATCATTAACATTATATCAACTATTAAATTTCATTCAAGTCAACTTTATGACGTGTTTGGCCATTTCCAATTACAATAAATTTTTTTGTTGTTAAAGCTTCGAGTCCCATTGGACCATATGCATGAAGTTTTGAAGTTGAAATTCCAATTTCTGCTCCTAATCCCATTTCGCCGCCATCAGCAAATCGGGAAGATGCATTAACCATTACAGATGATGAATCAACATCACGCAAAAATCTTTGAGCTGTCTGCAAATTGTTTGTTACAATTACTTCTGTATGATTTGAACCATATTTCTCAATATGCTCAACAGCTTCTTCATAACTTTCAACAACTTTAACTGAAATAATTAATGCAAGGTATTCTGCATAAAAATCTTCTTCTGTTGCTAACTTAGAGTCCGGAAGAATTTCGCAGGTCAATGGACATCCGCGTATTTCAACTTTCTTTATTTTGAGAGCTTGCTCAGCTAATGGCAAAAATTTTTCTGCAATATCTTTATGAACCAGCATTGTTTCAAGTGCATTGCATACTGCGGGTCTCGAAGTTTTACCATCAATTAACAATCTAATTGCCATATCAAAATCTGCATCTTTATCAACATAAAGATGACAAACACCCTTGTAATGTTTAATTACAGGAATGCGGCTGTTTTCTGCAACAAATCTAATTAATCCTTCGCCTCCGCGAGGAATAATCAAATCAATATATTCGTCAAGTTTAAGCAACTCTAAAATTGCTTCTCTATCGGTTGTAGGAATAAATGTTATAATCGAAGGATCGATACCGCATTTTTCAATTCCTTTATGAAGTGCATTAACAATTGCAACATTAGAATTAAATGCCTCTGAACCACCTCTTAGAATTACTGCATTCCCGCTTTTAATACATAAAGCTGCTGCATCCGAAGTTACATTTGGTCTTGCTTCATAAATAATTCCTATTACTCCAAGTGGAATTCTCATCATTCCAACCTGAATTCCGTTTGGACGAATTCTTATATTTGATATTTCTCCAACCGGGTCGGGCAATTGTATAATTTCTCGAATTGCATTTGCCATTGATGTTAATCTTTCAGGTGTTAAAAGAAGGCGGTCTAATATTGCATCAGACAAACCTTTCTTTTTTCCTAATTGAATATCTCTGCTGTTTGCTTCAAGAATATTGTTTTGATTTATCAGCAATTCATTTGCCATTGATTGAAGAATTTGATTCTTTTGATTTGTATTTAAGAGAGAAAGTTTATATGCAGCTGATTTACTTCTTTTTGCCAATTCAATTAAATTATATTTCATTTTTCACCTTAAAATTATTGTTCTGCTTCAATTAAAACTAATTCGTCTCTATGAACAATTTCTTCTGTAGTTAAATATCCAAGTATATTTTTTATTTGATTACTCTTTTTGCCCTGAATTTTTTTTAAATCACTGGATTTATATTGAGTTATTCCTTTTGCAATTAATTTTAAGCTGTTTTCATCTTTGATATAAATTTCCACTGCATCTCCCGAATTAAACTCGCCATCAACGCCAATAATTCCAGAAGGCAGTAAAGAAGCACCTTTTTTTTGAATTGCTCTTGCTGCACCCACATCAACAAAAATTTTTCCGTTTGCAGGAAGTGCATAAAGCATCCACAATTTTTTTGCAGCAATAGGATTAGGGTTCTTCTTAAAAATTGTTCCTATAAGTTTTCCATTCAGTAAATAATCAAATACTTCACTTTTGGTTGCATTTATTATAATAGTATCTATACCCAGAACGGTAGCTTTTTGTGCTGCTTCAATTTTAGTTTTCATTCCGCCAGTTGAAATATTACTTTTAGAACCGTCTGCCAATTCAAGTATATAAGAATCAATTTTTTCAACTACTGGAATTAGTTTAGCATTTTTATTTTTCTTTGGGTCGGCATCATATAAACCATCAATATCAGTACAGATAATTAGCAAATCTGCTTCTGCTAACATTGCCACATAAGCTGCAAGATTATCATTATCGCCTACTTTCAATTCTTCAGTAGCAACAGTATCATTTTCATTAACAATTGGGAGTGTCCCAAGTTCAAGCAATTTTTTCAAAGTATTTTTTGCATTAACAAATCTTTTTCTGTTGTGAATATCGTCATATGTCAATAAAATTTGAGAGCATGGAAAATCAAAGAATCGGCTCCAGTTTTGCATAAGCAGAGTTTGACCAATTGCTGCCAGTGCCTGTTTTTCTGGTATTGAGCGATGATTTTTTTTAAGTAATTGCGGTTGAGTTGATAATCCTGCTGCTACAGCACCGGAAGAAACAAGAATTATTTCTTTGCCGCGGTTGATGCATTCTGTAATAAATCCAGCAATCGGCAGAGTATATTTTGTACTGCATTTTAATCCGCCGGGAGCTATTAATCCGCTTCCTACCTTAATAACTGCTCGTTTCCACGAACCAATTGTTATAGGTTCCATTT
>CAZNFW010000080.1:0-7186 GCA_964572725.1 uncultured Melioribacter sp.
TATAATCTTTTAACTTCTAAATCAAAACCTGAAATAATTGATGCACTTAATAATGTTATTTTCATTTTAATGCCGTCAATTAATCCCGATGGTACTTCAATGGTAGTTGATTGGTATTACAAAAATTTAAATACTGAATTCGATGGTGCACCAATGCCATGGCTCTATCATGTTTATGCAGGGCATGATAATAATCGGGACTGGTTTATGTTCAATTTACCAGAAACAAGAAATGTAATTAAAGTTGCATATCATGAGTGGATTCCACAAATATGGCTTGATGAACATCAGATGGGCAGTAATGGTGCAAGATTATTTTTAGTTCCATATAAAGATCCTATTAATCCGAATGTAAATCCATTAATATGGCGATGGCAGAGTATAATAGGAAGTTTAACAGCACTGCATCTTGAAAAACTGGGTTACAATGGAATTATCAATCAAGCATTATTTGAAGCATGGTGGGAAGGTCCAGCTAGTGATTGCGGGCTCTGGCATAATCAAATTGCTCTGCTTTCTGAAATGGCAAGCTGCAATATTGCAAGTCCGATTTACATTGATCCTTCAGAGATTAAAGCTACAAATGAAATTACAACTTATGATATAAGAACAAATTATCCCAATCCATGGCGCGGTGGATGGTGGCGTTTGCGTGATATTGTAAATTATGAATTAGCTCTCACAGAAGCTTTGTTAAAAATTTCTTCTGATTATAAAGAAGAATTATTGCTTAATTTTTATAATATGGCTAAAGAAGCAATTCATAAAGGAAAAACTGAAAAACCATTTGCTTATGTAATTCCCCGTCAACAAAATGACCCTGTTACAACTTCAAAGTTGATTGAAATACTTCAATTTGGCGGTGTGGAAGTTAATTTTATTGATAAACAATTTACTATTGATAACATAATTTATCCCGCAAATAGTTATATAATTTATTTAGCACAACCAAATGGCAGATATGTTAAAGATTTATTTGAAGAACAAAATTATCCCGACCTCCGAAAATCCAAGAACGAACCTCCTCTAACTCCTTATGATGTCGCTGGATGGACTTTACCTTATTTAATGGGTGTAAAATTCTATCAAATTGATAAACCATTCGAAATTAATTCTATAAAAATTGACAAGCCATTATATCAAAATGGATTTGTTAGTGAAGAAAATGGGAAATATTTTATTGCTCCATCTGGCTTAAATGTTAATTCTACTTTAATAAATCGTCTTCATAAAAATGGAATCCCAGTTTACTGGATTACTGAAAAACTTGATATTAATGGTAAATTATATAAGCAAGGTTCAGTAGTAATCGAAGTAAACAGTAAATCAAAAGAAATAATTAAAAAAGCAGCTACAGATTTGCATCTTCAAATTGATGTTGTAGATAATATTCAAAAAGAAAAATTAAAAGAGATAAGAAAAGTAACTGTTGGTTTGTATCAGCCATGGACTGCTAATATGGACGAAGGCTGGACAAGATTATTATTAGAAAATTATGAATTTAATTTTATTACACTTCATAACAAAGATTTCAAGGACAAAAAACTAAAGCAAAAATGTGATGTGATTATTATTCCTGACATGAGCGGAGACATAATTAAAAATGGTAAACCAAGTGGTGATGCTGCAAGATTTTATAGACCAAAACCAGCAGAGTATGATAGCGGAATTGGAAAAGTAGGACTCGAAAATTTGAAAAATTTTGTAGAAAAAGATGGTGGTTATTTAATTACACTTGGCGAGGCATGTAACTTTGCTATCGAAGATCTGGGGTTAAGAGTTAACAATGTTCTCAAAAATCTTAAAAGCAATGAGTTTTTCTGTCCAGGCTCATTATTAAGAATAAAAGTTGATAATACTAATCCGATTGGTTATGGAATGGAAGAAGAATCTATTGCATATGTTAGTGATAATATTGCTTTTGCCACCACTATACCTTTTGGAAAATTTGATAGAAGTATTGTTGTTAGATTTCCTGATAAAAATTTATTGAAATCAGGATTTCTGCTTGGAGAAGATTATTTATTCAATAAAGCTGCGATTGTTGATGTAAAACAAAAAAATGGTCATGTAATTTTAATGGGTTTCAAAGTTCAAAATCGTCACTGGACATTTGGAACTTTCAAATTATTATTTAATGCAATTCATTATGCAGGAATGATTTGACTTATAATTTTAATGAGCAGAAGTTTATTATTCAGATTATATCATGATTTTTATATTATATTGCTTTCACAATTAAAGTGAATATAAAGCACGAGAAATACCAGGGAAAATAATTTATGAATCACACTAAAAAGTCTCAGCAAATAATAGCTGCATTAATTTTTGTATTTACCGGGTTTCTAAATTATGCAAATGTTTTTTATGTCACAGAAAACAATTACAAAGAATATTTAGCAGATTATGTTTTTATGGTATTGATTAATATTCTCTTCTGGTATTCTTCGGCTTATCTCTTGAATTACCTAATCAACATTTTTATATGGGAAAAAATTTTCAAAATATCAACTCGAAAAATTTCATTTGAATGGAGCAGAGAACTTGTTTCATCTCTTATTTACACATTAGCTACAGCTGTAATACTGAAGAATTCTTTCTGGATAAATTTTGATTTCTTCTGGATTGCAATTTTAATTTTACTTTTACTTGTGCAAATGGCAGTTAGACCAAAAGTTCTCTCGCTATTTCCACGAGAAGCATTTGTTAGAGTAAAACCTTTTAATGTTGGCGATTGGATTACAATCAAGAACAAAGATGGAATTAATTTACTAACAGGAAAAGTGGAAAATATAACTCGTGGTGCTGTTGTAATAAAGAATGAAAATAATAATCGTGTTTTTATATCAATGAATATTTTGACTGATGTATTTATTGAAAATCATTCTGTATTGGAAGACTTTTCAAAATTCAAAACAAGAATTTGCATTGACCATTCAATTCCATCAGAAAAAGTAAAAAGAATTTTGTTGTCAGCACTTGAAAATATTTACTACGAAAAAAATTTCACGGATGTACCTGAACCTCAAGTTTTAATTAATGATGTAAATAAATTGGGAATAGTATATGAATTAGTTTACTGGCTAAAACCATGGAAAGAAATTAGCCCTGCCGAGTATAATGATATTGTTTTAAGCACAGCTCTTGAAAACTTGAGTAAAGCTGGAATTTATCCTGCTTATCAGAAAAATGATGTCTTTATAGGGAACTACCAGCGTAAATTTTATGATATCAATTTAATTGAAGACCGGAAGAAAATTCTTAAGAATATTGAGCTATTAAAATTTCTAAATGAAGATGAACTCGACAACATTGCTTCAAATATTTTAATTAAAGCTTTTGATAAAAATGATATAGTTATTAACGAAGGAGAAGAAGGTGAATCGATGTTTATACTTGTTGAGGGATTATTAAATGTTTTCGTTAAAAATAAAGAAGGAATTGATATTCATGTGGGAAATTTAAAAGCAGGCGATTTCTTTGGTGAGATGTCTTTATTTACAGGTGAACCTCGGTCTGCAACCATTAAAGCCAGAACAAAATGTTTGATATTTGAAATTAACAAAGATATTATTTCACCTATAATACATAAAAGGACTAATCTTGTGGAAGAATTTGGGAAAATTATAGCAGAAAGACAGTCGATTAATGTTGATAAAATTTCACAATCCGAAATGCATGTGAAATCGAGAATGAAAATAATAGCATATAAAATTAAAAATTTCTTTGGCCTTTAAATTTATTTAAGCCTTTACATGAAAGTATAACATTTGTCTTGCTTCTTTTAATTATTCTGCATTAAAAATTAATCC
This sequence comes from uncultured Melioribacter sp., assembly GCA_964572725.1. GTDB lineage: Bacteria > Bacteroidota > Ignavibacteria > Ignavibacteriales > Melioribacteraceae > Rosettibacter. The sequence continues at coordinate 3,813 of CAZNFW010000080.1, forward strand.
ATCTTTCATTTCAAAAACATAGTCGCCCAGATTAATTAAAGATGGATTATGTGTAACAATTAAAAATGTAATCCCAAATTTTTTATTAAGTTCAATAAAAAGATTATGAACGACTTCACTGTTCTGTGAATCAAGATTTCCTGTTGGTTCATCAGCAAGAATAATTGATGGTTCATTTGCAAGAGCTCTCGCAATTGCAACTCTTTGTTGTTCACCGCCGGAAAGTTCTGAAGGTTTATGATGAATTCTTTCTTTTAGTCCAACTATATCAAGAAGTTCTTCGGCTCTTATTACAGCTTGCTTAAATGAAGTTCCGTTAATCATCATTGGTATGGCAACATTTTCTAATGCATTAAATTCAGGAAGAAGGTGATGAAACTGAAAAACAAAACCAATGTTTTTATTTCTGAACGAAGATAATTTATCGTCATCAAGTTTGAAGATGTTTGTATTTTTAATTATTACTTCACCGCTGTCAGGTATGTCAAGTCCACCAAGAATGTGCAGGAAAGTACTTTTTCCAGCCCCCGATGCTCCAACAATTAAAGTAATTTTTCCTGCCTCGACATTCAAAGAAATTCCTTTTAATATTTCTAATTTCTTTTCTTTTGTTTTGTAAAAAGATTTTTTTATGTCTCTTGCTTCAATTATGTAATTGTTCATATCATTCATACTTTATTGAATCAATAATTAATGTATTTGCAGCTCTTTTAGCCGGGTATAGCGATGCAATAAAAGAGAGAAACATTGACATTAATCCTACAGCAATTATGTCTGTTATTTGAATTTTTACCGGCATCGCATTGATTATATATTTTGTAGGATCTAAAGGATAAAAATTATATTTTATTTGGAGATAACAGATAATCAATCCAACTGCTAATCCTATTATTGTTCCTATGATTCCTACAAGTAATCCTTCTAACATAAAAATTTTCAGGATTGATTTTTTTTCTAATCCCATTGAACGTAAAATTCCAATATCTTTTTTCTTTTCAAGAACTGTCATTGTTAATGAAGCAAAAATGTTGAATGTAGCAACGGCTATAATTAAACTTAATAAAATATAAGCAGACCAGCGTTCAACAGTCATAACGCTGTACAAATCTTTGTGAAGGTCATACCATGTATTGACAGAAAATAAATTTGCATTAAGATATTTCTGCAATTCCTTTTTAACCTTTTCTGATTTCTCAATTTTTTCTAATCTTAATTCGTAACCTGTGAAATTATTCTTTAATCCAAATAATTTTTGTGCTGATTTTAAAGAAGTAAATGCATAAGAAATATCATAATCACGATTGTTGGTTTCGAAAATTCCTGTAACTATAAATTTTCTTGTCGAAGGAAGAGCTAATGAAGTAATAGTTCTTTCTATATTGTATGCAGATGTAACATAAATTTCATCTCCAATTCTTGCAGAAAGACGGAGAGCTAAAGGCAAACTTAAAATAATTTTACTGGTATTGTCAGTATTTTCTACGTCAAATTTGCCGCTGATGATTTTAGTAGGAATTCCCCAATTTTCGTTTTTTAAAAAAGGTGGAATTCCTTTAAGAGTAACTATCTCATAACTTTTTTTATTTATTAAAAGAGATTTTCCTTCTGCAAAAGGATAATAAGTTTTAACATTATCTATTTTTCTTACAGCTGATTCCAATTCTTTAATTTTTTGGAAAGCACTTTCATCAATAATTGATATACGAATATGAGGGTCAAAGCTGATTAAAATTGAGGTAACAAGAGAACTAAAACCATTAAAAACTGAAAGGACTATAATGAGTGCAGCAACACCAATTGCAATACCTGCGGTTGATAAAAACGAAATGATTGTTATCAAATTTAATTTGTGTTTGGTTCTTAAATATCTTTTTGCAATAAATAGTTCAATCATGTTAATCAAATCTAATTGCTGAAATTGGTTGAATGCGTGATGCAACGAACGCAGGTATAAGCGATGCTATTAATGATACTGCAATTGTAATTAATGATACAATTAAGTAATTATCAATTGTAATGAAAAGAGGTACTTTTGTTACAAAATAAATTTTTTCAGGAAGAGAAATAATATCAAATTTTTCCTGAATCATACTCAATATAAAAGCAAGTGCATTGCCGAGTATTAACCCTGAGGCAGTTAAATAAACTCCGTGAAGAAGAAATACTCTTACAATCAATTTTCTGTTTGCTCCAAGCGAACGAAGAATTCCAATTACGTTGGTTCTTTCAAGTACAATCATTAATAATGTTCCTACAATGTTAAAAGTGGCTACAAAAATTATTAATCCAAGAATAATTGGGATTGGTTCTTTTTGAAGGTCGAGCCAGGTAAAAATATTTTGGTGAATATTAAAAACTGTCTGAACATAGTAAGGATAGCCAAGAAAATCCTGAATTTTATTGGCTGCGGAATTAATGTTTGATATATTTTTCAGTTTTATATTATATCCAGAAATTTCATTTTCCATCCCGAATAATTCTTGAGCAGCATGAAACTCTATGTATGCATTTAAATCATCATAATCAGCCATTCCGCTTTCAAAAATTCCATCGATTTGAAATTGCATGATTGCTGGGGGATTTTCTAAAGAAGGTATCTGGTCGTGTCTTAATGAAAAAAGTGTAATTTTATCGCCGACTTTTACAAAAAGTTTTTCTGCTAATTTTTTGCCAAGTATAATTTTATTTCTGTTTTCATAGAAATTTATATTTCCCTCAATTATATATTTTTTGAGAATTATATTAAAGGATTCATTTTTTAATCCTGTTATAGTTATCCCCTCGGTTAATTTTTTTGATTTTATAATTGCAAGTTTTGATATGAATGGATCAATTTTTTCAATCTCATCAGATAATTGATTTTTAATAAGACTTAGAATTTCGGGGTTATCAGGTAAGTTTCTTTTTCCAAATGATGATATTTTTATATGATAATTAAGATTTATTATTTTTTCTGTAACAATTTTTTGAAACCCATCAAGAACAGTTAATGCAATAATAACTACACATACCCCAATAGCAATTCCAAATATAGTAATTGTCGAAATTGTTGAAATAAAACGAGAATCTCTTTTTGATTTTATATACCTTCTTGATAAATAAAAAGTGATTGGCATAAAGTACATTGTTTGTTAATGGCAAAAATAGAAATAATAAGGTTTATATTCTTGTATTATGGAACAATTTTATATATTAGATTATTGTACAGGTGCAAAATAAAATAATTCTAAACATCAAATTGACATTTCTGATTCAAAGATATATTTTTGAAAGCCAAATTATTATGAACTATGTATTTAATCCAATTTGCTTTTTGAGAATTTGAATAACGGGGAGTAGCTCAGCCCGGCTAGAGCGCTTGGTTTGGGACCAAG
>CAZNFW010000081.1:0-6428 GCA_964572725.1 uncultured Melioribacter sp.
TTATTATCAAATGCAATTAAATATTCGAAGAGAGGAGGAACTATCATTATTGATGCAGAAAGACATGAAAATTATATTCAGTTATCGATTGCAGATCAGGGTATTGGAATGGACAAAGACATTCAGGAAAAATTATTTAAGCTTGGCGAACAAATTACAAGACAAGGAACTGAAAATGAAACGGGTACTGGATTAGGATTAATCTTATGCAAAGAGATGGTAGAACTAAACGGCGGGAAAATTTGGTTTGAAAGCGAACCAGAAAAAGGTTCTACTTTTTACATAACACTTCCAAAAGCAAAATAATTAAAAATTATGGAAAGAGAACAGACAGTAAAAGCAAAAAAATATGAATCAGGTTTTCATGTTGATAACTCTTTAGAGTTATTCCGCTTCATTTTTGAAAATTGTGCACAGGCTTTTGCTGTTCTGCAAAATGAAATAATTTTAATGCATAATATTGCATTCAATAAATTATTTGGATTTGATAAAAACGATTCAATAAATGGGAAATCAATTTTAGATTTTATTAATCCAGCAAATCAAAACAATGTAAAGAAAATATTGGCTAATGCTTATAATATTAATTCTAATTTCGAATTCAACAATATTAAAGGAAAAAGAAAAGATAATACTGAATTTGAATTAAAGATTGATGTGTCAGTATACACATTCAATAATGAAAAATATATTATCACATCTTTTCAGGATATTACAGACAAAAAGAAAATTCTTGAGCAGGTAAATAAATTATCAAGAATAGTTGACCAGAGTTCTTCAATTATAATAATAACTGACCTCGAAGGAAAAATTGAATATACCAATCCCAAATTTACAGAAGTAACAGGCTACTTCTTCGAAGAAGTTAAAGGCAAAAAAATTAACTTCTTAAAATCAGGTTATACACCCGAATATGAATATGAAGAATTATGGAAAAGAATTCTATCAGGCAAAGAATGGAGAGGCGAATTTAAAAACAGAAAGAAAAATGGCGAGTTTTACTGGGAATCTGCCACAATATCTCCTATTAAAAATGACGAAGGAGAAATAACTCATTTCCTTGCCATTAAAGAAGATATTACTGAAAAAAAAGAAATGGAGTTTGAACTAAAACGTGCTCTTGACAGTGCTGAAGAAGCAAGCAGATTAAAATCTACTCTGCTCTCAAATATGAGTCATGAACTGCGAACCCCATTAACAGGAATTATTGGATTTGCAAGTTTATTAAGAGATGAATTAATGAATGCTGAACATGTTGATATTGTAGATAAAATAATAAAATCAGGAAAGAGACTTTTAGTTACATTAAACTCTATTCTCAACTTATCTGAAATTGAATCTGGAACTTTTCCAATAAATATTACAGAGTTCAATCTTGCTTCTTATACTAAATATTTCTTAACGAATTATGATAGAACAGCAGCTGAAAAATCTCTTTCTTTCAGTATAGAAATTCATGATGAAGAAATTTGTGCAATTGGTGATGAAAATCTTTACAAACAAATTTTACAGCATATTGTAGATAATGCCATCAAATTTACTTCTGCTGGAAGTGTCAGAATTATTGTTTCATCAACTCAAGATGACAAAAATTGTTATGCAATTGTAAAAGTTATAGATACAGGTATTGGAATTGCAAAAGAAGACCAGTCAAAAATTTTCAGGGAATTCAGACAGCTTAGCGAAGGTATACGTAGAAATTTTGAAGGAAGTGGCTTAGGATTGGCAGTAGCAAAAAAAATGGCAAATTTAATGAATGGAGATATTACTGTTGAAAGTGAACTTGGAAAGGGGTCAACTTTTAGTATAATTTTACCAGGCGTAAAAATTCAAGAATCAAATAAAATAAAAAAGAATAAAGTTAAACATGTGTCAGAAATAAATATTCAAAATATTAAACTTCGCCGAAAACCTAAGATATTAAGTATTGAAGACAATTTGCTAAATGCAGAATTAGTATCACTCTTTCTCCGTGATATTTGTGATGTCGATACTGCTCATAATTACTCACAGGCTATGGAAAGTATTAAGAATAATAAGTATGAAGCAATTTTAGTAGATATAAATCTTGGAAGCGGTCCAAGTGGAATTGATTTCGCAAAAGAAATTAGAAATTACTCACTATACAAAAATGTACCATTAATCGCAATTACCGGATATGCTTTACTTAGAGATGAAAAGAAACTTTTAACTGACGGTTTCGATTATTACCTCGCCAAACCATATGACAAAGAAGATCTTATTAATATTTTAATGCAAGCAGTAAAACTCGAAAAAGAAAACAAAGATTAAAATTACCACTTCAATTATTTATAAAAAATATTTTACTTTTTTAAGGAGGTTGGACCGTAATTTCTTACGGTCCTTCGAAGAATTTTCAGGGCAATAATTTTTGGGGCATTTTATTATCGCAAAAAAATTTTAAAACTTTATAGTAATTATCTTAAAACTGGAAGCTAATTTTGATTAATTTGTTTGGTTACTTCAATCCCAAGCTGTTCCATTCTATAACGAAGTTTAGAGCGGGATAATCCTAAAATTTTAGCAGCTTTTACCTGATTTCCATTTGTAATCTTAAGTGTTTTTTGAATTAAATCTTTTACAACCAGATCCATCTTAATTCCTTTAGATGGAATTTGAAGGATAAATTTGTCGCTGCTTTCTTCAACATTACTTTTACTATCAATCAAAAAACTAAAATGATGTTCGCTCAAAACATTATCTTCGCATAAAAGAACTACTCTTTCCATAACATTTCTTAATTCTCTTATATTCCCTTTCCAGTGATATGATTTAAGAAGCTCAAGTGCACCAGAATCGATACCTGATATTTCTTTATTAAATTTCTGATTAAATTCTTTTAGAAATGAATATGCGATATAAGGAATGTCTTCTTTTCTCTCTCTCAACGGAGGAATATAAATTTTTACAACATTTAATCTATAAAACAAATCTTCTCTAAAATTCCCTTTCGCAACTTCTTCTTCAAGATTTCTATTTGTTGCAGCAAGAACTCTTACATTAACACTAATTTCTTTTTCTCCGCCGAGTCTGTAAAATTTTCTTTCTTGAAGTACACGCAGTAATTTAACCTGCATATCCAGACTTAACTCGCCAATCTCATCTAACAATAAAGTTCCATTATTTGCCAATTCAAATTTTCCGAGCTTGGTTTTTTGCGAAGCACCAGTAAAAGCTCCTTTTTCGTGACCAAATAGTTCACTTTCTGCTAATTCTCTTGGTATTGTAGCACAGTTTATAGTGATAAATGGAGCATTGTTGCGTGGACTTTTTTGATGAATATATTTTGCAAATACCTCTTTTCCTGTTCCGCTTTCTCCTTCAAGTAAAATTGTAGTGTCGGGACTTTTAGCTAATTTTTCAACAGAATGAAGTAGTCTTTGAATTTTTGTACTCTTTCCAAAAAAGTCTGGTGTTAATTCATCTTGCATCAATAATGTATGAAGTCTATCTACTTCTGATTTTAATTTTACATTTTCAATTGCTTTATCAAGTACTATCAGCAACTGGTCTAAATCAATTGGTTTAAGAAGGAAATCAAATGCACCTGCTTTAATTGATGTTACAGCCATTTTTATATCTGCATAACCTGTAATCATAATTACAGGAATTGAAGGATATTCTTTTTTAATTATCTTTAGCAGGTCAATGCCATTATGAGTAGTAAGATATATATCAAGAAGAATAACATCAGGCTGAAATTCTGTGATGTATGTTTTTGCTTCGTTTGCGTCCAGACATACCTGTACATCAAAATTTTGTTTTGTTAATACTTTCTTCAATGAAGAAGAAACTAAATCATCGTCATCAATTATTAAGACTTTCGGATTCATATCTTTCAATTATCGTTGGTAACTAAGTAGTTAAATTTTATAAAAAATTTTGAACCTTTACCGTATTCTGATTCGAAATTTAATTCTGCATTAATTTCTTCTAGTAATCTTTTGCAAACTGTTAAGCCAACACCTGTACCTTTATCTTTGCTTGTAAAAAATCCTGCCAAGATTTTTTCTTTATCTTCTAATTTTATTCCACATCCGAAATCTTGAACTTCCCATAAAACAACATTTTTTTCATTCTCAATTTCTCTTTTGGTTCTAACAATAACATTGCCTTTCTCATAGGAAGCTTCAATTGCATTATTAATCAAATTAATAAATACCTGCAACAGTTTATTTTCGTTTGCATAAACTGATGGAATATTTTCACCCAATTCTTTTATGATATTAATTCCTCTCTTTGAAGCTGTTATGCTTACAATTTCTATTGTTCTATCTGTAATTGAGTTAATCGATACTGGTCTTTTTGTATCAGATGATTTGCGAGTAAAATCGAGTATGTCACTAATAATAAAATTTATTCTTTCGAATGCTTCCAGCGAAGATGCAATTGATTCTTGAATTTCATTTGATAATTCCTTTTCAAACATTTTCATGTAATCAAGATTCAATTTGATTACAGTAAGCGGATTCCGAATTTCATGCAATAAACCTGCAGTTAATTTGCCTAAAATCGTAAGCTTGTTATTCTGAACAAAATCTTCCAATTTCCTGATGTCAATCTTTTGAATATTATAAAATATTTATACTAAAAATACAAAAAGATTTTTTATTTATTAAACTATGTAAGGATAATATTAAAAGAAAAAATGATTTATCCCCCTCAAATTGTTTTTTCTAAAATACTCTATGGTTTCCTTTAATCCTTCTATTAAAGTAGTCTCAGGATAAAAATTTAGTTGTTCAACAGTTTCTTTTATTGAAGCAGCACTATGTTTTATATCTCCTTTTCTTTCTTTTTCATATATAATCTTACTCTTGCTGTTTGATAATTTAATAATTTCCTGTGCAATCTCATTAATTGAAACTGACTTACCAAGTGCTACATTAAACACTCCAGAAACTTTGTCATTCTTTGCAGCAATTATATTGGCTTTTACAACATCTTTAACAAAAATAAAATCTCGTGTTTGTGTTCCATCTCCATAAATTGTAATAGGTTCATTAGCCAAAGCATTTTTAATAAATATCGGAATTGCAGCAGCATATTGGCTATCTGGATTTTGTCGCGGTCCAAAAACATTAAAATATCTCAATGAGACTGTTCCCAATCCGTATTCTGTTTTATACATCTTCAAATAATGCTCACCTTCGAGTTTAGTAATTCCGTACGGTGATTTTGGGTCAGGTAATGAATTAATTGTTTTTGGCAATTCTTCATTATCACCATAAACTGCAGCTGAACTGCTAAAGACAACTTTTTTTACTTTATGATATCTTGCTGCCTCAAGAACGTTTAATAAACCAATTATATTTATTTCAACACATTCATAAGGTTTTTCAATTGATTCAGGAACAGAAACAAGAGCAGCTAAATGATGAACATAATCCGCACCTTTTAGCACATCAAAAACTAACGATTTATCCGTAACACTTCCCTTATGAAAAATCACTCCTTCAAGATTTTCAATATTAGATAAAAAGCCTGAACGCAAATTATCTATTATGTGAACTTCAGCTTCATCCTTAATCCAATACTCAGCAATGTGACTGCCTATGAAACCCGCTCCACCTGTTATAACAACTTTTAATTTTTTCATTTAATTGTTATTGATAATTTTTCATTTTAATGTACCAGCTGCTAGATTCTTCAAGAATTTTACTGCTTCTTTTAATAAATGTATGAATGTTATGCAATTCGCTATCGTTTAACTGAGCTAAATCATATAACTGTTCTGTTGCAGTCTTTATAAATTCATCATTGGAATCTGTTTTAAATATTCTTATAAGATTTCTTACAAGAATATTATCAGGATTTACTTCCAAAATCTTTTTTTGTGGAGCTATATTTTTATTTGTCATCCGTAATATTTTTTGCATTGTGTTAGTTAACTCATTATCCTTTAGCACAAGACATGCCGCACTATCAACCAATCTTTTAGATTCAACTACATCTTCAACTTTATCTCCCAATATCTTTTTCATCTTGGATAGAAGACTACTAAAATGTTTTTTATCATCACTGCTTAATTCTTCAATTTCTTTTTTGGTTTCAGTTAGTGACTTAAATTCATCAAGTTTTTTTGTATCAACAGTTTCAATAGACTTAAAGTCAAATTCTTTATATTTCCCCAGCGAAGTTAAAATTAGTTCATCAATTGGGTCATATAAATAAAGAACTTCGAGATTTTTGTTCTTGAAAATTTCCATATGTGGATCAGAATCAATTGAATTTCTATTTACTCCGCTTGCGTAATAAATTTCTTTTTGATTTTCCAATTTTTCACCCAAAGCACTATACGCATCAGCTAAATTTTTCAGTATCATGACGAGGAAAAGATCATTTTTTCCATGATCTTCTTCAAGATAAGAAAGCGCTTTTTCCAATTTGTCTTTTTTATTCGTTAA
>CAZNFW010000082.1:0-6110 GCA_964572725.1 uncultured Melioribacter sp.
TTGAAGCTCTTGCCATCCTCTTATTCTTTGCTTAATATCTCTTGCGCTGTTCCCTCCTGTTCTCATATAAACCAAAACTTTTGGTAGATAAAAAGTGGAAATTTTATGAATTTTTAAAAATCTAAACATAAGCTCATAATCTGCAGCTATTGGAAAATCTAATCTAAATTTTCCATATTTTTGATAAATTTCTCTTTTGACAAAAAAGGCAGGGTGCGGAGGTATCCATCCATTATTTAATTTTTCTTCCTTATATTCTCCTGATACCCAATATCTAACTTTCTTTGAAACATCATTTTTATCGACATAAATAATATCCCCGTAACAAGAATCAACATTATTTTTTACAAAAACTTCGACAACTTTTTCAATAACATCTTTGCTTGCATAAAAATCATCAGAATTTAAAATTCCAACAATATCACCTGTTGCCAAATCAATTCCCTTATTCATTGCATCATAAATTCCTTTATCTGGTTCAGAAACAATTTTTGAAATTTTATCTTTATATTTATTTACAATTTCTAAAGTTCCATCTTTTGAAGCTCCATCAATAATAATATATTCAATATCCTTATAAGTTTGACCAATAACACTTTTTATTGTATCTTCGATTGTTTTTTCACTATTAAAAGATGGGGTAATTATTGAAATTTTCATTTTTTGTAGAAATATTTGATAGTTTTACAGATATAAATTATCTCTTTTTCTTGAATGTCAGGATATAGTGGTAAAGATAGAATATTTTTAACCTTTTTTTCTACAATTGGCAATTTTAATCTATTAAATTCCTGAAAACTATTTTGTTTATGAATTGGTATCGGATAATGAATTAATGTTTCTATACCTTTGTTCTTTAAATACCCCATCAATTTATCTCTATTTTTTGCTTCGATCACAAAAAGATGGAATATATGATTAGACTTATCTCTAATTAAAGGCAATTTAACTTCTTCAATATCTTTAAGAAGACTGTAATATATAAAAGCTCTTTTTTGGCGTTTGTTATTATTAATATCTAAAATTTTTAATTTCTCAAGAAGATATGCCGCTTGTAATTCATCTAATCTGCTATTAACCCCATAAACAGTATGTTTGTATCTATTTCTTTGGCCATAGTTTCTTATCATTCTACAAAGTTTAGCTAATTTTTTATTATTTGTCACAATACATCCTCCGTCTCCAAAAGCTCCTAAGTTTTTTGTTGGATAAAAACTAAAACAACCTACATCTCCAAAAGAACCCACCTTTTTATTTCTATATACAGTGCCATGAGCTTGGGCACAGTCCTCAATTAAAAAAAGTTTATATTTTTTACAAATTTTTAAAATTTTGTCAAGATCAACAGATTGTCCATATAAATGAACAACAAGTACTGCTTTTGTTTTAGAATTTATTTTTTGTTCAATTTTATTAGCATCCAAATGGTAATAATCATCAATATCCACAAAAGTCGGTTTTGCTCCTACTGCTTTAATTGCTAAAGAACTAGCAACAGCAGATAATGATGTTGTAATCACCTCGTCTCCATTTTTAACCCCCAAAGCCATTAAAGAAATTTGCAGAGCTTCTAAACCATTACCTACACCTATACAATATTTAACTCCAATATATTTGGCAAACTCTTCTTCAAATTTCTTAACATAAGACCCTAATATATATCTACCCGAACTTAAAACCTTATCTGTAATCCTCAAAAAATTTTTCTTATTTCTTAGATAATCTTTTTCTAATTTGTTGAATAAAATTTTCATAATTTCTTATATATTCTTTTTCATTGTGTTCTCTATCACAAAAAACTATAATCAAAGTATTATCTTTTAAAATCTTGATTGTTCTCCATATTAATGGTTCTATTAAAATGCCTTCCGTTGGGCTTGATAATAAAATTGTTTTTTTCTTATAACCATCATCTAAAAAAATCTTTGCTGATCCATTTATAACAAAAATTATTTGATTTGTTCTTAAAAGAGCATGTTCCCCTCTTACATCCCCCTTTTTAATACCACCTATCACAAAAATTCTTTTTACTTTAATAGGTAATTGATTATCTTTATTTTTACTACCTAAAAAATGGAATGGTAGTAACCATCCCTTTTTATTAGAAGTTTTTTTAATATCAAGATTAATTATTTTGTAATTCATATTTATTATTTTTAAATTGTTTTTTTAGGTGTTCGATATAATTTACTAAAAATTTTTTAAGAGTCATCTTCGGCTTCCATCCTAATTTTCTAATTTTAGTGCTATCAATTGAGTATCTAATATCCTGTCCAGGTCTATCTTCAACAAATTCATAAAAATTTTCAGGCATTTTCATTGTTTTTAAGATTAATTTAACTATTTCTAAAACAGAATATTCTTCATTAGAAGAAATATTATAAATTTCGTTTAATTGACCTTTTTCTATACCAAGCAAAATGGCTTCAACATTGTCCTCAACATAGGTCCATTCTCTTCTGGCTGAACCATCACCATGAATTGTCATTTTTTTTCCTTGCAAGGCGAATAATATTGTTTTAGGGATAAGTTTTTCTGGATATTGTCCTATACCATAATTATTACTGCTTCTAAAAATAAGATATTTTATTCCATAAGTTCTTGACCAAGCAAAAACTAATTGCTCAGCTGCTGCTTTTGTGGCAGCATATGGATTTGATGGTTTTAATGCATCAATTTCTTTCTTACTACCCTCTAAAATATCTCCATATACTTCGTCCGTGGAAATTTGAACAAAAATAGATCTACTTCCGGGATCTTTACCTCTTATTATTTCAAGTAGATTATAAACTCCTCGCGTATTGCTTTCAAAAAAATGTAAATTGTCTACAATAGAATTATCAACATGAGATTCGGCGGCAAAATTAACCACATAGTCTATATTTGGGGGTAAATGTGTTAGATTACAAATATCTTCTTTTATAAATTCATAATTTCTATATTTTTCTAAATTTAAATCTTTCCTGGCAGCATAAGTAACTTTATCAATATTAATTACAAAATGTCCTCTTTTTAATAAAAGTTCAACAAAATGACTTCCTATAAACCCCAAACCACCTGTTACTAAAAATCTTTTTTTCATCTTTTGTTATTATTTTAACTCGATTTTTTAAATAAAACAATGTAATCTAAATTAAGCCAATTATTATTTAAAAAGATAAAATTTAGAAAAAGAAAAAAAATTTGTATAGGAGCACATAATATTAAGCTAAGAAACAAATATATCAGCTTATTTTTAAAAACTTTATCTATATTCTCTATAACAAATGCGGAAATAAGCTGACCAATAGTAGCCCAAAAACCACAAGTTGACTTTATTTTAATCAAATCTAAATTTAACTCCTGGCCTTTACTCCTATAAAAAAATTGTGTGAGTCTATAAAAATCAAAAGGTACTTCGTGTTCATTCCAAACAAACGGAGTAGTAATAAGCAAATAACCATTTTTCTTTAAAACTCTATGCATCTCTTCTAATAAATTATCAAAATTATAAGAATGTTCTAAAACTTGAGTACAAAAAATTAAATCAAAACTTTCATTAGAAAAAGGGATATTTTCCCCATTAAAATATAAATCTGCCTTTTTCATAGAATCATTATGACCTCCTCCTTGAATATCTATACCTAAATATTTATCTTTGAATAAATGCCGATACGGCTGAATACCACAACCAACATCTAAAACTTTTTGATTTTCTAAATCATATTTCTTAACAATATATTTGATATTTCTATAAAGAAAAAACCTTGCTATAAAATAAGGATTAATAAAAACAGAATGCCACGATGGATTAAAAGCATGTTTAAGATATATTTCTTTTAAAAAATTTTTTAAATTATTCAATTTTTTTATTTTGAGCATAAAAATAATCCCTCTCTTGAAAATAAATTTGGCAGTATTTTAAAAATTTTATAAATTCCTCCTAAATAAACTTCTTTAACAATTTTTAAATCGTATTCTTTAGTGACTTCTTTAAAATCTTTTATAGAAAGTTGATGAATATGACCGGTATTATACCATTTATATCCATACAATTGAATTCTTGGCATTCTACCTAAAAACATTAATTCTAATCTATTTAAAATATAAGCAAAATTCGGAAAAGAAATTATTTGATATTTTGAAATTCTTTTCATTTCTTTTAATAAAACTTCCGGATACATAACCATAGAAAAGGTCGCATTACAAATACTGTAATCAAATTGATTATCCCCATAATCACTAAAAGTATTTTTATCATCTATTGAACCTCTTTTAATGTTTAAACCATGTCTTCTGCCAATTTCAACGCCAGTATCTGAAATCTCTATTCCTTCAATTGTCAAATTTTTCTTCCTTTCTAATAAATATTTCATCAAGGAACCGTTTCCGCAACCCAAATCTATAACTTTACTTCCGTCTTTTACCCAATCACAAATAATTGGATATTCTGCTCTGATATCAAATTTGTCTTCGTAAATATAATTCCTATCGTCGTTCATTTTAGTTATTTTAAATCTTCTAAAGCCTTGTTTGGATAATATCTATTAATTCTTTCATTCTCTTTTCATAAGTGTGTTCATTCAAAGTTTTTCTTTGTCCATTTTTAGCAATTTCTTTTCTTTTTTCTTCATTATTTAAATAGAAGCTAATTTTTTCAATCAAATCTTTAGAATTTTTATAAATCTCGACTTCTGATCCGATTTCGAAAATTTGATTAAGATTTTCTTTATAATCTGTAATTAACATTGTACCTACGCCTGTTGCTTCGTAAAGTCTCATATTGTTTGCATAATTTTCAGCTACTTTGCTATGCCTATTTAAGGTTATAAGCGAGTTAAAAAGAATATTATACATATCTATACCCCAAGCAGAACCCATATAACATTTTTTTAAAATATCTGATTTTAAAGCTTCTTTATTTTCTGTCCATATTCTTAAAGGAAAATTTTTTGCTATATCCTCTAATAAAGCAATAAAATCTAAATGTTCTTTAGTAAAACTACCGACAAAAGTTATTTGATATTTTTCTTTCTCTTCTCTTAAGTGATTTAAAATTTCTGGCTCAAAAGCAAGTTTTAGATATTCTGATTTAATTTTATTTTTATTTAGAAATTCAACCATATTAGGCAAGGATGACAAAACTAAATCATAAGGCTTGAAATATAAAATATTTGGAAGCGGTGATGCAATCTGACCTAAAATGTATTTAACTTTTTTTGTAATTTTTAAATAATAAAGATAAACTGGATTAAAATAAGTTATTGCTTGAATATATAAAATATCTGGTTTAAAAAATTCTATTTGATTTTTTAAGATTTTATAAAAAACATTGCAACTTAAAATTCTTTCTTTTTTGCTGAAAGCCAAATCAAATAACTTTTCTTTATCTTGCAATAAAAATTTTTGAGAAAATTTTAAATTATGCTCTTTTGCCCATTTTAATTGAAGAATAGTATCATTAAAAATAATTTCTTCAGCTTCATGTACTATTTTTTTCAAATTTTTCGAATAAAAATTAGATGTGCCGAAAAATCTTGAAAATAAAAGATTTTTGTGTTCATCATAGTTTAACTCAAAAACCTCTGGAAATTTTTGATAAAATTCTTCTAAAAATTTTCTATAATAAGTATCTACAATTAAAAACCTCATTTACTTATTTTACTTTTTAAATTTAAAAATTTCAAAGTCAAATCTTCTAAAAAAGAATTAGAGAATAAAACATTCACTAAATAATCTTTAAATGTTAACCTCCTAAAAGAATTTTTGAAATCTGGCTTAATTTTTTCAATAAGTTCTAAATTTTTGATATTAATTTCAAAATAAGGCTTATAAATTAAATCTATAATCTCTTTGTTTAAATAATAGTTCCCTGTAGTAAAAGTATTTTTTTTATTGGTTTTAACTAAATGAAATGAGTGAAAATGATAAAAAATTAAAGGGTTTTTATCTACCATTAAAACATCTCCTTGTTTTTCTAAAAGAAAATCTTTTATATTCCATGGAGCTACATTAGCGCCGATATTTTGAATAATATAAACTCCCTTAAATCTTTCCTGCCAATCATCTAAATATTTTTGATCTCCAAATTTTCCATCCTCATATCGATCATAACACCATTCAATAACTCT
>CAZNFW010000083.1:0-6110 GCA_964572725.1 uncultured Melioribacter sp.
TTAGGGCTCATTTTTGCAACCTCATCGGACACTGTAATAGCAATTAATAAAGCCGATACTTTTTCAATAAGGGGGACTATTGCTTTAGAAGAAGGGGTTCCGTATGATATTAAGAAAGAGATTCCATCGACATTAATAAATTTTTGTGCGACGCTAACAGCTTTTTGGGGAGAGCCTGCATCATCTTGAAAAATAACCTCAAGTTTTTTCCCTCTTACCCCGCCAGCTTGATTAATTTCGTCTACTGCTAATGTTATTCCGTTTTTTACCGGTGTTCCAAAAACAGCAGTATTTCCTGTCAATGGCAGTATAGCGCCGATTTTGATGGTTTCGGGTTCTCTTGAATTTTGATAAATATTTATTCCAACTATAACTCCTATAATTAAAATTATTAATCCAATTATTAAACATTTTTTCTTATTTTTCATTTTAATTCCTCATAAATGGTTATTCAAAAAATATTTTCTCAAATTTTTCTTCTTCAAGTAATTTTTCTGGTATGGTTTCTTCAGATGCTATTACTCCATTCTTCATCAAATAAGCACGATTGGAAATTTGCAATGCCTGACGAATGTTCTGCTCTACGAGTAAAATTGTAATTCCATTTTGCTGATTTATCTCTTTAATCTTTTCAATCAATGATTTAACTACAGCAGGTGCAAGTCCCGCAGATGGTTCATCAAGTAAAATTAAAATTGGTTCTCTTACAAGCAGAATTGCAATTGATAACATTTGTTTTAATCCACCGCTTAACAATCCCGATCTTATTTCTTGATAATCTTCTAATTCTGGAAATAACTTATAAACATTTTTATTATTTATCAAGCTATCTCTTGAAGCTAATTTTATATTATCGTTTACAGTCAAGTTCGAGAAAATTGAGCCACCCTGAAATAAATATCCAATACCAATATTAGCTCTATCATATACTGATAATTTTGTTATATCTTTTCCATTAAAAAATATTTTTCCTCTGATTGGTCTTAAAAATCCCATAATGGTTTTAAGCAATGTCGATTTACCAGCTCCATTAGGACCAACAAGTGAAACAATTTCACCTTTCTTAACTTCAATATTGACTCCATTTAAAACCTCTTTCTTTCCGTATGATGCATAAATATTTTCTACTCTTAGTAACATTACACACCTAAATAAACTTCTTTAGTAATTTTATCTTCAAGAACTTCATAGGGCAAACCAAAAGCAACTACTTTACCTTCATCAAGTAAATAAAGCCAGTCAGTAATTTTAAGAACTACATTGATGTTGTGCTCAATAAAAACAATTGTTTTATTTTTTTCAGTTAAGCTTTTAATCAGCTCCAGAATTTTTTCTATTAATTGTGGATGAACACCTGAAGTTGGTTCATCAAGAAGAAGCAATTCAGAATCCATTGCAAGTAAACGGGCAATTGAAAGAAGTTTCTGCTGCCCAAATGATAAATTTTCAGCAAGTGAATTTTTCTTGTCTATTAATCCAACAAATTCAAGCAATTCTTCAGCTCGTGTGATTTTCTCTGCTTCAGATTTTTTTAATGAATTCAGTCTAAAAACTGTTTCATATACATTTTCACCAATATGATTTTTAAATGCTAATAATACATTCTCAAGACATGTCAATTTGTTAAATACTCTAACATCCTGAAACAATCTGCCAATTCCTAAAAGTGTTCTTTCAAAAGGTTTTAGATAATCGACTCTATTTTCTTTAAAGTAAATCTCCCCTTCATCTAACTTCAACAATCCGCTAATTAAATTAAAAAGAGTAGTTTTGCCTGCACCATTTGGTCCAATTAAACCAGTTATTTAATTTTTAACAAATCCAATATTTACATTATCAACAGCTTTTACACCGCCGAAACTTTTAGAAACATTTTTCAATTCGAGAATATTTGAATTATTCAAAACCATATTCTCCTGCAAGTCCAGTTGTTTTTATTCTCATTAAAACAATTAGTGCAGCAGCATAAATCATTACCCGCACATTTGGAGCAATTGTATCAGGAATTTGAAAGAACCTTAAAACCTCGGGTAAGATGATCAAAACAATTGAGCCAACAATTGGTCCAGTAATATTTCCGCTTCCACCGATTGCTAAAATTACAACAAGAAATAATGATTCAGCTATTGTAAAACTTGTCGGGTCAATGTAAGTAACATAAGTTGCATAGAGTGCACCTGCAATAGCAGATATTCCAGCACTTAAAGAAAAAACTTTGACTTTGAATTTGAATGTATCTTTACCAAGAATCATAGCAGCAATTTCATCCTCTCTAATTGCTTTAAGAACTCTGCCAAATTGGGATGCAGTAAGTAATTTGATAAAATAAATCACAAGCAATGCAAAGAATGATGAGAGAATTAAAAACTTATAAGGTTCATTAAAAGAAAATCCAAACAGTGAAGGAGAGGGAATTCCAGGTATACCATAAGGTCCGCGAGTAAAAGAAACCCAGTTATACAAAATGCTAAAAATTATTGCCTGAAAACCAAGTGTTGCTAATACAAAGTAATCACCCTTAAACTTAAGTGAAGGAATTGCAACAATTAAACTCAATAATGAAGAGATTATTATAGCCAGCGGTAATGCAAGGAAAAAATTTAATTTGTAATGAATCATTAGCAGAGTAACTGTATAAGCACCAATGCCGTAAAATGCAGCTTGACAGAGAGAAAGCAAACCAGTATAGCCCATCACCAGATTTAAGGATTGAGTAAGAATTATATAAATACCAATCATTATTAAAATATGAATAAGATAATTCATTGTTCTTCTATTCTTAATTTTTTACCAAGAATTCCCTGAGGTCTTAGAAGTAAAAATAAAATAAGTAACAAGAATGTAGTTGCATCCATCCATCGTGCAGAGAATTGGAAAACCACAAGACTTTGTAAAAGACCAATTAAAATTCCACCTATAATTGCACCTTCGAATATTTTCACACCTCCAATAATTACTGACACTGCTGCTACTAATAGAGCATTCATCCCTATGTTTGGATCAATACCAACATCTAAAGCAGACAGATTTGCTGCAATACCAGCCAAAATAGAACCAATTGCGAAGACAACTGTTTTTATCAAGTTAGAATTATAACCAAGAACTTCTATCAACTTTGGATTATTTGAATAAGCGATTATCAATTTCCCAAATTTTGTCCGACGAAATATTATAAAAAGAATAAGGATTACTACAAAGGAGAAAAATGAAATAATCTGAATTCTGGTTAATATTATTTCTCCGAATGTATAAGTTTTTTCAATTCCAGGATTTAAGACTTTTGTTTCGTTTCCAAATAATAATGCAATTAAATTAACTGTGAACAAATAAACTCCAAACGAGCTTATCATAAATGCAGCAGATGAAATATTTTTTTTAGAAAGTGGTTGATAAATTAAATAGTCTATTAAAATTCCGAATAACATTGCAAACAATAAAGAAAGAACCAGAGCAAGTGTTGAATCTATGTTCATGGTAATAAAGAAAAAATAAAACATATATGCTGAAGCAACATAAACAGCGCCATGGGCAAAATGGAAAATATTTGTTGTGTTATATATTAAACCGAACCCAAGAGCTACAATTGCATAAAGGGCTCCAGAGCACAATCCATTAGCAATAAATTGAGCAAGCATTATTTTTTTCCGCTTAATAATTCATTCATTTTTTCTTTTAATTCGTTAAGTGAAATTGGCTTCTTAACAAAGTAATTAGCACCGAGATTTAAGGACTCAACTGCAGAATCAAAATCTCTGTAAGCACTCATCATAATTACTGGTATATCGGGGAAGTTTTCTTTGAGCCAGGATAGGAATAAAATTCCATCACGATTAGTAAAGTCTTCTTCTGATAATCTAATATCTACAAGTGCAAGAGAAATATCTTTTCCCATTTTTTCTTTTGCTTCATTTAGATTAACTGCTTTCACTATATCATAATTTAATGACAATGCTCTCTCGAGTGAATCGAGATAAGCTTTTACGTCATCGAGTATTAAAATCTTCTTTTTCATATTAATAACTTATTTATATGTCATAATCTATGCCAGTGAAAAATTTCAAAATAAAATAACTTAACATGTTTATTTATAACAAAACTGTTACTTACCAATTCAAAAATGTAACACACCCATTACAGAGAATTCATTAAGATTCCTCAATTTCCTTTTTGGGTCTTGTGTACTTATATCTTGAAGCATTTATTACTTCACTAACAGAAGCAAGTTGAGTATTACAATAAGAATATCTTTCAATTGTACGAATATTAAATGGCTGCACTACCTGTCCTTTTGATAATGTCTTTATGTAAGCATACCAGTTGGGAAGATTACAGAGGTTGTAATAATTTAATGCAGGGAAGAATTTTTGCTCGATAATTTTAGCATCTTCAATACCAATTCTAAAGCTAATTAACGTTCCAACATTCCCAAAAATAGATTGAATAATTTTTTGATTTTTTATCTGGCTGATAAACTGATTTGCCAAAGTCAAACACAATCCGAACTTTCGAGCTTCAGAAAGCATTGTAATAAAATTATCTGTTGCAACACTTTGAAATTCATCAACATAAAGATAGAAATCTTGTCGTTCACTGGGATTTATATTTTGTCTCTTTAAAGCAGAAGCTAGAATTTTTGCCAGAATAATCATTCCAAGAAAACTTGATATTTCTTCTGTCAAAGTACCTTTTGACAGATTAACCAAAATAATTTTTTTATTATTGATTGATTCATAGAAATCAATAGTAGATTTTTTTTGTCCAAAAATATTTCTTAGTAATGGATGGAATATAAATTTATGAATTTTACTTGATAAGTAAGAACCAAGTTGGCGTCCCTCATCACTATCATGATATGGAAATTTAGACAAAACATTATCTACCCAATCTTTTAATACATTATCATTATCAATGAAATTATACCATTTTTTGTAGTAATACTTTTTAAGGAAAACATAATAAAAGTCAAGCAGTGTACCAGGGTCATCAGGATTTGAAGTAACTAATAATAAATTCATTCTAAAATGTTGGTAAAATATAGGGCCTGTCATTTCTGATGCATTATTCCCAAATTCATCATACAATAATTTTCTTATAATTCCCACAAATTCTTCTATAACAAAGTGCCGTTGCTCTTCATTTTCGTACTCTAATAAATTGACTCCGAACGGATATTCTGAATCATTTGGGTCAATAACCACTACATCATTAAGTCGAGATTTTGGAATTGAATTAAGAATTTCAGTAAATAAGTCTCCATGTGGATCCACAACACACACACCTTTATTATTAAAAATATCATCTAAAATCATAGTCTTTAATAATGTAGTCTTCCCCGTACCTGTTTGACCAATTACGTATATGTGTTTTTTCCTTTCTTCATCAGAAATTTTAATTGGATAAGTTTTTTCTTTGAATACATTTTCACCAATCAGACAGCCATTATTAAATAATTTTATATTAGGAACTTTTTCAACCCATCCTTGGATGTTAATACCAGGAACATTTTCTTCTATAACAACGGGGAAATGAAAAATATCTGCAGCACCTGATGTATCAAAGAGATTGGTGAATTTATTCAATTTTTTATCTAAATCATTTGATTCATAATCATAATTGATATTAACATCATAGAAATTATTAATTGAATTTTTGTCTGTATTGGATTCAAATTCATAACCTCCACTAAAGTAGGCTTTCATATCTTCATAAAGATTATTTCCTGCTGGTTCAGTAATATAATTGCCAATATTATCTATGATTATTTTTTCTAGTTTTTCTGGTGATGCAACTTCGATTGTGATAATTGCAGCATTATCTTTTAAGCCAAAAAGTGACTTAATAGTAAAGTCGAGATATAATCTTGCTAACTGATGTAATGTAGGTTGTAATTTAGTAGTATCATAACTAACACTTTGAAGCGTAATCTGTGAAAATTTTTCACATTTTAATATTTGTTCTTTGTAAAATTCTTCTTCTTCGTTGGATAATTTATAAGGCTTTAATCTAAAACTAATAGCTAAGGGATATTTTAAAGTAAGGAGGAAATTAAAAAAATTTCCCGTCAACATTTTTGAACGAATAAATGGGAAAATATAAAAAATATGTGCATC
>CAZNFW010000084.1:0-5874 GCA_964572725.1 uncultured Melioribacter sp.
CTTTGAAAACAAAATTATAGCAGTTAAGATTAGAATTCTCTTCTATTCTTTTAAAGAAATAACTAACATTTTCACGAAGAGAAATATTACCTGATTTAATCTTCTCAATTTTTTCAAAATGATTTTTATAATCTTTCAAGATTTATCCTCATTTTTTTTATTCTCATCAATTTTGTCAATTGATTTGATATCTTCTTCTACATCTTGTAAAGCTTTTTTGAATTCTCTCATGCCTTTGCCAATTCCCTGAGCAAGTTCAGGAATTTTTTTTGCACCGAATAATAGCAAGACTACAAGCACAATAATTAATATTTCTGACGCACCTAAATTTCCAAACATAATTACCTCCAATTATTATTTAATTAAAACATATTTTCTGCAATTGATTTAAAGATTAAAGCTCCATCTGTTCTTTTCAATAATGGGTCACATGCTCGTTCGGGATGGGGCATCATACCAAGTACATTCCCATTTTTATTCATAATGCCTGCAATATTTTTGAGAGACCCATTTGGATTAAATTCTTTATAAACCTTTCCTTCTTTTGATGAATATTTAAAAACAATTTGTTTGTTTTCTTCAAGTGCTTTTAGAGTTTCTTCATCAGCGTAATAATTACCTTCGCCATGTGCTATTGGAATTTTGAGTACATCCTGTTTTATGGATTTTGTAAAAATTGTTTCTTTGTTCTCAATTTTAATGTATACATCTTTGCAGACAAATTTTAATGACTGATTTTTCTGCATTGCACCCGGCAGCAAACCAGTTTCAAGAAGAATTTGAAAACCATTACAAATGCCAATTACTATTCCACCATTATTAGCAAATTTTATTACTTCTTCCATAACAGGAGAAAATCTTGCTATTGCACCTGTTCTTAAATAATCGCCGTAAGAAAAACCGCCGGGAAGAATTATAACATTAGAATTCTTCAGGTCTTTTTCTTTATGCCAAATAAATTCTGCATCATAACCTAAAACTTTTTTGGTAGCATAATAGGCATCGTGGTCGCAATTAGCACCGGGGAATACAATAATACCGAACTTTGGTTTCATTTTACTTCTTCAAGAGTATATTCGAAATCTTCCATTATTGGATTTGATAATAACTTTTGACTGTATTCAAGAACTTCTTTTTCAGCTGCATCTCTGTCGTCAGTATCGACAAAAAATTCAATATACTTGCCAATTCTTGTATTTTTAACATTATTAAAGCCTAACAATTTTGCACCTTGTTCTACAGCTTTGCCTTGAGGGTCAAGTATTGTTGGTCTTCTTTTAACAATAACTACTGCCTTAAACAATTTTTAACTCCATTAATTTATTTGAGTCTTTTTGAATAATAAAAATATGTGATTCAATATTCCAAAGAATACAACTGATAGAAAAACAAAGAAAAGAAATTTTCCATTTGTAACAATTGCAGAAAATAAAATTATAATTAATAACAAAAATATTAATAATTTCTTTAAAAATTTTTTGCTGCTAAATTTGGGTAAAGTTCTATACTTAATTTTACTTATCATTAGAATTGATAGAAGAATTATTAACGGAAATATAAAATTGTTATAAGGTTCTACAATTTTTGAATCCTGATAATAAGAATAAATCAAAGTAGAAATTGTAAGAGCAGAAAGTGGAATAGGAAGACCAGTAAAATCCTTTTTTGTTTTCAGGTCATCAATTAAAATATTGAATCTTGCAAGTCTAAGTGCACCTGCAATTAATAAAAATGAACTGATAACAATACCGATATATTCATATTGGAATGCATATGCTTTGTAAACAAGAAAGGAAGGTGCAACTCCAAAACTTACAACATCAGAAAGTGAATCCAGTTCAACTCCAAAACGGCTTGAAGTATTTAATAGTCTTGCTATCAATCCATCCATAGTATCAAAGATAGCAGCGATAATTATAAATATTGCCGCCATCTTAAAATTTTCATGAGAAGCATAAATAATTGAAATAAAACCGCAGAAAATATTTAGTGATGTAATAAAATTGGCTATTATTGATTTTAGTTTATTCATTTATATGCTCAAAAATTATTGTTTCGCCTGCTTTTACTTTATCTCCGACTTTTACTTTAATTTTCCATGTTTTTGGAACAATTATATCAGAACGGCTTCCGAATTTTATCATTCCAAATCTTTGACCTGTTTTAACAGTGTCGCCAAGTCTTAAATCAAAAACAATTCTTCTTGCAATGAAACCAGCAATCTGTGTAAATAACACTTTGCCATATTTGCTTGTAATACCGATTTCAGTTCTTTCATTTCTCAAATCTGATTTTTCATGAAAAGCTACTAAATAATCACCTCTGATATAATTCAAATAATCTACTGTTCCACTTATTGGAATTCGATTAACATGGACATTAAGAGGCGACATAAATATTGCTACTTGAATAGCGTTATCATTTAAAAATCTTTTTTCAAAAACTTCTTTAATGCTAATTATTTCTCCATCGGCTGTAGAAACAATTATATTTTCATCTGGAGGAGTGTTTCGTTCGGGGTCTCTAAAAAAATTGATGTTAAAAAGTAGAAATAAAATTCCTGCAATTAATAATGTGTATTTTACCCAGTTATTGCTAATAAAAAAAGATGCTGCTATAAGTGCTAACGAAAAAGCAGCAAGAATTATAAAGGTATTAATTCCATATTTAGAAATCATAATCTCATTAATATGTGAATAACGATTGCAAATCTAATATTTTCTTGCTTTAATTTCTTGTGAATATTTTTTTTGGTAATTTTGTTATGCAATTAAAAAAAATAATAAATGGAGGATAAATGAATTTTAATATGCAAGGAATGTTAAAGCAGATTCAAAAAATGCAGGAAGAGATGGCAAAAGTTCAGGCTGAACTGGAAAATAAAACCGTAACAGAAGAAAGCGGCGGAGGAATGGTAAAAGTTGTTGCTAATGGTAAAAAAGAAATTATTTCAATTACTATAGATGATGAAATTATTAAGAGCGGTGATAAAGAAATGATAGAAGATTTGATTGTTGCTGCAGTAAACAAAGCTTTGCAATCTGCTGGTAAATTAGCAGAAGAAGAAATTGGAAATGTTACAAAAGGAATGCTGCCGCCTGGTTTTAACATACCTGGATTTTAAAATTGTTGATAGCAGAACCATTACAAAAAGCAATTGATGAACTGAGCAAACTTCCGTCGATTGGTAAAAAAACTGCTCAAAGATTGGCACTTTATATCTTAAAAAGTGATGAGAGCAGTGTAAATGCACTAATTCAATCAATATCAGATTTGAAAACAAAAATTCGTTTTTGTTCTGAATGTTTTAATCTCGCAGTAGGTGAAAAATGTGACATATGCTTAAGTCCAAAAGAGACCATTCAACAATATGTGTAGTAGAAGAAGCAAGCGATGTAATTGCAATTGAAAAAACAAATGAATACAATGGATTGTATCATGTCCTTGGCGGTGTATTAAATCCACTTGCTAATGTTACAGCTGAACAACTTCATATTCAAGAACTAATTGCAAGAATTGAAAAGGGTGGAATTAACGAAGTTATACTTGCACTTAATCCTGATACGGAAGGGGATACAACTTCTTTGTATTTAATAAAATTATTAAAGCAGTATCCAATTAAAGTATCGAGAATTGCTCGTGGTTTGCCTATTGGCGGCGACCTTGAATTTGCTGACCCTGCAACAATTGGTAGAGCTTTCAGCGGAAGAATAACATTGTGATGCAAAATTGGTATAAAGACTGGTTCGAATCTCCTAATTACCTTCATGTATACAATCATCGTGATGATTCAGATGCAAGAAAATTATCTGAGTTGATTTTGTCGGTAACTAATCTTCCTGCATCTTCAAAAATTCTTGATGCTGCATGTGGTTCGGGCAGGCATGCAATTTATCTTTCACTTAAAGGTTATAAAGTTTTTGGTTTTGATTTGAGCAAAAATTTATTGCGCAAAGCATATGAAAATTCTATTTCTCAAAATGTAAAATTAAATTTGATTCAGGCAGATATTAGAGAAATTTGCTTTAAGTGTGAGTTCGATTTAATCCTGAATTTATTTACAAGTTTTGGTTATTTTGAAAGTGATGATGAAAATTTTAGTTTCATAAGAAGAGCTGTAAAATTTCTCAAAGAAAATGGTTATTATGTAATGGATTATTTTAATAAATATTATTTAGAGAAAAATTTGGTACCACAATCAGAAAAATTTTTTGATAACTTAAGAATAGTTGAAAAAAGAAAAATTGAAAACGGCAGAGTTATTAAGGAAATAATAATTTCAAATAATAATTCAATAGAAAAATATATTGAATCTGTTAAACTATATGATGTAAATACAATTGTTGATGAATTTTTAAGAGCAGGATATAAATTTTATAAAATTTTTGGTGATTATGATGGTAATGAATTTGATAAAGATCTTTCACCAAGATTAATTTTATTTTTCACAAAATGATTAAAAGATTTATTCATATAACTATTATTAGTGCGTTATTAATTTCGTGTGATATTTTTACAACAAGAAATCCTGAGGAACCTAATAAACCCGGTTCCAGTTTTTTGGCTGCAACATCTCCGGAAATTTTGTTTAATAATTTCAAGTCTTCAGTAGAGGAAAAAATTATTGAAAACTATATATCGTGTTTTGTAGATACTTCCTTCCTGAAAAAGAAATTTATTTTTATACCTGCATCTGGTTCATCTTCCCAATATCCTGTATTGAGCAACTGGACAATTAGAGAGGAGAGACAATATTTCATTAATTTGATATCGAAACTGCCGCAGGGTAAGAATATTAATTTATTAATGGAAAATACTCAGAAATACTTATTTGGTGATAGTGCTGTTTATTATTATGATTATTCATTAACTGTTACTTCGAGCAATCAATTAATTGGCGGTACATATAAGGGAACTGCACAGTTTAAAATATTTAATTCGAAAGACCAATGGTCAATTGTTGAGTGGCAGGATATTAAGAAAGAAAATTTTTTATGCTGGAGCGATTTAAAAGGGAGGACTGCTTATTAAAAAATTTGCTTTCATATTTTTGATAATTATAATCAACAGCTGCAATAATCCTTTTGCTCCAAAACTTGATGAAAATTTGAGCAGCTCACAAAGTTTGATAAGTGATTTATCAAGTGTAGATGGCGTTTTTAAAAATTTTCAGTATGCTTATACTTTTAAGGATACATTAATTTATAGTCAGCTGTTGGATAAAAATTTCATTTTTACTTACAGAGATTATAACATTGGAGCAGATGTAAGCTGGGGAAGAGATGAAGAAATGAGAGTGACATATGGTCTTTTTCAAAATTCACAAAGACTTGATTTAGTATGGAACAATATTGTGTCAATCAGCGGAGATTCTACTCATATTGTAAGAAGTTTTAATTTAACAATTACATTTAATCCTACTGATATTGTTTACGTTGATGGCAAAGTGAATCTTGAATTAAACAAAGATTCCGATAATAAATGGAAAATAATTCACTGGATAGATGAATCAAATTTCTAAATAGATATGATAACATTTTACACAAAAGAAGCCTTGAGAATTTTTAAACGTTCACCATTTGCATCCGTTGTTATAATTTCTGTTACAACAATTGCAATATTAATGACAAGTTTTTCAATCCTTGTAATACAATTGTCAAATAAGTTTTCTCAAAGAATAAAAAAGAGTATTGAAGTAACAGTTTTCTTAGAAAACTTTATAGATTCATCAAGAATAAAATCAATCAGTGAAGAAATATCTAATCATCCAAATATTGCATCTATAAAATTTATAAGCAAAGAAGATGCTGTAAAAGAATTTATTCGAGATACAGGTGAAGATTTTAGAGATGTATTAACTGAAAATCCTCTGCC
>CAZNFW010000085.1:0-5742 GCA_964572725.1 uncultured Melioribacter sp.
GAATATTTTGGCTCTTTAATATTTAATAAAAATAATCTTACTTCGTTTGGGGCTGGATATGTATTAGAAAGCATTATTGCAGATAGAATCGATAAGAACGCTGATAAAGTTAATTCCCATTTTGTCTATATACAACACGAATGGATTCCTTCAAAATATTTTGATTTAGTTGGTGGGGCAAGATATGATTATCATATCAATTATTCTTCTCGAATAAGTCCAAAAATTTCTGCAGCAATTAAACCATATGACTTCTTAAAAATCAATTTATCGATTGGTAGCGGATTTAAAGCACCGACTCTTCAGCAGCTTTATTTGAATTTCACAAATCCACAGGTTGGTTATTCTGTATTCGGTTCTACTAATTTCCTCTATTACTTTGAGAAATTAAACAGCGAAGGACAAATCGATAGAATTCTTATTGACCCAAAACAAATTCAAAAAATTAAAGCAGAACATTCGTGGTCATACAATGCAGGATTTAGTGTTGACTTAAAAAATCAATCTCTTTCAATAAATCTATTCAGAAATGATGTTAACGACTTAATCGATGCAACTCCTATAGCAATAAAGAAAAACGGACAGGGAATTTATACTTACTTAAATCTTAATAAAATATATACTCAGGGAATTGAAACAGATTTACAAATTAATCTCCTGAAAAATTTACGATTTAATATTGGTTATCAATACCTCGAAACAATAGATAAAGAAGTTCTTGATAAAATTAAAGCAGGAGAAATTTCGAAACTCACCTCAAACGGCAGATTGAGAAAAGTTACTGAATCAGATTATGGGGGTCTTTTTAATCGCTCTAAACACTCAGCAAATGTAAGAATAATATATGACGATGAAAATCTTGGGTTATATTCATCAATTACAGGCATAATTAAAAATCGATATGGTTATTATGACAAAAACGGCAACGGAATTTTAGATGATGATTCAGAATACGCACCCGGCTTTGCAATCTGGAATTTTGCTTTCAATAAATCATTAAACAAAAATTTTGCTTTGCATCTTAGAGTTGAAAATTTATTCAATAAAAAATTAAGCGGACAAATAATGAATCTACCTGGTAGAATTATTTATGCAGGAATTTCAATTAATTACAAGGAGGAATAATGAATAAATTAATACTGTCAATCTTATTGTTAATAGTTATTGCAGGCTGCAAAGATTCAGGGACAACAGAACCTGAACCTGTAACAACAGATATTAAAGTAGTAGAAGTAAAAGATTTACCAGCAAACGGTCCGGGTTTAACATACTTCAGATTTTCAGATAGTACGATTGTAACCGATGCCGATACACTTACGAATAAATGGGACATTGCATTTAGAAAGACAACTATTTATACAAATAGTGGAACAAGTGGTAAAGGTAATGGCGGTGCTGTTGTTTTAACAAATACAGATTTTTACGAACTTGCGGAGGCTCCAGCAGATGGTTATAAAATTGATGAAACAGGTGCACCTGCTATTCCAACTGGTTCTGGCAAAGGCTGGTATAATTATAATTCTCAAACACATATAATAACTCCTATTCCGGGTGTGGTACTTGTAATACGAACTGGTGATGGGAAGTTTGCAAAAGTTCAAATATTAAGTTACTACAAAGGAGCTCCTGAAACTCCTTCTTCATCAAGTCAATCAGGTTATTATACATTTCGTTATGTATATCAACAAGATGGTTCAAGAAAATTCAAATAACAAATTGAAAGGGTAAATTATGAAAATAATCACAGTATTATTTTATTTCTTAATTGCAAATACAATTCTTTTTTCAGAACTTCTTGCACTGGCAGGAACCGGGGAAAAAATTTCTGTTGTTATTGTTGGTCATGGTGCACCTGCCAGTGATTTCCCGAAACTGAAAGAATATTTTAAGTTGCACGATAGTCATACACCAGAAGCAGAACAAATTGAGCATGAACTTCGCAACTGGCCCCGAAATGAAAAGAATGATCCTTACTGGGCAGGTTTTATGAAGGTTGTCGAAGAATTTAAGAAAAAATATAAGAATTTTTATTCAGTCTATTATGCTTTTAACGAAATGTGTGGACCAACAGTTGAAGAAGCATTGTTCAAAGCATCAAAAGATAAACCCGATTTAATTATAGTTACAAGCATAATGTTTACACCTGGTGGTGGACATTCCGAAAAGGATATTCCAGCTGCAATTGAGATGTTTATTGAAGAGCATCCTGATATAAAAGTTGTTTATGCCTGGCCTTATAGTCAGGAAGCCATTGCAGATTTCATTAATACACAACTTGTAAAATTTATTAGTAAATAAATTGATATGGAGACTGTCTTAAATCACTGAAAATCTGCTAAATCTGAATTTATTTCAATAATATTTAACCGCCAAGTTCGCCAAGGGCGCAGAGAAATCGCAAAGAATAAAACTTTGCGCTCTTGTCGGTTTTATATAAAAATACACAAAGAAAATTTGTGGAATATTTGATATGTCTTTTAAGATAGTCACAAGCTATTTTGTTGTGATAAGATTTGAAATTTATTCTGATTATTTTAATTCATTAAAAAAATCTAGAAGTTACTTTTACATTCCCATCTTAACAATCTCATCAAACTCAGCTTTAGTAATTGGCATTACAGAAAGTCTATTGCCTTTTTGAACCAATTTCATATTCTTTAATTTTAGATTCTTTTTGATTTCGGCTAACGAAACAGGTTGTGAAAATTTCTTAATAAGTTTAATATCAACCATAAACCAAGTTGGATTATCTTTGTTGCTTTTAGGATCATAATATTTACTTTCAGGGTCAAAAGCTGTAAAGTCTGGATAAGCTTCTTTTACAACTTCACATATTCCAACAGCTGCAGGCGGCTGACAATTGCTGTGATAAAAAATTACTTTGTCACCAATTTTCATTTCGTCTCTTAAATAATTTCTTGCCTGATAATTTCTTACACCATCCCAGTAAGTTGTTTGATTTTTTGATTTAGCAAGATCATCTATTGAAAATACATTTGGTTCTGATTTTACTAACCAGTATTTCATGTTTACCTCATATTAAATTCCCGGGGCATAAGGAAAATTTAATTTCATATAGTATTCAAGATCTTTATCCGGCTTTTCAAGTCCATCTGGAATTGGTCTTTTAGAAAATGTTTGAAAATATAAAACACATGCATTTCGCCACCATATAGCTTCTTTCAATTGTATTTTTAATAACATTTTTACATGCATAAATTGTTCAATATTAATTTTGTTTTTAAGAGAATCCCAAATTTTTATTGTTTCTTTAACACCTTCTACACCTTTGTAATAATGATAACAAATTTCTTCCCACAAAGTTTTACCGGATTTCATTTTATAATCCCAGGGGAGATGATGAAACCACAATAAATATTCATCTGGACATTTTTCGAGTGAAGAAAATTTTTCTGCAACTTCAGGGAAATATTGTGATACTGCATCACTTCCTGTTTTTGTTCTGTCGAAACCAATTCCATTTGTATCTGCACGATGATAATAAACAGATGTCCAATCATCACGATGTTTCTCTTTAATCCATGGAGCAGGTCCATAATGATGATTCCATCCCATAATGTGATGCAGTCCAAGTGGAGTCATATAATTTACACAATCTTCCCTTGATTTTAACATTATCTTTTTAATTTTCTCGATAATTTCTTTTTTATTTGAAAATGTCATGCGAATCCATTCATCAGCAATTTCTTCTGATGTTAAATTATAATCCCATGCTAATCTTCCAAATGCATACCAGTTTGATTGACCAAATAAATGTCCTGTCCAGTTTCTGTCCGTTCCAATATTAGAAACACCAGCAATGCCTGAAATTTTATGATTGTATAAAGTTCCATCAATTATTTTTGTAATTGTTGAGCCTTTACCTTTTGAATAAGTATCTGAATCAAGTGTTTCTTTAAAGAGTGGAGCTAAATAAACAAGATGTGTTCCCTGTCCAAGATATTCTTGAGTAATTTGGAATTCCATCATTAATGGAGTTTTTGGCATAGCACCAAAGAGAGGATGGAATGGTTCACGAGGCTGAAAATCTATTGGTCCATTTTTTACTTGAATTAAAACATTATCAAGAAATTTTCCATCAAGTGGTTTAAATTCATTATAAGCTTGTTTTGCTCTGTCTTCTAAAATATTATTATCATAAACAAAAGCTCGCCACATTACAACTCCGCCGAATGGTTTCAATGTTTCTGCAAGCATGTTTGCACCATCAGCGTGAGTTCTTCCATAATTTTGAGGACCGGGCTGACCTTCTGAATTTGCTTTTACAAGAAAGCCCCCAAAATCTGGAATTAAACTGTAAATCTCTTTTACTTTATCTTTCCACCATTGTCTTACTTCTTCGTTCAAAGGGTCTGCAGTTTTCAATCCGCCAATTTCTATTGGAGCACTAAATCTTGCAGTTAAATAAACTTTAATTCCATAAGGACGAAATAGATTTGCAAGGGCTGCAACTTTTAAGAGATAATCATAATTTAATACCCAAGCATTTGCATTTACATTTGTTAATACTGTTCCATTAATTCCAATTGATGCATTTGCACGTGCATAATCTTTATAACGAGGGTCAATATAATCTGGCAGTTTATGCCAGTCCCATATTGAAAAGCCAGCATATCCACGTTCCACAGTTCTATCTAAATTATCCCAATGATTTAATACTCTTAATTTTATTTTTGGTGATGAAATTATTTTTAAGTTTTCTATGCTTGAGTGTGTTTGAATTAAACGAAGAAAATTAAATACTCCATATAAAATTCCAATATCACTTTTTGAAGTTATTACAATAACTTTTTTCTTATTTAAATTTTTTGAAAGAATTATATAACCTTCTTCAGTTATTAAAGATAATTCGTTTGATAAATTTATTCCCTTCAGCAAATTAGAATTATTATAATTTGCAAGAACAATTATTCCATCTTTTGAAATTGAATTGAGCTGTTTAATTTTTTTCCCGAGTAATTCACTTAAACCTTTTTGAATTTCTTGCTTAGCTACTTCAATAGTTGGAGATTCACCTTCTGCAATCCATCCTTTTATATTTGATAAATATGTTCTTAATAATTTTTGATTTTCTATTTTATCATACTTTAACCAAAGTCTGTATCCATCATCTGCCATTAATTTTGAATAATAAAATAATATAAGATAAAAGATTGCAAGAAAATAAATAAGCTTTTTCATTTTACATTCCGAGATATTTTTTTAAGTATTGACCTGTATAAGATTTTGGATTTTGAGCAACTTCTTCCGGAGTACCAGTTGCAACAATTTCACCGCCTTTTTCTCCAGCCTCTGGGCCTAAATCGATTATGTAATCTGCACATTTAATTACATCTAAGTTATGTTCAATTATAACAACAGAATTTTTGTTTGCAATTAGTATATGAAAACATTTTAATAATTTATTTATATCATCGAAATGTAAACCTGTAGTAGGTTCATCGAAAATAAAAAGTGTGTGTTGGTTTTTTCTTTGTTGTGAAAGATGATAAGCTAATTTTACTCTTTGAGCTTCGCCGCCTGATAAAGTAGTTGACGGCTGACCGAGTTTAATATAACCTAATCCAACATCTGAAAGTACTTTGAGAATCGAAGTAATTTTATCTTGATTGATAAAAAATTCTAGAGCTTCATCAACAGTCATATTTAAAACATCTACAATATTCTTTCCTTTGTAAGTAATTTCTCTTACTTCTTTTTTGAATCGAGTACCTTTGCAGT
>CAZNFW010000086.1:0-5405 GCA_964572725.1 uncultured Melioribacter sp.
TTTTGAGAATTGAAGATAAAGATGGAATGTTGATTGATAAATTTGTATCCGAATCACGCGAAGCAATTTCTGAAGAAACTGCGTACATTGTAACAGATATGATGAGAACAGCAATTGATCAA
Source organism: uncultured Melioribacter sp. (assembly GCA_964572725.1). Taxonomy (GTDB): domain Bacteria; phylum Bacteroidota; class Ignavibacteria; order Ignavibacteriales; family Melioribacteraceae; genus Rosettibacter. The sequence goes on from CAZNFW010000086.1 coordinate 123, forward strand.
GGAACAGGAGTTGCAGCAAGGTATCGTTATAATTTTCAGAGACCAGCTGCAGGAAAAACCGGAACAACTCAAGATTTTACAGATGCATGGTTTGTAGGATTTACACCTCAGCTTGTTGGCGGTGTGTGGGTTGGATTTGATGACCAGAGAATTTCATTTACAGGTGAATATGGTCAAGGCTCAAGAGCTGCATTGCCGATCTGGGCAATCTTTATGCATGATGTCTATGAACAATTGAATCTTCCTATGGAAGATTTTCAACCTCCATCAAGTGGAAATGTTGTGCCAATTAAATATTGTCGCGAGTCAATTTTTGAATATGGAAATCCAAAACTTTATTCTGGTGACTGCAGAGGCGGTGTTTATGTGGATATTGCAAATATTAAAGCTCTCCCAGAAAGTTTTGATGCATTTACTGATAATAAAGCAATTTTCCCAGGGAGATATTCGCTAAAAGATTCAACACATGAAGCTAAAGAAATTAGATGAGTTTTGTTTTAAAATTCATTTGTGGTTATTTTTGAGTTGAGATTTTTGCCCGGATGGTGGAATTGGTAGACACGCTAGCTTCAGGAGCTAGTTGGCTTACGCCAGTGCAGGTTCGAGTCCTGTTCCGGGCACAAAAAATGTTCTCTATCCCCCTTCCAGAATTTTAATTATTCCTTTGAAATAAATTATTTATTAACTTCTGCTCGAATAAATTATAATTGTGATGAAATTATTTATGAAATGTCTGATAATAATTTTTTTATTTTTTACATCTTGTATTGAGTATTCTGAAAAGATGAAATTGAACGAAGACGGCTCCGGTGAAATTACTTTTGCTGTTGGAATAAATAATGAAATATTTAATCTTGGAAAAGGAAAGCTCGAACTAAATAACTTTAATACAGACTCAATTAAAAAAAAATATCTAAATAGAAAAGGAATTGAATTTCTTAAAAGCAGAACTTACGTAAAAGATAATATTAGATGGATAGAAATTACATTAAAATTTGATTCAGTTGAATATCTTAATGAAATTAATAACGCAGCCGCACAAAATGGCATGATTGGAATTATATCTCTTTCCAGAGATAAAAATGGAAACCTTCTTTACACCAGAAAAATATTTCCGTTTAATAAAGAAATAAACTATAATGAATCAAAAATTCTCTCCATTATATTTACTCAGTATACATGGAATTATGAACTGCAACTACCTTCAAAAATTATCTCTTCAAATGCGCATGAAATAAGAGATGATTCAAATATTGTAAGATGGTCATTTTCACTTGCATCATTGAATACAGAAAAAAATATGGAAGTTGCTTTTGAGAAGAAAAAATTTTCATGGCTCTTCTACTCATTAAGTGCGGTTTTAATAATTGTTTTATTTATAATTTTATATAGAGTAAATAGAATAAAAGTAAACCTTAATAAAAAAGTATAAAGATATTTTGGATGGAATATTATAAATTAAAAAAAGCATATAGTGATGCAATAAAGTTTACCAGATCTCACTATGAAAATTTTCCTGTAGTTTCTTTTTTTCTGCCTAAAAGATTAAAGAAACATATTGCTGTGATTTATCAATTTGCCCGTCAGGCTGATGATATTGCAGATGAAGGTAATTATCCTCCAGATTTTAAATTAATGCTTTTAGAAAATTATAAGAATAGACTGATAAATGCCTTGAAAGAAATTTATGAAGATGATTTCTGGATGGCTCTTGGAAATACAATTAAATCTATGAAGCTTACACCTGAATATTTTTTCAATCTTTTAAGTGCATTTGAACAGGATATAATTGTAACCAGATATAAAACTTTTGATGACTTACTAAATTATTGCGAAAGGTCAGCCAATCCTGTGGGCAGATTAATTCTTGAATTATTTGAGATTAGAGATGAAAAAGTGATGGAATATTCTGATGCGGTTTGCACTGCACTTCAGTTAACAAATTTTTATCAGGATATTTCAATTGATTACAGCAAAAACAGAATATATCTGCCTCTTAACGAAATGAAAAAATTTGGTGTAAGCGAGAACATTTTTGAGTTAAAAAAAAATAATGCTAACTTTAAGCAGTTATTAAAATATCATATAGAAAGAACAAGAGAACTGTTTAATAAAGGCAAAAATATTTTATATTATCTTCCAAGTATTCTTAGATTTCAAATAAAACTTACAATATTTGGCGGAGAAAAAATCTTAGAAAAAATTGAGGAACTTGATTACGATATTTTGAATTATAGACCAATTCTTTCAAAAAAAGATTTTGTTAATTTGTTTTTTAAGACAATTTAAAAAATGAAAGACCAAACAAAAATAATAACAAGGGAAAGTAAAAGCAGTTTTTATTATGCTTTCAGTTTGCTTCCTTCTGAAAAACGTGATGCTATGAATACAGTCTATGCTTTCTGCAGAAAAACAGATGATATTGTTGACGAAGGAAATGAAAACGAAGATATTAAATACGAACGATTAAGAAAGTGGAAAAATGAATTTGAAAAAGCAATTCAAGGGAAGTCTGATTATTATTTATTAAATAAATTGACGAAAATCATCAAACAGTTTAATATCCCAATTGAACATTTCTATGAATTGATTTCAGGTATGGAAATGGACTTACAGAGAAAAAGATATCTGAGTTTTGATGACCTTGTTCAATATTGTTATAAAGTTGCTGCTACTGTAGGATTAATGTGTATAGAAATTTTTGGATATAAAAATAAATCAGCAAAAGATTATGCTATAAATCTTGGCATAGCAATGCAGTTGACAAATATACTGCGTGATGTAGGTAAAGATATTGATAAAGGAAGAATTTATATTCCTCAAAATGATCTAATAAAATTTAATTATACTGAAGAAGAACTCATTCAAAAAAAATATAATGATAATTTTAAAAATCTAATGGCTTATGAAAGTAAGAATGCTTTTTATTACTTCGAAAAAGCAGAACAATCTATAGATTTTGAGGATAAACCTTCTTTATTCCCTGCACGTGCTATGCAGCATATCTATTTCAAACTTCTTAAAAAAATTCAGTCCAAAGATTATGATGTGCTTAATAATCAAATAAAAGTGAGCACGATAGAAAAAGCTGCAATTTCATTGGGTGTGTGGGCAAAATATAGTCTTATCTATTAATGAAAAATTGTTTGATAATTGGTGGTGGTTTTGCGGGTTTAAGTGCCGCAGTAAATCTTTCCTCTCAAGGATTCAAAATTACTTTGATTGAAGCCTCTCCTAAATTAGGTGGTCGTGCATATTCATTATTTAATCAACAACAAAATGATTATTTTGATAATGGTCAGCACATCATGATGGGATGTTATGATGCGACTTTAAATTTCTTAAAAAAAATTAATGCATTAGACAAAGTTGATTTCCCCAATTCGTTAAGAATAAATTTTGTTGAGAAAGGTGGAAAGATTTATAAATTAAATTCTTCCGCTTTTTTTTATCCATTCAATTTAATTTATGCCTTCATGAAGTTTTCTGCTATTGACTTGAAATCGAGATTGCAAATAATCAAACTTCTTGCTGATGTTCTTTTATTGAATAAAAATTCCAGTGATAATTTTACAGTAGAAGAATGGCTTATTTCAAAAAATCAATCAAAGGAATCAATTAAAACATTTTGGGAAGTTCTTACTGTAGGAGCTTTAAATTCAAGAATTGAACAAGCATCCGCAAAAATATTTAAGGAAGTTTTAAAGAGAATTTTTAGAAATACAAAATCATCTTTGATTTTAGTGCCAATTACGGATTTAACAAATTTATATGTAAAAGACTCAGAAAAATTTATAAAGGAAAGAGAAGGAAATATTTTTACTTCTGAAAGAGTATTAAAATTTGTTGTTGAAGAAAAAATCATTAAAAAAATTGCTACAGATAAAAATATTTATGAGAATTATGATTTTATAATCTCAGCCGTTCCGCCGTATTCATTGAGAAAAATAAAAATAGAAAATTCGAAATCATATAAAGATTTTTCTTTTATTCCACAATTCGATTATTCACCAATATTAAATGTTCATTTGTGGTTAAGAGATAATCCATTTTCAGAAAAATTTTATGGACTAATAGATTCGAACATTCACTGGGTTTTTAATCATAAGAAACATATAACACTTACAATAAGTGCTGCTGAAAATATAATTAATCTAAAAAATGAAGAACTTCTTGAAATTTTATATTCGGATTTAGAGAGATATTTTCCTATATTCAAGCGAGAAATTGTAATTGATTTTAGAATAATAAAAGAAAAAAGAGCAACTTTTATACCTGATGTGAAATCATTGAATTTGAGAAATAGAATTTTAATTCCTTTTGAAAATTTAGTAATAGCAGGTGACTGGACGATTCCAAATTTACCATCCACAATTGAAAGTGCAGTTATGAGTGGCTACATTGCAAGTGAAAAAATTGTTTTTTCTGATAAAATGTTCTCATAATATACTTTACAAATAAAATAAAAGATGGAGGGAAATATGTCTTCCTTAAAAGAAAAGTTACAGGAAAAAATAATTCAGGAAAGACCACGAACAGAGAAATTGATGAAAGAGTATGGCGATGTTAAGGTTGATGAAGTAAAAATTAATCAGATAATTGGAGGTATGCGTGATATCAAGTGTCTTGTTACTGATATTTCGTATCTGGATCCGTATGAAGGAATTCGTTTTCGTGGGATGACAATTCCAGAAGTTCTTGAAAAGCTACCTAAAGTTCCAGGTGCAGAAATGCCATATGTTGAAGGTCTATTTTACCTTTTGTTAACCGGTGAAATTCCAACAGAAAAAGAAGTAGAGGAAGTTCATCAGGAATTTAATCAAAGAAAAGAAGTGCCTTCTTATGTTTTTGATATCATTCATGCAATGCCAAAAGATTCACACCCTATGACTATGTTTGCAACTGGAATTATGTCAATGCAGAGAGAATCAATCTTTGCAAAAGAGTATCGAAAAGGATTGAAAAAGACAGATTATTGGTCTGCTTACTATGAAGATGCGATGAATCTACTTGCAAAAATTCCTGAAATTGCTGCACATATTTATAGATGGAAATATAAAAACGGAGATATTATTCCTGGTGATCCACATTTAGATTTCGGCGGTAACTTTGCTCACATGATGGGTATTGATAAACCTTATGATGATGTTTCCAGACTTTATTTCATTTTACATAGCGACCATGAAAGTGGTAATGTAAGTGCACATACAGGTCACTTAGTTGCAAGTGCTCTTTCGGATATTTATTATGCTATAAGTGCTATGTTGAATGGTCTTGCAGGAC
>CAZNFW010000087.1:0-5298 GCA_964572725.1 uncultured Melioribacter sp.
CAGAATTATTTGTTAAATAAAATTTATGGACTAAAATTTTACCCATAGTATACAATTTATAAATACCAATTATAAAATTATTTTTTGTCCCTATTTCAATTATTTTACCTTGTTTATTGGATGAATCTTCAACAATACATTTTCTCATATATTCTTCTGATTTGTCTAAGAATTCTTTTGAATTTGCATAAATAATTTTTTTAACTGATAGCATTAAATCAATTTTTACTTTGGATAATTTTAAATTTATTAATGCAATGTCGTATAAAGATTTAACATAATATTTATGATATCTTATTTTATCATCTTTAGATAATTGATTTTCATAAATATCAACTAGAGTTTCATATGATTCTAAGGCATTATTTAGATAATCATAAATTAAATCTATTTCTTTCTCTAATTTTTTATTTAAATATCTGTTGGATAAAAATTCAAAATATAAATATCCTCTTCTATAGTGGTCTGTTAATCTTTTATAATCTATAGTTAAAGCTTTATTTATATATTCAACTGCTTTTTTTGCTTCTTCAATAACATCACCATCACGACGCCCTTTTGGATATGTAAGTTCTATTGCAGATAAATAATAACTATAAGCTAAATTAGAATAAGCTGCTGGATTATTTGGGTCGCATTCTATAATGCGATTTCTGAGTTTTATTGTTAGTTCTCTAAATTTTCTTTTTGTATTTAAATACTCATACTTATCTTTTTTATTATTAAATTTTTCTATTAGGTTTTCACTACATTCTGAAAGTTTAGCAGTAGCAAATGCAAACTTGTTTAATATAATTGGGTTGTCCCAAAAAGTTGAATTTTCAATGCTGCCAATTTCTAACATTAAATTATATATACTTTCCCAATCATTATTTTCTTCATAATGTTTAATTTTATCTATAAGCGAAGAATTTTTTATTAAATCAAAAAATTTATTTTTATCAACATAAGCACAATAAGGCAGTTCTAATGTTGTTTGTAGATTTAGATATTTTTTTAATGCATATTTAATTTGATACGATTTATAATCGAGGGGAGCAACAATATCATAATGTAACTTAAAGAAGTTATTTGTTAATTCAATGTTTTGTATTTTAAGATTTAGTACTGGTTCATATTTACTTTCAGGTTTTGCAAAATACAGAATTGCATAAGGATATTCACTAATTTTTTTAATATCAGAAGGCAGAAACTTTTTGATTTGTTCTAAATATTTGCTGCCCCAGAACAATTTACCTGTAGTACTTATTGAATCGTATGTTGTTGAAATTATTAACATATTAACCCTCATAAGAATTTTGTTATTTCGTTTTTTTCTGTTCCTAAAATTTTTTTCCCTATAAGTTTTTTTTCTTCTACATAATAAAATATTATTGAATCCTTATCTTTTTTAATAACTTCTGAGAGTTCGTTTTTTAGAGATTGATATTGTTTAGCAGAAAGTTCTCCCTCAAAAGCTGAGTTTTGTACCCAGAAAAGATATTTTCTGAGAATCTTTAATACCTTTGATAATCGTTTTGGACCTGCAATGTCGTAAACAACTACGTAATACACTTTATCATTCCGCAACAAATGCTTCATAACTTTTTACTTTTTTTGTTAGATAATTAATCAGATTATAACATTCCAAACGAATAATTGAACGGTATGACATTTTTCTGTTAACTTTTTTGTAATGAATAACTGTATTCAATCTATTTTCAATTTCTTCAACAAATTTTTTTCTTGCTTCATCTTTAAGGAAGTAACCTTTGGGTGTAGATTCAAAATCTTCTTCGTCCAATATCTTTAGATTAATTGTGCGAAAGATTACTCTGTCAACAATTACAGGTTTGTAAATATCTGCTATATCATAAACTAAAGGATGTTGATTATCTCCTGACTCATGAACAAATCCTAAAAAAGGGTTTAAGCGAGTTCTGTAAATTTCATTTAAGCATACAGAATATAAGATTGCATTTCCAAAAGATATAAGTGAATTAATCATATCATTTGAAGGTCTTTTTTCTCTTTTAGAAAAGTTTACATCTTTCTTAAAAATTTCTTTCCAACTCTGATAATAAATATTTCGTATAGCTCCTTCATATCCAATAAGTTCTTCAATAGAATTTGTAAATCTCAGCATTTCGAGCAATGAAATAATTTTTGAAATTTCATTTGAAAGGTCTGCACCAGAATAGGAGTATGATTTCAAAACATTTAAAATATTTTTAATAGAAGCCAAGACAATTGCTTTGGCTATATATAAACGCATTGTTTCGTTGCAATAAGCTTCGTACTGAAGAATTTCTATAGAACCAGAAGCTGTTGTTTTTTTAGGTAAAAACGAACCAATGTAATCTCCATAGTATCCAAACATATGAAGTTGAATGTTGTAATTACTTAGGCATTTAAAGAATTGTGTATTAAAAAGTATTTCACCAAAAGTAAAAAAGGCATCAATTGATTCGGCAGGAATAAATTTTTGTTTACTTTCTGAACCAGAATTTTTTATTGGCAATAATACAAATTCTTTTTCGCTTTCATCAATATCAATTTTATTTATGGATTCTTTATTTTCAATTAGCTCAACAACAAATGTGTTATTCTTTCTATTTAATTTTGTGTTCGAAAATATGTAAACATAATTTTTCATATTATTCTTGTAATTTTATTTTTATTTAGTATTATAAGTTTTATTATAAGATTTGATAATGTGTAAGTAATGAAATGTACAACTAAAGAATACATTCACATTCGTCCTTTAACATGCATCAATAAGCATATGTTAAATTATAAGAAAGATGAGGAGAAATACAGGAAAGAAATATTTTAGAAACGTTTCAAAAATTCTATCATTTTGGAAGATATTTGATTTTGAATTTTTCTTTATCTGCACGGATGAAATATTTTGAATCTGCGTAGATTTTTTCTACATCGATTATGAATAGTTTTTCAAAGTCGGGGTCATTAATTAGTTCAGATAATTTAGGATTTATTTTAGAGCGTTTAGTTCTGAAGTTTTCTGCATCAATACCTTTTTCTTTTAATTTTCTTACTTTTTTTTCATCTAAGTAATAATATTTATAGTATTGTTCTATATAATTAAGCAGCATATTGGCTACTTCTGGTGAAGTAATTTCGTGAATACTAATTTTTTCTTTACCTCTAAGTTTAATATCAACAAAGTAAAAATAGAAAATAAATTCCATCGGTTCGAGTGTGATTGAATTTTGTCCAAAAGTTAAAGATCTTCTTTGAATATCAAGTATAAGATTTTTGTTGTCTGTAAAAACTTTTAATTGATTTTGAGTATATTTTACAATTTTATCAAAAGTCATTTTCTCTAAGTATTCAGATTTAATTTCTTTAGATAACAAGGGACGCAATTTTACAAAAGGTATTTCAGAAAGTTCAAGGTCGTCAGCTTCTTTTTTTGTGGCGGGGAAGAAGCCTTTAAATTCATGTTCCTCTTTAGTCAAAACATGTAAAAGTTTATCTTGTTCTCTTGCAAAAAGTGAAAGAGCATTTGCAAGATGAACACTCATAGATTTTCTTCCACCTGTAATAGAACAAAATAAAGTTGTATTTGGTGAAGATGTCTTAGTTCTTATAAAATCGCAAACCTTGTTCGGAAATAAGATATTGTCTTTGTCAGATCGAATATCAAAAAGTTCGATTGATTCTTCCTTTGCAACAATTATATGCGTATCATTTTCTTCGAATAGAGGCTTTTTGATTTTGTATTTTTTACATAGAGCTTCAATTTCATTTTTAAGTGGGGATTTCGGTGTAGAAGGGGACGGGTCACGGCCAAGAATTACTTCGCGACCTCTTTTAGTAGTTAGAATATAAATTTCATGAACAGGAATTTTTTGTTTGACTGATAAACAGAACAAAGTTTCGGTTACGATTTGTGGAGTCAGTCCTGATACGCAGATTAGAATGTTTTTGTTCATATAAATTTCTCATTGTTATTTAAAATGTTTATTACTTTGATGTTCAACTCTCGAGCTCTATCTAAAAATCTTTTAGTAGATTTCTTGGAAACAACGAAATATCCTTTCCCATACGTTCCACTCGTAATACTTCTTAATGTTTCTAATTGGAATAAATCAAATTGATTGTCACTCTTTCCACTTTTACATGAGTAAATATGCAAAACAAAGTCTTTGAGCATAATTACATCAATTTCATTCTCTACATTATCCTGACTAACTATTTTCACTCCAGCCAACAATTCAGGTTCTGGTTTATAGCTGTTTCTTAAAGAATAATAAGTTAAATATTCGAGCCAATCACCAAACTTAAATTCAAAACTTTCAATTGAGATTTTACTTCTATCCTTGATATTATATTCAATCGTGTACTTATCAAAACTTTTATAGAATACAAAATTTTTGTTTTCACTTAGTATTGTAATTTTGGGAATATCATCTGAAAGTTTTTCTCTTATTTTTTTAAAGAAATTTACAAATTCATTAATCAGATAATTTTTATTGATGAACTCAATCAATGGAAAATACTTTTCAACTTGTTTTATATCTTTCTTTTCTTTTATTTCAAATCCATAAGAAAGTAAATAATCTGAGATAGATAAATCGGCTTTAAGAGTTTCAATTTTATAATCAGGATAAAGTGAAATTATATGTTGATGTTCAGTATCGCAATAAATAATTGATTTATTATTTTCAGCAAATACTTCGTAAGCAGCAAGTGCCATCAGTTTAGTACCACCAGTTACATTTAATGTGATTTCACTTTGGTAATTTTTCAATTCATCAAAAACTATAGCTTTGAAATTTTTGTAATCATAAGCATTTAATCCATCAATTCTTTTAACTGAGATTGACTTTGCATTAAAAAGTTTTTGAAGATTATCTGCACTTTTCTTTTCTTCAGGAGTAGTGAAAAGAACTACATTTTTTGGCTTATACATTAAAACTGGTAAAACATTAGCCATTGTTTGTCGGGATACTAAACAAAACATTGTGTGCATATTAATATTCCCTGAATCTCACAAAATTAAAAGTAACAATCTTTTTCCCATCTTTTTCTTCGACAATCCTATTAGTTGTCGAAACAACAACAGGAATGTTCTTCTGCTTTAACAAAGTCACTAAATGAAAAACAAAAGTAAATTCACCCATTAAATGGACAGCATTTTGCTTATCGGTCGAAGTTTTGATAAGACTTAGAACTTGTTGCAAATATTTTTGTGCTTTTGATTTCACCTGATTTGTATTTGCCTTTGGTGAAATAAGTGGAAAAGGTAAATCAACAATTGATTTATACTTTCTCAACGCTGATGACAGCTGC
>CAZNFW010000088.1:0-4539 GCA_964572725.1 uncultured Melioribacter sp.
ATTGATTACGAAATTTAATATAATAAAATATTTAGAAAGTAAAATCATTAGCTGGAACATCATTTTATTTCAGGTCTTTATGTTTTTAACGACTAAATTAGCTTATTAATCTTCATGTACTTTTTGGTTATAATAAAGTGAAATAAAAATTCTCTGAATCTAATTTTCACATCCTTAAAGTCCCTCTCTTCCTAAGAGAGGGATTTAGCCTGTCTGCCTTATGGCAGAGGTGAGTTCTTTTAACTTTGAATACTTTTAATACTCTTTTCTAACCATAAATTAAATTATTTTTCAAAGTTTACAGTATTCTTTAACTATATTTAAAAATTTTGAAAAATCAGATAATCTATTATTTACTATGTCAACCAAAATACTTAATTCAAGAGACAAATATTCATGACTGAGACGGTTTCTAAATCCAGCCATTTGAATCAATTTATTTTTATCATTCTCATCAATAAGCTTTTTATTAAAAAGAATTTCTGCAATGTCAGAATAAGAATCCCATGGCAAATCAAAATCAGCAGCTACAATATGAGCAAATATATCGAATAAATTCTGGATTGATAAATAAATTCCTCTTTCTAAAATCCATACAAAATCAAGATTATCCTGTAAATTTGAAACTGATATCCCCTTATGCTTTTGAAGATTATTTAAGCTCTGTATCAAAGCTGCAATATGTTTCTTTATTATCTCTATATCAGGCATGTCATTTTATTTTTTAGAGAGATAATATGTTTTGATTCTTCTTAAATTTTCTGTATCTATAAATAATTTACGGTTTCTATTCTCGAAATTAATCCTTAATAATTTATCTTTATCAAATAACAATAACCCTGTATTTATTATACGATTAGTAATAAGCAGAGGAGCGTTATTCAGCACGACTAAGTCTATGTTGTTAGTATGTAATATCTTCATAAGATTACCAATAAGAAAACTCTCATATCCGTAAGGATAGCTGCTCAAATCATCTTTTTCAAAATTTTTGGAATGAAAAACAGCAATATCAATATCATGATAATTTTCTTTTTTAACAAAAGAACCAAAAATATATGCGAATATTATTTCCTTTCTATTGCGAAGATATTCAGCAATTTTATTTTTAATTTGTTCTTTGTTCATGAATTTTTTATTAATCCTTATTACTAAAATATAATTATATAATTTTTTCTAAAATTCAACAATTGATGAATATTGAGTAAGTGACGAGTTATTAATAACAGTTTACTAAAAATAAGTCTTTTCATTAGAGACTTTTTTATTTTTGTGTTTAATCCGTGTAATTAGCGGCTTTAATTATTAACCGCGAATAATATTTTTTTTGATATCATTCTCATGAAAATGGGAATCCAGACAACTTGCCTTTTAGAAACTGTTTTATTCATCCTTCAATTCCCTCTCTTCCTAAGAGAGGAATTGAGCCTGTCTGCCTTATGGCAGAGGTGAGTTCTTACAACAGTGAACGCAAAGAACTTCGAAGTTTAAGTATTAACCGCGAATTACGCGAATTATCACGAATATTTTTTATAAGCAGAATTGATTCCAAAATTTTTTTAAGTAATAGAAAAATTGCAATAAACTCTTATTTGATTTTTATTTTATTTGAAACATATTAATATAATTAAAAACCTGCCTGATAAATATAAAAAGTTTTGTCCGCCCTCTAATAAAATCCTTTCTATTATCAGACAGGCAAAACTAAGCTGCGGTTATAATAATAATCAATTACATGTGAATAATGATTAGTAAATGATGATAATAACTTACTATTCATTACTAATACTACTCACAAATAATCTGTCACTAAACTTACAGCTCCGCCACGTGAGTCACATGGCTCATTAAAAAACAACATAAAACATTTCTGACTCCCTTAGCTTAATCTTGTAAAAAAAATATAAAAAAGAATCTGCCCTATCTATAAAAATCTATAATAAACAATCTATTCCAATATTTATAGATTTCATTTTATAATATACATTTTTTTTATCAAACTTTCCACTCCCACAACAAAGTTAATACAGCATTGTAATTTTTCATGAAAATATTTTGCTCATAAAAATATATATCCTTTCTCAATTTAGAATCTTCACTAAACCAAACATCTGCATTTATTAAATTAATTTCTTCGCTTGTTTCATTTCTATAAAAAAAATCATAAGCTAATGAATTAGTCCTTACTTTATAATCAACAGGAATATATTTTAATGGGAAATATTCATTAACTGCACTCCATATAACTTTGCCGTCTTTGCTCATTATTAATCCAACAGGATATTGACCTATAAATACATATCTAAGAGCTGCTGCTGTTAATGATACATTAAAATATTCGGCTGCTTCTTTAATTAAATCAAAATTAATTCCTCTATTTCTTATAAAATTTTGATACCATGGCTTATGCATTAAAAGTTCGGCTGCAAATTCATTTGCTTCTGCTTCACGTTTATTCCCTTTATTCTTTCCATAAAATTCTTCAAATCCGCATTCGTATTTTTGTAGCACATAATTTTTGTAAAATGAAAATAGTTTACGTTCATTAAAAAAATGTCCCATCTCATGAGCTAATGTAAATCGTTTCTGTCTTTCATCACTTATTTTGCTGTTCAATGTTATTATGCCAATTTCTTCATCAAATATAATTTTCCCCTCACAATTACTTAACGGTTCTTCTTTTAATTTTAGATTTTCAGCATATAATATTTCTTCAAGATTTAATTCATGTGGTGATTTAATGTAATGTTTTTCAATTATATTAGATGCTTTTTCAATTGCACTCATCTTTTATACCTGATTAGAGTTCATTAAAAAAATTTTTTCTAAATAATTTTCACAACATTATTCTATACTGTCAATTCAAAAAATTATAAGAAGTGATTTAAATGTTGAATTCAATCAGTTTTATTTTTTTTCTTAATGAAATTAAATAACTCTTCGTCATTATTTTTTATTTCATCAGAAGTACCTTTTCTTGCAGCTAAGCTGTAATTAATATTAAGAGCATTATCTTCATTTGAATTCTGGAATTCTTTTAGATTTTTTTCAAACTCTGCTTTTTTTATTTTGCTCTTTAATTTTAATTCCATTGCATTAAGTTTTTGAAGAAACTCTTTTGCTTTAGAATCAATTTCTTCAATATTTACTCCCTCTTCAATTAATAATTGGCGGGCTTCTTCTTCTGTAAAAAAATTATTGATGAATAAAAACTCCAAAAAATTTAGATTCTTATTAATAAGCATTTTATGCCTTTCTTTTTATTATATATTGATCCCACTTTTAATTATTTTTCTTACTACTCTCTTTTTAATATTTGTTACTTCATTAACGGTAATTCCTAAATCTTCGGCAATTTCTTCTCGCTTTTTGCCATCTAAATACCCTTGCAAAACTAATATTTCTTCTAACTCTTTATCTTCATCAAACAAATTAAATATTTGCTCTTTAAGATCATTACATTCTATCAATGTTAATGTGTCAGATTCATAATTGTTATTATTATTTTCATAATTAACATTATCATCATAAGCAACTATATTAGAGTCATTGACATTTATATAATGAGGACTTTCTTCTATAGTGTCATTTCCGCAGTTAAAATATGTGAGCATTTCATTTCTAAGATGATAATATACAGAGCCTTTAAATGTTTTATAATTGTCAAGATAAACTTTTCTTTTGCCCTCTATAATTCGTTCTAATGTATAAATCACAAAATCAGCAGGTTCCTTTTCTCGAAAATATCTTTCATTAGTGCCTTTCCAAGTGGAACAATAGTAAATGGCATTAAAGAAGTCCTGTTCCATAAAAATCTCAACAAATTCATTAATTCTTGATTCCTCTTCTGGATTCAATTATAACCCTCCTAATAGTTATAATCTCCATACTATTTAAACGACTCATTTATAATAAAATTGCCGCGATTAAATAAAAAATAGTGCCCTCGTTAAGAGGAAAAAAATGTTTCAAGAATACATTTTATTTTACTATGAGAATCTATTAAAATTTATGTTGAATATGCAAATCTATATTAAACTGTATGTAAAAATTAAACTTCGGTTTCTGTAAAAATATCTTTACTGCTCAGGTAAAAAAATATATAGTATATGTATATAAAAAAATTAGTTGTAATTATGGGGTTATTCATTTTTCTTTAATCATTAAGCATAACAAGATAAAGGATGTTTATTTTTTTCAAAACTGCGTTTTGTGTTACAATTATAACAAGTGTATATAATGTTCACTTACTGCGGCGGTTCAGAATAACAATGCGAGCTGGAGTAAGATTTTACGAAATAAACCTGCTTGGAGCAGGCAAGTTTTGTATTACATTTTTCATTTAGAATTACAAGATAAAGTGGGTTTAGGGTTTCACGAAACGGTGTTTAGCATTACGGGGATATGTGTTTTTTTTGGGATTCCTGTCTGTCTACCGTTAGGTAAACTTTCGCAGAAATGACTCTCTCCACAATGTCATACCTGCGCAAGCGGGTATCCAGAAAAAAGCAATGAAGTAAAAAAGTGGATTCCTACCTA
>CAZNFW010000089.1:0-3959 GCA_964572725.1 uncultured Melioribacter sp.
TGAACGATATTTTAATATTGTCGAACCACATTTTACTTTAGTATTTCCTTTATATGATATTTCTGCAGATGAACTGAGCAGGCATGTAAAATCAGTATCGAAAAAATTTGGAGTATTTTATTTTGTTTTACGATGTGCTCAGCTTGTGAAAGATTCCTTCAGTGATTATACTGATGTATTTTTAATCCCAGAAGAAGGTTATAGAATTTTTGTTAAACTCCACGATGCACTTTACACAGGACCAATCGAAAAAGACCTTCGGTTTGATATTCCTTTTATTCCTCATATCGGAATAGCAAATAGTTTTGATGCAAAATTCTGCAAAAGAATTGTTGATGAACTAAACTCAAAAAATATTGAAGTAGTAGGCGAAATTAATAAACTGAGCATTATAAATTATGATAATGCTAAAGTTGAAATAATAGAAAATGTTTATTTGAGGAGATAAAACAGGGGGGTGGTTAAGTGGTAATTTTTCAATTAAAAAGTCTTTGATTGTTAACTAAATATTTTTATGACTTTTTTGAAAACCTTACTCTTCGATAATTTCAGGGAAATAATATTTACGCAAAACGTAATTTAATTTGAAACGACTAATATTCAGGCAATTTATATTGTATTATATGAACAATAAAATATTTCTAAAAAAATTTATAAGAAAAGTTGAATGGGAAGCAATATACTGGTTAGCTGGACTTATATATTTACTGTTTATAAATCCATATAAAGAACAACACTTTACACTTTGTCCTTTTCGTAATATTGGGATTAGTTTTTGTCCAGGCTGTGGTTTGGGAAAATCTATTTCATTTGTTTATCATCTGGATTTTATAAATTCATTACAAACTCATCCGCTTGGAATATTTGCTTTAATATTAATTTCATATAGAATAATTATTTTAATAAAAAGAACAATTAATAATTTTAATCAGAAGGAGAATTTATGGCAAATGTATATGAATTAATGCCCGAAATAATGGGGGAAGAACAAATTTATATTGCCAACTTAATTAAAAATTATGACGACAAAGAAGCACAGCAATTTGCAAATATTTATCGTGCAAGAAGAAGAGACCCGCAAACAATTTTACTTGTAACACTTGTAGGTTTTCTTGGTATTGCCGGAGTTCAAAGATTTCTTACTGACCAGATAGGACTGGGAATTTTGTATTTGCTAACAGGCGGATTATGTTTAATTGGAACTATAATTGACCTGGTCAATTACAAGAAAATTGCATTTGAATATAATCAAAAGCAGGCAGCACAAATTGCATTCATGCTTAAAGGGAATCAATAAATACTTAAAGATTTTTTTGTTTTGCAAATTTTATTTATTAACTTAGCAGTGTAGAGCAGATGCTCTGATATATTTTTTTTGCCGGGGGCAATAAAATCTATTCGAGCGTTCTGCTTTGCAGCAGTATAAGTAACATTTTTAAAGGAGTTTTACAAATGGCAGAGCGTGAAAACGGAACCGTAAAGTGGTTTAATGCTGCAAAGGGTTACGGTTTTATTGAGCGCAATCAAGGCGGCGATGTATTCGTTCATTTTTCTTCAATTCAAGCTGAAGGATACAAAAGCCTTGAGAAGGGTCAAAAGGTTGAATTTACAGTTGGAGAAGGACCAAAAGGACCCCAGGCTCAAGATGTAAAAGTTGTCAAATAATAAAGATTTATTTGCAACAACTGAGCGGCTTTGAATAAGCCGCTTTTTTTATTTTTTTGATGTTGAACTTTTTTTGTTAGAAATGCATTTTTGTATATGTAATTAATAAAATTTTCTAAAATGAATATTACTTTATCATCAACTAATATCCTTTCAGGTACTTCTTATAATCACAGCTGCATCTGTTGCTTCTCGCCACTTTATTTTTGCTGATTTCATTGTCAGCTTTCAATTCTTTTTTAATAAATTATTTAATTTTTTTAAGAGGAATGAAAATGGGAACTTTAAACAGGAATAATCTAATTAATTTTGCTGAAGAATTGTTAACAAAAAGACAAACACATTTTTGCACTGCGTCTTTAAAGACAGAAGCAATAGAGTATCTCAATGGATTAATTGATTTTTTATTCCCTCACTTTTCAAATAAAGTTTATTACACTGAAGAAGATATTATTTCTAAACTTCAGTTATTAAAAAGAGATTTAATTCAGTTAATTAAATTGTTAAATGGTTTGGCTCCAGAGAATGTAGAAGAAACCGCAGAAAAATTCATTTCAAAACTTCCTGAGATACACAGCATGCTCTGGGCAGATGCAGAGTTTATTTACAAGGGAGACCCCGCTGCCGAAAGTGTTGATGAGGTGATTTTGGCTTATCCCGGATTTATGGCAATTGTAATTTATCGAATTGCTCATGAACTCTATCTATTGAAAGTTCCTATCATACCAAGAATTTTGACAGAGCATGCACATCAAATAACAGGAATTGATATTCATCCGGGTGCTACAATTGATTCACCATTTTTTATTGACCATGGCACTGGAATAGTTATTGGCGAGACAACAATAATTGGGAAAAATGTAAAACTTTATCAAGGTGTTACACTTGGAGCTTTGAGCGTTGATAAAAGTTTAGCTCAAACAAAACGTCATCCAACAATCGAAGATGATGTTGTTATTTATTCTCAGGCAGTAATTCTGGGTGGAAATACAGTTATTGGCAGAAACAGTATAATTGGAGGTAATTCATGGATAACTCAAAGCATTCCGCCAAATTCAATTGTTTACAATAAAAGCGAAGTTAGAGTAAGAAGAACAAAAGAATTCGAAGATTCATTAGACTTTGTCATTTAACTAAAATAGGAGTAATATTATGAAAGCTCAAAATATTCTTGAGTTAATCGGTAATACACCTCACCTTAGAATAAATAAACTTTTTGGTAATAAACATGAAGTGTGGGTTAAATTAGAAAGAGCAAACCCTGGTGCGAGTATTAAAGATAGAATTGCTCTTTCTATGATTGAAGATGCTGAAAGGAGAGGTATTTTAAAACCAGACAGTATAATTGTCGAACCTACATCTGGAAATACCGGAATTGGGCTGGCTATGGTAGCAGCTGTAAAAGGTTATAAGTTAATTCTTGTTATGCCGGAATCAATGTCAATTGAGAGAAGAAAAATTATGGCAGCATTTGGAGCCGAATTTGAATTAACTCCAAGAGAACTTGGAATGAAAGGTGCCATTGCAAAAGCTCATGAAATTGCTGCTAATAATCCAAAAGTATGGATACCACAGCAATTTGAAAATGAAGCTAATGTAGAAATTCATATTAAAACTACAGCACAGGAAATATTAAATGATTTTCCCGAAGGATTTGATTATTTAATAACTGGAGTTGGAACTGGTGGACATATAACAGGAGTAGCAAAAGTATTAAAGGAAAAATTTCCCCACATTAAAGTTTTCGCAGTTGAACCAGCTGCATCTCCAGTAATTTCAGGGGGTCAACCAGGTCCGCACCCAATTCAAGGCATTGGAGCTGGATTTATTCCAAAAATCTTTGATACTTCTTTGATTGATGGTGCAATTCAAATTACAAAAGAAGAAGCTTTTGAATTTGCACGTCGTGCTGCAAAAGAAGAAGGATTGTTTGTTGGAATTTCTTCAGGTGCTTCACTTGCTGCAGTGAATAAAAAATTAAGTGAAATTCCTGATGGGAAAAGAATTTTGACTTTCAATTATGATACAGGGGAAAGATATTTGTCAATTGATGATTTATTTTAAATTAATTTTTATGGTGGGTGCATTTAATGTGCACTTGCCTTTTTATTATATTGTATCAATTAAAAAGATTTAATAATAAATTCACTTTTATATTTAGGTTTATTTTCACTGTTAAAAATTTTATTTAACTCTTATGTCTATTATATAATTTATCATGAATAAAATTTTATTACCTGTTATTAAACTATATAATTAAACTTCAATTGATAAATTATCCTTATTAATATCTA
>CAZNFW010000090.1:0-3949 GCA_964572725.1 uncultured Melioribacter sp.
ATTTTACCTGTTTGTAAAACTCAGCTTTATCAAATTCATCTGTGTTAATAGATTTCTTTAATGAAGAAAACAAATTTTCGATTCTTTCGTTATCCGTTAGATTTTTTTTAGTTCCAAATTCAATTAGACCATATTCTTTACTATCAACATCTAATCCTACAAGAACTTTGAGGATACATTTATGGTTCTGCTTTAATGAATTATATAATTCTTTTAATCCAGAGAAATAAAAAAATCCAACCAGAAATTTTAGTTCTTCACTTTTTGTAATTAATTGTGTTAATCTTTGCTTTAATTCTTTTGTGCCGTTGTTGGTAATAAAGTTAGACATTTTGCCCTTGATGATTGTTATTATTTAGGATTACTTTTTCGATTTAATAAAATTTTTCATTATAAATTAATAAAAATTAGTTTGCTTTTGAATAAAATTATAAAAATGAAACTTACAGATTTATTAAAATGCAATAAGAAAATAGATATGATTCAACTATTAGTAAAAATTGTAGATAAACTTTAGAAAGTGTTTATTTTCAAATTGTATTTAAATAGCTTTATTCACAGGTGTTTAATTATAAGAATATCATTTACTAAGGTAAATCTAATACTAAATTCAAAAGGGGAGAGGAGGATAATACTTTTTTAATGTTGATTGAAAAGTTTATATTAAACAGCAAGTAATATTTGTGTATTAATACAGCTTGGTAATTATATTATACTTTTTCAACTTGAAGACTGAACAATTCTTCCAGTATTTGCATCTATCAAAAGTGTTTTCCCACCAAATTCATAATCTGTTTTATAGAGTATGTTTTTTACTTTCCACACATAATTATACAAATCACCAGCAAAAAAATGAAAAGATAAAATCCATTTATTTAATCCTTCTTCAGAACCATATTCTTTGGCAATTTTAATTGCATCTTCTTTTTCAATTAATGGGAAATTATTGCAGCAATTATTATTTGGGCACTTTGGAATGCCAAAAAGTTTTCTGCTTTGTACAACATTTCCAAGTGAATCAGTAACAAATTCAATTATTTCATCAACAAAATCTTTTTCAGATATCTTAAAATTATAAACAAAGTAGTAGTGCGGCTTCAATAAGAATTCAGTACAACGGGAAGGATGCTTAATGCAATATGTGTCTGCTAGCGAAAACCTTGATAAATCATGATTAAATTTTATGTATGAATAAAAAAATCGTTCGCTAACTTTAGAAATTAAAAATTCATTTGCTCTAGCAATTATTAAATCAGGTATATCGGAAGTAGTTATATCTTCATTACCACTTTCAATTTTCTTTTCTTCAACATCCGACACTTCTGAACAAAAGTTTAATAAAAGTAACAATAGTAAATTATTGAATGAAAAATTTAGTTACCATAGACTATAATAATATTACAAGAGCCAATGTAAAATAAGTCTATATTCTGAAATTATGAACAATGTAGTAAATGAAATTTATTTTCTTATTCAATTGCAAAATATTTTTTACGGTGGAATTAATTTTTAAGAAAAATTTGAATAAAGAAAGAATTATATTTTTTTACTTGTTCCCTCATAAAATTAACTTTTCTATTTCAACTTAATAGAGTTAAAAATTCTGTCAATAAAAAATTTCTGGAAGCGTACCTGAAATAAGTTTTTATAATAAATAAAAACATTTATCATTTTTTAAGCAATCCTTTTCTTTTAATTTAAATCCACTGCTTTCTTATCTTCTTTTTGCTAACGGCTTTTTTGTCGATTAATTCTACTTAAATTACTTTTATGATTTTTTACTAACTAATTTGGAGTATGCTTATTTTTTATAAAGTGTAATTTATAAAGATAAGACATAGTGAACAGAGTAGGGATAAGACAGAATCTTCATTTAGTATGGTAGGGTAAGTTTACTATTTTTTTATTTAGAATGATAAGAGTGTGTGAAGGAAATTCTTCACCATCTGCGGTGGATTAACGATTTCTTAAATTTTCTTCATTTCTAATTTGTGATTAATTCGTGTAATTAGCGGCATTAATTTTTAACCATTAATTTGAGTACCTCTGGGCAAGTCATTCGTGAGAATGATAGTACTTAAGAAAGGACTTCAATCTGTCTATATGCTTAGATAAACAGGTGCTAGAGGACTAAGATGCATTTGCATGAAAAATGTAACCACTAATTGCACAAAATTTAACGTATGATTTTGGTAAAAATTCTTCACTGTCTGTAGCAGTTCAGAATGACACTATAAATATGGAGTAATAGCCAAAGTAATTTGTTACTAAAAAAAGTGTCACTCTGAGTGAAGAGTCTCAAAAAAATAACTAGATTCTTCATTTTGCTCTACCCGTTCAGATTGATAATCATGATGTAATTCGCATAAAAAATAGTTACCGCAAATTTGTCTACCAATAGGCAGATTACGTGAATTTTTTCTAATACAATGATTTTATATGGATTCTAAGCTGTCTTACGAAAGGTAAACTTTATCTGGGGGACATTAAGAAATATGTATTTCTATTGTACGAAATAGAAGGCAAAGTATTTAGCAGTATAGAATAAAAATTTTATGCAAAGCTTATTAAGATACTTCTATAATTTTTGCTAATTGTAATAATTTAAGTTCATCAAATTGATTTGCCATCAGTTGCATTCCAATTGGTAATCCATCTTTATTTTTGCCAATTGGAATATTTAATCCTGGAATACCAGCAAGATTTGCAGAGGTTGTATATATATCGCTTAAGTACATTTCAAGTGGATTGGATGATTTTTCACCAATCTTAAAAGCAACTGTTGGTGTAGTAGGAGTTATTATTACATCAACATTTTTGAAAGCTTCAGTGAAATCATTTTTTAATAATCTTCTTACTTTTTGTGCCTTACGATAATAAGCATCATAATAACCAGCAGACAAAACATAAGTACCAAGCATTATTCTTCTTTTTACTTCTTTGCCAAAACCTTGAGTTCTAGTTTCTGTATACATATCAATCAAATCACCTGATTGTTCTGCACGAAATCCATAATGAGCTCCTTCATATCGTGATAAATTTGATGAAGCTTCTGCAGTTGTAAGAATATAATATGTTGCAATTGCATATTCAGTGTGCGGTAAAGAAATTTCAATAACTTGATGACCATTGGATTTAAGTTTATCAATTTGCTTATTGATGGCATCTTTAATTTCAATATCTAGTCCTTCACCAAAATATTCTTTTGGGATTCCGATCTTAAATTTTTTGTCAGTCAAAATATTTCTACTAAAGGCAGGAACAGGAATATCGTAACTTGTAGAGTCTTTTTCATCTTTTCCAGAAACAACTTCGAGTACTAAAGCAATATCTTCTAAAGATTTAGCAAAAGGACCAATTGTATCGAATGAAGAAGCGAAAGCTGTTAATCCATATCTTGAAACTCTTCCGTAAGTTGGTTTTAAACCAAATATTCCGCAAAAAGCTGCAGGTTGACGAATTGAACCACCGGTATCTGTACCTAATGATACATCACACAAATCTGCTGCAACAGCTGCAGCAGAACCTCCGCTTGAACCTCCAGTAACTCTTGATGTATCGTGTGGATTTAAAGCAGGTCCAAATGCAGAATTTTCATTTGATGAACCCATCGCAAATTCATCGCAATTAGTTTTGCCAATAATTATTGCATCTTCATTAATTAATTTTTGAACAGCAGTAGAAGTATAAATTGATATAAAATTTTTAAGAATATTTGAAGAGCAAGTCATTGGTTTATCTTTAAGAGCAAGAACATCTTTAATTGCGATTACCATTCCTGCAAGTTTACCTGCTTTGCCATTTTTAATTTTTTCTTCAATAATGTCAGCCTGTTCAATACAATCTTTGAAAACAAAATTATAGCAGTTAAGATTAGAATTCTCTTCTATTCTTTTAAGGAAATAACTAACATTTCCACGAAGAGAAATATTACCGGATTTAATCTTCT
>CAZNFW010000091.1:0-3900 GCA_964572725.1 uncultured Melioribacter sp.
GACATCTGAGTAATAGGAGCTTCTGAACCGCCGCATAACATTATATCGGCAGAACCTCTCTGAATTAAAATAAAAGCATCAGCAATTGCATGGGACGAAGTTGCACATGCAGAAACTGTAGCATAGTTAGGTCCTTTGAATCCATATTTTATTGAAATATGACCGGCTGCAATATCTGGTATCATCATTGGAACGAAAAATGGGCTTACTTTTTTAGGTCCACCTTGCAGGAATAAGTTATGTTGCTCTTCGAAAGTTAATATACCGCCAATACCGCTGCCAAAAACTACACCTGCCATGTTCAAATTAATTTTTGACAAATCAAGTTTAGAATCTTCAATAGCCATTGCAGCAGAAGCGAGTGCAAATTGGGAATATATATCCATTCTTTTTAACTCTTTCTTATCGATATAAACCGCTGGATCAAAATTTTTTACTTCACAGGCAAATTGTGTAGCAAAAATTGAAGTATCAAATTTTGTGATTTTGCCAGCTCCGTTACGTCCTGTAATTATTCCTTCCCATAGTTCTTGGACATTATTCCCTATTGGCGTAACAGCGCCTAAACCAGTAATCACAACTCGTCTTTTATTCATAATCCTGCTCTCTTTTTGATTGAATTTTAAAGACAGAGAGAGGCTGCCAAAAAAATAAATTGAAAAAATAATTTTAAAAATTATTGACAGCCCCGTAAAAAAATCAGCTAACTTTTTCCTTTAAATATTTTATAGCATCACCTACAGTAGAAATTTTTTCAGCATCTTCATCAGGAATTGAAATATCAAAGGCAGATTCGAAACCCATAACTAATTCAACAATATCGAGAGAATCTGCACCAAGATCCTTTGTAAAGGATGCTTCCGGTGTTATTTGAGATTCTTCAACACCGAGTTTATCCATAATAATTTCTTTTACTTTTGCTTCAATATCCATTTACATCTCCTTTTATGTTATTAAATAATGTTAATTAGATTTATTAAAGTAAAATTCTTTTACATAACCATTCCACCATCAACAGGAATTACCTGTCCAGTTATGTAATTGGCATCATCACTGCATAAAAATGCAACTACTTTCGCCACATCTTCTGGTTTGCCAAATCTTTTCAATGGAACAAAATTCATATAAGCTTCTCTTTGTTGTTCAGTCAATTTTCTTGTCATATCTGTTTCAATAAATCCCGGAGCAACCGCATTTACATTTATATTTCGTGAAGCAAATTCTTTTGCATTAGATTTTGTAAGGCCAATTATTCCTGCCTTTGAAGCAACATAATTTGCTTGACCTGCATTGCCAATGATTCCAACAACAGAACTTATATTTACAATTTTACCGTATTTTTGTGCAATCATACTTTTAATTACAGCTTTTGTGTAATTAAACACGCTTTTTAAGTTTATGTTTAAGACAAGATCAAAATCTTCCTCACTCATTCTAAGTAGTAAATTATCCTTGGTAATTCCAACATTATTAACTAAAATATCAATACCACCTAATTTTTCAAAAGCAAAATTAACTGTTTGTTGAGCAGCATCGAATGAGGATGCATCTGCAACATAACTAAAAACTTTAACATTGTCACTGTTTAATTCTGCTTCAACATTTTTTGCATTTTCTGTTTCAATTTTTAAAAGTTCTTCTGTAGGTGCATAGTAAGTAAAGACAACACTGCATCCCTCTTTTGCTAATTGTTCTACAATGGCTCTTCCAATACCTCTAGAGCCTCCGGTGACAATAGCTTTTTTATTTAATAACCTCATTTTTTATTCCTTCTTTTTTTATTTGAGAGAAATATTGATTACGATACTCAAGTAATTCTTGATAACCTTGCTCTCCTAAAAGATGAATGAGTTCGTTTTTGCATGCATCAAAAACAGTTGTAACTTGATTTTGAACCTTATTACAATAATGCAACCTTCCAAGATGATCATCATCAATTGTTAGTATACCTTCATAAATAACTAATGGAAATAATACACAATACAAAGGTTTGTATTTCCATTTATGTTCACCATTTTTTAGTGCAATCTTTTGAAGTGTACAAAATCCCTGTTTATCAAGAAAAACACATTTGCCATTGTAAACTTCTGTTCCATATGCAATCCCAGATTCAAAATCTTTATCTTCTTCAGGTTCTTCAAACCATTTGTTAGAATCTTTACACTGAGAATCATCCATTTCAGAAATTATTCTTTCTTTTATTGAAAGAATTCTTTCATATTCTTTTTTATCAGTATATACTCCGTAGTAACAGCATTCACCAGAACAAATACAAATATCACACCCCTTTACGAATTTGTGTGTGAAAATTAACGGGTCAATATAAAGACCATTAATTTTCTTTTCAAATTTATTATCCATTAAAGATACCTTTCAACTTCGGTGAATTTATCAATACCAAAAATTTTAACATCGGGGTTAATTCTTTTGATGAGACCCTGCAAAACTTTGCCAGGTCCAATTTCATAAAATTCATCAGCACCATCATTAATCATATTCACAATGGTATTTTCCCATCTAACAGGACTAACAATTTGTTCAAATAATAATTTTTTTATTTCATCTTTATTTTGAACCGGAAGGGCAGTGACATTTGCGTAAACAGGAATTTTTGCATCATAAAAGTTTGTTGAATTGAGAGAATTCTTAAAATTATTTTGTGCAGATTTCATTAATTGAGAATGAAAAGCACCACTTACTACAAGTTCTTTTACAAGTTTTGCTCCGGATGTTTTTGCAAGTTCCATAGCTTTTTTAACACCATTAACA
Source organism: uncultured Melioribacter sp. (assembly GCA_964572725.1). Classification (GTDB taxonomy): domain Bacteria; phylum Bacteroidota; class Ignavibacteria; order Ignavibacteriales; family Melioribacteraceae; genus Rosettibacter. The sequence continues at coordinate 2,770 of CAZNFW010000091.1, forward strand.
GAACCAGAAATTACAATCTGTCCAGGTGAATTGAAATTAGCACATTGAACTATTCCTTCGACTGATGCTTTATTACAAATTTCTACAAGTTGTTCCTCTGATAATCCAATAATTGCAGCCATAGTACCTTTTTCTTCCGTTCCTGCCTGAGCCATTGCCTTTCCACGTGCATGAACAAGTTTAACAGCTTCATAAAACTGTATTGCATTTGCAGCTAGCAATGCAGAGTATTCACCAAGTGAATGTCCCGCCACCATGTCAGGATGTAATGTTCTAATAATATTAACCAATACAGCACTATGTAAAAATATAGATAACTGAGTTATATCAGTTTGTTTTAATGTATCTTCGGGACCATAAAACATAATTTGAGATAAAGGGATTCCCGTTGCTTCTTCAGCTGTTTGAATCATTTGCTTGGCTTCAATTGAGTTCTCAAAAATATCTTTAGCCATTCCAATATATTGAGAACCCTGACCCGGGAATACAAAAGCCTTTTTTCCCATCAATCCAGACTCCATTTTAAATAAATGGCACCCCAGGTAAATCCTGCTCCAAAAGCTGCAAGTATAAGATTATCTCCTTTTTTTAATTTATTTTCTCTATAATATTCAGTCAAACACAATGGAATAGTTGCTGCGGTTGTATTTCCATATTTATGAATATTCACCATAACTTTGTCCATAGATAATCCCATTCTTTCTGCAGTAGCATTAATAATTCTTAAATTAGCTTGATGTGGAACAAGATAAGCAATATCATCAGCACTCAAATTATTTTTTTTCATAATATCGTAAGAAACATCTGCCATTCCCTTAACAGCAACTTTAAAGACAGCTTTCCCATCTTGATATATATAATGCCATCTATTTTTTACTGTTTCCATAGTTGCAGGATACAAACTACCACCAGCTTTCATATAAAGACTATCTTTACCTGAACCATCACAATATAGCAGAGAATCTTTTATGCCATAATTCAAATCTTCGGTAGGTTCCAGTAGTACTGCAGAAGCTGCGTCACCAAACAATATACAATTGTTTCTATCCGTATAATCGGTAATGCTGCTCATTTTATCTGCACCAATCACCAGAACTTTTTTGTATTTACCGCTTTCGATAAAACTTGCAG
>CAZNFW010000092.1:0-3793 GCA_964572725.1 uncultured Melioribacter sp.
TTTTGTATTTACTGCTTTCGATAAAACTTGCAGCAGTTTGTAGTGCAAAGAGAAAACCAGAACATGCTGCAGATAAATCAAATCCCCATGCATTTTTAGCACCAATTTTTTCCTGTACAAGACAGGCAGTTGATGGAAAAAACATATCCGGTGTAATTGTAGCAACTATTATAACATCTATCTCTTCTGGATTAAGGTTAGAATTTTTCATTAAATCTTTTACTGCTTCAACAGCCATATCACTTGTTGCACCGTTTTCTAAAATTCTTCTTTCTTTAATTCCAGTTCTTGTAGTAATCCACTCATCAGATGTATCTACAATTGATTCAAAATATTTATTATCCAAGATTTTCTCTGGAACATACATTCCAACTGCAGTAATAGTAGCATTAAAAATTTTTTTGGTTGAATGCATCTTTAGAAAGTGCCTCCTCAAATTTTTGGATTAGTTTTTTTTCATACATTTCTTTTGCTCTTAAAATCATATTCTTAATTGCAAGCGGCGAACTTGAACCGTGTCCAATTATACTGATACCATTCACACCAAGAAGCGGAACGCCACCATAAGTTTGATAATCCATATCTTTTAATGCAACTTTTAAAACATTTTTTACAATTAATGCTTTTAATTTATTTATAATTCCTTTTTTAGCATATTTTTTTATTTTTGTTTTCAGTAATGAAAGAACACTTTCACCAAATTTAAGAATTATATTCCCCACAAAGCCGTCACATACTACTATATCGACAGTGCCTTTAAGAATATCTCTTCCTTCAACATTTCCATAAAAATTAAGTTTAGATTCTTTAAGTAATTTATAGGAAGAAAATACAAGTTCATTACCCTTAGTTTCTTCTTCGCCAATACTTAAAATTCCGACCGAAGGATTTTCAATTCCATAAATTTCTTTAGCGAAAATTGAACCGAGTACAGCATATTCATAAAGATGCTGTGGTTTGCTATCAACGCTTGAACCTGCATCGAATACAATGCAATACTTATCTTTTTCTGTTGGAAAGGTAGCACCGATAGTTGGTCTGCTAACACCTTTTATTCTTCCCATAATTAAAGTAGAAACAGCCATCACGGCTCCGGTATTACCAGCACTAACAAATGCATCGGCTTTTTTTTCTTTTACTAATTTTGCACCAACAACAATTGATGAATCAGGTTTTGATTTAATTGCTATAACCGGAACTTCATCCATGCCTATAACATCAGGTGCGTGATAAATAAATTTTTCATCTAAGTCGATATTTTGCTGTTTTGCTACCTTAAGAATTTTATCCTTGTTTCCAACAAGGATAAGTTCAAAGTCAGAAGATTCACTACGAGCTTGAAGAGCACCTAGAATAACATTCAGAGGGGCATAATCCCCCCCCATAGCATCAACTGCAATTCTACATTTGATGTCTAACTGATTTTCTGTCATTTAATTTTAAGATTATGATTCTGGTACGAACATCGATCTGCCGGCATAATACCCGCAGTTTGGACATGCTCTATGACTCAGCTTTAATTCTCCGCAGTTAGAACAGCGACTTAGGGTAGGAACTGTTGCTTTATAATGTGTTCTGCGCTTATCTCTTCTGCTCTTGGACATCTTTCGTTTTGGATTAGGCATCGTTTAACCCTTTATTAGTTTTAGATTTTCAATTTTTTTAATGGTTCCCATATATCATTGTTTTTATCCAAGTTACAATTGCATTGTGATTCATTCAAATTGGTTCCACACTTAGGGCATAATCCTTTACAATCTTCTTTGCATAACTTCTTCATTGGTATTGACAATTCTACATAATCAAAAACATCTTGATCAATATAAATTTTGTCTTCATCAGGTGATAAATATTTAACATCATATTCTTCTAACCGAGCAGCATCTTTTACAAATAAATAACTTAGTTGAAAATGATTTGTCAGTATAGCATCATACTCAGCATTACACCTGTCACAAATTAAATGCGAATTTGCTTCTACATCAAAATCAATTACTATTTGATGTGCAGATTTATCCATTCTGCAGTTAACCACAACATTTCCAAAAAAAGATTCTTCTAAACCTAATGATTCTACTGGCTCAATAAAATTTATCTGATGTATGCCGTCTGAAAAATTTGTATATTTTATTATCATTTTAACAAAGAGCAAAAAATTGATTCAAAATATAGTTATGATGACTTTTATAATCAAGAAATGTCATTTTCATTTTTATTTTATCGAAAGTTATAAATTTTATTCATTTATATAAAATGGTTTTAAAATGTTTTTATTCTTTTCATTTATCGCTTCTTTAATTCCCATGACATTATATTTATCAATTCTATGGTACATGGATAAATATGAAAGAGAGCCGTTATTTTTTGTTGTAGTTCATTTTTTATGGGGTGCTTTGGGAGCGGTAATTTTTGGAATATTTGGAAATGTAATTATTATTAAATTAATCACAATATTTTCTTCTCTGCTGATTCCTAATTTACAAGAAAATCTAATTTCAACTTTAATAGCTGCACCAATTTCTGAAGAAATTTCAAAAGGTTTATTTCTTCTTTTTAGTGTTAATTCAAAAAAATTTGATAATATTACAGATGGACTTGTTTATGGTGGTGCTATTGGTTTAGGATTTGGGATGACAGAAAATTTTATTTACTTTTTATCATTTGGCATAACTCTAAAAACCTGGATAACATTAGTAATATTACGTTCTTTATCATCAGCTGTTATGCATTGTATTAGTACTTCAATTTTTGGTGCATTTATTGGAATTTTAAAATTAACTACGAAGAAATTTAAATACATATTTATAACTTCAGGAATTCTAATTGCTATGCTGATTCATTTTACATGGAATTTGTCAGTGAGTTATGAAAAAACAATTTACTTTGGTTTTTTATTTATAATAATATTAATAATATTTTATATAGAATTTTTTATTAGTTCTATTAACAAAGAAAAACTAATTATAAAAAATGAACTTTACGAAGAAAGTAAACTAAATATTATTCCACCTGAACATATTGATATAATTAGCACTAATGCAAGATTTCAAAAAGGATGGATAAATGAAGAAATACGGAAAAAATATTTTAGAGTAGCAATTGCTCTTGCTTTTAATAAGATGCAATACAAAAAATCAAAAGGTACACAAAAATTATTTTATGAAATTGAAATTGAAAAAAAACGTGGTTTAATAAAAAACTTATTATCTTATCAAAAGTTAGATTAACAAATTGTTATGATTACAAAACAAGAAAAAATAGGAATATTTGGCGGAACATTCGATCCTATTCACATTGGACATTTAATTACAACTCAATTTGTACTTGAACAAAGAAAACTTGATAAAATAATTTTTATACCTTGCTATATTTCTCCCCACAAAACAAATTATAACTCATCCAATCCTGTTCATCGATTGAACATGCTTAAATTAGCAATAGAGGGAATTCCATATTTTGAATCAAGTGATTTCGAAATTAGAAAAGGGAATATTTCATATACTTATGATACAATTTTAGAATTAAAGAAAACCTATCATTACATAGAGCTTATAATTGGTTATGACAATTTAATTGTGTTTGATAAATGGCATAAACCTGATGATATTCTTGATTTAGCAAAATTAGTTGTAATGAAAAGAGTTATTGATAAAGATGCAGAAGTAAAAAATAAATATTTTGAAAAAGCAATTATTCTTAATACTCCAACAATTGAAATATCATCCAGTGAAATTAGAGAGCGAGTAAAGAACAACTTATCAATTGATTTTATGGTACCTGAGAAAGTAAAGAA
>CAZNFW010000093.1:0-3778 GCA_964572725.1 uncultured Melioribacter sp.
CAGTTTTAGCTTTAAACATTGCTTTAACAAGTCGGTTAAGTTCATACATTAATTTAAAAGTAGGAGCATTGATAAAAATTTTACTTTTATCAGCAAGTTCTGTTAAAGCTAAATGATGATGAATAAGAACAAACACACACAAATGACAAAGCGGAAATTTGTTTTCGAAATTCCAGTAAGCATTTGGAAAACTGTCCAGTGAAGCTCCTAAAATAGAATTATGCACCATATTTAAGTATTCAATTTTATTTAAAAATTTATCACCAGATTCTTCAGCTAAAATACTTGAAGTATCTTCAATAAAATAAGGGTTATTACAAAGGAAACAGTTTCTATCTTTTATTTCTTTTGCTTTTGACAATGTCTTTATAAAAACTTTAAATGCATTTATTTGTTTTTTATCTTTATCGATAAAATTTGGGTATAAAATATTTTTACCAATCAACGATATTTCCTTTTCATCAGAAAAATATTTTCTTTCGATATCAATCTTCTCGAAAAGGTATTTGTTAATGGTTACTTCGCCAGTAGGTGAGAGTGAATATTTTTCTTCGTTATTCCAGTCAGTTAAATAATTTTCACTATCAATGTATTTCAATAATCCTACAACTCCAGCATTATAAAGCCAGCTGCTGGGATAAAGTGTTAAACGATTATTTTGATTATTATTCATTGTATGACCTCCAGCATTCCAAATCCTTGTGAACGATGAACTCCAATTCCTATATCATATATCATCTGTAAAATTTCAGGATTTGATTTAATAACAAATAAACCTATTACACCAGGAGTTTTTTCGTAATGATAAATCACTTTAGGTTTCCATAGCTTTACAATAAATTCGAATTGAAAATCATTTTGGTAATTCAAAAATTCTTTTGCACATTCCTTTACAGAAAATTTTAAACCTTCTATAAAACCCTCTTCGTCAGGAAATAAGAAATTATTTGAACTTCCTTTATTATTTACAATCATAGGTGAAAGTGTTTTTACTTTAATTTCATTTGAATTGATTTTTTTAAGCGGGAATAAAAAAGCTCTTACAGGCTTAAAAGAAATTTTACTACCATTTTGATTCCATTCGTGGTTTTCTGTATTAATAAATCCATTATAAATAGTTGAAGTAAGTATTAAAGAAGATGTAGAAAAATTAATAATTGCTTTATTTCCCGCATCAATTTTATCATCATTGTTTCCTCTTAACTGCGGGAAATAAATACTGAATGTAAAAGGTTTTAATTTCTTTTTGCTGTAATATTGATTAAATAGGTGGCTGTTTCCCTGCTCAATTAATTTCTTTATTAAAGATAAAAACCCAATTCTATAATTGCGGGGAACAATAGATGGATTAATTTCATATTCTAATTTCAATCTCATATTATTCTCCAAATTATTATTGTATTGATGTCACCCTCTGAAGTTTAAATCTATTTAATAATAAAAATTACCCTGGCAGTAAAAATTAATAAAACGAAATTATTTATTTAATAAAATAATATTTATTGAATTTTTTCAAAATAAAAAAATAGATTAATTGTTGAGCATATCTTGAAAAAACTGTAAGGGGCTGTCTAAAAAGTTCAGCCGAAGGCTGATCATCACCTGGCTGAAAGGTTTTACCGCCAAAATACGGCGGACAAATTAAAAAATAGAACACACAGAAAACACAGATTTAAAAAGATTTTCACAGATTTTAAAGTTGAATAGTAACTTTTTAATCACCCCCCTTAGAGAATGAATAAAACTGTTTTTCGAAGAATTAAGATTGTTAAAGAAAATCAATAAAGTCATTCTGAATAAGCAAAAGGTATTGAAAATCTCATATTTATTTTAAAGACTCTTCACTTCTTCAGAGTGACAAGTTTTTTATTTCTCAACAATCTGCTCAAACTGTTGCTTTATACTTATTAATGTCATTCTGAACAAGCGAAGCGAAGTGAAGAATCTAATTAATTTATCATACGTGAAACTTCGTGTAACTTGTGATTAATCATTTATAGACATTAGTAAGATGCCATTCCCGCGAAAATCTACATATCGGTAGATAGGTAGGAATCCACTTTTTTACTTCATTGCTTTTTTCTGGATACCCGCTTGCGCGGGTATGACATTGTGGAGAGAGTCATTTCTGCGAAAGTTTACCTGACGGTAGACAGACAGGAATCCCAAAAAAACACACATCCCCGTAATGCTAAACACCGTTTCGTGAAAAAAACATACCTCACTCATCCTGTCATTCTAAACGAGCGAAGCGAAGTGAAGAATCTATATAAAAATTCGTGACAATTCGCGTAATCTACCTAACGGTAGACAGGTCTCCCTAACGGTAGACAGGTCTCCCTAACGGTAGACAGGTTTACCTGACGGTAGTCAGGTTTGCGGTTACAATTTTCATAGTAATGGCATCATTTAAAATGACAATGTTAATATTGAATAATTAAAGAGGGGTATCTTATATAACTTTTCAATATAGATACCCCTCATCATTGCATTAACTCAACTCAGAATAAAATGTGCTTGAATGATTTACAAGAATATTTCTCTCATCATAAGTAAGCAAAGTAGAGAAAATCTTTTTATCCTGATATGAGTTAAATATAGATTGGTTTGCTGTTGAGAACATCGACTCGAATGAAAGTGCATCTGTTAAATTAATATTCACCATATTAGATGATACATTAATACATTCATATATTGGCATATCACTATTTACTGGATTCGAAAAGAAGATTACGGAACTGATTCTTGCATTCTTTTCGGTATTAGTATCAATTAAAGATGCTTCTGTTAATGGATGTAAATTAATAATCATTTTGCCTTCCTCAGTATTTACTGAATTTAATCTTACACCTACTTTCGAATCCGGAACAATTTTGAGATTATTATTAATAGAGTTTCCATTAATAAAAGGATACACAACTGATATCAAATAATTATATACATTAACATTCGAATTTTTTGGAACAACATCAGCCCATATGTCACGCAAATGAGAATCGGAATTAATAACAGAAGAAATCTTAGTTGCCAATTTGAATTTTGAAATACGCATAATATATTCATCAGTATTCGGAGGAGTAAAGTTAACTGGTTTCTGTGCAATATAATTTTTCCCTTTTCGCTGTCTAAATACAGCATTGCCAAATGTTCCTTTTATATTTCCAAATTGTTGTCTTTTTAATTCAGCCATTTTTTTATTCTCCTATTTTATTAATTATAATATGGTTTAATTTATAATGAAATTTGATTTAGTATGGTTAATAATTTACATATAAATGCATGGCAGGAGGTGGACGAGCTTTGGTATATATCCCATCTTCGATTTTTCTCGTCTCTTTGATATGATCTTGACGAAAAATAGTCGAATTTAAGATGAGTTTGAGATAAGTTATTACTAAATTTAATGAACTTAATTTATACGAATAATGTATATACAAAGAATTTATATTGGTTAAAATAAACATGTTAAAATCTAATTTTTTTTTATTTTCTATTTATTTAAACGATTGGAAATAAAAAATTTGCCATGTAAAAATTTTTTTGATTGGCTCTTAGGCTAAGATATTGATAATATTTCCGTACAGGGTTTGGAAGTTATAAACGAAATGATAATTATACATAGTAGTCAGAAATCTAGAAAATATTTGTTATAATTTGTGCAATCTAACTAACGGATTTCAGGTTTGCGGTTAATATTTTTTATGCGAATTACATCGTGATTATTATTCTGAACAAGCGAAGCGAAGTGAAGAATCTAATTAATTTATCATACGTGAAA
>CAZNFW010000094.1:0-3557 GCA_964572725.1 uncultured Melioribacter sp.
AAAGCATATAATGACTCTATACATCACTATTATCCTTTCTGTTTATGAAAAAAATTTTTGTAAAGAAAAATTTAAGAATCACAAACTAATTAAACTTTTTTCCATTAATGGTTACATTAATTAATTTGAGTGCCTCAACATTTTGCAATGAATTTTCTTTAGCAACACCTTCAAAATCACAATCAATTATTTGAACATTTCGAATTGGTGATTCTTTAAGTCCAATAAATTCTAATGCATATTCACTTTTTTTTGTTAATAACATATTATAATTTGCTTGTTACTTTTTCCACCTTAATGTTTCGAAATACTGGGTGATATTTGCCATCATTACCTTCATTTGGGTCATACTTCATATTCAATCTTATAACTGCATTGCTTACTTCCCCAACTTCTACATTTCTCATAAAGATATTTTCAACTATACCGCCCCGATAAGAATTTGATTTTATTCTTAGAGCTCTATCGAGATTAGGACTGTCCATTTTACAATTTTCTATAAAAACATTTCTGCATCCGCCCGAAATTTCGCTGCCAATAGATACACCGCCGTGTCCATCTTTCATTACAGAATTTCTTACAATAATATTTTCACTGGGAACATTTATTCTTCTTCCATCAAGATTTCGACCTGACTTTATCGCAATGCAGTCATCGCCATTATCAAAGAAGCAATTTTCTATCAAAACATTTTTGCAGGATTCTGGGTCACAACCGTCTGTATTTGGACCATCACTAATTGCTTTCACATTTCTTATTGTAATATTTTCTGACAATACTGGATGAATAATCCACATCGGAGAATTTGTTATAGTAATATCTTCAAGAAGAATATTTTTACACTTAATAAATTGAACAAAGTTTGGTCTTAAATAAAAACCTTTGCCAAATATTCTTTTTTCGACTGGAACACCTTCATTATTCATTTTCATTAATTTAGGTCTTGAAATACTATCTTTTTGACTTGGCATTCCGGGCATCCAACCATAATTTTTGTTACCGTTCCATTTCCACCAATTTTCAGAACTTGCCTGTCCATCTAATATTCCTTTACCTGTAATTGCAATATTTTCCTGCTCATATGCATAAATAAGAGGAGAATAATTATAGCATTCTACCCCTTCCCATCTTGTAAATACAACTGGCAAATAATCATCCGGATTTGTACTAAATTTTATAATCACTCCATCTTCTAAAAACAAATTTACATTACTTTTTAAATTTATTGGACCGCCGCAATAATATTCTCCTTTTGGTACTACAACAATTCCTCCCCCATTCTTTGAACATTCTTCTATTGCATTTTGGATTGCAGTTCTTATATCACCTTTAGCTTGTTCACTGTTTATAAAATCAAGAATATTATATTTTTTATCAGGAAATTTTGGAGGAACAACATACTTCAAAATTTTATCTGCTTTATTCCATTCATTCTGGGCATAATAACCAGCACAAAAAGCTACCAATAATATCAAAAAAATTAATTTAAATTTTTTCATGTTCACCTCTTCATTTTTATTAAAAATAAGATGTGTAAAAAATCAGATAGAATTTTTTTTCTTTGTACAAGTACCTCTTAAAATCAACTCAGTATCTAGAACTATATTTTTAGGTTTAAATTCATCCTGATTATTAATATTCTCAAAAAGAATTTCCATAGCGTACTGACTTAACAAATTAGTAGGTTGATCAATGCAACTTAAGGGGGGACAAAGAAATTCCTGAATTTTTGCATTACCAAAACAAATTAAATCTATATCCTCAGGAATTCTCAAACCAACTTCTTTGACTGCAGTATATACTCCAAGTGCAACGGGGAAAGTAACAGTAAATATAAATTCAGGTAAATTATTTTGTTTATAAAGCTGCATAAAAGCATTATAACCATATTCTTCACCAAAGCCACCTTCAATTACCCAATCGGGATTTATTTCAAGTCCATATTTTTCCATAGCATCTTTGAAACCTAATAATCTTTGTTTCCCAATATTGATATTGGTATAACCTGCAAAGTGAGCAATTTTTGTATATCCAAGTTTTATAGCATGTTCAACTGCCTTGAATGCACCATTTCTATCGTCAACTGTAACAGTACTTATATTTTCAAGTGAAGGAACTCTGTCAATAAAAACAATTGGAGTCTCTCTTTTTAAGACTGTTTCAAACACTTCATAATTATTTGTATGCTGGGTAATAGAAACAATAATACCATCAACTTTCATAGCAAGTAATGTATGGATATGTTTTTTTTCAAGTTCCGAATTTTCTTGGGAAACAGTAAGAATAATTTCATAATTATGTTCCATCCCAATTCTATAAATATTTTCAATTATAGAACCAAAAAAGAAATGAGCAATTTTAGGAACCACAACGCCTATTGTATTAGACCTTCTTGCAGATAAACTGCGGGCAATAAGATTTGGTGTATATTCAAGCTCTTCAGCAAGCTTTTTTATTTTTTTTGTAGTTTCTGGTGAAATATCCGGATGGTTTCTTAATGCTTTAGATACTGTTACAGTTGATACATTCAATATCTTAGCAATATCATTTAAAGTAACAGGCTTAGATTTCATATTTCTTACTATTTGTAACTCATTCCTAAGAAAATTATTAAATAGTGATTACAAAAATAATAATTTTTATAATCATATAATTTTTTAATAAACTTATTAAAAAGGGATGACTTATTTCAGTCATCCCTGATTATTTTTTTACTTAATTAATGTCATCTTTCTTGTAAGAGTTATTTCATCAGTCTTTAATTGGTAGAAATAAATTCCACTTGCTAATGTTTGTCCTGAGTAATTTTTCCCATTCCAAGTTACTGTATATTTACCAGCATTCTGGATTTGATTGTTAACAAGTTTTGCAACTTCTTGACCAAGTGAATTATAAATTGTAAGTGTAACATTGGAAGTCTTTGGCAAACTATAGGTTATATTAGTAGTTGGATTAAATGGATTCGGATAATTTTGTTCAAGTATATAATCATGAGCTAAGATTATATCTTGTTCTACACCAACTGTTTCTCCAGCTTCCCAGCGAACTTTTAATTCCGGAAACCAATTCAAATCGCCAACAGGAAATCCTCTATCAGAACTATAATATGCTTCAACATTTTTATCATAAGAGCAGTCGAGCGTATCTTCAAAATATTTGTAAACTCTTCTATCCATATCATGCAAGTTTTTATTCCATTTATCTGAAGGTGTATTTTTAGTTTTGTTGCCACCTTCTGGACTTTCATACCATTCCATCATATTAACCATCAATCTTGGAATTTCTTTGAGTTTCAAATTAATTTTCTTGAATGCAGTTTTAGCAGCATCTCCCAATCTGCTTTGAATATGTAATGATAAAGGTGAACCTTCACCAAATCCATATTTTGTTAAAAATGCTTGTCCTTCTGGAGAAATAACATAGTAGTTGTTTTTTACTGTCCACTTTGTAGTATCATTTGGTGCAGTAAAAATCCAACTAATTCTATTATTGCCATTAGCATAAGTTTCACCGGTATTAGCCCATTCTGCAGTTCTTGTAGCATCTGTAGAATCTTC
>CAZNFW010000095.1:0-3487 GCA_964572725.1 uncultured Melioribacter sp.
CTTTTTAAAAAATATTTCGCTTTGTTTCTATAGATACTTTTTCTTTTTTCTTTTATTTTCATTAATATTTGTAAAATGATTTATCATTAATTTTACATATTTAAAATAAGTTTATATTTATTGAACATTTTTTTCTAAAAGAATAAAAATTTCATTTTGAACGATGTAAAGATTCGAATTTTTTAGATTTTTTATTCTGTTTGGTCATTTTGAATTGTATTTTAATTTTTATTGTATTGATATTTTTTAACCACAAAGAGCACAAAGGATTTTCACAAAGAACTCAAAGTTTTATTCCTTCGCGTTCCTTTTCGTTACACTTTGTGAACTTAGTGGTTATAAATACTTGTCTAATTCAACCATTAAGTTGCCGCGAATTGCACGAATGTTTTTGTTAACCACAAAGGACACAAAGATTTTCTCAAAGAACATAAAGTTTTAATCCTTTGTGTACTTAGTTATGCACTTTGTGAACTTAGTGGTTAAATCTTATTACTACTCTACACAGTATTATATTTTCTGGATACCCGCGTTTGTGGTATGACAATAATGGCACACTGTCATTCCTCGGCGTAAGCGGGAATCCACATTGTTATTTTTTTATGGATACCCGACTACCTACGGCAGTCAAGCTTTCGCGGGTATGACAATGATGGTACGCTATCGTTTCTACGAAAGTCTACATATCAGCATTCATGTATCCACCCAATAAAAAAAGCCCCTCTTTTCAAGGGGCTTTTTAATTCTAAAAACTAATAACTAAACTACTACTTCACATACATCATCTTCTTCATCGATACAAAATTATCAGCCTGAATCTTGTATATATACATTCCTGTATTTAATCCAGATGCATCAAATGTAACTCTGTGATATCCTGCATTCATAATTCCATTAACTAATGTAGCTACCTCTTGTCCAAGTATGTTATATACCGATAATTTTACATGCGATTCTTTTGGAAGCGCAAATTTAATTGTAGTAGCTGGATTAAATGGATTTGGATAATTTTGCATCAATGCATATTCTGTCGGTATTCCGCTCTCTTCTTCTACTCCTGTAACTGTATCACTTACTTTTATAGTTCTTTTAGAAGTTGCAGTTAAATTGCCGTCTGATACTTCAATAATTAAAATAAATGATAAACCTGCTTGACTTGGTTTTGGAGCCCATGAATACAATCCATCAGCAGAAATTTCTCCCGGACCACTTATTAACTTAAATGTTAATGGATCATTATCAGGATCAGTAGCTTTATAAATAAATTCATAATTTACTAGAACATTATGAACTGGGATAACCTGACCATCTGGTATTTCTGCTGTAAATGATGGTGCTCGATTTACATTATTAACTACAATTGCTACAGTTTTTGATGCACTTAATCCACCTTTATCAGTTACTTTAAATGTAACAGAATATACGCCGCTTTGTTCATAATTTGGTTTCCATGTAAACACGTTGTTTGTTAATATAGCACCTGTAGTTGCCGGCGATGCTGTATATGTGTAAGTTAAAGCATCTCCTGTATTTGGATCAGAACCTAGTAATGTAATAGTTAATGTTTCATTTTCATTAACTGCAAATGATGTTTGATTTGGACTTAATGTTAATGTTGGAGCTTTGTTAGCTTCTGCAACTGCTATTTGAGCAGAATAAGCAGCAGATGTTGGCGTTCCGGTATTGAACTTAAATGATGTGAATGTAAGTTCTGTAAATCCAGGTTGTTTAGCTTTGCCAGTTAATTTTAATAAAATCCCGCTGCCAGTAATATAAGAACCTTTAGCAAGTGAAAAATTAATTGTTCCATTATTATTATCAATATTAATTGCAGCAAGACCACTTTCACTTAATGTTGAAGTCAAATCATAATTATTTATTTCAATAATATTTTTATCAAATTCTGCAGTAAAATTGTATGACAATACTTTAAAGTCTTGAGTTATATCAGTAGTTAAAATTGGTATTGTAATATTTTCTCCTTCAATTGCACTAACCGAACCTCCTTGAACAACAACTGCAGTAGTAGTAATCTGTCCACCAGTTAAATTAAAACCTGGTATTCCAAGGTTAAATTTTAGCGTATTATCTAAATCAAGATTTGTTACACCATAATTTTTAAATACAACCTTTAATTTTAATAACGACCCTTCTCCGGTCAATGCAGGATAACCTGCCCATGCTATTGTTACTTTACCTGCACTCGTATCAGGATTAGCAGTAAGAATTCCTTTTCCTTCTAATATTGTTCCTTCAGTAGAAACTTCCGGAATACTTATTATATTTTTATCATAATTTAATACAAACTGGAACGAAGTAATGTTCTTTGGACTGACATCATCAACTTTAATATCAACAAATTTCTCGGAATTTTTTATTCCTGACTCTGTAGGCAAAACTACATTTACTGGTGCATTTGATACAGTTATTTCAGAAGTATTGCCATAAATTTTTACATTCTGAACCAATAAATATTTAGAAGTTGATGGTGATGATTCATACCATGGATATACTCTAACATATAAAGTATCACCAGGATATACATCTTTATTAATCTTAAATGAATGCAATGTCAAAACATTATTCAATAAGGCAACTGGTTCAGTATTAATTCTTGTAGCATATTTAAAAGAAGCTCTTGTATCAAATGCTACATTAACTTTCATATAACTTGTTGCACCACCTCCAAGATACATTGTTATCGAATCTGCATGCAATATGTAACCTGATTTTGGAACAACAGCAAATTGAACATAACGATTATTATTTTGTTCTGTTTCATTACCCCATGAAATTGCTGAAGTTCCATCGTTAGGCCACCATCTTTGAGTTGGACCAAGAGGACCACTAGCTCCGGTATAACTTCTTACACGAAATATTGACGTGCCTTGTTCATTAATTCCAATCACATTTTCATGCTGTGAAGATACTTTTTGACTATCCGGTGGAATACATTTCCAATTTACTAATTCGACACTCTGAGCGTTTAATGTTACAAAATTTAATAAAATTATTATAAGATTAAGTTTTAGTAATACTTTTTTCATTTGCACCTCCAAGGTGAATTAATTAAATATTTTATCTATAAACTTTTCCCTCTTTTTTATATTATTGCTTTAATTTTCATATAACAAGATAGCAATAATATTTTTTATTATCTAAAAGTTTTTTGTTTTATTTTATCGTTTACTAAGTGAAATTTATTTAACTTTTTTTTGTATTGCAAACAAAAATTTCAACCTTTTTAAAAAATATTTCTCTTTGTTTCTATAGATACTTTTTTTTCTAAAAGAATAAAAATTTTCATTTTGAACGATGCATAGATTCGAATTTTTTAGATTCCTTATTCTGTTTGGTCATTTTGAATTGTATTTTAATTTTTATTGTGCAAATAATTTTTTTTAATACGACTTTACTATAAAAATTTTTAATTATTGATATTTTTTAACCACAAAGAGCACAAAGGATTTTCACAAAGAACTCAAAG
>CAZNFW010000096.1:0-3412 GCA_964572725.1 uncultured Melioribacter sp.
GAAATATGTCAATCTAAAATCAATTCGTTTATAATCTGGAAACCTTAATGAATTATTAGCAAATTGTAAAAAGTTAATTCTGTAGCATTATTTCCAATATCTAATTTCTTGAATTCACATCTTAAATTTTGAATCTGATGCTTATTAGCATTTGGTTAAAATTATTATACTTTACAATCTTTAAGAATGCTATTATTTTTTATTCAGAATTTGATGCTGCTTTGAGGTTTAGATAAAATTACAAAGAAAAATTTTGAAAGGAGGGTAAAATGGGAAAGAGATTTTTTATCACATCAATTTTATTTTTAATTACTTTTCAGTTTATTAATGCACAAAGTCAAGAATGGATAATTTATAATCGCAATAACTCTCCTCTGCCGTCAAACTCAATTTTTGCATTTAAAGTTGATTCCGAAGGTAATAAGTGGATAGGCACTTTAGATTCTGGTCTTGTAAAATTTGACGGCAAGAATTGGACTATTTACAATATTAAAAGAGCAAGCTTTCCTTCCAACACTATTTATTCAATATCAATAGATAATTTAAATAACAAATGGATTGCTGCTGGAAATGGATTAATAAAATTAAATGAATCAATTGAACACAACAATTTTAATATTCCCGTTGATTTTCTGTGCATCGCTATCGATAAATTAAATAACAAATGGATAGGAACAGGTAATCCTATTTTACAACGGGGTGCTGGATTGATAAAATTTGATGGAACAATTCCAGCAATATTCAATAAATCTAATTCTAACATCCCTTCTGATTTTGTATTCTCGATTGCAATTGACAGCGACAATAAAAAGTGGATTGGCACTAATAGTGGACTTGCTATTTTTGATGATAACAATTGGACAATATTTAATAAATCTAATTCTCAATTGCCTTCAGATTTCATCTTTTTCATTTATATCGATCGCAAAAATAATAAATGGATTGGAACAGGTTATGGTTTAATACCAGCAAGTATTGGTGGATTAGTAAAATATGATAACACTAATTGGATTATTTACAATACTTCAAACTCTGGGCTACCATCAAATTTTGTAACCTGTGCAGCTGAAGATAAATATGGAAATTTATGGTTTGGAACCTGGGATAAAGGTTTGGTAAAATACAACGGCAGTAACTGGACTTCGTACAACACTTCAAATTCTCAATTACCAAACAACACTCTAATGTCAATATTCATAGATGAATCAGATAATAAATGGATTGGTACTTATGGAGGAGGTTTAGCTGTGTTTAGAGAAAATGGTGTTATAATTTCTGTTGAGAACGAAAAAGATATTTTACCAGATAATTATGAACTTAAACAAAATTATCCAAACCCATTTAATGCAGAAACTATAATTGAATTTTCAATTCCAAAGAATACTCATGTTAAATTAAAGATTTACGATTTACTTGGAAGAGAAATTGCAACTTTAATAGATGAAAAATTAAATGAAGGAAATTATAAAAAATCATGGAGTGCAATAAATTTAACAAGCGGTGTATATTTTTATAAATTGCAAACTGATGAATATTATGAAGTAAAAAAATTAGTTCTGCTTAAATAATTCTAAGATAAATCAGAAGCAGAATAATTAATTTGTAGAGTCATTCTTCTGCATGAAAATATTTTTTCTACAAGGATAAAATTCAATTAACTTTACTATCAAACCGAATAATCTGCAGATTTCTCTTTTTTTAATCCGTTTTTAAGACCACCTTAAAATTATTTTAAAAAATTTTTGAAAACTTACTGGAAGTTATCTCTAATACTAACTGAATACAGTAATGAGGAGAAAAAATAAAGTATAATGATTATGAAAAAAATTTTATAAAACTTTTCAAAAAATTTCTATAAGCTAAATCAACAAAAAACTGATGGTATTATGACAAACATCTTACATTATGAAAAAGAAAAAAATTATGCGCCATTTAACACAATTTACGAAAATTATCATACACAGGGTTTTGTAGATGCTGGTAAAGTCGGAGGAAGTGAAGCAGCTTTCAGCATCAGTCTGGAAAATTTTTATTCAACTGTTATACTCGAAGCAGATTTAAAAAATCATAACATAGCTGCAAAAGAATCAGAATACGAAGTAACGAAAAGATCTATTTTAGAAAAAATAGATATACATAAAAGTGAAATAAATAATATAACAGAAAAGTATTTACCAGAACTTGAAGAAGAACTTAAAGCAGCAGAAGATAAACACGCAGAGTTTAAGATAAATCCACAAAAATTTGTTAAATACGAAATTGACAGCTTAAAGTTATGGTTATTTGGAACTCTTACACTTTTTGTTGCAATTTTTCTTTACTTCTTTTATTCATCTGTAATTTGTTCTGCTGTATTTAGAGATATTACAATTACCAAATACACAATATTTAATTCAATTTTTTACTCAAAAGCATTTGAAGAAGCTTATGTAAAAGGCTTTTCTGCTTTTATGCTTACAATATTTTCTCCTTTTGTATTTATGGCTTTAGGTATAATTTTAGACCATATTAAATTTCAAAAAAAACAATACAAAAAAATTACTGGTTTATTGGGGCTACGGTATTTGTGTTTTTTAGTCGATGCACTGCTTGCATATCATATTTCTGAGAGAATACATAACTCAAAAGCTATTAACACATATGGAACTGTGTCTCCTTATTATCTTAAGATGCAATTGGTGATGCAAATTTCTGGATAATAATTGCTCTCGGTTTTGTTGTTTATATGATTTTTGGGAAAATATTTTCGATGTATAACGACGAAAGAGAAAAGTAAAAATGTATTTGATGATTATGAAAGAATGCTGATTGAAAATATTAGTAGAGTAAAGGGGAAGATAGCAGAATACAAAAATAAAATTACTGAACTCGAAGAGGAAATTAATCAGCTTCAATATAAAGAAGCAGAAACAATTAAAATAAAAGAAAAAGTATTCTTCAGTGTGTATGAAATAAAAAAGATTTTACAGAATATACACTTGGCTGGATTAAATATTTAAAGAATGCAAATTACCATGATGATTATATCTCAAAAATTGAGATAAAATTAAATCATTTCATAAATGAAAAAAGGTTGAACGAAAATGAAAAATAAAATTATCTATCTATTATTATATTTGGTTCTCTTTTCTGGTTGTGAAAACGAAGGTTCTAAATCAGCAAATAATACTGAATCGAATCAGTATAATAATTTAAATGTAACTATACTTTTGGATTTATCTGATCGTATTTCTGCAAGAAAAAATCCAGACCAGCCAGATAAAACATTGCTGTAATTTTAACAGTATTAGATAACTTTAAAAAATTTCTTTCTAAAAAAGGAGTAGTTAACAGTGAAGATAAAATCAAAATAATTTATTACCCAACTGTAAATTATGAAAAATATCAAAGTATAAGTGACTCATTAAATATT
>CAZNFW010000097.1:0-2925 GCA_964572725.1 uncultured Melioribacter sp.
GTAAAACCTGGAAACCTTTTTTCATTAAAAACATTATGAACTCTGGGTTTTCTCAAATCTGCATCTAATAAAAGAGTTTTAAAATTTGCAAGAGCAAGACTTCCTGCAAGATTTACAGAAGTGGTTGTCTTCCCTTCAAGTGACATTGATGATGTAACTAAAATTGTTTTTAAAGACTCTTTATCAATTTTAGAAAATTTAATTCTTGTTCTAAGAGCTCTATAAGCTTCGCTTGCACTTGCATCAGGCTTTTTCGCAACAATAAATTCCAGTTCTTTGTTGTTACTATTTAATCCTTCAATTTGAGGTATCCATGCAAGAATATTAATATTTCTGTTTTGAATATCTTCTGGGGTTTTGATTGTGTTATCAAAACGATTACGTATAAAAGCAAATGTAACTCCAAGTCCCAAACCTAAAAATAATCCTATTACAACAATTAAAGGTCTGTTTGGCTTAGATGGTTTAAGAGGAATTAATGCAGGGTCAATTATTAATACATTTCCGGGAACTGATTGTTCATTAATTATTGCTTCCTGATATTTCTCTTCAACTTGAAGATATAATTTTTCATAAGCAGACTGTTCCCTTGTTAATCTTGCAAGGTCAATAGAACTTGTAGGCAGCTTGCTTAATCTTTTATCATATTCGTTAACAATTTCATTCAATTTTTTATATGAAGCTAATAATGACTGATATCGAACTTCTTCTTCAAGAACTTTTTTTGTTAACTCTTTAATTTCATCAGGACTTGCAGCAAGAATACCCGCACGATAAACTGCAAGCTGGCTGTTTAATTTTTCTTTTAAATCATTAATCTTAGAATCAAATTCTCTAATTATCTCATCTTTTTTACGCGAATCCCTGCTTGAAGATAAAGCGCGGTCTTTTTGTGTCATTAAATCTGCAATTTGCATTTGCAAATTTTTAATATAAGGTTCTGTTGCAAAACTTTCGATATAGTCATTTATGTTTGGGTCTTTCTTCGCAAGTTCCACTTTATATTGATTTAAAGTTTTCTCTGCAATTGTCAAATCAATTTTTGTAGCATTCATCTTCGATTCAAAATCTGTGGTTTGTTCTATTAAAGCTTTAGCCTGCTCTGGCAGCTGAACAATACCTTTTTGTTCCTGATAACTTCTTAGTGCTTCTTCCACTTGAGCAAGTTCAGAAAGTTTTTCTTCGCGCTGTTGTGCTAAAAAATTCTTAATTGCCGTCAACTGTTGACGATTATATACAAGATTCAACTCTTTATAAGCTGCGGCATAACTATTGGCTATTATGGATGCTTCTTTTGGGGATGGGGATTCAACATTAATTTCAACAATATCCAGTCCGCGTTTTTGATCAATTGTAACTGCTTTATCAAGCATTTCTATTATATCCTCTTTTGGAAGAAGCACAGGAATGCTCTTTTGTTCTGATTTATCTACTATTAAACTAAAAATATTCTTCGGACTCGAAGTTTTGAAACTATCTATTAAATCTTGTGCAACTTTATTTCTTAATTTGTAACTCTTCAATATTTCAATTTCATTAGCTATAAATCTGTCGCTTCCAAAATCCTGAAATTCAGGTATTAATGGAGAATTTAAAATGCTTCCCTGTGGTTTTGTAATTTTCAAAGCTGTTGTAGTTTTATAAATGTCAGGAGCATTAACAGCATAAACTGCGCCAATAATTAATCCTGTCAAACCTATAATTATAATTAAACCAAGATTGAGCCTGATTAAGTTTATATATTCCCTGAATGAATTTAATTCTTGATAATCTCTGTTATTCATTGATTCCACATTACCCTCATTATTTTCTTGTTATGTTTAAGATTAATATAGATAATGATATTAATGCACTCAAAACGGAAACCCAGATACTAACTTTATCTCTTGTATACAATCTCGGTGCACCTGGAACAACTAAAATATCTCCCGCTTCTAATGCAGGAGGCTTTTTATAAGCTTTAGATAATTTATTTTCATACATAATATCATTATAATCAATTTTAATTAATACTTGTGTGGAATCTTCGTTGACACGATAAATTCTTAAATCATCAAGATGAGCTGCATCTGTCGGACCGCCAGCATACGACAGTAAGTCAATTACAGTAGTATAAATTGGAACTACATATTTCCCCGGATAACGTACAAAACCCCAAACTGATACTTTTATATTCACTGCTTCCGGGTCAGAAAAATCAAAAAAACCAGAGGCTTGACTATAACGATTAAACAAATTTGAAGAACCAAGTTCATAATCCTTAACCTGTGCACCTATTGATGAAAAAATTAGAAGAAAAAATATCAGTGTAAATAATTTTCTTTTTATCATTAAGCCCTCACCTTTAATCTTCCTGTAAAATTGTTAATGAAATAGTTCTTGATGAAAAATAACTTCCGATAAATCCTAAAATAATTCCTGTTGATAATGCAATTATATAATTGCCCTTAAATACTATGCTCAATTTAATATTATTTAACAAGGTAATCAATAATAACTCTAAAATATAATTTATTCCAATGCATATTATTCCTGATATTATTCCAATAAAAACTCCATAAAATATGATGGGAACTTTAATGGTTGACAACTTTGCTCCAACAAGTTTCATTGTTTGATATAAATTTTTATTTGCTTCAATCTGAATTCTGCTGTTTGTATATACAAGATAAATTGAAAGTAAAATTAAGAGTATAGAAAATATATAAACTATTAGTTGTCCGGATTTCAAATATTTCAAAATTTTTATGATAAATTCATTATCATAAACTACATCTGTTACACCTGATATTGATTTTAATCTGTTTATTTCTGTGAATATATTTTCATATGAAATTCTTTCAGTATTAAATTTTATAATTAATGAAGGAGGCAGAGGATTTTCAGTTAATACATCTCTAAAATCTTCACCTGTATCTCGAATAA
>CAZNFW010000098.1:0-2920 GCA_964572725.1 uncultured Melioribacter sp.
ATTGTGCCTTCAATTAAAATTTTCTTTATGAGTTGGCCATTATTCATTTTAATTTCCTCCTTCTGCTTTGTGATATGCTAATAATGCTTCGAAGAAATTTGAAAACATTTCAAATCTTTTCTTTATTTCCTTTGGATCATCTTCCTTTTCAAGAACAGTTTGAATTCCTTTTGACAAGATATCTTTTAATTCATCGGTACCTTTCTTTTTGGCTCTTGCTGCGGCGTATGCTAACTTAGGTAATAGCATTCTAAGTGGGAGAATTTCGATATTTTCGTTCTCTTTAAGCATAGAATTTTTCATCTCTATTTTCTTAACTTCACCATAAACATTTCTTATTTGTGATGTTGATAAATCGTTATCACTGAATCGTTTTCCGAACTGCTTGCAACTTTCAATCATTTCCTTTTGATTTTCGCCATTTATAAAGAATGGGACCCTATCAAGTACTTTTTTCCATAACTGCTGAATTTCATCTTCAAGTTTTTTCTTTTCCTTTTCCTTCTCTGCTGCATTCTGTTTTTGACTTTTAAGTTCTTTTATTTCCTTGTACAGCTTCTCGACATTCTTCTCCTTAGTCTCAATTTGTTCAATAAGTTTGGGTATAGTCTCATTCATTTTTATTCTCCTTTCTTGTTAATAAATCTGTCCAATTAGCTATGATGTATAGTAATTGTATTAATTCTTGTTCTGTTTTACTGCTTGTAAATAGTTCTGCTGCAAAATCTTTTATTTCTTTACCATAAGGATCTTCGTATTGTCTTGCTAACCGAGTCAAAGAATATGAAGCACGCCAGCGCCACTTTGCCCAGTTTTGATATTTGCCTTCTTCATATTCATAATAAATATTGTAAAGCCGTGAAATTAATCCCTTACTTATTTTCTTTTTATCATTCTTGTTATTTCCTAATCCTTCTTCAATCCATTTATAAAATTGACTAACCCATTTCCTAATTTCTTTAAAGTCATTCCAACTAACTGGTGTATTTTTATCTAAAAAGCATATTCCATTTTTCTTATTCTGAACATTTTGTTCTCTGTTTTTTCTTTCTTTTCTTTTGGCTTTATCTTCAAAATCTCCCGCATCAAGTGCTGCTTTGTAGATTGGATATTTATCATCAAATAATGCAATACCTGCAGAGATTGAAAAATTAGGATTATTACAAGTGAATTCTTTAAACTTCTCGTTTATCCATAAGGCAATATCAGGTAATACTGACCAATGCCCAACAATAAAAACATCATCACCTCCTGAATAGACAATCTCAATCAATTCTCTTACTTTATATTTGTATTTATTGAAATTCTCATCTAAACCATTTACAGGATGCCAGGAAAAATTTTTCAATCTATTCAAATAATGACTGAAGAAGAAATCCAACATAGAAGATAGTTGAACTACTCTTCCAAATGTTGCGTGTTTACCAAAGCCTTCTTTGAATATTAAACCAAGATTGTCAACATCAAGCCTTAAAACTCCCAGTCTTGGAATTCCCTCACCATTTTTAACAACTTCTTCATATGTGTCACCAAATCGCCAATCACCGCCGTAAAATTTGAAACCTTTTTGTGCATCTCCTTTAAGCTCAGTTATCTTTAGACTATTAATCAAAAATTGCCTTGGCTCTTTACTGTTTAATTTATTTTGGAATTCTAATTCTTCTGTTATTTTAAATGAATTAATGTCTAAAACAGAATATCCCTCAATAGCATCTTGATATATTAATGTATTGAAATGTTTCTTTAGATCATTTCCGATTTTTTGAGAATAAAATTGTTCTTTTGATATAAATGAATCGGTTAATAAATCATTATCATATATCTGATAAAAAATTTCTCCATCAAAACTGTGCTTTATAAATTTTACAGGAGATTTTATATCTAGAGTAATTTCTTGAGTTGTGGTTTTTTTATTATCAATAATTTCTTTTTTTACTAACGGTACACCAGTGTATGAACATTTGATAATTTCACCATCAACTCCACCGGGTTCAAACAATGAATAAAACCAATTATTAGCTAACTTTCTTTTCTTTTGTTTTTCAACTATGGAATTTAGTTCGTCCCATTTCTCTGAAATTGGATGCTCTTTCCCCTCTGCATTGTATTCTAAATCTTTTCCATTTAATTCAATATCACCAATAATAATTCCTAAAGCCCCATTATATTCATATAGGAATTTTTGTTCTAGATCTTTTTGAAGTTTCTGTAAAGTAGTGTTTACAGATTTCGTATTTGGAACAAGTAAATAAAACTTTCCACCACTTGAATAAATTAGATTCATTATCGGAAGCTCAAGCTTTCCTAAGGCATAATATGCAATATTATCCAACATTTGTTGAAGGAAGAATGATCTACCTTTTAATGCTTTTGCGGCACCACGATGACCAATGTTATAGATATATGATTGAATTCCTGTAACATCAGCTAAAACCAACTTATATCTAAACTCTTCTCGGTTATCAAATTCTCTAAACTTACTGATATCATTATCATATTTTTCGAGAAGATATTTGTACATCGAAATAGCAATAGCTGCTGTAATTCGTGAATGCTCAAATAAAGACACATCTGAACGAGTTTTGTATGAAGAAGAAGGAACACACCATAGATATTTTTTTAATAAATAATAGATGGTTTCAATTTCTTGTAGATTAATTTTTTTAATCTCTGCTTCAAAAGAGTCCCACCACTTTTTGTATTTTCTTTCAAGATCATCTAAGTTATAATTATCTTTTTGTTTTGGAAATTGATATTCACTGTAAAATAACTCACAAATATCCTGCAAGTAGAGTTTAGGATTTCTTTTTTTGTAATCAACTTTTGAAAATATTGATTCTAATGGTTGTTGTTTCTTAACAGTTGGATCTGGTTGTCGTTCACCGCTGGCTAAGTTGTCTGCTTCACAAATTATTTCGGC
>CAZNFW010000099.1:0-2847 GCA_964572725.1 uncultured Melioribacter sp.
CTGGGTTCTAAAAATATTATATCATTCCCATCATCTATTAACTGTTTTAGATATCGTGAAGTTGATTTTGCTTTTTTTGAAGTACTTTTAAGAATACCCTGTGAAAGCGAAGCTCTGCCATCATCATATACTTTACTTATATTTGTCTTAAACCCCAATTTTTCCAGCAATTCAACTGCGTTTATTCCAACATGTGGATTATTATAATTTGTATAAATATCAGAGAAGATTATAAGTTTTAAGGAACTTAGTTTAGAATTATCAATCAGCGGATGTGCTGCTACTCTTTTTTTATATAACTGTGTAAATGTGTTTTTTGTAAACTCTGGAATGTTTCTTTCTTTTTCAATGTCAAATAATTTTTCAAATAAAATTTTTGAAGGACGAAGCTTCATAATTGTATTTACAATAGAAGGGACCAAGGAAGATAATCTGGCAAAAAAATTATAATAAGCAAAGAAATATTTTTGAAATGATGGAAGTTTACTTTTATTGAGTCTATCTTTAATAACAGAGTTTAATCTTGGGATATCAATTTTAACAGGACAATTCGATAAACAGCGCGAACACCCAGTACAAAGTTCAGCAAACTTCCCATTTTCGAGTTTGCCTGTTGTGCCTACTGTCCAACTTGCACCGATACCACCGGTATAACATTCACCTCCAAAAGCATGACCACCAACAGTTTGAAAATTAGCACAAACATTCATGCATGCACTGCAACGGATACAATAGAGAGCTTCTTTTAATTCATAATCCTCTCTCATTTTCATGCGTCCGTTGTCCAATAAAACGAGATAGAACTTTCTTTCTTTATCATTTCTGTTATTCAAATTTAATACAGGTAAATCTAATGGTGGTTCTAAAATATTAGTATATGAAGTAAGTGATTGTCCTGTAGCACTTGCTGCTAATAATTCAATGAAAATTCCAAAGTCTTTTTTTGAAGGAATAATTTTTTCTATTCCTGCAATAGCAATATGAATTGCAGGAAGATGTGTAGTTAATCGTATATTGCCTTCACTTTCTACTAATAAAATTGTTCCTTCTTCTGCAGATATAAGATTTGCACCTGTAATTCCAATATCTGCACCAAGAAATTTTTGTCTGAGTGTAGCACTGGCAAATTCGGTTAATTGTTCTCCGCTTTCCAGTGGATTTGCAGTTTGAAAATTCTCTTTAAATAATTTTGATATGCTTTCTCTGCTTCTGTGTATTGCGGGTGCAACAATATGAGAAGGCTGTTCTTTAGATAATTGAAGAATAAATTCTGCTAAATCTGTTTCTACTACTTCAATATTATCTTTCTCAAGTGCATCATTTAAATTAATTTCTTCTGATGTAATTGATTTAGATTTTACTATTAACTTAGCTTTATTTTGTCTGCATATTTCTCTAATAAAATTTACAGCATCATATTTATCTTTGGCATAAAATACGCAGCCACCTCTTGATTCAATCGTGTGGGTTAATTTTTTAACTAAGTCTGGTAAATCGTTAATAGCTTTTTCTTTTATTTCTCTGGCAAGAGTTTTTAATGTTTCATAATCTTCAATCTGTTTTATTGCTTTATAACGTCCATCATTAAATGTTTTTGTATTTAATCTTATTGATTTGCTTTCATACATTAAAGCATAATCAATTGCTTTGAATAAATTTTTCTTTGTTGATTTATTAGCAAATTCTCTGGGATGCACTAAATCTTTGCTCATTTTAATCTCCAAGAACAATAATAAATAATTCGCCAGGACCATGTACACCTCTAACAAGAGGTCCCATATCTGCAGTAGCACTTGGTCCAGTTATTATAGTAAAACTCCTACCAAGTGTAATACTTTCATTAAACAAATCACGAGGTTTATCAACAATGTTATTACTATCAAGTAGAACTATATGTTTTTTTACAAGCATGCTTAAATAAATTGTTAAATCATTGGCAATCGAAACTGCCACAGAGCCAGTGGAAGCAATTCCATAAGATGCACTTGTAATACCGGTTTTAATATTTTTCAATTGTTCTTTATCTGGGTTAATTACTACTTTTTCATTAGATAAAAATTTTTCGAACAGGTTTGGCTCAATGTTTTTGGGAGGAATAAAAAGAATTTGTTCTTCGTCTGCTGTAAGATTTTCTAATAACGATTTCAGTGAGTCTGAATCTTTGGGTATTAACTGAACCTTTGCGCAGACATTTTGTGCTTTTGTTATAAACTTTTCTATTAATGCCTGCTTAATTACTTGATTCATTTTATATATAATTTATTCTAATAATTCATTTGCAACAATGAACACTGCAATAAACTAATTATAATATTTCTGCTGTTAATTAGATTTACTTAAGAGAAAATTCTTTACTTCAGAAGCAACAATATATTCTTCATTAGTTGGAATAACAGCAACTTTTATTTTAGAATCATCACTTGAAATTAATCCTTCTTTTGGATTAGAACGATTTTTTTCTTCATCAATAATAATACCGAGATTCTCCATATTTTCTGTTATTTTTTTTCTTAATAATATACTATTCTGTCCTGCACCAGCTGTAAATACAATGCAGTCTGCACCATTTAAAACAGCAAGGTACTCTCCGATATATCTTTTAACACAATAAACAAAAGAATCGAAGGCAAGTTTAGCACGATAATTACCATTATTCATCTCAGCTTCAATATCTCTTAAATCGCCGGTTTTAATTCCAGAAATTCCATAAAGTCCGCCTTTCGACATCAAAATTTCTACTGCATCATTTATAGAAAGATTTTCTTTATGCATGAGATATAAAAGAGCATAAACATCAAAGTCCCCAACTCGCTTAGCATTTAATAAACCGCTTTGTGGCCTCATTCC
>CAZNFW010000100.1:0-2061 GCA_964572725.1 uncultured Melioribacter sp.
AGGCTGGAATGAAATTTTAAAAATGAATTTTGATAATCCCGATAAAGTTCTTGATGTTGCCGAAGAAATAAAAAATGATTTGAATAGATTAAATAAAATTGTAACACGATTTTCAAAAATTGGTTCATTGCCAGAATTAAAAGAAGAATCACCATATGAAATTATTCAAAAGACTATTCACTATTTTGAAAGACGAATTCCACAACTTGGCAAAAATGTTACATTATCAGTCATCGGGGATAAAGATGTAAAAGCAAAAATAAATGCTGAATTGTTTGAATGGGTAATAGAAAATTTAATTAAAAATGCACTCGATGCAATTGAAAGTAAAGAAGGTAAAATAGAATTCAAAATAGCATCTTCAAAAAAATTGGTTAGCATTGAAATTTCTGATACAGGAAAAGGAATTGAACACAATAAACGAAAAGAAATTTTCAAGCCGGGTTATTCAACCAAACGAAGGGGTTGGGGATTAGGTTTAAGTCTATCTAAGAGAATAATTGAAGAATATCATAAAGGTAAAATCTTTGTAAAAGAGTCAATTGTTAATAAAGGAACTACTTTTAAAATATTACTAAAAAAGTAATGCTATTAATGATAAATTAATCAATTAGTTTTTTTAAATTTGGTTTATTAAAAAATTATTAACTTTTTAAATTATTTTTTAGTGGAGAAAAATTTTTCCTTTGCATTTTCTTTATGATTATTTATATTTGCAGTAGAAATATCCCTTGACACGAAGGAATTGCCCTCGTTCCTGAGTGTCATTAACCCTCCTAATAGAAGCATATCGAACTGGTATGGTGTCGCCCTCAGCCATACCAGTTTTTTTTTATCTTATGAGATATTATTTTTATGGATTAATAATCTGTTTATCATTTAGTGGAGAATCATAATGTCAAATTACCAAAAGAAAAGACCCTCGTGGGATGAATACTTCTTAAAAGTTGCAATGCTTGTATCCGAACGTGCTACTTGTCCGCGCATGCATTGTGGTTGTGTAATCGTAAAGGATAAACAAATTTTATCAACAGGATATAATGGTTCTATACCCGGTGATGATCATTGCGAAGATGTTGGATGTATGATTGTTGATAATCATTGTGTAAGAACAATTCATGCAGAAATGAATGCTCTGCTTCAATGTGCTTTACATGGGGTTAGCACACAAGGAGCTACTGCATATATTACTAATATGCCCTGTACGAATTGTGCAAAAGCACTTATTGCTGCAGGTATCAAAGAAATCGTAATATTTTCGGATTACCATGATACATTAGCTGAAGAATTTTTTTCAAGAGCTAAAGTAAGCATAAAAAGATTGCCAATGCCTAATAAAGAAATTAATTACGA
Source organism: uncultured Melioribacter sp. (assembly GCA_964572725.1). Classification (GTDB taxonomy): domain Bacteria; phylum Bacteroidota; class Ignavibacteria; order Ignavibacteriales; family Melioribacteraceae; genus Rosettibacter. Next base: position 1,354 of record CAZNFW010000100.1, read on the forward strand.
TTTAGAAAATTATTCTTCAGCTAAAAAAAACAATAAATAAATTTAATGGACTTGTAACTATTTCATAAGTAAACTTTACTGTAAATAAATTTTAAAAACTGTATATTAATTTTAAAATATCATTGAATATGAAGATTACCAAAGAAAGTTTGCAAAAATATTTTAAGCCACAAAACTTTTTTAACCGCGAATTAAGCTGGCTGGAATTTAATAGAAGAGTAATGGAAGAGGCTCTTAATCCAAATCTTCCAATTTTAGAAAAAATTAAATTCATCTCCATTTTCTTTTCAAACCTTGATGAATTTTACATGATTCGTGTATCTGGACTTAAAGAACAAATTAGAGCAAAAGTTTTTGAAGCATCAATTGATGGTTTAACACCAATTGAACAGCTCAGGCAAATTGAAAGCACACTAAAACCAATGTTAAATCAAATTTATGACTATTGGAATAATTACATAATTCCTGAACTTAGAAAAAATAAAATTTTTATTTGTAATATAGATGAACTAACAAAAGAAGAAAGAGAAGGACTGAATAACTATTTTATTAAAGAAATTTATCCCGTACTTACACCATTAGCATTTGATCCGGGAAGACCATTCCCTTACATTTCAAATCTTAGCTTAAGTTTTGCAATCTTAATCAAAAATGCAAAAGGAGAAAAACATTTTGCAAGGGTTAAGGTACCAAACATATTACCCCGAC